>JBLIEU010000010.1:0-70802 GCA_047633195.1 Cryomorphaceae bacterium | reverse complement strand
ATAGAATATGTTTTGGCGGCAACCTTAAGCCAGTTCCTGTAATTGAAAATGACACTATATACGGACCGTCGCCGATGGCTTTAAGCTTTGATGCAACGCAATCTTATGACCCTGAAGGTGGATCAATTACGTATGAATGGGATTTTGGAGATGGTTCAACTGCTGAAGGAGCCTTAGTTAGTCATGATTTTGAAGACAGTGGACTCAAGTCGTTTACTACCACTCTCACAGTTACAGATAGTGTGGGCGCCACAAACGACAAAGAAATTCTCATCTCATTAAACAATACCCCGCCAGAGGTAGAAATAGTGAGTATTGCTGATGGTGATCTCTATTCGGTAGATTTTCCTTCAACATTTGAACTTTCGGCTAGCGTGATCGATTCAGAAAATTCAGCTTCTGAAATGTCGTTTGAATGGAAGCACTTGTTGCATCATAACACTCATTTCCATGTACTGCAAGAGTATGACTTCGGAAGTGGAATCACTCTAGTAAACCCGACAGGATGTGCGGATACAGACGTTTATTGGTACGAGCTCAGTGTGCGAGTAATTGATCAAGGCGGCCTAACCGCATTCGACTCAAAGATGATCTATCCTGATTGTGACGGCGAGCTGGAAAGAGAATCGGGGACAGATGATCTGACTCTTTTCCCCAATCCTACTACTGGAAATCTAACTATACTAAGCAATGAATCACTTGGAGAAGTCGTTGAGCTAAGCATAGTAGATATTACAGGCAGACTCATAAGGTTTGATGAAATAAGAGTTTACAATGACCGTCAATTTTTTAGGCTAAATGTTGAAGAACTCCCTGCAGGAGTTTACACCATGGATTTCTCCATTGATGGAAAGAGAAATCAAATGAAGTTTGTTCGATTATAGGAAGGACTCCTTTGTGGAGTCTTTTTCCTGAATGACTATAGCTTGATTATAACTAGAGATTCTCTTTTAACCCAATTCGAACTTCTTAATTCCACCACATAAGTCCCAGATGAAATATTGTTCGTCCCAAATGATCGAGAGATCTCTCCTGGTTGCGGATTGTATGTTTCAGATCGAATTAAGGTTCCTGAATAATTGAAGATTCTCAAGGTCACCTCACTGCCAGGATCAGAGGGGTAGTTCATTTGAAACCTATTCTGAGTCGGATTGGGGAAAATAAAGACGTCATTCTGATACCCTCCCGAACCATCGCAATCTGGAAATATATCTTTGGAGGTCTTTGTTGTCAATCCTTGCGGGTCTGTAACCGTAAGATCAAATCTATACCAGAAAGTCTCTATCCCGCAGCCAAGAGGTTGGACGAGAACCATAGCTTCTTCTTCGAAAAAAGTGCGTTCAAGATGGAAATGAGTGTTGTGATGAAGGTACATATCCCATCTAATCTCCAATTCATCTACCTCATTTTCCATATCTGAAATATCTCCAACGAGATTGAGGGAAGTCGGACTACCGATTGAGTACAAAAAACCTTCTGAAAAAGAAATTATTTCTGCTTGGGGAGGAGTGTTCTCAACTGCCACCAGTATCGTTTTTTGTCTTGAATTCCCGAAGCTATCTGTAACTGTTAGCACAGTCCTGAAAGATTTTGGCAAACCATCTTCGCTGATAAAGGTGTGATTGGTTGTAGGTCCTGAAGCCACTGTACCATCTTCAAAATCCCAATCGAATGTGATAACATCACCGTCAGGATCGTAAGTCTCAGAAGCATCAAAGAATACTGAAAGGGGACTATTCCCAATGATAGTATCAGGACTGACAATGATAACGGGCGATAAGTTTCCTGCAAAGCTTATCCGTTTGATCTCACCGGGAAACAAGGTGGCTAAGTAAACACTTCCGTCGAAGGGATTTTCACTAATGTGGACCACATTTCCAATTGAATTACTCCAATTTTCGAGCGCAGTCAGTTCGTAAGATTCATTAAATCGAAAAGCTTTAAACCACCCCGAAAAATCTGCTTGTAAGTAGATGCCGTGGTACTCTTCAGGAAATGACTCACCTGTGTAAAAAACTCCCGCAACACTAGAGCTACCCGTAAATTCCTCCGCACCAATAATATTTGCTTCACTTGAGGAAACTCCTATCAGAGCAGCGCTCCCATCCAAATTAAAGCCAGGCATAACGACAGAATCTTCGGGAGCAAAAATACCTGATGCTATTAGATTATTTGCATAAGCCAATACTGGTCTTTCATGCGCAAACGTCCTGATATCAGTGGAGATCTGACCACCACAAGGATGTGTCCATTGCTCGTCATGGAATTCTCGGGGCTGAACGATTAAGTCTTGAAAAGTATAGTATGACAAACTTCCGCAAGGAAAGTCAAGTGGATGTTCAGGATCGACAGTTAAATTGTTTTGAAAAAGATAATAATATTCAGGTCCTTGAAAAATTGGCCAACCAAAATTCAACCCTGATTCATTAATGATATTGATTTCCTCCCAAGTCCAGTCTCCCACGTCTCCGATGATTATTGAGCCAGGATCACCTAGAGCAGGATCTTCAGATCCTGTATTGGGTATGAGGGACATTCTGAACGGATTGCGAAAGCCCAGTGCCCAAACCTTGGAAATGGGTTCATCGGGCCTAGATGGGTCGAAGAACGGATTTGATTCATAGGCCCCACCAGTTTCAGGATTAATTCTTAGGACTTTTCCGCAATACGTATTCAAATACTGAGATCTAAAGGCGCCAACATTTTCATCGGGCTTGAGTATACCGTCGGTTAGAGCCTGATCATCGTATCCAAGAAGAGGCAACTCGCCCGTCCCATTGTAATCAGAGCCAGGAGAATTCCCATCACCAACTGAAATTAGTAATGAACCATCCTCTCCAAAGCACATTGTTCCCAATCCATGAGAGATTGTAGGAATGGGAATACCATTCTCTTTCGAGTCCCCGATTAAGACTATTCTACTATCAGCGACTATTTCAGTGCGATCATTAATATCTACGGTATATCGCACAACTCGTCCTATAGTGGCTTCCTCATATTGATCTTCTTCAGGGTCATAAGAACTTGTCCCAAAATTTATAAGATGATGTCTGTCGACAACATATAAGAGGTATATCCAGCCGTTCTCTGAAAATTTGGGGTGTAATGCGATCGACAGCAAACCGTGATCATTCCAAAATCCTACTTCATTACTCAAGTCCAAGAGAGGCTCAGAGCTCTTTTCTCCATCTATCACTGGCCAAATGAATCCATTTAATTCCCATACATAGGAGACTTCTTGGTCGTGAACCATTCCAGCGGGATATTCTATATCATCGATTACTGTCTCGATCTGAAATCCTGCAGGCAGAGCCTGGCAAAACAGGCCTAGACTCAAAATAGAGTATCCTAAAATTAAAAGAACAGTTTTCCAATTAACCATTACAATCTTTCTCATGCTGCAAAAATAGAATGAACACCTTTCAATTCAGGTTTTGTGCAAACAATTTTCTCACATAGGAGAGACCCAAAAGATTCATGTGCTGATTTAAAAAACTGAGCGGCACCCTAGAGTCCACATTCGTGAGGGAAATTCTTAAAAATGGACATTATAAAATGCTCTCTTCAACTGACATGAAGATTTAATAGAGAATTAGGAAAATTACTTTTGAATATGGCCAGAATAAAAATTCACGCACAATTGGGATAAAAGCGCAAATCTGATTTGGACCCAACCAAGTCTTATTCTTAGTTTCGCTAGTGTTTATAGAAGCAAATTATGAGAAGAATTTTGATTTCGTGTCTGTTGGTATTCGGCACCCTTTCTCAAAAAGCTCAAGCACAATGCCCCGATGGATTTGTAGAAAAGGTAGCATATGATCAATTCAATGTAGCTGCTGGGATCTTTTTAGCAGACACCAATCTGTCTGTTGTTTGGGGACTTAACGGAACTGTTTAGTTAATCTCAAATGATCAAGTCGAAGATATTCCTGTAATTGATATCTCAGAAGAGGTCGCTTTTTATGGGGATTTAGGGATGATTGGAGCGACATTGGATCCGAATTTTATGGAGAATGGCTACATCTACCTTTTCTATTGTGCAGACACACACTATTTACGATTCTTTGGAACATCAGACTATGACCCTGCTGCAAGCGATACCAAAGTTTCTATGGGAAGAATTACGAGATATACCTTAGATGTTGAAAATTTAAGCCTCGTTGCAAATAGCCGAAAAATATTGCTGGGAGCGGAAATGGGCACAGGACTTCCCATATGCGCTCCAGCGCATGGTGTTGGTCAATTGATGTTTGGTAATGATGGCTCTCTCATTGCATCGACAGGAGACGGAAACACTTGGGTGGGCTCTCCTTCTGGAGATGGATTTAATGGACATGGGCCGATTCCTGCATACGCTCACGATGACATCGCTCTGGATTATAATATTCTCAAGGAGGAAGAGCAGCTTGGTGCTTTCCGAGCTCAATACTTAGACGGGCTAAACGGAAAAATTCTCAGAATCAATCCCGAAACAGGCGAAGGACTTCCCAACAATCCGTTTTATGACGCTAGCAATTCTTCTTCACCTCGGTCCAAAATTTGGGCAATGGGCTTTAGAAACCCATATAGATTTACAGTTAAGCCAAATACAGGCGGAGGGAACTTAGAGTCAGGTGCTCCAGGAACTATCGTGCTTTCTGATGTCGGTGATTGGGTTTGGGAAGAAATAAACTTTGTCACAGAGTCAGGTGGGAATTACGGATGGCCTATTTTCCAAGGTCCTATGCGCTATGGCTTTTATGCAAATGTTTCAACGAAGAATGTGAACGCTCCCAATCCTTTGGGTTCTTCGTCTTGTAGTGAATACTTGAATTATCAAGATGTTATTCTACAAGAGAATCTTCAGCACGAATATTTCTTTCCAAATCCATGTGATCCTTCTTTGACAATAGATGAGGAGACAACGACCTTCGTCCACAAAAGACCTGCTCTGAGTTTTGCTAATTCTGCTAACGCAAACAATGAGATTGTGCCGCTGATAGCCGCTGCCTCCACTTTTGATGGGAACGGAGAGGCCAACTATACTTCAGTAGAGGATGCAGGGGTAATCGGTTCTAGCTTTACAGGTATTAGCGGAAGCGGAGGAGTTTTTATGGAAGGAGATGGGATACCTGAAGAGTATCAAGGGTGGTATACTCTGGCAGATTTTTCGGGATGGCTTCGGGTGATAAAATTTGATGAGACAAACGAGCCACTGGAAATAGAAACTTGGAACGAATCAATTGGTCCCGTTGTCCACATCACTCAAAGCCCTTTTGACCAGTGTTTATATGTGACCACGATCTCACCATCAGAAATAAAACGAATTTGCTTTGGAGGAAATCTCAAACCGGTTCTTTAGGTAACTCCAGACACGGTGTATGGCATAGGGACTTTAGTCGTTGATCTGGACGCATCAGAAAGTTATGACCCAGAAGGCCAAGATTTGACGTACAGCTGGACTTTTGAAGATGGCTCTCAAATGACTGGTGAAATAATCACAAAGACTTTCGAACCTTTGAACGGTAATATATCTTCAGAAACCATTCTCCTGAGAGTGGAGGACGCATTAGGAGCAGCTTCAGAACAAATTATTCCTGTCTCTCTAAACAACACTCCTCCAAGTGTAGATTTTTCTAGTATTGCGGAAGGCGAGTTATACTCCACTCTTGGCCCTACCCTATTCGACTTAGTTGCGGCGGTGACTGATGACGAGAGTAATCCATCAGAAATGACCTACGACTGGATACATATCCTTCATCACAATACACATTTCCACTACCTAGATTACTTATCTGGAAATGGAGAAAAGTTAACCATTTACCCCACTGGATGCAGTCCTTTTGAGACTTATTGGTACGAGGTGGTTATTGAGGTTACCGACCCAGGTGGTCTCAAGGCAACTGATTCCAGAAACATTTACCCCGATTGCGAAGGAACCCTTGGCCGCTTAGCAGAGGGTGATGAATTATTTATCTCTCCAAATCCTGTTGAAGATCTGTTAACCATCACTTCTAATGATTCATTCGACCAAGAAATAAAGTACCGCATTTACGATCCATCGGGAAATCTAATTCGTGACGATAGAGTATTCGTTTACAATAATAGACGCTACTTCAGAATTGGCGTGGAAGAATTGCAAAGCGGAGTATACATCTTGGAGATTAATAATAGGAGTAAGAAGAATCGAATTCGCTTTGTCAAGATTTAAGAATCTAGCTTTTGCTGCTTTTGCTTATCGTCTTCCCGCTGCTTATCATCTTCCTGCTCCAATTCCTTCAATTTATTCGCGGCAATAAACGAGGTAGTCAACTCTGTCAACATATTACTGGCCGCACTTGGGTTGTTTGGAAGTAAAATCAAACTGCTTCTACTTTTTTCACTGACCGATTGAAGCGTATCGTAGTGCTGAGTAACGACGATTAGAGCAGAGGCCTCTTGAGAATTGATTCCTACCTTGTTCAAGACAATTACCGAATCTTCCAACCCTCGCGCTATCTCTCTTCTTTGATCGGCAATACCTCGCCCTTGCAATCTTTTGCTCTCAGCCTCAGCTGTGGCTTTGGCTACTATTCTTATTCTTTCTGCTTCTCCTTCGTACTCTGCCGCTGTACGCTGTCGCTCGGCTGCGTTTATTCGATTCATGGCAATTTTCACTTCTTCCGCTGGATCAATGTCCGTGACCAAAGCTTTAATGATTCCATAACCATACTCACTCATGGCTTGTGCCAATTCTCGTTTTATCGCAATGGCTACATCATCCTTTTTCTCGAAAACGTCATCCAATCTCAATTTTGGTACTTCCGCTCTAACTGTATCAAAAACATAAGAGGTTATTTGATCATTGGGGTTCTGAAGACGGTAGTAAGCGTCGTAGATT
The DNA here is from genome assembly GCA_047633195.1 of Cryomorphaceae bacterium. Taxonomy (GTDB): domain Bacteria; phylum Bacteroidota; class Bacteroidia; order Flavobacteriales_D; family Cryomorphaceae; genus JAKVAV01. The sequence goes on along the minus strand of JBLIEU010000010.1, from coordinate 63,943 downwards.
TTTTCTTGCAGAACCAAGTATTGCACGGAGACCTTCATTTTGACAAAAACATCGTCTTTGGTCTTGGTTTCGACATTCACATCGAGTTGCTGGATTCTAAGGTTAACCCGTCCAGCTATTCTGTCCACAAAAGGTATTCGAAACTGAATACCCGAGTTCCTGACACTATGAAATCTTCCAAATCTTTCGACCAATGCGGCCGTCTGCTGCTTTACCGTGAAAACTCCAAGGTAAGCTAACAATAAAATTACCGCTATAATAATTGGTGCTACCATTTTTGTTCTTTTTCAGAATGCCAAAGATAGCCATTAAGCAAACCATCGTAATATTTAAAAAAGGGCCAATTTTTCGACCAATAGCCACATATGATAGACCAGTAGTTTGACTTCCCCAATTTGTGGCCCCACCTTCGTACTCAGTTAAAACAAAATTTGCTGTGATTAAAGGCGTAACAAAATTATTAACCAATCTCATGGATTTTTTTGTGGCGAAGTTTTCACAAAAGGATGCACTAACCATAAGTTTTATCAAAAATCCACACATGAAGAAATAATACTCTGCATTAGCAGTCTCAGGCGACACACAAGCGCCATTCCTTAAAAACCCTAAGAGAACGAAACGCTTCGCGTCAGTTCTCGCTTCTCCAACAACTAAGAGAACAACACCAGGAAGGAATTACCCTATAAAACGAGTGGGCAGTTTCAATCGAAACAAGTGGACCAACTTTAGTTAAACGTCAATAATATTAAGTTTAATTGTTTACTCACGTTTGAGAGAACGTGTTTAGCATTTGTGCTGCAAAATTTTCAATCCAGAATCTCTTTAATTTAAGAATCAAATAACTTTATCATGCTAAAAAAATTAAAAACCTCAGTTTTAGTATTCACTCTTTTAATTTCACCAAATCTTATATTTAGTCAAACACTTGATCTAGAAACGCTTTCTCCTTATGCAGCTTTTGCTGGCGTTGGAGCTATTACAAATGGTGGATCCGTGTCAGGTGATGCTGGAACTAATGATGGATTCATTACTGGTGGCGGTTTTGGTACAGAAAACAATGAAAATGCTTCATCTGTGCGGGCTAGAATAGATTTGCTCAGGGCGTATATTCATCTTGACGACGTCTTTGTCACAAATCCTAGTACCCATCTCCCAGCTTTTGGTAGTGGAGAAACGATTACTCCTGGCGTTTATTCTATAGGGGGCGCAGGATCTGTAGCAGGATCTCTTACTCTTGATGGACAAGGCAATTCCGATGCTATATTCATAATGAAATTTGAAGGAGCATTTACAGTGGGAGCAAATTCCTCCATTAATCTAATTAACGGAGCAACAGAAGCCAATGTCTTTTGGATGGCTCAGGGAGCTATTTCTGTTGCAACGGATTGTGATATAAAGGGAACTTTATTTGCACACCCAGGAGCTGTTACTCTTGGTGCAAATAGTACCTTAAAAGGAAGAATGTTTACCTCAGGGGGAGCTATATCTGTTGCAGCTGGAGCTACAGCAGAGATGCCGGATGGTATTATCGCGATTCCAATCAATTGTTCTGGCTTCGATTTTCCTAATCCACTTCTTGATGTTTTAGGAAGTGTCAAAAATTACGCTTTTTTTACTAGCGCTGGCGCTGTAGCAAATGCTGCTACATCAGGTGTTATTGGCGACATTGGTTCAAATTTTGGCGCCGTAAGTGGCTTTACTACTTCAGTCAATATTGGAAGCTTTTTTCTTGAGGGTGGTAATGAGACAGCTCAGGCCGTAACGGATTTAGATAACGCTTACGCCCAACTTATGGACATCCCAAATACGGAACTTGACCACCCGGCAGACTTTGGATCTGGAGAAACCTTAACTGCCGGAGTTTACGCTATAGCTGGAGCAGGATCTCTGGCAGGAACTATCACCTTAGACGCTCAAAATGATCCCGATGCAATGTTTGTTTTTAAAATCGGAGGGGCATTTTCAGTAGAGGCACAATCAAGAGTAATCTTGATAAATGGAGCGAAACAATGTAATGTCTTTTGGATTGGTGGTGCTGGTGTTGCTACGGGTGCCGTTTCTGTAGGAACTTTTAGTTATATGAAAGGAACACTTCTTTCTCACGGAGGAGCCTGCACTGCAGCAGCAAATGCAAGCGTAGAGGGAAGAATGCTTTCTACAGCTGGGGCAATTGGATTTAGTACAGGTATAGCTTATAACAACCCGACTTGCGAATTATGTGATGACTATGCAATCTACCTCACCAATATGACTGAAAAGGGCGAGGGTACAGATTTGTACGAAGTAATTATTGAAGGTGATTCAGCCTCTTTAATTCTGGTAGGACAATGGCAACAAGGTGTGCACATCGCATTAGGAACAGACGGAGAGGTTTATACCGTGGCTAATGTTCTCGGTAAGTTCAGTGTTTACGATCCTACAACTGGAAACAGTACTGAGCCAATTCAAATCACATATAATGGTGTAGCTGTAACGAACATACCTCAAGCAGTAGTAGATCCGAATACTGGATTTCTTTTTGTAGCGTCAACCTCTACCAATACTGTTTATCAAGTTAATCCCGATAATGGTGAAGCGGCAATATATGCTGAGACTGAAATATCTGGTGGTGACTTAGTTTTCGATCAAGATGGTGATCTTTGGACCACCAATCAATTCAATGATACGTTCTTAAATCTTACGGATAGTGGGTCAACTTTCGTATCTGGTCTTAGCGATATAAATGGAGCTGCTATGCTAGCAGATGGAACATTCATCGTTTCAAGTGCGTATGGCTTCGAGCTCAACTTAATTGATCCTAAAACGGGAACGCTAATGGCTAGGTCACTTGGCATTGATATCCAACTTGGAAATGGAGATATGGCCGCTGGTTGTGTTAGTAGACCAAATATTGCTGAGTTGCAAGAATCAGCTGACGCATTGAAAGCTGCTGCCATTGCAAAGAATATTCCTGCCATTTTAAATACATACCCAAATCCAACTAAAGGAAACTCAAACATCAACTTTGAAGTGATGCAAGATGGATTCACATCTATCGAATTGGTTGACTTGAATGGTAGAACACAACAAGTTATTTTCAGCCAGAAAGCATTTGCAGGTCAGAAATACGGTCTTCAAGTCGAAGCTTCTGATCTTACTGATGGAATTTACATCTACAAGTTGACGACCGACGCAGGTTCCGTTGCAACTAAGCTGATGATCAACAAGAACTAATTAGTAAAACATAACTAGTTAAATCCCACCCATCACGGGTGGGATTTTTTTTGTCCTATACGCAAAAGTAAAGCGTACCTTTGCAGCCAATTTCAGAAACAGTCATCATGAGTTTAATCAGAAACATTGCCATTATTGCCCACGTTGATCACGGTAAAACTACCCTCGTTGACAAAATGATTCTATTGGGACAGATCTTTGGGGAGCACGAAAAACCAGGGGATCTCATTATGGATTCCAACGACCTGGAAAGAGAGCGTGGAATTACCATTCTGGCGAAGAATGTTTCCGTGATATACAAGGGATACAAGATCAATATCATTGATACTCCTGGCCACAGTGATTTTGGTGGTGAAGTAGAGCGAGTAATGAATATGGCTGATGGCGTTCTCCTTTTAGTAGATGCTTTCGAAGGTCCAATGCCTCAGACACGTTTTGTGTTAGAAAAAGCTTTGAATGCAGGTTTGAAGCCCATTGTTGTAGTGAATAAGGTTGATAAAGAGAATTGCACTCCTGAAGAGGTTCACGAGGCCGTATTTGATTTGATGTTTGATCTGGAAGCTACTGAGGAGCAACTTGATTTTCAAACTATCTACGGTAGCGCAAAAAACAATTGGATGAGTGAAGATTGGCAAAAGCCAACAGATAACATTACTCCACTCATGGATATGATCATCAAAGAAATTCCTGAACCTCATGTTGAAGATGGGCCTTTCCAGATGTTGGTTACATCATTAGACTTCTCTCCATACCTCGGTAGAATTGCCGTAGGAAAAGTGAAAAGAGGTACGATAAAAGCAAACCAGCGAATTGCTCTCTTAAAAAGAGATGGCACTGCACCTAAAGGAACCGTAAAAGAAGTTTACGTCTTTGAAGGTCTTCAAAAAAGAAAAGTTCCCGAAGTATTCTCGGGTGATATCTGCGCTCTGGCTGGAATCGAAAACTTCGAAATAGGCGATACCATTTCAGACGCCGATCAGCAAGAAGCACTTCCCACTATTGATATTGACGAGCCTACTATGAGTATGCTCTTCACGATCAATGATTCCCCTTTCTTTGGGAAAGAGGGAAAATACGTTACTTCAAATCACCTGAAGGAGCGATTGAAGAAAGAACTTGAAAAGAATTTGGCATTAAAGGTCGAACCAGCTGAAAAAGGTGATTCTTTTAGAGTCTTTGGACGCGGTGTTCTTCACATCTCAGTTCTCGTCGAAACGATGAGGAGAGAGGGTTATGAACTACAGATTGGGCAGCCAAGAGTAATCATAAAAGAAATTGACGGCAGAAAGTGCGAGCCAATGGAAGATTTGCGCATCGATCTACCCGATTCCTATTCTGGTAAAGCGATTGAACAAGTAAACTTCCGAAAGGGTGAAATGACATCAATGAATCCGAAAGGAGAAAGGATGGTTTTAGAATTCAAAATTCCTTCTCGCGGAATCATTGGTCTAAGAACTTATCTAATGACTGCTACTTCGGGTGAAGCCATTATGACGCACCGCTTTACTGGTTTTGAACCAATGAAAGGTGACATTGGTGGAAGACAAAACGGTTCATTGATCAGTATGGAATTGGGTAAGGCTATCCCTTATTCTCTAAACAACCTTCAAGACAGAGGGAAATTCTTTGTGGATCCGAACGAGGAAATCTACGAAGGACAGGTTATTGGCGAGAACACCCGCCCTGGAGATTTGACGATCAACGTCACCAAGACAAAGAAGATGTCAAACATGCGTAGCTCAGGAGCCGACGACAAGTTGAAAATCGCTCCTCCCACAAAGTTCTCACTAGAAGAAGCTTTGGAATATATCCAAGGTGATGAGTACGTTGAGGCCACTCCGTTGTCACTCCGTATTCGAAAAGTTTTCTTGAAAGAACAAGACCGCAAAAGATCGGGAAAAGCGTTTGCCTAAGTCTCGATAGATGGGCGGTAATCGCCTGGCGTTTTGCCAAATGTCCATGATACTGCCTCCTCAACTCCCGACATTCCTGGGGGAACACAGAGAAAATAATTCCTCCCTGTGGAGGGGCATACGACTTTAGCGAAATAGATGCAATCTCCTGCCATTTTGTCGATCTTCTCAGTTCGGTAAAGTACTAGCTCATTGCCAAATCGATCTGTTTTTCTATCTAGATCGATGAGGCCTAGGAGATTTCCAAATTTCTCGCTGCCTAACTTTTCTTGGAAGCACCTTCGTACTTCGGCGTTGGTTTCGTTAAGGATATCTGCTGCAGTTACATTGTCAGGGGCGCAAACTAAGTTTAGCGGTACTTCTACTCCATTCCAATACGCCAAGCTAGTTCCGTCTCTCCAGCTCACAGCTGCCTCCTCTTCATGATGCAATACGAGATTTTCATTCCTGCTCAGGCACTCAGGCAACGGCACTAGAACAGCGAATTCTTTGTAGAAATACCCACAGAATAAACCAGCATTTACCAGCTTAGAATAGCTGGATGATAAGGCCTGCTCAGTTTCAAAGACAGTCGAACATCCGAGATGGAAATTGAGCCAATCCCGATCGGCAAAGGAAGGGTGAGCTGAAAATTCATTAATTGCTCTACCTTCTCTTTTTAAACTCAGGTAAAAACTTCTCTCAACGACTTGATAAACGGATTGTGAAAACTGAAAATTCAGATCGCGAAACAAGATGTTGCGAACTTCCCTGAAACGCTCTTGGCCCAGCTTTTCTTTCAGAAGCTCTTTTGAGGACTTGGCTCCTTCAAAAACCGCGCGATCTATTTCTTTTCGGATTGAAGTACTTGAAGAGTGACATGCAAATTCAATGATCTCCGCCTGCCTTTCTGAAAAAGACGAACCCAAAAGGTGATTCAAAATTTCAGCAGCCTCAAGTGGCCCATCACCAATAAAAATTTTAGGACTTAACAACCCTAAGAAGTCGATGTAAAATTCCCTGCAAGACGACGCCAGCTCAATTCTGTCAATCTGGCAAGAAAGGCCCGTATTCAAAACCGTCTTCTTGAAATCATAGAGCCCATTGGCCTCCACTCTGGTAATCTCCTTCATATCCCAATCAATCCTTTACAGCTCTAATAGCCCTTGAATATGGATTAAATTCTCTTTGCTTTATCACTCTGTACTTGCCTGGAGGAATAATAATCGGTGCGTGTTCTTGTGTCCATTCTCCTGAATCGATCAACAAATGTTCTAACGTAGCTTCAGTCTTTAGGTCAAGATATTGTGTGACCAAACCTCCTCCCCCTGTTAACTCGTTCTCTTCAGCATTCAAGATTTCCACCGCCTCTCCTTTGATAAAGTGACCATGATTGAGACCTTCCCCTCTTACCAAAAGAGTATCATCTGTGCGAGTTCGCTCTGGTATAGCGTTCAACTTCTCTAATAGGACATCTCCTTGTCTATACATCACATTTTGCTTTTATTGAAAACACTTTAAAGTTACAAAGGTTGATAGTCTGTACTAAGATTTAAAAATGGAAGAATATTTTTTTACCTGCCCTTATTGTATCCAAGAAATATCCATGCTCGTCGATGTATCATTGCCTGAGCAAGAATATATCGAAGACTGCGAAGTTTGTTGTAATCCTATCGAAGTAAAAGTTTCAGTGGATAATCTAGAAATCACCAGTTTTCAAGTATTATCAATCGAACAATAAGTTTGAAAATTCAATAATAAAATCCCAAAACAGTTCATTGATGCAGGTTTAATAAAGTCTCATGCCGCGTTAAAGAAGTTTAGTCGATAGATAGGCCTCTCATTTCCACTAAACCTGCTATTGGCTTTCCAAAGTTGCATTCACAAAAACAAATCAGGCCTTTATTTAGAGCTAAATCCGACCTATATTCGGTGCGTATTTCGTTTCAAGAAATACAGCGAGGTTTTGGTTAGCCCCGTTAGTATTGCTTCGGCATGCTAACAGCCGCAAGTGAGGTCCGATCTTTAATGGTTGTTTTAGATTGATTGGTTATCGATTCATTGAATCGCTTTCAGGACACACTTGCGGTTTTTCTTTTTCTTCTTTCTTTGTAGAAATCAAAAGCCTTTGAATTCTACCAATTCACTCGATTTCATTTCCATTTCTTTTTCTGACGACAGCTTGCTGCTACTCAACTTGTGCTTGGGTTTTATTATGTTTGGAGTGGCACTTGGCATCAACACTGCTGATTTCAACCAACTGAAAAAGAATCCGAAAGCAGTTTTGGCAGGAGTAGGATCTCAGTTTCTTTTACTGCCCCTGCTCACTTTCATTTTAATTCTCATTTTTAATCCTCACCCTGCTTTAGCGCTAGGAATGATCTTAGTAGCATCTTGCCCTGGAGGGAACATTTCCAATTTCTTTTCATCTATTTCGGGTGCCAATGTTTCTCTTTCCGTCACGCTCACCGCTGTCGCCACCTTCCTGAGCCCCTTTTTCACCCCTTTCAATTTTGACTTCTATTCCAGTCGATTGATTCAAGCGGGAGATTTTCTAACATCATTTGAGCTGAGTTTTTTCGATATGCTCAAAACTGTTTTGATCTTGTTGGTCGTTCCGTTGATCCTGGGATTGTTATTTAGCCAGAGGCTTCCTCATATCACCTCAAAAATTGAAAAGCCCATTCGAATCGCAAGCATGTTGGTTCTTTTGGGATTTATAGCAGTCGGATTGCTGAAAAACCTTGATGCTTTTTTGGAACATATTCATTTGGTTTTCTTGCTCGTTCTCGTTCACAATGGAATGGCCTTGCTTGCAGGCTATTTATCAGGAAGGGCTTTCGGGCTTCAAGGAGACTTAAGTAGAACGGTTATTATCGAAACAGGTATTCAAAATTCGGGACTTGGCTTGATAATTATCTTCAACTTCTTTGATGGGAATGGCGGTATGGCCATGATAGCCGCTTGGTGGGGTATCTGGCACATCATATCAGGATTAGGTCTCTATTATTTTTTCAAGTTTCGCGACAGGAAGCTTACCGCACGTAATCTTTCTTAATAACTAGGGTGAGGTAATCTTCATCGGATTCGAGATACCCATGATCGTAACTGTATTTGTACGTTTTACCCTTTGACGTCACGTATACATTTGTCAGATAATTAAAATTGAAGCCTTCTGTAAGAAGAACACTTCGACGCACCCGAGCAGTTTCTGTCTTATTTAATCCTGCTAATATTTTGCGGTTCTTTCTTAGAATAGCGTTCACTCTTTTGATTTCCTCTCTTCCTTCAACATTGGTTCTATTATGGAAAGCACTTCGACAGGAATCAGAACAAAACTTGGCATCTACCCTTCCTACAAATTCGTCTTGACATTCTAAACATTGCTTTTTCATCGTCAATGGCTTTGGTAGGAGTCAAGATAGCAAATTTTGATCAGTCAATGAAAACTTGAATCATTTCAGATTCAGAAACACAAAATGTATCTTTACCAAAACATCAAGATTTAGCCATGCTAGAAAAGAAAAATAAAGACTTAGAGCCTGAAATCGCAATGCCTGTAGTATTTGCCTATTTCATTTTAGCCATTGTAGTGCTGCTCATCTGGATGGCATCCTAATTACCAGTTTATGAATTCCTTACCCTCATTCTTTAAGTAAGCATTGGCCTTGCTAAAGTGTTTGCACCCTAAAAATCCGCGATAAGCAGATAATGGCGAGGGATGTGGAGCTTCCAAGACCAAGTGCTTTGATCCGTCAATAACAGCGCCTTTCTTTCGGGCATAGCTGCCCCAAAGCATAAAAACTACCTCTTCTCTTTTTTGACTAATTGCCTTAATAACCGCATCGGTAAATATCTCCCAACCTATATTTTGATGCGAGCCAGCTTCATGGGCACATACTGTCAGGGTTGCATTTAGAAGAAGCACTCCCTGCTTTGCCCATCTTTCCAAGTTGCCTCTTCCCGTTTGCTCGATAGCTAAATCATCACGTATTTCTGTAAATATATTTTTCAAGGATGGAGGTATAGCTACACCATCATTCACCGAAAAGCACAATCCATTAGCTTGACCATGTCCGTGATAAGGATCCTGACCTAGGATTACCACTTTTACTTCTTCGAAAGAAGTGTGATCAAAGGCATTGAAAATTAAATTTCTAGGAGGAAAAACCTGCTGAGTGCTGTATTCATGATCGATAAAAGAAACTAGAGATTTGAAATAAGGCTTTTTGAACTCGTCATTCAAAACTGCCTCCCAAGACGGATGCAATCTAACCTCCTGTATCATTACATCATTTCCAACCTCAACCCGTTTTTGAGTTTTCTGATGTAAGTCTCTTTTAGCCAATCACTATAGCTCTCCGTAGCATTGTGAAGACAAGAGCAATAAAGTCTACACCTGTATTCGATCTCTTCTTTGAGGTGGTCTACGAGTTCGAGCGCATCGTAATAATCCTCAGAATTCCTTATGATTTGCTTCATGTGATTGTCGATGCTCACATCCACAGCCTTCTTTGGCTTTTCGCCGCGGTCAGCCAAGCCAGCGTACACGCGCTTCATGTTGAATTGATCCTCGGCGACATTTTTTGGAAAGAGCTCCTCAAGCCACTCTGGACGCTCGTAATGGTAGTCGACCATAAGTTGATTGTCCCGATCATTGATCTTCTCGAAATACTTGTCGGGAAACTTGAATATGTCTTGCCAGTTGATGTAGTCTTGCCACAAACCCAATCGCTCAACATTATTTCCTAAGTCAATAATAGTAAATTGCTTTTTGGTCTTGGTGCTCCGAGATCCTCGACCAATCATCTGATGATAAAGCGTGAGTGACCGCGTGGCACGGTTAATAATAATACTCTCGACTGAGGGCTCATCAAAGCCTGTAGTCAAAATACCGACACTAGTCAAAATGGCATCATCAGTATTTCGAAACCATTCCAAAGTTTCTTTTCTGTCTTTGGCCGTAAAAGTGCTATCCAAATGCTTCACATTAAAGCCTCCATTTTTGAATAGCTCAAATACTCTCACAGAGGTAGCAATTCCGCTGTTAAAGATTAAAGTCTTCTTACCAGCTGCACGTTCTTGGTAAGCTGCCAAAAGTCTGTCTTGCATGGTATACAAGCTGTACAATCGATCTAAAGAGCTTATCGTGTAATCTCCATCAGTGCCCACTTTGAGCGAGCGTAGATTTACATTGAATGTATACGTGGTAGAATTACTTAGATACTCATCGGCAATTAGCCGTTTGATGCTGTGGCCAACAAGAAGCTCGCTGTAGTTCTCATTAAGCGGTAAATTTCGATTAGATGAAAGTGGCGTTGCTGTTACTCCGAGCATGTTCGCCTCCTTGAAAAATTTAAAAAGCTTTCTAAAGGAATTGTAATGCGCCTCATCAATAATCACAAGACCAACATTTCTAAGGTACTGGTCGTCCTCAGTTAGTCGATTGTTCAGCGTTTCCACCATTGCCACGTAGCAATTGTACTCCTCGCGGTCGTGCAATTCCTTTACATCGCGATCGATGATCTTATTCTTTACATCAATCTCGCTCAAGGCTTTCGATGTCTGCGCACAGAGCTCGACACGGTGAGTCAAGATCAATACATTCTTGCCTGTATCCCCAATGAATTTCTTGGCTATCTCACTAAAGATGATGGTCTTTCCCCCACCAGTAGGCAATTGAAATAGGACATCAACTTTGCCCTTCACCTTTTCAAATACGGTAAATATTTTTTCAATTGCCTCCGCCTGATAAGGGTAGAGTTCTTTTTCAATCACAGATACTGTTGTAGCTTTATCTTCCATAAAAACGGCGCAAAGTTAACGAGAATGTATGGGTAGCGAAAACGGAAAGGAGCCATTTTCCTTTTGTACCTTCATCAGCTGAAAAACTTAACCCTCGATATGAACAATAACGTGAGCGCCTTCAACGATTTAGTGCTACTTCGATTCAAGATTTATAATTCCATTTTTTTAACACTTGACCTTGATGGAGTCCACAGAACAGGCATTCTCTTGCCACTTTTGGAGGAACAATGTGCCGATGGGCTGCAAGAAGGGAAATCTCCAGATGAAATTATCGCCTCGTTTTTCGCCGATAGAAAAGAATACAAAACTGAGGAGAATCAGATAGATCAACTTTTCAGATTTATCCAATACATCGAACGCCAAGTTGTCCTGGTAGACGCATTGGAAGATGCTGCCTATGATGTGGTGAATAATATAGATGGAAATGGCTCTGTCAATGCTTTCTTTAATCAAACGGCAAACAGGAATGCCAGCGAAGCTCTAAAGACTGCTCTCAGAGATTTTGGTGTGAGAATAGTTCTAACAGCGCACCCTACCCAGTTTTACCCAGGGCCTGTGCTGGGAATCATCACCGACCTTTCTGAGGCCATAAGAAGAAATGACCTTCCCAATATCAAGTCTTATTTAGCTCAACTCGGTAAAACTCCCTTTTTCAAAAAGCAAAAACCGACGCCGTATGATGAGGCTGTTAGCCTCATCTGGTACCTAGAAAATGTTTTCTATAAAAGTATCCCAAAAATTTACGACAACGTTAGCGCCCAACTGAATGAAAGCGCAGAGGAAATTTTGCGAAATAACTCACTGCTGCAACTGGGCTTTTGGCCAGGTGGAGACCGCGACGGAAATCCATTCGTTAGCGTGGACACTTCCCTAATGGTCGCAGACCGTTTGCGCACCAGCGTATTGAAAAGTTACTACAAGGACATTCGCGAACTCAAAAGAAGAATCACATTCAGGGGAGCGCTGGAAATTGTTGAAGCGATAGAATCAAAGCTTTACAAGTCGGCTTTTGTCAATCCCGAAAACCCAGTGATTAAACTAAAATGGCTCGAAAATAGGCTCGATGAATTGAAGGCCGTTATCGAAGAAGAACACAGTGGCCTTTACATTGAAGAAGTCGAATCAATCAGAAGAAAGGTTCGCGTATTCGGATTTCATTTTGCCAGCTTGGACATTCGCCAGGATAGTCGTGTAATCGCGAAGACCTTTGAAGCGCTTCTTCCAAAAATCTCAAAAAACAAAGGGCCTGACGGATTACAAAATAACTTTGCGAGTCTTTTAGAACTTGAGCCACTCAAATTAAAACCAAGATTAGACGACCCCACATTGAACGATACCATTTCATCGTTCTATGCTATGCAAGAAATTCAAGAAAGAAATGGTGCTTCAGGATGTTACCGATACATCATCAGCAATTGCCGTGGAGAAATTGATATGGCAAGAGTCTTCGGGATGGCCAAACTCAGCGGAATGGGGACCAAGATGTTTATGGATGTTATCCCACTTTTTGAAACCATAGATGATTTACAAGCTGGAGGAGGCGTAATGGAAAAACTCTATTCCAACGCAACCTACCTCAAACATTTAAAAAATCGCCATATGAAGCAAGTCGTTATGCTTGGCTTCTCAGATGGCACAAAGGATGGCGGTTACCTTTCGGCAAACTGGAACATCTTTAGAGCTAAAGAAGAAATCTCCAGAGTCTCTCGAGAACACGGAATTCAAGTTGTTTTCTTCGATGGTCGCGGTGGGCCTCCTGCCCGTGGTGGTGGAAATACGCATAAGTTCTACGCGTCTCTGGGCCCAACGATTGAAAGCAGTCAAATTCAGCTTACCGTTCAGGGACAAACGATTAGTTCCAATTTCGGAACCGAAGAATCTTCCCGCCATAACTTGGAACAGCTGCTGACGGCTGGTTTGGAAAACCAAGTTATCAATTCTCCTGAAAAAATTCTGGGAGAAGAATCGCGAACAATACTGGAGGAATTATCGGGCATCAGCTATCAAGCTTACTGCGATTTCAAGGCTCACCCTAAGTTTGTTCCCTATTTGGAAAAGATGAGTACGCTGAAATATTACGGTCAGACCAATATTGGAAGCCGCCCTTCTAAACGAGGAAAGAGTGACAAATTGAAGTTTGAAGATTTGAGAGCCATTCCCTTTGTAGGTGCTTGGAGTCAGCTGAAACAAAATGTTCCTGGTTTCTACGGACTGGGCAGGGCTTTCGAAGCGTTTGACAAAGAAGGAAGACTCGAAGAAATTCAAGAACTCTACACCAATTCACTTTTCTTCAGAACGCTCTTAGGCAATTCCATGCAATCGCTTTCCAAAACCTACTTTGAGCTAACGCGCTACATGGAAAAAGACGAGGAGTTCGGAGAGTTCTGGAAGCTGATCTACGAGGAGTCGGTGCGTGCGAAGAAGTACCTTCTACTCATATCAGGGCAGGACGAATTGCTTCAAACCAATCCTGACATCAAGGCCAGCATAAAGCTGAGGGAAAACATCGTATTACCGCTACTGACCATTCAGCAGCATGCCATGATTCGCATTAAGGAGTTGGAAAACTCGAAGGGAGAGAAAAACGAAAAACTAAAGGAGAGCTACAATAAGCTCGTGGTTCGTTCCCTTTACGGGAATATCAACGCAAGCAGAAATAGCGCTTAGGTTTGATCCTTGAGCAGCGATAAAGCAGAAGGAGGAGCTACGTAATTTCTCATTTGGCTTAAGAGCTCGGGCATCGCTTCCGCTACTAAAACCATGTCTTTGCAGCTTTGTCGCAAGAGACCCGTTTGAGCCATATGGTCAAACATCTCCAAAAGCTTGTCATAGTATCCAGATACGTTGAGTATGCCAATAGGCTTGGTGTGCAGGCCCAATTGTGCCCATGTGAGCATTTCAAACAACTCTTCGAAAGTTCCGAATCCGCCAGGGAGTGCAATGACACCATCGCTCAAATCGTGCATCTTGAGCTTTCGCTCGTGCATCGACTCCACGAAAATCAATTCGGTGAGGCCTTTGTGCTCCAATTCTTTCTTTCGCATAAAGCTTGGAAGCACTCCGATCACCTCTCCCCCATTTTCCAAAGCGCCGTCAGCTACCGCTCCCATCAAACCGAGCTTAGAGCCACCAAAAACCACTTGGATACCTTCTGAAGCCAAAGTGCCCCCAGCACTCCTAGCGGCATCGAAATAGAGATCATCAACTCCTCTGGCGGAGGCACAAAAAACAGCAATACTATTCATCAAAAAATCTTTAGTCAGTTTGTAGAAATACCTCTTTTATCCTTTTGGGTAAAAATGAAGTGACGGTGTGAATTGAGAGTAAAAGTAACGGAACCAAATAAGGCAACATGTATCTCTCCTCAATTCCTCTTTGAATAAAGATTAAATAGAAAAAAAATAAAATAGCGGGCATTGCAATGGAAATAGAAACTTGATTCTTTTTCCTGAAAAGGAAGACCAGCGCAAACAGGTAAATGAACAAATGAACCGCTAACGAAAGCCATCTTAACGTTTCGACCAGCGCATTTCCGCGCAGCGGCTTTTGAAACATATACAACGATAAGTTGCTGTGGAGTGCCAATTCTCTGATCACACTCATTGGGCCAATCAACCAAGCTTGAGTAAAGTTATTCGAAACGTATTCCTTTTGCATTGATTCAAACCTTGCGATCAAATCCGCCTCACCGGTCAATGTGCGATTGATTGGCTCATTTGCCAATTGATATGGAACTTGTTGCCTGAGAATAGCGATGTATTGAAAATAAGCAGACACAACCTCCTCTCGACTGAAGGTTTGGAGTACACTGCTATGAAGATTGTTTAATGTGGCATTCGTGGCATCGCCATCGGAGATATTTCCTTCGGCGGCTTGCCACAACAAATTCATTGAATGGTGAAACTCAACTCCCGTTTGTCCAGTCATTTTATGAAAATTCCAAGCAGCTTTGTGCAGCGGTCTGTATAAATCTGAAGCATCGGATTGATAAATAGGATGAAGATCAAACCTTCCGGTAAATCGGTGCACGCGCAATTGCCATAAAAAAATTGGCGCCAGCGCAATGAATAGAACTGGTACGAGTCTTTTTCTGAGCACTGGAAAGAAGGGAAGGTAAGAGAGAACCAGAAGGATCAACGGAGGTCTGACGAGGATCAAAAAGCCAAGTACAATAACAGAGATCAACAAAAGCTTTCGACTTTTCTCGATACCGAAAAAAAGAAAAGTGTAGAAAAAGATCACCAAAGAAGGTGTTATTGCCTCCGTGAGTGTGTAGCTCAAAAATCCATAAAACATGGGCATGAGCGAAATGAAAACGGCCAGCCACCAAGATGGCTTTTCTTTCAATCCAAGACTGCGGGCCAGAAACGGAATGGCGCCAACAGCCAAACTCCATAGGATTAACTGAAACAAAACCATTGCCAACAGACCGTTCGTCTCACCAAAGAGGTAGGCAAAAACTCCAAAGACCATCCCATATCCAGGCGATCTGAGCACATAGGCGCCAACACCAGGATTGGATCCTTTCCAAACTCCCAAATCAAGAGAATTGAGTGTTGGCCTGATGTAAGAAGCATCATCCGAGGTAATTACACTAATGCTATCTCTAAGTGAAGTTGGAATTTCGGAGGCTAGAAATTGATGGTTCAAAAAATGAACAAACAAGGCGCAAAAAAAAGCCAATAGCACCAAGCTGAAAGTCCTTGTAACCACTGAAAAGTTCGTACTTTCCAACACTTTTTGGTTAGTCATTTGGCAGTCAATTATCAAGCAAAATTAAATGAAAGAATTCTTTAAGAAATCCATGCGAATTGCCGCCAAGGTATTTAAATGGATCCTTATCGCATTCATCATTTTATTCGTGGCAGTCTTTGCTATCTGGAAAGTTCCTTCAATTCACGAACACGCAGTGAACAAAGGAACTTCTTACTTCAATGAAAAAACCGGAGGTCAACTGAGTATTGGTAAAGTAGATCTAAGACTCCCATTTTTTATAGGCCTCGAAGATATTGACTTACTATCCCCTGATGGCTCTAAACTTGCCACCGTAGACGGCCTTGAAATTCACCCTGGCTGGCGGATGCTTTTCGCAAAGACTATCCGAATTGACGAAATTAATCTGAGCGGAATAGAAGGAAAAATATTTGTGAATAAAAGCGGGGAATTCAACTTTGACTTCATCACAGAAGGCTTCAATGATTCTGCTGCTACAGAAACCGTTCCTACGGATTCTGCGTCTTCAGGTTGGGAGCTCTCGCTCGGCGATCTGAATATAGAATCACTCGATTTCATATACGCCGACCGAACAACAGGAGACTCAATTGACTTAAAAATCGAATCATTCAAACTGGATATGGATGTGCTTGATATAGAAAATCAGGCCTTCAAAGCTGAAAGCATATCGCTACAGAACAGTAGTTTTTATGCTGCGATACCTGCTAGGGCCAAGGAATCAGATTCAAATACATCCAGTCTTCTGCCTGAAATAGGTTTGGAGGAACTCGAGATTCTGAACGCTCATATCTCAATGAAATTGGGAACCGAGCCTACCTATGAATTTCAACTGGGTCAGGTTTTCCTGGAAACCGACGAAATCGATCTCAACAAAAATAAATTCTATGTAGAAGAACTTCTGCTGGTTGATTCACAATTCAATATTCCGCTGCCTGCTAAAGTCTCCAGCACTGAATCCATTACTTATTCGAGTACTGACCAATCTACCAGTTTCTTTGTTGATATAGATCTCAAGGTTGAAGAATTTGAACTCGAAAACATAAGTTTAAGGGCTTTCGATCAAAACGACACGCTGCATAGCCTAAAGCGTTTGTCCATTTCAGCTGAAGACGTCTCCGCCAATTCTTCGGGCTACACTTTGGATTTAAAAAGTCTCTCGGGCCAGTACAACGAATTCGATGAATTGCAAGAATTTCATGGTGATTTTGCTTTTCAGAACTCAGCGGCAAAGGCAAATAATATGCAGCTCCGCTACGGACAGTCAACCATCAAACTCGAAGCTGTAATTGAGTATGATGACGTAGCAGGATTTCTAGACTCTTTGAACATTGATTTTCTAGCCATCAGTTTAGATGACACACGCATCGCTTCAAGCGACGTGAGAAAAATATATATCCTCTTAGAATTGGATAGCCTTCCCATTCCTGCTGAAGACATTTTCATAAACCTTGACATCGAAGGGGATAGAAGCACAATTGACTTCACTAGTCTAAAGGTGAAAACGGGCAGTAGTTTTGTCTTTATCGAGGGCAGTTCAACCGCTCTGAGTGATAGCCTTTGGCAAAAAGACTTGACGCTAAGGAATTTTGAATTGAATCTTAAGAAGAGTGATTTAATCCCTTGCATAAGCCACATAGATGTGGATACAGCGCTGATTCCATCGTTTCTCACTCTTGAGCTGAAAGGCAATTACAACTCAAAAAACGCTGATGTTGACGGCATCATAAAATCTCCGTTCGGGAATATTGCCATAAATCTTCAAGGCGACGGGTGGTCGACAAAAAAACAAGGGCTATCGGTTCTACTTGAATCTAATGAGGTGAGAGTCGGGGATTATCTAAAACTATCAGAGAAATTGAACTCCGATTTCTCCTTAAAATTAGAGACTCAAAATCTAACAGATTCAAGCTTACATCTCTGCACGGAACTAAGAATTGACACCCTCGATTTTGCCCATAATCAGTTTGCGAATCTTAATCTAAACGCTGATATTACTGACAAAGAAGTTATCTATGCCTTCTCAGTTCAAGATACTTTTGTGTATGCTAGACTAGGAGGAATGGTTGATTTCACTTCTGGTATAGATGCTGTCGTTTCTGGTAGAGTGAAGGGTATATATTTGCAAGGTTTAAACTATGCGACAAAGGATATTAGGGGAAGCTTCAACCTAAACGCAAAATTCAAAACTGACAGTATTTCTACCCAAGCATCTACAGAGATTAAAGAAATCCTGTTCGTGAAAGAGGGCGAAAGATTTCCTCTAGACCCGCTAAAAGCATCATTCTATACAGGTCTCGACTCTACCAAAGCCATGATCGAAGGAGGGTTTATACAACTGCATTCCATTTCGAACAGAAGATTAGATTCGCTGAGCAGTGTCATTAGAGATTTTCTAGCTCGTGGTGAAAACGAATCTATTTTAGACAAAGAGGCCTATTGGAAAGCTACTTTCCAAACCTCAGACCTCGAAGATATCGGTCTTCTCTTTCTTCCAGACCTGAAGGAATTCAAACCTTCATCTGCTGAAATGAATTTTTCTGCAAGCGACAATGAACTGATCGCCACCGCCCTTTTCCCAGGAATAAAATACGGCGATTTCAGCCTCGACAGCTTGCTAATTACCACCACTGACGGAGGAGGCAACACCAAAAGGAAACTATCCATAAACACCTTGGCCTATGATACATTGGGCTTAAAGGATCTAAATTTAACGATAGATCAAAATGAGGAGGGCACCCAAACATTGCTAACCATCAACCCTGAAGCATCAAAAAACCATTATCAAATTGGGGCGAACTTAAAACCAGACTCGCTCAAACTAAGTAATGGGTTCACCTTTGAGCTTAATGATACTTTGATCTTGGATGGCAATCAGTGGTTTTATGAAAAGGATTGCTTAATGAGATCTGATAAAAATGGAATCAGTTTTCAAGATTTCAGAATTTACAGCAATCAAAAAGTCTTTCAACTTGAAAAAGAAGAAAGTGATTCACCTCTGAGTATTGCCTTAGAAAACTTCCCATTGCGCGCGCTCACAGGTATAATTAACACAGAGGAAAAGCTATTTCAAGGAATAATCAATGGACGTGTTTTATTCAATAGGAACAATAGCTTTGAAGGAGACGGAAACATCACGAACTTCAAAATATCAGGAGCCGATTTTGGCACTTTAGAATGGAAAGCCTCCAACGAAAATGGGGACTTTGAGACTTATATTAGCGCGAAGGGAGAATTCATCGACATTGTTGTGGATGGAAATATTCTTCCGCAAAACGACTCTTTATCTACTTTCGATCTCGACGTCAAGATCAAGCAATTTGATCTTCACCTTTTAGAAAAACTTGTGTCCAATAATATTGCTGAGGCTTCAGGATCGGTCTCGGGTGAAATCGCAATCGATGGAACAACCACTTTTCCGCAATTGGGTGGAGCTCTTCAATTTAAGAATGCATCAATTCGTCCTGATGGCGCTCGATCAGGATACATGGTGAATGATGAAAAGGTGAAAATTACACCTGAGGGGTTAGCTTTTGAAAAATTCACTTTGACAGACGAAAATGGCAGCAATTTATCCATCGATGGAACAATAAAACACAAGAAATTCGCCCAACCCGAACTGGATCTAAAAATCAGAAGTGAGAATTTTACGTTGGTAGATATTTTGGAATCAGCAAATAGTCCTTTCTACGGAAAACTGGTAGCAGATCTCAATTTGGAGATAACTGGTCCGCCAACTTCTCCTGAGGTAGATGCAAAGGTCAAAATCAACGAGCCTACAGATTTTACATACATCGTAACGACCAAAGCCGATATAGAGGCCTTCGATAAATCGCTTCTTGTTTGGACAAATTTCGAAGAGAATCCCGAGGACGATATTGTCACAAGAAATAAACTAGAGAAAGAATTAGAAGGGAACATATTCGCAAGTAATCCTCAAATTAAGGGAGAATTAATCGTCGATAAATCAGCCGTTTTTCAAGTAATTGTGGATTCATCGGCTGGCGACTACTTGCAGATTCAAGGAAGTGGAAAACTGGATATTGATTACGATAGAACGGGTGCTCTCCGCTTCAACGGGGTCTACGAGGTAGATAATGGTTTTTATCAAATGACCTTCTACGACATACAAAAGAAGAAATTTAACTTCATCCAAGGAAGTAAATTGGTATGGAATGGTGAGCCTACCAATGCCAATATCGACATCACTGCGTCTTACAAAACGCGCGCAGGAATTTCGAACCTGATGCTTACCGATGGCTCCGCTTCTTACGACGATGCTTTTCAGCAACAACTCCCGTTCATCGTTTTGCTCAATGTGGATGGAAAATTGCTGGAGCCGCAAATTACTTTCGACATCCAATTGGCCCAGGAAGCTGAAGGATCCCTAAGCGGCTCTGTGGAGGCTAGACTCAATGATTTAAGAGAAAACGAAAGTCAACTAAACAAGCAAGTTTTTGCACTCCTTATCCTCGGGTCATTCTTACCCCAAGATGGAGGTTCTAATTCGAATGTCTTGGCAAACCAAGCCCGAAATAGCGCCAGCCAAATTCTTACCAACCAACTCAATAATCTCTCCGATAAATACGTGAAAGGTGTCGATATAAACTTTGATATGTACTCATATGGTGGCAGCGCTGGACAAGGAAGTACTGACTTGAGCGTCAACTTGGCCAAGTCATTTGCCGACGATCGAATTATAGTGAAAGTGGGAAGTACTATGGCCATAGAGGATGGGAACTCTGGGTCTGCTCAATCTTCGCAACAACAGTTCATGACGAATATCGAGCTCGAATACAAGCTCACACCAGATGGCAGATACCGCCTACTGGTCTTTAGTAAAACAGATTTAGAAGACATCGTAATCGGACGAATTACCCGCTCTGGTGGAGGGTTTGTCTTTCAAAAAGATTTTGACCGATTCAGGTACATTTTTAATGAACCCGAGAAGGAATCTACGGAAATAGAAGAGGAAGACAATACGAAGAAATAGTGGCAAGGCTTTTTAGAAATATCGCTTTTTTTGTTCTCTTGGCTTCTTGCTCAGCGAATAAATACTTAAAACCAGCTGAAAAATACTTCGAGGGTTTTGAAGTAGAATACGTTGATCGAGAAAGTGAAATCCCGAAAGATATCAGAAGTTCTATCCTGACGGCAATAGAACCCAACGCTACTCGTAGATTCTTCCTAAGTAGACCAGGGACTTGGATTTACTATCAGATTGATTCTGTTCAGGGAGACAAAGGGCTTAAGTACTTTATCAAATACCGACTTGGAAATAAACCCTCTCTGCTCCATGAGGTCAAAATAGAAGAGAATAGAGAAGTCATAGAATCACGTATTAAGGCGGCTGGATTTTTCAATGTCAATGTCGAAGAACGCATAGATACATTTAAGAACAAAGCCTTGATAGTTTACCGCATTGAGCCAAATCAACCCTATTATTTCGATACACTCCAAATATCTTCTCAACCTTATTCTTGGTCGGGAATACTCAGAACAGTCTACCAAGAGAAACCAATCATTCAGGCAGAAGACTTGTTTCGAAAAAGTAGTGTTGTTTCTCAGCGAGAGGAGATTTCCAAGAGACTCCAAAATGAAGGATACTTCTATTTTTCGTCCTCGCTGCTTTATTATCGCGCAGATAGCAGCTATTCGAATCGGCGTGTAAGGCTAAGTCTTGACTTAAAAGATAATACGCCCAAAGCGGCGATTGAGAAATTCAGCATTGATTCCATCACCATTAATCTCGCTGCTGATTCAAAGAACACCGAGATTATTGGCGATAGCCTTAGAGCGATTGTAGACAAAGAAAAGCTCTTTATAAAACCCGAAAAACTCAGCCCCTTCATCATCATGAAGCCAGGCGAAATTTACAACAAGAAACACGAGGCTCTGACCCTTGAACACTTGAACAAGCTCGAGATATTTGACTTTGTGAGCCTCCGTTTTACTGCGGATACCACAGATGGAAAAAATCTACTCAGAGCTAATATTCTGGCTTCTCCAAGGCCAAAACACTCCCTCAGAGCACAGGTGGTTCTGACCACTACATCTACGAATTTTACTGGGCCAGGCTTGCAACTGCGCTACACAAATCGGAATCTTTTCAAAGGTGCAGAACAACTGAGGTTAAGTGCCACAGGGCGTTATGAACAGCAGCTGACAGGATCGAGAAAAGGATTGACCTCCTACGAAATCGACCTCTCTGCTGATCTGCTCATACCACGAGTTTCAGGCCCTTTTAAACCAAAAAAACTCAGCGGAAATGTGCCCAAAACGAAATACAGCTTAAACTACCGTCTATTTAACCAGCCCGATTATTACGCGCAAGGCAACGTGGGAGCGAGCTACGGATATGAATGGCTGAGCAATAAGACCACTTTTCACGATTTTAAATTGCTCCGTTTGGATTATGTGAGACTACTGCAATCTTCTGAACGCTTGGAAGACTTATTTGATCAAGGTGTCCTAGACAGAGAGAGTTTTAACGACCAGCTTATCTTCGGCCCCAGCTACAGCATGACTTTCAGCCCAGAGAGAAAAGGCAATTTCGCCAATTATTTTATCGGAGGGAGTCTGGAGTTTTCTGGAAATCTGCTCTACAGTGTCTACAACTGGTCCAATTCAGAAGTGAATGAGGATGGACAGTTTGAGGTCGTCGGGGTTCCGTTTGCCCAGTATACCAGAACACAGCTCGACGCTCGCGTCTATTTGGATGTAGCCGAGTATACAAAGCTGGTACTTCGCCAAAATGTGGGCGTTGGAATTCCCTATCTGAATTCCAGGAGTTTGCCCTTTGCCAAACAATTTTTCGTTGGAGGAGCGTCTTCATTGAGAGGCTTCCAACCCCGAGCGGTAGGTCCCGGCATATACAAGAACACCGAGGGAACAGACGATAGTTTCTTTGATCAAACGGGAGACATCATGCTCGAATGGAATGCCGAATCCCGATTTGACTTGGGTGGCTACCTCAAAGGGGCATTATTCATTGATGCAGGAAACGTTTGGCTGATCAATGAATCATCCAATCGCACAGGTGGTGAGTTTATCTGGAATCAATTCCTGAACCAACTGGCAGTATCGGGTGGCGCAGGATTGAGAATTGATGCTGATTACATCATCGTTCGTTTTGACTTGGCTCTGCCCTTTCGAGATCCCTCTGTTGAAGATGGGAATCAATGGCTTTTTGATAGGGTTACCCTTGACAATGGCTGGGTAGGCGACAATATGATTTTGAATTTTGCGATTGGATATCCGTTTTAATTTTGGACAGACGTTAGTATCTACTGACTAATCTCAGGTTGTAGATAATCGACTCTGTTTAAAACAAAAAACCCCACTCAATCAAGAATGGGGTTTTGAATTTTGAAATAATTCGTTTTGATGCTAGCCTGTTTGAGATTCCCAAACAATAATCAAAACATCAACAACTATCTAAGAGTAGCTAAGGACTAACATCAATACTTCATCAACTTATCTACAATCCCATATTTCAGACTCTCTTCAGCATCCATCCAGTAGTCACGATTGAAGTCCTTCAAGATTTTCTCCACAGTTTGACCGCAATTCTCAGCTAGAATTTCCGCGCCAATTTGCTTGGTTTTAAGAATTTCATTTGCTTGAATTTCGATGTCGGTAGATTGCCCTCTGGCCCCACCACTCGGTTGGTGAATCATCACCTTTGCCAATGGATAAATAAACCGCTTGCCTTTTTCACCAGCTGAGAGCAATATACTACCCATCGAAGCTGCCAATCCCATACAGACAGTACTTACTGGGCTCTTGATCGTTTTCATAGTGTCGTAAACGGCAAAACCCGAAGTAACATAGCCACCTGGGCTATTGATGATCAAGGTGATTTCCTTACCAGGTTCTTTGGCATCTAGATACAGCAATCGGTCAATGACGTGTTTTGCAGAATCATCGTCTACACTACCCCAAAGAAATACTTTACGCTCTTTGACATATTGTTCTTCAATCAATTTAGAAAGACCATGATCCTTCTTTTTATCTTCTTTTTCCTTTTCGCTCATGTTCAACGTTGGTTTCTTCTATTTTCTAAAAAGTCTTGCAAGATAATGGTTGCGGCAATCTTATCGATGTTTTCCTTCTTTCGGCGGTCTTTTTTTTTGCTTCCTGCTGCTATCATGGCTTCCAAAGCCATCTTTGAGGTAAATGCCTCATTCAATCGGTGGACTTCCACCTTAGGATAGCGCTGAGTAAAGGTGTGTAAAAACTTTAGGATTTCATCCTCAAGCTCATTTAGCTCACCAGTCATTTTAAACGGCTGACCAACAACTACTTCATTTACTTCTCGCAGTTTGAAGTACCGATCTAGGAAAGGGAACAATTGTCGACGAGGAATAGTTTCCAATGCACTGGCAATGATTTGCATGTCATCCGTCTCGGCTATACCGCATCTCTTTGTTCCGTAATCAATTGATAGTATTCTAGGCACGGCACAAAAGTAATAGGATTGAAACACCTAAATTCACACTTCAAAAAATAAACACCAGATGAAAAGAATTTACATTTTACTAGCGATGTTCGCTACTTTGGGAAGCTTCAATAGTGCAAAAGCCCAAGAACTGGTATCAACCGAATTTGTTTACAATTATACTACCAGTCTAATTAACTTTCTCGGCTTTCCGCTTCCTGTAGACTATGCTGTAGATTTTTACCGCATCACTTATACGACTACTGATACTGACGGACAACCTACCATCGCATCGGGCGCCATAGCCATACCAGTATCAAGTTCCTGCAATTCTTTTCCTATGGTCGCCTATTGTCATGGGACTGTCCTGAAGCGCTTTGATGTTCCTTCAGAAAGAAACTTTGAGAGTTTAATCGCCACCGTTTTTTCCTCAGCAGGATACATTGCAGTTGCTCCCGATTATTTGGGACTGGGAGTAGACGAAGGAGTTCATCCATACGTTCATGCAGAATCTCAAGCCACGGCCACACTAGACCTAATTAGCGCAGCGAGAGAATACCTAGAAACGACAGATATTGAGGACAATGGAGAGGTCTTCATCACGGGTTATTCGCAAGGTGGCCATGCGGCCATGGCTGCCCTCAAGTATGCTCAGGACAATGAATTGGCCGAAGAAATTGGCATTGTAGCTGGTGCCCCTCTGAGTGGCCCTTACAGCATGTCGGAGTCTATAGCAGGGAATATTCTAAGCGGAGAACCATACTCCAACCCAGGATATATCATCTACCTCCTAGTAAGTTACAACAGCGTCTATGGAAACCTTTACACCGATCTAAGCGACGTTGTGCAAGATCCTTACGCTGAACTCGTGGCACCCTATTTCGACGGGGAGCAAGATGAATTTGAAATGACAGTAGTCAATGACCTTTTGCCGGGCAATGTTGACGAACTCTTGAGAGATTCCGTTCTCACGAATTTTGAAAACAATCCAAACCATCCACTCAGAGTGGCTCTGATTGACAATGATCTTTTTGACTGGGCTCCAGAAATGCCTTTGAGAATGTTTTATTGCGATGGAGATGAGCAAGTTGTTTTTACCAATAGCACCACCACCGAGCAAATCATGAATGAAAACGGTGCCGAGGATGTTGATTCCGAAAATGTATTACCAGGTGCTAATCACGGAGAGTGCGTGGAGCCTGCCCTTTTTGCAGCCTTCGGTTTTTTCGAAGGGTTGGCATCGGACTGCTCTTCAACCCTATCTGTATCTGATATTGAAGAAGAGGCGATAGCCATTTGGCCAAATCCTGCGAGAGACATGGTGCAAATAAATTTCTCTCTTGGAGACGGACAATTGGCTTTGTACGATGTCAACGGTCGCTTGCTTAAGGAGCAGGCCCTAAATTCGGAATTGTCAAATTTCGATGTAAGTGATTTGTCAAATGGGAATTACATTCTCACCATCACTCGCAACGGGGCTCAGTACGGAACCCTGCTCGTTGTAAAAAAATAACGTTCAGGACGCAGGCTTGCCTGCTTCAAAACCTCTTGAAGCTTTGAGTATATCTTATATTTGTTCTCCTTGAAGAAAAAGCTATGGATTTAGAGTCACTTATTGAAGAAGCTTGGAACGATAGAAAGCTGATCAATAATCCCGATCACCGCAAAGCAGTTGAAGACGTTATTGAAAAAATAGACTTGGGCAAGCTACGCTGTGCCTCGCCTACAAGCGATGGCTGGACGGTGAATGAATGGGTGAAAAAAGCAGTAGTTCTTTACTTCCCCATGCGGAAAATGGAGACAATCGAGGTTGGTCCATTTGAATTTCACGACAAGATGCGGCTCAAGACCAACTACAAGGAAAAAGGAGTTCGAGTCGTTCCTCATGCCATTGCGCGATATGGAGCTTATATAGCCAAGGGTGTCATTATGATGCCTTCCTACGTAAATATAGGAGCATATGTAGACGAGAATACCATGGTAGACACATGGGCTACCGTGGGAAGCTGTGCACAGATAGGAAAGAATGTTCACCTGAGCGGTGGAGTTGGAATCGGTGGGGTACTAGAACCACTTCAGGCGTCTCCAGTAATCGTAGAGGACGGAGCTTTCATAGGTTCGCGAAGCATCGTGGTAGAAGGCGTAAGAGTGGGCAGGGGAGCTGTGCTAGGGGCAAACGTAGTGTTAACCAAAAGCACACACATCATCGATGTCACACAGAAGGAACCAGTCACTTACAAAGGACAGGTTCCAGAGAGATCAGTTGTGATTCCTGGAAGCTATAACAAAACTTTTCCTGCCGGAGATTACCAGGTTCCTTGTGCTCTTATCATTGGCCAGAGAAATGCTGGAACAGATTTAAAGACCTCATTAAATGATGCTCTTCGTGAGTATCAAGTAGCTGTTTAATCAGTACATGAAGAGAATTCTCATCATACAAACAGCCTTCATTGGCGATGTGATTTTGGCTACTCCACTTATTGAGAAGCTAAAAAGATTTTACCCGAAATCGGAGATAGATTTTCTGCTGAGGAAGGGAAATGAAGGATTACTCAAAGACCACCCCAAAATAAATCAAATCCTTAGCTGGGATAAAAAGAACTCGAAGTACAACAGCCTGGCCAAACTGGGACGAGAAGTCAGAAGCAACAAATATGATCTCTTAATCAATCTTCAACGCTTTGCCTCCTCTGGTTTGTTGACGACATCGTCTAAAGCAAAAGTCAAAATCGGATTTGCCAAGAACCCATTTTCATTTGCTTACACGCACAAATTCCCGCATGTCATTGATCAGGAGATGCATGAAGTGCATCGGAATCTCAGTCTAATAGAAGGGTTGACCGATAGTTCTTTTCAAGCTCCTGTCCTCTACCCTTCTGAGTCAGATTTTGAAAAGATAGCTTCGTTACAAAAAAGCGGTGCCTACTATTGCGTTGCCCCTGCATCGGTATGGTTTACCAAACAGTTTCCAGCTGAGAAGTGGATTGAAATGATTGATAAGGTAAAACATGATATCCCTATATACCTTCTTGGAGCTCCTAGTGATTTAGACACCTGCGCAGAGATTCAAGAAAAATCTATTCACGGCAACATTCGCATTTTGGCAGGAGAGCTCACATTCTTGCAATCGGCTGCCTTAATGAAAGGCGCCAGAATGAATTTCGTCAACGACTCTGCCCCGCTTCATATCGCCTCTGCAATGAATGCGGCGGTCACGGCTATTTTCTGCAGCACCATTCCTCAATTTGGCTTTGGACCGCTGAGCGAAAAGTCTCGCGTAATAGAGACTAATGAAAGTTTGGATTGCAGGCCTTGCGGACTGCATGGAAAGAAAACCTGCCCAAAAGGACATTTCAAATGTGCATATACTATTGATACTTCTGAAATCTTGAAATTTGGAAAAAATAAATCAAGATAATGGCCATCTTAAAATAAGAGAGGGAAATCTCCTTCTTGCTCCCACCACGGCTGGATGGAGCTTATTGTGCCATGCCCGAAATGCAGAAGCATTGAAAACACTGCGAACGCTTAAAAATCGAGGTGCCGAAAGTGGATTTACAATTTTAGTTGAAAGTGACGCCCGTCTAAATAGGTTGGTCTCGGAAGTACCCGCTATAGCGTGGGACATTCTAGATACGAGTGACGGCAACTTGATACTGATCCTCCCGGAAGGCAAAAACGTAGACAAGCGAGCCTTAGCAGCAGATGGTAGCATTGCCATCAGAATGGTCAAAGATCCAGCAGAAAGAAAGCTTGTGCAAATGGTTAATGGCCCAGTGGTGTCTACCGCATTGCTCGACTCTTCAGGTACACCAGTATCAAAACCCGAAGAAGCGGAAGATTCTCTCTTGGAAGAGGTGGATTATCTTCTTAATTTGTCCACCCTTTCAAAATTCAAAGACAAAAAACAGATTCCCATTGTCAAGCTCAACCTAGACGGGGAAGTGAAAATTATTCGACCCTGACCCACATGGAGTTTAACGACCATAGAGTAATCTTGGATATGCCCATATTCAAGATACTGTCGGAAGTTTCCGACGAAACTGGAACCGAAGCATACGTCATCGGTGGTTTCGTACGCGATCTGTTATTGGGTCGAGAAGTGAGAGATTTGGACGTGGTGACCGTAGGAGACGGAATTGGCTTCGCTCAAAGTGTGAGTGAAAAACTGGACAATCAGCCAGTGAAGATTTTCAAAAATTTCGGGACTGCAATGCTCAAATTCGGAGAATGGGACTTGGAGTTTGTCGGTGCAAGGAAGGAAAGTTACGCCAGAGATTCGCGCAAGCCAGAGGTAGAACCTGGAACGTTAAAAGACGATCAACTGCGTCGAGATTTCTCTATCAACGCTTTGGCGATAAGTCTGAATAAAAATAGCCGCGGCGAATTATCTGATCCCTTTAATGGTGTGGATGACTTAAGATCTGGTATTATCCGAACTCCCACCGACCCACACACCACGTTTAGCGATGATCCTTTACGAATGATGCGGGCCATTCGTTTTGCCACTCAACTCGGATTTTCCATTGAAGATGCCTCTCTATCTGCGATTGCGGAAATGAAGGATCGATTGGAAATAGTCAGTGCAGAACGCATTAGTGTCGAGTTGAACAAGATCATCATGGCAAAAAAGCCATCCATTGGATTTAAGCTGCTTTTCAAGACGGGGTTATTGAATGAATTTTTTCCTGAATTGGTGAGCCTGCAAGGAGTTGAGGAACAAGATGGAATGCGTCACAAAGACAATTTCTATCACACGCTTGAAGTGCTGGACAATGTCGCTGCTGAGTCCAATGACCTCTGGCTGCGGTGGAGCGCCATTCTTCACGACATTGCTAAGCCTCCAACTAAACGTTTTCAACCAGGAACAGGGTGGACCTTCCATGGCCACGAAGATAAAGGGGCCCGAATGGTTCCAAATATTTTCAAACGAATGAAGCTTCCTTTGGACCACCAAATGAAGTATGTCCAGAAGATGGTCGCTCTTCATTTAAGGCCAATAGCCTTAACGAAAGAAGAGGCAACCGATTCAGCTATTCGAAGGTTGCTTTTTGATGCAGGAGATGATATCGATGACTTGATGATTCTTTGCAAATCTGATATTACTTCCAAAAACGAGAAGAAGGTTAGAAAGTATCTATCCAACTACGAGCGAGTGAAACTCCGCTTGATTGAAGTAGAAGAAAAAGACAAAGTGCGCAACTGGCAACCGCCCATTTCTGGGGACGAAATCATGACGATTTTTGGCATTAAGCCATCCAGAGAAGTGGGGATAATCAAGAATAGCATCAAGGAAGCTATACTGGAAGGAGAAATCTCAAACAATCCTGAGGAAGCTCGACATTTTATGCTCAAAGAAGGTGAGAAGCTGGGGCTTGAGCCAAAGAATTAAACTTCGCTCACTTCGACTCCACGCCAGAATGAAAGGTGATCTTTAATAGCCGCGGCGGCGTCTTTTGGATCGGGATAAAACCACGCAGCGTCGGGCACTATTTCCCCTTCTAACTCAATACTATAGTAAGATGCCGTCCCTTTCCAAGGACACACGGTATGCGTATCAGAACTCTGAAGAAACTCCTTCTTCACATCAGAACTAGGGAAGTAGTAGTTTCCTTCCAATTGCTTGGTGTTTTCACTTTCTGCAATTACTAGTCCTTTAAATGTGGCTTGAACTTTCATAGTTTCTTTACTAAAGTATCTACATAGTAATGCTTACAATCGTAGAAATGTTCTACAACATCGAATCCAGCCGTTTCAAAATAAGCCTCTATATCTTTCACCTTAAATTTTCGGCTAATCTCAGTATGAATGACCTCTCCCGTTTCAAACTTAAAGTGTTGATCTAGTGCATCAATCTTGACGGTTTGGCTTTTTAGGCTTACCAAATAGCTCTTTGCTAATCCCGTTTCTGGGTCGTAATAGGGATAATGCTCGAATGCTTCTATGTTGAAGTTGGCCCCAAGTTCCCGGTTAATTCTTCTCAGGATATTGAGGTTAAACGCCTTAGTTATGCCCGTGGGATCGTTGTATGCACGAAGAATGGCGTGCGGATTTTTCATCAAGTCATATCCGAGAAGCACTTGATCGCCAGAATTCAACTTTTTAAAGAGCTCTGCCATGAAGCGATCGATCACCTCTTCGCGAAAATTACCAATACTTGATCCTATAAATAGGACCAGCTTTGGTTTATCTGATTCAACTCGCACGTTATCCAGTGCAGCGAAATAATCAGCATTTTCTGGTCGCACCGTCAATTGGGGAAACTCTTTGGAGAGATCGCTCTCCAGATTCTCTAAAACATCGCCTGAAATATCTATTGGTACGTAACGAAAATCCGCTCCGTTCTCCAAAAGACGCTTTAATAGAATTCTTGTTTTGGTGGCATCTCCTGCCCCAAATTCGAGCAAATCAAAAGGCCTTGAACCTTTGGAAAAAGCCTTTAAAATGTCTGCTCCACGAGTTGAGAATATTTCATATTCACAATCCGTCAAATAGTACTCAGGCATTTTCATGATTTGCTGAAAGAGGTCATCTCCATCTGCGTCGTAAAAATATTTTGAGAGCAAGAATTTGTTCTCTGACGATAATCCCGCGGCCACGTCTTCTGCTAATCCCATATTATTTTACTAATCGAATACCTGCAAATTGCCATTGTAGGTGAGGGTGAAAGAAATTTCGATATGTTTTGCGGCTATGACCAGGAGTTGTTGCGCCAGAAGCTCCTCGCAATACCATTTGATTAATCATGAACTTGCCGTTGTATTCTCCCAAAGCTCCAAGAGCCTTGGAAAAACGAGGATACGGCAGATAAGCACTGTTGGTCCATTCCCAACATTGACCCCAATTGAATTCTTCTGAAGCTACTTCCCATTCAAATTCGGTAGGAAGTCGAAGCCCTTTCCATTGCGCAAATGCCGCAGCTTCATAATAGCTCACATGAACAAGAATGTCATTCTTGTTTACCGCTCTTAGGCCCGACATGGTATACCGGTGCCAATGCCCGCGCACATTATGAAGATAAAGTGGCGCAGTAATCCCATTTCGATTGATGAATTCCCAAGCATCGGCATGCCAAAGATTGAAATCCTTGTACCCTCCTGCTTCAATAAACTCGATAAATTCACCAAAAATAACAGGCCTGCTCGCGATGCTGAATTGTTCCAAATAAACTTGGTGGCTTCCCTTCTCATTGTCGAAGAAAAATCCTTCACCTTCGAATCCGATTCGCTTCAATCCCGATTCAATTTTGATCCAATTAAGGTCTGAGTTAGCTGATTGACAACCTAAACTTGAACCTTCATCGTAAAGAGGAAAAAACGGCTGGTGACCCAGAATAAACTTTATATCTGTCAGCAGCAATTCCTGATGTTGCATCTCGTGTTGAAGCCCGAGCTGTATTACTTCAAGCAGCTGAGGACTTCCTTGTCGAGCTCTAAGTAATTCAACTAGCTTTTCGTTGACATAATTCCGGTACTCGTATATTTTGGAGGTCTCGGGACGTGTCATCGCCCCTCGATTTGAGCGAAGAACACGTTTCCCGACGTTGTCGTAATAACTATTAAAATGAAACCCGAATGTCTCGTCAAACTCCTGATAATTTTTATTGAACTCTTTTAAAGCGAAATTCTCAAAAAACCATGTAGTGTGAGCTAGATGCCACTTTGGTGGTGATACGTCCGTGACAGGCTGCACGGGGTAGTCTTCGGTTTTGAGCGGAGAACATATTTCCTCAGTTCTGTTTCTTATTTCTAAGAAACGTCTAACAAGGTTCTCGGGAGCAAGTGCACTTTCCTTTTCCCTTGACCTAATTTCGTTGATTGGTTGCATAGCTATTCCAGCCTTGAAATTACAATATTAGAGTAGGGCTGAAAGCACGTGACTCAATTTCTTATTAAAACTTTTTCAGTGTGAACCGTAAGCCCTCCTGTAATTACAACCATGTAAAGGCCATTGTTTAGATTCTTGGTCAATCTAAATGTATCACTTCCTCTAAATTGTTGAGAATGATGTAAAACTCCATTGTGATCAAATACCGATAAGTTATAAGTTTCACTATTCAAAAGACTGTTGCAATACCAGGGCAAGCCTACAGTATGTGGGTTTGCGTAAAAACACTCAATATTTTTATTTGTGTAATCTAGATTTCCAATAAGGTATTGGCTCCAAAAATGGACGTGCTTTTCGTATGAATTCCACTCATCTTGCTCTGGATTCCATTCTTTGAAAAGAGTGGTATTCAGATTACCGTAATCATCATAAGTCGCTTCGACGCTTTCTTTTGCATCTCCATCAAGATCAAAAACATCGTAAGAACTGGCATTCTCTACTTGGCCAAACAGAGTATATGAAAGTGCTTGAAAGGATTGTTCAATCCATTCTTCTATGCCTTGATTCCAAATACTTTGTAGCAGATTTATAAGCTGATTTTCATCATTGTATTCATAATATCGCGAGGAAGTATTCAACCAAAAACCCAGCGTATCTACCCAAACCTGCTGCACCTCAGAGCGAAGCTCGTTATTTTCATTGTATTCGAAGAGCTTTCTCCTCTGCGGCTGCCATGCCATAGACGTCGAAATCCATTTAAAACTTAATTCTTCAGCTATCTTGTTGTCATCATTGTGGAGATACTCGTCCTTCGAGTAGGGGAGCCATTCATCAGCTTCATAAAGCTCAACAATCTCTTTAGAAACAAGTCCCAAGTAATTTCTAGAGAAAAATGTTCTTTGCTGATTTTCAAATTCCTCACTGAATGCATCCCATCGTTCATTAATGCTGTATTCAACAAGACCATCGTCGTTGTAATTGAAACTTCGCTTGACCGATTTTTTCCAAATGTCTGCTTCATTCTCAAACTCATTTTCAACCAACAGCCTCCCTTGATTGTCATAATCAAGGATGATTTTCTTGAATAATTCAAAATCATTACTTGACTCTTGTTTCTCGAAGAAATAAGTGGAATCTCTGAGGAATCGTTGATTGTAGGGCAGATCGGGATTGTTTATCCTTAAGCCATCAAAACCGAAAAAGTCATTTATTGAGTTGGGATTCCCATCATTATTTGACTGCGCTCGGGCTGAAAAGGCCGAAAAGAGAACAACTAGTATTAGAATGATAGGCTTTACTCGCAACATAGCTTCGCAATCAGTCGTGTAAGTTACGAAATTTTAAGCCACGATTCCAGATGAAACGTTAAGAGTCAGTCGATCAGCTGCTCGACGGCATTTTTAGCCGAGATTGCTGCAGGATTTCTCAAAACGTCCGAAAGAGGTAAATTTTGTTCACCGACTCCAACCATTAACTCATCAAGCCTATTTGCGGATTCGACGAGTATTCTCTTCACTTTTTTGGCTGATAATCTGGAATCTAAACCCCAAACAAGAGCAGCTACTCCAGATACGACAGGGGCGGCCATACTGGTGCCAGACTGATATTTTGTTCTATTTCCAGGCGCCAAACTGTTAATATCAACTCCTGGAGCCACGATATCTACTGACTTTCTCCCGTAATTTGAAAAGTCGGCTAAATATGAAGCCCTCGGCTCGGAACTACCTGCAGCGACCGTGAGAAAATTTTTGAAACCCTTCCCTTTTCCAAGAGTTCCATCTGGGTAATTAATTATTTCGTCATTATTCGAAGCATCGTTTCCCGCAGCGTGAATGAGTAGAACATCATTCTTTGCAGCATACTTTATTGCATCAAAAACAAGCTCAACTTCAGGTGAGTATGCTTTCCCGAAACTCATATTAATGATCTTAGCTCCATTATCAACTGCATAGCGAATGGCCAATGCAATATCCTTGTCACGCTCATCGCCGCCAGGAACTGCCCTTAGGGGCATGATAATGGCATTGGGGGCAATTCCATTTACACCTTTGCCATTGTCGCGAATTGCTGCAATAATACCAGCTACATGCGTGCCATGAGATGGGTCTTCAGCCCATACCATCTTGTTTCCATAGCCTACGGGTAGCTCTGACTCATTTACTAAAGGCCTAGGATCAAAGTCTGTATTTAGATTGTAATCTAAGTTGTTCTCAAAATACTTTTCACCACCTTCCAAGTAAGCATTCAATCCTTCTCGTTCAGCTAAGAGAAGAAAATTCTTAACCTGCTCACCGTCCTGTGTTTTCGGATTCCATGCCGCTAGCTTTTCTGCGGAAAACGAATCACCACGTACTGCTTCGAAATAGAAGGCTTGAGCTCCCTTGTAGAGCGAGGCGAGTTGAGCATATTCTGAGAATTGAGATTCGATGGCACTCATCTCTTCCTCAAATTCTTCCTTGTATTGAAGGTACTTTTCGTAATCTTTCTCTTCCTTTTTTGAAATGGATGAAATCTCTCTATTTTCAAATCTCTTGGAGTATTCTCGAAAGAGCCTGGTTATCTCGAGCGTTTCATTTTTTATGTTTTCACCTCTCGGGTTTCCAAGAAAGTTCCAACCGTGAACATCGTCGATGTATCCGTTTCCATCATCATCAATACCATTATCTGGAATCTCGTCGGAATTCGTCCAAATTTTCCCTTTAAAGTCTTCATGAAAAATATCGACTCCGTCGTCTATTACGGCAACAATAATGGAATCAAGAGGTCGGTTTCCAATCAGCTTTAGCGCATCATCCACTTCTGCCCCAGCAGTTCCTCCTTCAACAAAGGACAGATTGAACCAATCTGTATTTTGCTGTCCTTGGATGGAAGGACTCAGACCAATTAAGATACTTAAGGCGATTAGAATTTTCATCTGTTGTTTCTTGTCGTCAAAAGAAACGCCAACACTGTTGTTCAGGTTGGCGCTACAATGGCAAATCTTGTTAAATATCAGAATCTTTTGGAAACGCCAAATCTACCCCCCGAGAGATTATTACCTCCACCGAATTCCAGATTGATACCCCAATCGCTATTCCAGTAGTAGCGGCCTCCAACTTGCAGGCCTAAATCAAAACCAGAATCATAGTCATTCTCAATTCCTCCTAAGAATCCAATGCTCAATCCAGCATAAAAATCCCAATCGCGAGGAATTTCAAGTAAGGTATTGAAGTGGTAATCTCCTCTACCCGAAATGGAAAAGTAGTCGAACCCTAAGTCAAGTCCCACCTGTCCGCCAACGGTAATGTCGGGGTGCACACCGAAATCCATCCCAGCGTAAATGGGAACACCGCTATCAAATAGTCCCACTCCGAGGTTCAGCTGTTTTCCGCCTTCGCCAATAGGGCTTTGAGCAAATGCACAGATAGAAATACTGATAACAAATAAAGAAAGAGTGAATCTCTTCAACATATTTTCGTTTTTTTTTGCTCGGCAAATATAGATTTTTACTTGATTAAGAGAGTGTTAAATAAAATCAAAAAAGACACCTGAACGCAACGGCGACAACTCCAAAGAGAAAACCTGAAGAGATGAGAAAATGAATTCAACTTTCCACTTTGATCTCATAAGTCACCTTGGTTTCAGCACGGAAAGTGGCACCCACAGAGCAATATTTTTCTACGGCTAATGCAACGACCCACTCGGCTCTATTTCGATCAATCTGGCCCTTAAAAATGAAAACCATATGCATAGCATGGTATGGCTTACATTCTCCCTCTTCTCTTCTAAGTCCATCTACCTCCACACGCAAATCATCAATTTTTTGACCACTTTTTTCCAACATCATTGCTACATCGAAAGCACTGCAAGAACCAATGGCCGCAAGCAGCAATTCAATTGGCAACATTGCCTTTTCGTCTTCACTTCCGTCAACTTCAATCCGCTTACCAGAAAGATTTACTGCCTCAAAATGAAGACTGTCATCAATCCGTCGAACAACTACTCTCTTATCCATAAATCAGTAAATCTCTTTGTTGGCATGGGTGATTGACCTTACTTGTGCCTTTTCACTTACTCTTTTGCCTTGTATGAATCGCATGACAAGCGCGGCCGTTGAGCTACCGACATCGGCCAAGCCTTCCATATCCATCCTCTCATTAACTTGCCCCTGCCAATACTAACAGTTTATCTGTTTTTACCAGCGACCCGAATTCTACTTTGTGTTTCGAAACCTCGGTGGGTATGCTGCGCAAAATGCATCGATCCCTTTCCAAAATCTCCATGCTCTGCGTCAGGAAATCCATTTCATGATGTGTTTCATCATTCTTAAAATAAATATGCCTATTGTCGGTATCGTCATTAGTGATTTGATCCAAACGAGTTCTCTCCTCTTGACGGAAATCATGATGCACCTCTTCCTTATGAGGTTGAAATTCCTTGATTATTGCTTTTTTGAGAGAAACGTCTATTGAGGTAATTGGTATTGGTTGGTATTCATTGGTTTTGAAAATATAGGCATGTTAGATAAAACTGAGCGTAAATTATCATGGAATACCTCAAAAAACAAAGGTGATTTAACATCAATTGCCTCAAGACTTGCCGTCAAAATTCGTTTTTCAAAAATGCAAGAATTGCACTAAAACAACTCTACCAATACATCCTTTGCAATACTAACACGTTCGTATCTTCTTTCATTGAAAATCCAACCTCAGTAATTAAACTGCGACCTTTAAGAGCTACAACAAGAAATTATACATGAACAAGCATACTTACGATTTCGGCCTTATAGGCAACTGCTCATTTCTCGCTTTAATCGGAAAAGACACCAATTTCGAGTGGATGTGTTTACCCAGATTTGACAGCAGCTTTGTCTTTGGATCTCTGATAGCGGGCGAAAAAAAAGGTGGAGAATTTAGTGTGAAGCCTTGCAGCGCAGACTATTCGTCCGATCACAAGTATATCGAAAACACCAATGTGCTGTGCACAACCATAAGTGAAGGAGAACATGAATATCAGGTCACTGATTTTGCGCCCAGGTTTATGCAGCTGGACAGGTACTATAGGCCGAGGATGGTCATTCGAAAAATAGAGCCTACGAGAGGAAACCCAAGGGTTAAAGTCATGTGCAAGCCGAAAGGAAATTACGGTGAGAATGATTTAGAAGTCGAAACGGGAAGTAACCATATTCGCTATGGTGGTCTTGAGGAAAACTTACGTCTAACGACCAACATCCCTCTGAGCTATATTGCAGAGGAAAAAGAATTCGTCCTAAGAGAGACCTATTATATGATTCTCACCTATGGTGTTCCATTGGAAGGGCCCATAAGAGAGACTGCGGAAAGCTTTCTCAATAAAACGATAACCTATTGGCAGCGCTGGGTCAAATCTACCAGCATCGGGAATTTGTATCAATCGCAGGTGATAAGATCGGCGCTGACATTGAAAATATGCCAATACGAGGATACGGGTGCAATCATAGCGGCTCCAACCAGTTCTTTGCCCGAATCTCCAGGTAGCACTAGGAATTGGGATTACCGATTTTGCTGGATGAGAGACACTTACTACACCTTGCAGGCTTTTAATAGTGTAGGTCACTTCGAAGAAATGGAGAAATACTTCTCCTTTATCTCAAACCTACCGGTACCTGATGGAAATCGAATACAACCCCTTTACAGCATTACGGGTGAATCAAAGTTGACTGAGATTGAACACGATCTTCCCGGTTACAAAGGCAACGTTCCTGTAAGATCGGGAAACGACGCATACACTCACATACAAAATGATGTTTACGGACAGATATTGATGGCCGTACTTCCTTTGTATGTCGACAATAGATTCACAGACCATGAGGGTGCTCAATCATTGGATTTGGTCGCCACGCTGCTGAAAAAAATTGATGCGACAATTGACGAAACCGATGCCGGTATTTGGGAATTCAGAAATAGATCTCAGCGGCACGCCTATTCTAATCTATTTCAATGGGCTGGTAGTAAAGCAGCCGCATTAGTGGCGAAAAGACTTGGCAACGAACAACTTGAAAAGAAGGCGGAAGGATTAGCAAAAAGAGCTAAAGACCATATCGAGTCAACTTATCTCGAAGAACACAAAGCCTATGGTGCGGCGCAAGAATTTGGCTACATGGATGCCAGCACATTACAGCTAATCATCATGGGATACATTCCGCATGATTCAGATGCCGCTAAAAATCACTTGATCGCACTTGAAAAAGAATTGAAAGTCAATGATGGACTTTTTTACAGATACCGTGTCAAGGATGACTTTGGCGAACCAGATTCTACTTTTCTTATTTGCGGCTTTTGGTATGCCGAAGCATTGGCCTGTGTAGGACGAGTAGACGATGCTAGAAAAGCATTTGAAGAACTGATCACATACTCCAACTCTTTGGGACTTATGAGCGAAGATGTCGATTCGAAAGATGGATCGATGTGGGGGAATTTCCCACAAGCTTACAGCCATGTTGGTTTGATAAATGCAGCGGCAAGAATTAACAACAGGTTGGACAAGCCAAGCTTTCTATCCTAGACTAATAAGTCTGTCTAATAGAGCTCTTACCTCTTTCACTGATTCCAATCCAAATCGGGCGTGGCTAGAGCCAATGCCCACTTTGATGGTGAACGCTTCGTTTGGCAACGCCTCAAACATATACTCGTCCGTGGTATCATCTCCCACACAAATAGTAAAGTCGGGCTGATGCTGGTCGGAAATTTGCCTTGCCACTTTTCCTTTGTTCGTGTAATCAGGCTTTAATTCGATCACATGGTCTCCGTCCAAAACGTGAAATCCGCGCTCATTCATCATGTGTTTTAGATGACTCGTCAATTCGCTCTTTCTCACCTCACCAAGCCCTTTTTCAACCTTTCGGTAATGCCAAGCCAGCGAATGGCTTTTTTCCTCAACAAATGATCCAGGCGTTCGATCTACATAAAAGTTCATGATATCCATGGACTCTTCCTTCCATTCTGTGTCAGTATTTCCGCCGTTTTGAATCCAGTTTCCGCCTTCTTCTTTGGACCACATGCCGTGTTCACCGACTAGGTCAACGGGCAATTTATTAAGCCAAGCCCCTAGCGTTTCCTTTTTGCGCCCACTGATGATTACAATCTTATTCTGTTTCAATTTTCCGAGTTCGGTCAATGCATCAACTAAATCTGCATCGGGAGAACAGGCCTCAGGATCTTCATTGAATTCGACCAGGGTTCCGTCATAATCCAAAAGAATCAATCTTTTGTCAGCACTTCGGTACTTCTCCATCATGGCTTTTTCCTTCGCTCCCTCCAATTTTAATACTGCTCTGGCTTTTTGATTGTCCTTTGCAATTTGGAGGTTATTAAAAAAGAGATTTACCCAATTGAAAATGTTGTATTTCTTGACCGTTGCCTGCATTAATTTCATCCGAGCCCGCTGTTCTTCGACACTCATTTCAAGAGCCAACTTTAAGGCTTCAACCATTTGTTTTTGGTTGGTCGGATTGACAAGTACTGCATCAGAAAGCTCTTTGGAAGCACCCGCCATCTCACTCAAGATCAAAACGCCGTCTTGGTTTTCTCGAGAAGCCACATATTCTTTGCAAACCAAGTTCATTCCATCTCGAAGTGGCGTGATCATCGCCACGTCACACATTCTGTAAAATGCACCCAAAGCTCGGAACGGATAGCTGCGGTAGAAATAATGAATAGGTGTCCAGCTTATCCTTCCATGTTTGCTGTTGATTTTGCCCACGAGCTCATCTACTTGCTCTTTGAGGGATTGGTAATTCGGAACTTTATCTCTTGAAGGCACTACGATGAGCATCAAGGACACTTGCTCCTTATATTCAGGATAGGTTTCCAAAAAAACGTCGAATGCTTTCAAACGGCGTGGGATTCCTTTTGAATAGTCAAGCCTATCCATTGATAAAATAAGACGCTGATCTCCCAAGGATTCTCGGTATCTCTCTTCTCTTTCTAGTGCTTCGGGATGACGAGAGTTTTCTTCGTACTTTTTGTAATCAATCCCCATGGGAAGTGAATCTGCAACGACTATCCTACTCTTGGTTTGAATTTCATTGCCTTGGTAAGGATATCCTACCAATCGATGCACACAACTCAAAAAGTGCCGCATATCATCATATGTGTGGAAGGCAATGTAATCTGAGCCAAGGACTCCCTCCAGCAATTCCCTGCGCCAAGGGAGCGTTCTGAATACTTCATAAGAGGGAAATGGAATGTGCTGATAAAACCCGATGGTGATATTTGGATGACTTTTCCTCAGCAATTCAGGCACAAGCATCAGCTGGTAGTCGTGAATCCAAACGGTATCATCCTCGTTGAGATTTTGAGATATTGCCTCTGCAAACTTTTCGTTTACTCGACAATAGCTCTCCCAGTTATCGTCCCTATAATCTATGTATTGGATGAAGTAATGAAAAGCTGGCCACAGGGTTTGATTGCTAAAACCTAAATAAAATGACTCCACTTCATCTTCGGTCAGAAAAACGGGTCTCATGCTCTCTTCTGCCAGTCCACTCGAAACTTCTTCCTTCAGTTCTTCCGTGTCAAAAGAAGCGCCAGGCCATCCAATCCAGATATTATTCCCCTCCTTATAAATAGAACCCAAACCAGTAGCAAGTCCGCCCTCACTAGATTTATAGCTTAATTGGTCACCGTCCTTTTCAATTCTTACGGGAAGACGGTTTGATACTATAATGGTTTTAGACATAATGCTGGGGGATTTCAATGGAATAATAAATGTTCAGGCTGGAATACCTTCACGAGTCACCCAAAACAATCTTGCTTATTCGACATGTGCAAAGAAGCTAGGCTTTGGATGGAAACTTTGCATAAAAGAGACCGAAGAATCAGCGTGCCTTTTCCTCAGTGACTTGGAGGATATAGCCAGTTCCATGGATGTTTTCAATACCAATTCCAGCATCCATGCTAAGCTTTTTGCGAAGCTTCGTTACATATACATCCATACTCCTAATGGTAAATTAATCTTCACTTCCCCAAAGCTTCCGAGCGAGACATAACGCGGTTGACATATTTGAGGAGGAGCTCCAAGAGAGCAT
Source organism: Cryomorphaceae bacterium (assembly GCA_047633195.1). Taxonomy (GTDB): domain Bacteria; phylum Bacteroidota; class Bacteroidia; order Flavobacteriales_D; family Cryomorphaceae; genus JAKVAV01. The sequence continues at coordinate 22,986 of JBLIEU010000010.1, read as the reverse complement.
TCTCTTTTGGCGAAAGTTTGATGGTTTCACCAAGGAAGACAAGTTCTCATTTTGTAGGAAAATACTCGAAATTTCCAATGCTGATTTTCTCTTCTCTTGCAACTTTGAAACTCCTTCTGCCCAATATGGCTTCAATTTTCAGCAACAGAACTTCCGTGCCAAACGGCTTGGTCAAATAATCATCGCCACAATCGGACTTATTTTGAGAGCAATAGATTTTACCGTAAAGTGTGTTCTTAATATGAGAAACTTCGATAGAGCAGAAGGAGCGGGAAATACCCAAATGCAACTGATTTAGAACAGTTGACCATTTAGCTTGTTTGGTATTTATGCAAGCGCTTTTACTCCTCCTGACAATAATTACTTCATCCTATTTATTGGACTTTAACAAAGCAGACACAAATAACTGGACTGTCGTCAACGACGGCGTTATGGGTGGGCTTTCTCAAAGCAAGCTTGATTACACCGAAACTTCAGTAATTTTCGAAGGCATATTGAGCCTAGCGAACAATGGAGGGTTCGCCTCATTTCAAGGGCCAAGAGGAGAGTTTGATCTTTCGAAGTACAAAAAGCTAACGATCAGACACCGTGGATTCGGCGGTACCTTTGGCTTTAGACTTAAAACCTCCGAACCATTCTACATGCCTTTTTACAAAGCAGAATTCACTCCGACCAAAGATTGGCAAGAAACCAGTATTGGCATAGGTGACTTTGACGAATGGAGAATAGGTGATAAAACGGGAGACAAGATTTCGAAAGATGATCTTGCCTCAATTATCCGAATGGGAATAATTAAAAGCGACAAAAAGGAAGATCCTTTTCTTTTAGAAGTGGACTTTATTCGATTTGAATAAAGAGTGATTGAGGCTTAACCCAATTCAAATTTCTTCGGAACTTGTGCTTCGATTTCTAGCTTCTCATTCGAAAATGGATGAACGAAAGAGATCTTCTTCGCAAACAGAAAGAGTCCCTTTCCTGATTTAAGGCCGCTGAACTTCATATCACCCAAGATGGGGCAGCCTGTGTCAGATAAATGGATTCTTATTTGATTTCTCCTACCCGTTTTTGGTTTGGCTTCCACCAATGTAAGCTCAGAAAATCGACGGTGATTAAGGCTTCTGACTGGTTCAATTTCAGTAATGGCTTCTTTTCCTTCGATCGGGTTTTCAAAAATCATCCCTGATTCGATAGCGCCAGAAACCCAAGCTAGATAAGTCTTTACTACTGTTCGGTTTTCAAATTGACTTCCTAAATGGGCGGCGGCGCTCAGTGTTTTTGCAATCAGAATAACACCACCTGTTAGTCGATCAAGACGGTGAACAGGCCGCGGAACGGTTAAAGCATCCTTTTGAGAAGAGGCAACTAAATTGAATGAAAGCGCATTCTGAAGTGTGCGAAATGAGTTTCCGCTCACGGGGAGATCGGCGGGTTTCTGCACCGCAGCTATATGGTCATCCTCGTAAATAACTTGAATGGATCGTTCATAAATAGGGCGGGGCGTTTGGTCGTTGATCACGGTGAGAATCTCGCCTTCATTTACCCAATGTCCTGTTTCTGATGTTTCACCGTTTACCAAAAGGAGTCCTCGCTTGATGGCTTTTTTCACGCTCTTTCGAGAGGGCAATGATTCGAATTTGGCGACAGCGTAATCGCTCAAACGTATTTGGGCGGAGCTCGGCACCACGTGCTTTTCAATGAAAATTAATCCTGAATCACCCTCTCTGTGAGAATCAGATTCAGAATTTGAGCTATTCTCATCTCTTGTTATGATTTTTTGATTCTCTCAAGGTGTAACTTCTTGGCGGGCTCCAAATGATTCTTGGCGAAGTCAGTAGTATATTGATGGGTCTCTAGAAACTTAATTTGAATCTGTTTCCAGTCCTCATCGCTCAGTGCGTGATTGAAAAATTTCAATTCTGCGTAGAGAAAATTCGAATATTTATCATAATCCTTCGTCCCTAGGTAATACAAATCGGCATCCACTAGCACTCTTTCCATCTGATTGGTAGGTGTCTGTGGAATCTTTGTTGCCATGATCATCCCGCAAATGGACTTTATTTCATCGTCGGTGAAATCCTCCTCTGCAAGTTCGACTCTCGCCAATTCACAACCTCGCTTCTCATGCTCTTCGCGAGAGATCAAAAACCCGCAATCGTGGTAAAGTGCTGCGATTTCAATGAGTATGAATTCACGTTCGTTGACTCCCTCAATATTGGCAATTTCCCTCGCCCAATTGATGACCAATTGGGTATGCTCCAAAGTATGGTAAGTCAAGTTCTGATCGAGATCCTCTTCAAGCCTTGTGAAGATATTATCGTAAATGTGCTTGTATTTTATCATTCAAAAGTTGAGTCGTCGCTTACTATACTGCGTGCCTAAGTTAATAGTTTCCTATTCCAACGCAATTCTCTAGCAATCTATTCGTCATCTGATTCAAAAAAACTTCGCACTTTTAGCGCTGAAATACAATATTCATGAACAAAATATTAGTTCCTACTGATTTCTCGTCTGCAGCTGAAAATGCATTTGAACTCGCTTGCCAAATATCAGCAGTTGGCAACCAACAGGTTGAGCTTTTGCATATCAAAGGTGGAGGAACAGAAAAACTTCTCAAAGAAAAAAACAAAACTTTAGATCAATTAGAGGAGTACCTCGACGAATTGTGCCAGAGCGCGATGGTTGAGCATGCCGTAACAGCCAATTACAGCATTGAAGAGGGCAGTATATTAACAGCTATCCCTGCGGCGGCTTCAGAGCCCGAAATTGTATTGGTCGTGATGGGGACCCATGGCTCGAGGGGAATCAGGCAAAAACTTTTTGGCGCCGATGCTTTAAAGATAGCCGAAAGGTCTCCTGCTCCGGTGTTGACAGTTCCTGACGTAGTTGATGCCAAATCAGGAATCACCAGTATAGTATTCCCTTTTGGAGGTCACGAAAAATTTGAGAATAAAGTGAATTCGGTAGCCATGCTAGCCAGCCATTTTAATGCCGACGTTCACTTCTATTCGATCAATCGGCCCGCTTCCGAAATCAGCAAAAGCATCCATAAAAACATTGAAAAAGCCGAAGTGTTTTTTACCCAAGAGGGAATATCTAATGAACGTGTGAGGGAAGAAATGACGGAGTTCTCTGTTGGATTTGCCAATCAAACAATAAAGTACGCAGAGAAAATAGGCGCTAAAATGATCGCCGTAATGGCAAACGATAGCGGAAATCTCTCCTTTATCTCATCAGTAGATCGGGAAAACCTCATCAATAACGACAGGGGAATCTCCATTCTCGTAGTGTCTGAATAAATTAAGAATTGGCCCTTAGTCAGTTCAAGAGAAAACCGACTTGATGTTATCGAAAGCTTAGAAGAGAAGACAAAAAATTTCGGGAACAGGCTTCCGCTACTGGAGTGCTGTGACCAGCCGACTCGAAAACCTTGCTGATGCAGTTTTCGGATTTTCCATTACCCTCTTATTTATAGCTTCTGAGGCGCCTACAACCTATGTAGAACTCGAAGCATCGATGCACGGTTTCAACGTGTTTATCTTCTGCATCCTCTTGCTTTTAGGCATTTGGAATGACAATAACTTCTTTCTATACTATGGAATGAGGGACTGGCCTATGAAAATACTGACCATTCTTTTTTCTTCCTGCTGCTCTTTTGCATCTACCCGCTCAAATACTTATTTTCCTATTTGGGCACTGCTCTCTTTGCTAGATTAGAGATGTCGATAAGCGATCAATCTGAGGCCCTATAACTCGCTCTGAAAAAACTGAACGAATCGAACTTGACAACACCAGAGTGGGAAAATATTATGATAAGATTCGGACTAGGGCCCTTCTTTATTTATCTTCTAATGGGATTTATGCATGTCAATGCATTGCGGAAGAAAAAGCAGCCTGAAATAAATCTAGCGAAGTAGACATCTCTCCTATGCACCTATTTCCCTTTCTCAACAAAGAACATCTCCAACTCTCCTTTCCCTTTAGCTTTTACTTTGCCGCGGGACTCAAAATAGTATTGGTTCATATTCTTGACTAATTTATAGGTCGCCTCTGAGATATTGACTTTCCCTTCTTTACCGCTACTCTCCATCCGAGAAGCCGTGTTTACGGTATCACCCCAAATGTCGTAACTGAATTTTTTTACCCCTACAATTCCTGCAACAACCGGGCCCGTGTGTACGCCGATTCTAATCTCAAAAAATGGCAAGCCATTCTTGATTTTTTTTGCTTTGACTTTTTCAATGAAATCTCTTATTTCAAAGGCAGCCTCAAGGACATCTTGCGGGTGCGTTTCATTGGGCGTAGGCAAACCACCCGCCGCCATGTAGGCATCTCCGATGGTCTTGATTTTTTCAACACCATGGGTAGTCATAATTTGATCAAAAGCCGTGAAACTCTCGTGAAGACCTTGGACTAAAGCTTCAGGACTTACCTTTTCAGAGTACTGAGTAAACCCTTTAAAATCAGTAAAAAGAACGGTGACATGATCAATCTTCTTGGCTTCAGCTTGTCCCTTGTGCTTCAGCTCATCGGCAATTTCTGAGGGAAGGATATTCAGAAGTAAGGATTCCGAACGGTCTCGCTCTAGACTGATTTCTTCTGTCCGTTCTCCCACAATAATTTCCAATAATTTCTGTCTTCGGCGCAATTGATACGTCCTCAAACGGTTGTAAATAACGATCGCAATTACCAGCAAGATCGCGTAACTGACGATGGCAATTTTTGAATACCACCACGGAGGGCTTACACTAAAAGAAATGATGGATGTCGGGCCATACTCATTCCAGTCATTTTTTCCTCGCACTTTGAGATCGTAATCTCCGTGGGTGATGTCCAAAAAACTGACTTTGGTCTCTTGTTTTATATCCACCCACACGCCTGAGCCACCATCGAGCATGTACTCGTATTTGATCTTACCCTCCAACTCATAATTAAGTGAGGCAAAATTTATCTCTACAAAATTCTCGAGGTGTGAAATCTGAAACTCTTTTTGCTCAAGCAAACTCTTTTTAAATTCACCACTTTCATTTTCATAGATCAGGGAAGTAAAAAAGACTTCCTTGGGTAAAATCGGATCGGGAACTAGAGAAGGATTAAAGCGAAGACAGCCCTGACTTGTGGAAACGTAAATATTGCCATCTGAAGCCGATTTTATTTCATAAAATTCAGCTTGCGGCAGTCCGAAATCTGAATCCAAAAGCATGACTTTTTTCGTCTTTCGTTTCCAATGAAAAACCCCCTTGAGTGAGCTAAACCAAAAGTTTCCATTAATATCTGAAGTAAAATAATCGGTGAGCTGAAGTTCATTATTTGCAGACAGATCAACAAATTCAAATCGATCTGTCTCTAAATTGTAAAAGTTGATTCCTTTTGAAGTGAGCGTCCATAATCTGCCATCTTGGCTCACAGCCAGTTTTTTAGCATCACTCCCCATCAATCCCGTATCTCCAGATTTATTTGGGTCAAAGCTTCTAATATCTAGTGTTGCAGGATCAATTCGAATAATTCCTTGATTCCATGATCCCACCCAAATCATTCCATTCTGATCTTCAATAATTTCTCTTCCATCATAACCCCAAACGATGGTATCAAATACAGTGAAATCAGTTCCTGGGTGGCGCAAAACTCCATGGTAAGTCGAAACCCACATCGCACCTCGCGAATCTCTATAACTCGTTAAGACTCCTCTAGGAACGATTGTTTTGAGTTTATTGGAATAGGACTCTTGAACAAAAGTGTTGGGGTCGAGAAGAACGAAGGTGCCACCTTGATAGTTCACCATGATTCGTTCGTCAGCCGCTAAAGACAGATTCATCACGGGTCTCAAACCTCCCTGGGGTTTTTCGTTGTGTTCAAGATCAATCAACATTTTTTCATGCGAGATGGGATCATAGCGCAGCAAACTATCCCCCAAAGCATACCACTGGCGACCTTCTGAATCTTCGATCTCGTAAACTGAATTGATGATCAAAGGCTCATCATCCTTGCCATTCGCCATGGTGACAAATTCATAGGACATGGAGCGTGGATCGTTGAGATAGAGACCTCCACCCATTGTGGTAAACCAGAGTCTTCCACCTGTATCGCATTCTATTTCCTTGAAGGGCTTGGCTATTTCCATACCAGTAGCCGAATTATTCGGTCGACTGAATGATACGTCTCTGCCACTTCGCGTGAGATGACCGCGATTGATAAAGGCCAATCCCAGTTCAGTTGCAATCCAAAGATTTCCTTCTTTATCGAGTTCCAAATCTTCGATAATACTGCCCGGTAAACTATCCAAACTCACATCTGGGAAATACCTCGACGCTGAATGCCCTTCAAGATCATAGCGATACAATCCAGCTCCCCGAGTTCCTACCCAAAGAATTCCCTCGGGTGACTCAATAGCGCAGTTCACGAAACCATTCACTTGAATTTTAATCTCATCCGCGCCAGCGTCAGCCATACTATATGACTTTAAATACTGTGCACCATTCTCCATTGTCGATACCCAAAAACGAGATTTGGAATCAAAGAACACTGGATAAGGCCCAACTGGATTCTCGCTCGTAATTTGACTCCAAGGCGAATAACTCTCAAAAAGGTCTTCTGCTTCGTCGTAGCGAAACGTGGTCTGATCTGCGGTGCGCACAATGAAGCTACCCTCTGCATCTGATGAAAAGAAATAGGCAGCCGATAAATAGACTTCGCCAGTATCTGTTTTTGCGACCGCGTAGTTCCTAAAATTATCTGTTTCGGGTAGGTATCTCGCCAAGCCACCTTGCCTCATCCCAACCCAAAGCCTCCCCTCCCCGTCCACGTGCATATTATCCGCACTTTTATTCATGAGTGTTGTGGAGTCGCCTACTTCACTGTAGTAATGAGTAAAAGACGAACCGTCGTAGCGACTAAGTCCTGATTCACTAGATACCCAGATAAATCCTAAACTATCTTGAACGACCGATTCAACATTACTGGAAATGAGCCCTTCGGCAATACCAAAGTTTCTGAAATGGGTGCTCTGGCTTTGTGCCGAAAATGAAATAGTAATGGCCACAAAACAGAAGAGAAATTCCCACTTGTGAGTTAAAGAAAGAAGAAAACGTACTTTTTTGAAAAGTGAAAATATCCTCAAAACAGTGCTTTAGTTTGGAACAATTAAAGGTACCAATGGATGAGCAATAATAAGGAAATCAGAACTATAGCTGACGCACAAATCCAAAGCCGTTTCTCTCTTCTCTTATTGGCTCTGATATGCTTTTTGGTTCCCTCTCACTGGGCTTTGTCTAGTTTTTTAAACTGACCTGAGCCTTTTCTATAACGTAACTTCTGATAAAGATTTGACTTTCGAAAATGACGTTTGCGTTTTGCTTGAAGCAACACGCGATTGGCTGCGTGCCCTGCCATCATATCCATTACATGATCAAAAGATGACATACTCGGCTTTGAGACTGTTAGAAACTTAGTGCAATCCCCAACCACTCATCAACAGAAAACAGAGGTTGAGAACCAAGAGAATAATGGCGAGTCGCATTCTTCCTTGATCGACCATCCTGCCGGCAATAATAACTACGCTAAGAGAAAGTAAAAGTAAGATTCCCGAAAACCATCTCGCACCAATCAGGGATGGGATAATCCAAAACTCGTTGTAAAGAACTAACCGCTCAGTCTGAGCTAACTCAGGCATGGCATTATAAAGGACAAACCAAGAGATAAAAACCGCCGTGTGGAGAATTGTGACGCTTACCGAATAAGGCAGGATCCATTTTGGAAAAGGTTTTTCATCTGGTGCTACCGTCTGTTTCATCTGAACGAATTATTAATAAAGATAGCATAGATAAAATACCTTTTGTGAAATCAAGTCTTTAGCTCTTTACCCCTTCAAGTACTCCCAATCCTCGATCTCTTCAAACTGCTTATGCCCTTCTGCGACGGACGGATGAGTCAATACCGATTCAACAGAAACTTCTGGTATTTGGCTATCGGCCAATCCATTTTTTACGAAAATAAAATTGAAGCCAAGCTCATTGGCACCCACCAATCGATAGCCCTTTTTATTGGCCAGTTTGGTCATAGCTATTGGCGAAGCACCGTGGTAGATTGGATGCTTTCCTGGATAGGAATAGTTCGGATCGTAAGGCACCACGATGTTTTCCATTCCAAATTCGTTGTGCGTTTCAATAATCACCACTTGTGGCTGGATCACTTCCAAGGCATCCCAGACCCAGTAATCATATCCGTCAATATCAATCGAAAGCATTCCGATCTCGCCCGTGATTCCAGCGTTCTTGATCAGTTCATTGACATTGTCACGGTTAACCTTAGCGCATAAAAACTTCGGCTGATAAAACCAAGAATGTGGATACTTACTGAAAAATCGCTTTCCTCTTTTGATGCTAGCTGGATTGCCATCGATAAATAAACCTCGCCATCCAAAATTGAAGTAGAGATTCGCCGAGTTGCTGTTTACTCCATCGTCAGACCCTATCTCCACGAAAACCTTCTTTTCCATTCCAAGAACCGAAAAGATGAAAAGCAACATCCCGTCTTCCTCGAATTGAGAAAACACGCGAAACCCCGTTTCCGAAATGGATGGCAACTCATCTTTTCCTGCTTGCTCGCGGTATTGCAGAAACATCTGCCGCTGCCCGATCTGGACTGACGGATTGAATCTGTTTCTGATTTTGAAAATAAGAAATCTATCTTTCAGGAAGTTTTTAATTCGACTTTTCATCGGCAAAAAAGTAAGCTATAGGCTATTTAGTTTTCCGCGTCAAAGATGGAAAGAACAACGGTTACAAGAAAATTCAATTTGGCAACTCATTTCCATGTAAGCCCTAAACTCTTCCAAAATGAGGCCGCCATCGAAAATATGGAGTTTAGTAGTACCGAATGACTAAACCAAAAAGCTGGTTTTCAGCGGCTTTTTATGTCTCTATTCATTGATTTCTCTCAATGAAGCCTTCTGGAAATATAGAAATTGAATTGACCATCGGTAATGGTAAGGGTATCCGTTTTTTCGGAATCTATCAATCTCATTTCAAAAGTACCGGAAAACCTTCCGGTTGCATTCTTTATTCGTCCAGTGAATTGATCGATTTTCAAGTTTCCATCGAGTAAGCGATTATAGATTTTGCCATTGGCAGAACTAAATAATGGTCTAAATGAATCGGCAAAATTGAGGAATTCGAGCGAGCTAGCACCAGTAATTTCTGGTGTCACCCCTTGAAAAGTTAGAAGCAGTGCCATGGTGTCGACGCAGTTATTTGCGCCCATTGCCATATAGCCTGCAGGCAAATCCAAATAGGGTTCTGTGAAATAGTCAAAAGTCAGCTTGTTGCATTGGCTAGGAGTACCTACTCCTTCAAAGTGCTCTCCGTTTATCTTGCATTCGAAATACTCTACGCCATCATTTTGAGCGTCATCCTCGAAAATCTCCTCACAGGAGGAAATAAAGAGTGTCAAAAAAAAGCAAAACAAGATATTCTTGATCGGTCTCATATCATTTTTTGTCTGCCCGAATATACGGAATCCGTGGCATTCATCTAGGTAAATGGGTTGGGGTAAAAGTGGAAAACCCTAGGTCGCTCACAAGGATATGGAGTCGACGCTTTTGTGCTATTCAACCAGTCGTATTCTCAAAATAAAGCGACCGATGATGCAGTGCAAATGAGCAGCATTGGCTCTGATTAGATTTTGAAAATGAATTGGAAAGGCAGTGCTTAGGTGCTGCCTTTTTTCTGTTCGTCATGATCCAAAAAGTTTAAACTATCTCGATTACTCCTACATGAGCTAACGGCAAATAACTAACAGCCCTTTCACCCCTCCACATACCTCGCATCTGGCACCAACTTCACCTTCTCCATCCGGTCCACTTCCACCGAGTAACAGTCAAACTCTTCGGTTACTTTTCCCTCTATGCAATACACCCCGCGCCCACGGAAGGGGAAATCACGCGCTACTTGGGGGAAGTGAACCGTGTCGATAAACTCGCCGTGTAAGTCCACAAAATTTCCGAAAGACATGCGGTCACCCCGCGCAGTGCTCGTCTCTTTTCGGGTAACGAGGTATCCAAAAATCTTCACCCGCTGCCCTATGCGCGTGGTTAAGTCGCGGGCCAGTACTCGGCTGTCGGGCTCATTCTCCAGCAGGCCAAACGGATCGACCAGCGGGAAGCCCAGCAACTCAATCTGATCGAAGGCATCTTCCAGCAGGCTGCTCTCTAGCGTGGGCAGTTCGTAATCTTTTCGCGGCTCGCGAAAAAGCATTTGCTGCTCAATGGTTCTCTTAATCGGATCGAGTTTGAAACGAGCTTCCCACAAGAGTTCCCGCTTGTTCTTCCCCGTAAATCGGAAAGCATCAATGCGAATCAAGATGTCGATTTGCTCCACCCCGATGGGCACCCGATCGAGAAAATTCTCCATATCAGTGAAATTACCTTCCCGTTCACGAGAGCGCAAAATGCGGTAGATTGTTTCGTCTTCGATGGCATTGAGCATCCCCATCCCGAGGTAGATCGACTTGCCGCGAATCACGGCCTCGTGGCGACTCGTATTGATGCAAGGTGGCAGCACCTCACCGCCTTTCATTCGGGCTTCGTGCACGTAGAATTCAGGGCTATAAAAACCACCGCCATTGTTGATCGTCGCCACCATGTACTCCAGCGGATAATGGGCCTTGAGGAAAAGGCTCTGGTAGCTTTCGACAGCGTAGGATGCTGAGTGCCCTTTCGCGAAAGCGTAACCCGCAAAACTCTCTACCTGCCGCCAAATCTCGGCGGTGAGCTCGTCCTTGTAACCCTTCTTTTTGCAGTTGCTAAAAAACTTGCCCTTGGCTTTGGCAAACTCCTCACGCGAGCGAAACTTCCCACTCATGCCACGGCGCAGCACGTCGGCTTCTCCTAGGGTAAGGCCCGCGAAGTAGTGCGCCACTTTGATCACATCTTCTTGGTACACCATCACGCCGTAGGTCTCGGGCATAATCTCAAGCATCACAGGATGGGCCTTTTCTCTCCTTTCGGGAAAACGGTAGCGGAGAATAAACTCCCGCATCATTCCCGAGCGGGCCACTCCTGGGCGAATCACCGAACTGGCCGCCACCAATCCGATGTAATTGTCAACCCGTAGCTTTTTCATCAGCATCCGCATGGCGGGGCTTTCCACGTAGAAACAACCGATGGCATCGCCGTTTCGGAGCATCTCGCGAATGGCCTCATCTTGCTTAAATCGCTTCAGGTCGTGAATGTCGATGGGTGGATCGTTGGGATGGTTTTCGGCTACGATGGCCAAACTGTCTTTGATCTTACCCAATCCGCGCTGACCGAGAATATCAAACTTGTAGAGACCGATGTCTTCGGCCACCACCATGTCGTACTGCACCGTGGGAAATCCCTTCGGCGGCATCCACGTGGGCGAATAGGTGTGAATGGGCTCATCGGCAATGAGGATACCACCCGCGTGCAGACTCAAGTGACTCGGGAAACCTTGGATGAACTGGCTGTAGCGCAGCACCAAAACCGATAGTTCATCCAGTTTTGAGGCATTGAACTTCCCCGTACTCAGGATATCGATTTCCTCTTTTGGCAAACCAAAAACCTTCCCCAGCTCGCGCACTATCGCACGGTATTGAAAGGTATTGTAGGTGGCCAGTATGGCGCAATGCTCGAACCGCTCGAAAATGTAGCGCGTCACATCGGGACGGTCGCGCCACGAAAAGTCGAGGTCAAAGTCAGGCGGATTTTTTCGGTAGAGGTTGATGAAACGCTCGAAGTAGAGATCGAGCTCGATGGGATCGACATCGGTGATGCGCAAGATGTAAGCCACCATACTGTTGGCGCCACTCCCCCGCCCCACGTAGAAATAACCTTGCCGACGGGCGTAGGAAGTAATGTCCCAATTGATCAAAAAGTAGGAGACAAATTCCTTTTGTGTAATGATTTCCAGTTCCTTTTCGAGGCGATCGATCACCACTTGATTGACATCGGGATAGCGGTAGTGAATGTTTTCGTAGCAGAGCTTGCGGAAGAGCTCCTCGTCCTCTTCCACCGAACCGGTGTAGGTGCGCAAGTTCTTGTGCGGGTAGGCATCGCCAAACTCGAAGTTGATGCGGCAGCGCTGCAGGAGGTGGGTGGTATTGGCAATAATCTGTGGATAATCGTTGTAGAGCGCCATCATCTCATTGCGGTGCATCCAACGGTCGTCGGGCTGGCCTTCCTCGCTTTTGGGCAGTTTAGAAAGAAGGCAATTGTTGTCGATCGCCCGCAGAAGACGGTGGGCATTGAATTGGCGCTTGGAGTTGAAGCTATGTGGGTGCCACATCACCAACTTATTTTTCTGCTTGGTCATCGGCGAGCGCGACAGACGAACCAAGTCGCGGGGATGAACACCGACAAATTCGTTGGCGCGAAGCTTTACCTCTTCATCTAAGGTCGAGAAGGGATAGATGACAAAAGCGTTTTCAAACGGGGGAGCTTCTGTGGGAATCGCTTCTCCCGAATGGAGGTACTGCGAGAGGTAAACATTGATCTCTTTAAATCCCTCATTGTTTTTGGCGAAAGCCACAAAGCAGGGCTGAGCCCCATTACGAAAATCGATGCCGAGAACAGGCTTGATGCCTTTTTTGTAGGCCATCCGCACAAAGTTGATCGACCCCGCAGTGCTGTTGATATCGGCCAGCGCCACCACCTCGTAATCATTGGCCATAGCGGCCTCGAGAACTTCCTCGGGCGAGAGGGTTCCATACTTGAATGAATAGTATGTGTGCGTGGGAAACATGTATTGAAAAGCGATCAGCATCGGGCTTCGAAATGCAAATCAAAATTACTTAATGCAAATATAGTTTGCAAACTAATTTCATTGTTTAGAATCCTATAAACAGCATGAATCGGATCTTCTGACATAGCATCATTTTTCTATCTTCATGGTTCTTAACCAATCAGTAGCCATGAAACAGATAACCCTTCTTTTTGCAGCTCTTGTTTTTTCTTCAATTGTCCAAGCCCAATGTGAGGCACCTGAACTGGTGGATTGGTCAGCTGTGAATGATAGCACATTCAACATCACTTTTGAGTCTTCGGTCACAGGAGACTATCAACTCGACTTGAACTTAGACTATGCCGAAGAGGTTGGTATCAATGAAATACTAACGACGAGCGGATCGGCAGTGACAGGCACGAATACGGTAACCCTTGGTGTGAGTCAAAGCCTTTTGACCCCTTGGACTCCGCTAGGAGCAGTCTATTTCACCGCATACCTAAGCGTGGAATGTGGAGCTGGTATTTACTCAGACTCAACAAAATTTTATCTCAGTGCTCACTCATTGGTGGGTGAGTCTGGTTTTAATTGCGATAGCTTATACCAACCCTTCGAACCTCTTCCCGACGGATCCGGAGCGGTTTACGAAATCGGATTTACCGTACCCGACAATGGTGAAGTTGTAGAATCACTCAGCGCTTTCATTGATCTGGGACATACATTTAACGGTGATCTAAGCATCTACTTGACCCATCCAAATGGCACACAAGTATCATTATTGGAAATCGGTCAGGCCTTTTTAGGTTCAAGTTGGGGGTTTAGTGTGATTTTTACAGATGAAGCTGATGAAGGTATTCCCGACGTCAATAATAACAGTCCAGGTCCGCGTGGTATTTTTTCACCGAACGAGCCTCTGTCCGTATTGATCGGCGAGCCCATGGCGGGCGAATGGACGCTGACGATAGTGGACAATCTCAATCTCGACGATGGAATGGTTTTCGGAATTTGTTTAACATTAAACGGCGTGCCGTGTATTGCTTCGGTAGAGGGAAAAGCATTCTACGATTTTAATGGAAATGGCGTACAAAACGATCCTGAACCAGGATTTTCATATGCTTTAATTGAAAACTCTATTAGTGGAGATCAGTTTTTTGCAGGTGAGAACGGGGACTTTTGGAATTGCTCAGAAGAAGGAAATGGAACACTCGAAGTTCTCAACGTGCCTGAATACTATGAGGCAGCTGACGCAGACATCTCTTTAATGGATGGCGATCAGCTCGAAGATGTCTTGATCCCAATTACCGCGACAGAACTAATCTCGGATGTAGCAGTTGATCTCATCTCTCTGGAACCAAACAGACCAGGTTTCGAAGCAAACTATTTAGCTCAAGTGAGTAATATTGGTACAATCTGCGAAGATGATATCAGTGTCGAAATCACATTTCCCGATTATGTGGAAATCGTAAATTCCGCTAATCCCGACCTGATTATAGCCGACAATGCAGCTTCAATCGACGTGTCACAAGTTTGTCCTTTCGGGCCATTTGAATTAAATCTGACGATTCTACTTGACGATACGGTAAGCCTCGGCACGATGCTCGAAGCGACCATTTCTGCCAACGTTTCGGGTGAGGACCCGAATGAATTGAATAATACTTTCACATCAGTAGTGGAAGTAGTAGGCTCCTACGACCCCAATGACAAGCAAGTGAGCGCAACCAGCATTGGAAACGATTTCCTAGAAACTGGCGCACCCCTCAAGTACACCGTTCGATTCCAAAACACAGGAACATTCTACGCCGAGCGTGTGGTAATCGCCGATACCATCGACAGCGATCTCGACCTCAATTCGCTTCACATTATTTCTACTTCGCACAATATGCAATTGGTAAGGGAAGACAATGTGCTCTACTTCGAGTTCGACCCAATATTCCTTCCCGACAGCGCTACCGACTTTGACGGAAGTATCGGCCATGTGCGTTATGAGATCACGCCGATCGCCGATTTCAGCCAAGTCGACCTGATTGAGAACACGGCATACATCTATTTCGATTTCAATGAGCCGATCATTACTAACACAGTGGTGACTGGTTTCCAAAACCCGCTGAGTGTTTCCAACGAAGTTGAATTTGAAACTAAGCTCTTCCCAAATCCTGCAAGACAGAGTATCACGCTCACCTGGGCTCAGGATGTAGAGGTTGATCGCATTGAGATTTATGACTTATCGGGAAGCTTATCCAATCCCAAAGTGTTTCTGCAGGTAAAAGATACACCATAGAATTGAATGATTTGACGGATGGCATGTACCTGATCAATGTAGTTTCAGGAGCTCTGCAAAGCCGACAAAAATTTATGAAAATCGCTGAGCGGTAAATTTCATCGTACCTTTATGAAAACAGCAATAATTCATGCGCTTTTTCTATATCGGCTTAGTCATCATCTTTCTTGTTTCACTACTGATTGGTCAAATCACGACACCAAAGTACACACCCTTTAAAAAGGTATTCGCCAAGGGTTTGTATTACTCCATTATTGGTCTTATTGGTTTTGTCATAGCCATTGGAATTGTTGCTCTTGTAAATGATTTGCAGTCACGCAATGGAAGCCCCGATGACTTTGCTAGAATGACCAATGAACAGAAGACAACATTGCGTGATTCATTGCGAAAGGAATTACCGAATCCTACTTTCGAAGATCTTCAAGCTACTTTTTTAGACTACAATTTCAATGGCATTTTGATTCCCTGCTACGAAACCGTGCACAAGCTAGATGTGACTTCACTTGACGAAATAAAATCATTCATTGTCGGTGATTCAGAACTCTCAAGAGATCTTTATGAAATAGAAACGGAAGCGGAGCTTATGGTCAATCAACCCGTTACCGACTTTCATTTCAAGGGTACTTTCAATGTGCAATATGAGTTTTACAAAGGCGATACGGATTTCGATCCAGGATGGAAGTTTTCTAAAATTCTGATCAGCAATTGTCAAGTGATATCCGCTCCTGAAAAGAAAAAAATTATCGGTAATTCTGAATACTACCCCGACTTAAATCGGGAGTAGACCTCTCGCCCCTCTAATTTTTTCGATATTTCGGCAGCTTAAATTCTCAATATTATGCTCAGTTATTTTCGCCGTGAGCGCATCAAACTAATAGAACAGGAGAAAGTGAAGAAATATACATTCTACGCAATCGGTGAGATTTTTTTGGTTATGGTTGGTATTCTCCTTGCCCTTCAGGTAAATAACTGGAATCAAAATCGGCTAGAAAGAAAACAGGAAGTCAAATTGCTCCATCAAATAAAAGCTGATCTCGAATCAAACTCAGATGAGATTGAGTCCATGCTCAATAAAATGGAGATTTCAAAAGCATCGGCAGACTCACTCCTGAATGGTTTTCGCACCAAAGAAGAAATCAGAGGTGTGGCGTTTCACACTTCCCTTCTGCATCGCAGGTTTTTCTTTACCATGGCTACTTCAGGGTATTCGCAAATGAGCGGTTCATTGGGTGCATTGATTCAAAATAGCGAACTGAGAAACAGTATTGCACAACTTTACGAAGGCGATTTTAGAGATATTCAAAAGCGGCAAGAAATGCTGTCAAACCACATTGACAATAATCTGAGTCCCCAGTCCAACAAGCTTTTTGTGATCAAACAAAGGATTGAATTCAAGATGCCTGACTTCGATGAATTCTCAATGGATTTCTACGATCCAAAAAACTATGAAGAGTTAGTTGAAAATTCAGAGTATGCCAATACGATCATCATTCAAAAGAAGATGTACAACATTCAAACCAGTCAATTGAATAAGACCTCTGAACAACTTAACAAGGTTTTAAAATTGCTTGAGAAGGAAATAAAAAATCTAGAAGCATAATCTCTTTAGAAGTCATGGCTTATTCGCCAAATGAATTCATGACACCGTATTTTACAGGTTCAAAGCCTCTTACAAATAACTAGCGCTTTTTCTTCTTCAAGCTTTCATTTAACCTTCGGCGCATTTCATTGTGCTCCGATCGTATTTGCGTAGTCATTTCCATCACATATTCATGATCGACATCCATGTGATCGTGATCGTGCTTCATGGAGTCGAGCTTGGCTTCGAGCTCATCATCAGAAATCTTACTTACGTCGTATCGCTTTTTAAAAGCTACATGATCTTTCATGATGACCGAATGGTTTTTCATGATATTCTCATGCTCTGCATAGAATTGTGTGTGTCTAGCAATATCATTCATCAAAGAAGTATCAGGATTTTCTTGAGAGTTTAAAAAATCCGACAACTCTTCATGATTCGCTAGCATCACTTTGTGGCGATCATAAACCAGCTTGTGGTATTTGTGGCTGCTGTCGTGCTTTGCGAGCCAGTACGTGTATTCTTCTTGAACAGGAGATTGCTTTGGATCGCAGGAAAAAAAGGCGCCGAGGATCACAATCAGGAAAACAGAAATAGAGGTAGTTTTCATGTAGATGGGTTTAATAGTGTAGCATGAAGTTACCGTTGATCAGGCGTAAATAGAATGACATAAGTCATTTTTCAAACTGATAATTGATAGTACATTTTAGGAATTAGAGTTGATGGAAGCCCCTTTTACCCTTATAGCATAAAGCTATTGGGTTATTATAGACTCAAAGTCTCTCTGAAAGTTATATCTAATCTAAATCAAAACAATATGAAAAGAATGCTACTCTTAGTCGTTGCATTTACCGCAACAGGGCTTTTGGCTAAACCAACTCTAACTTTTCCTTTTTCCATGGAATTACTGGATCATCTATTAACGGTGCGCCAAGTCAAGCAATTTCAAGATACATATCAGGAGTTCCGTTACTCACTTCAGATTACAATACATTGAAAGGAGTTTCTCTTTACCCTGTTCCTGCTGTTGACTTCGTTAACCTTGACTTAGGAGATAATCAAACGAGCAGCGCGACAATTAGAATCTTCGACATTCGTGGCGTCGTTGTCAAAGAGTTTACTCAGGGAGTGGCGAAAGTGACGCGTTTTGATGTGTCTGATTTGTCATCAGGATTCTACTCCATCAGTATTCAAACGAAAGAAGGAATGGCGACGAAGCACTTTACGAAATAAGAAATTTGTTTCGCAAGCATAAACTAAGCGTGGGGATTTTTCCTCACGCTTTTTCTATTCAATGACTATCTTCTTGCTCCCGAATTTGCCATCCTCAAAATTGACAACAACTAGGTAAATTCCAGAACCCAAACCGCTAACGTCATAGGCAGAAATGTTTCCAGAGAAAGACTTAACCACCCGACCTTGAGTGTCAATAATTTCTACTCGTTGGATGGAATAGTTCAGATCATTCCCAATCCGAAATTCTTCTTGGACAGGGTTTGGATAGACTTCAATGCTTGACTCATCAACCCTTTGGTCAGAGACCTTTAAGGGTTCTCCCCATTCTCCCGAGGATGAAGAATAGTAGTAAACAAGCTCCCTCCATTCTGCGAAGGGAGAGCCGTTCTCACAATAAAAATATGGGCCACCAAGATTTTCGATATACAACTCAGGCTCATTCATGCATCCCCAATCAATCAGTTCCTGGAAACAACCTTCCTCCGAATTGCCTTCAAAAATGAACAACGGATCTGCGTAATAGTAGTTTTTTGTCTTGCCAAATTCAGTTTGCGAAATCCATGTTATTGCGCCACCTTCGATTTCATCAAAAAGGTCGGTTTGAACCAATGCTGTACCTGCGGGTAAATTAAATAATGAATCAGCCACGATGGTTCAAACTTCAGTAATGGTGTCAACTGGCTGAGGATCGAAATCCGAGGAGGGGCCATTATAAAACCATGATCGGATTTCAACTTCATAAACGATTGAATCGGGATAATCTGTCCGACTCAATACTTCTTCTGCAAATTGATTAACGGTCCAAACACCGAAAGATGAATTACCTTCTTCAATATGAAACTGATCGCCTATTTGGAAATCATACACATCAAAGTTGGTGAGATCTTTTACAGATTCATTCTCTCCAATGGACACCAATTCAAAAGTACTGTTCATTGGAAATGCAAAAAACTCAGTTTCGGGAAAACTCAACAAAACGGGAAAGGACAATATACCCGATTCTTCGCCAAACCTGAATTCGTTGAAATTGATGGAGGCATCGACTTCTTCCATGTTTTCGTCCAGCATTTGCAATGAAATGGTTTTTACAATTTCCATTTCTCCCATCACCATTTCTGTTTCTTCTGAAATTACGTTTGCTTGAACGGAAGTGTCATCAAAGGGAGAAGTCCAAGCAATCCATGTTTCATTAAGTGCAGCTTGAGAACGCATTTTCAAAGTGTCATTCTGAGCCAAGACAAATTGGTAGAGACCATCTTCAGAAACCCTAATTTCTCGACCGAGGATTGATGTGCTGTCAGGATAGTAGCATTCAGAACCGTCCCACCACCAGTGGTATTGAGGTGTAAAGACTGAGTCTCCGTCAAAAGTTGCAGACTGCGTTGAAATATTGAAAGTCTTCAAGCCATCTGTATAAAATCGATCGACCGAAAATTGCGCTGATACATTCACAGCGATAAAGACTGCAAAAATGGCGAGATATGGAGATGGTTTCATAGGTTAGATTTGAGATCAAAGTAAGAATCCTTCACTTTACTCCAAAGCCAGAAACTACCCAAAATTGAATTCGCATAAGAAGCTTGAGGCCAAAAAAATAAGAATCAGTTCTGCTAACTGCTTGTCACTGAATTTGACGATTCCTTTAGTGTAGCGTATATCTTGTTGCACTTTTCCAATAAGGGCTCAAGCCTTTCGGGAAAATCAACCTCTTTTTCTTTGTAAGGTTGAAACCCCGTCGACTTGTGCACATTGTCGTACCAATATTCCGCCCAAATCCCATCTTCTGAAATTGGACCAGCTTCCCAAGAAAGCATCGATTCTTCAAAGGAAATTCCAATAGCATTGCAAAACTTGGTCAGCGCAGTTTCTGGGTCCATCAAAATTTCTTTGGAATCCAAAACGATGGCCTTCTGCCCTATTCGCTCCAAGTGATCCATCAACATAAGGTGAGCTTCGTAGCCCACATCTTGCATGGAGGGATTGGGAATAACCTTGTCGAATGAAACCAGCATCTCGCGTGGATCACGAGTCAAAATCACGTTGACACAGTCTTTCAAAAAGTCTAGCTTCAAATCGAACAAATGGTGGGTCATGTGCTTAAAGAACACCACATTATTTTCGTGAGGGGCCATCATCATCTCCACCACTTTATCTCCATCGTTTTCCATGGTGGCAAGAATCTGCTCGGCTGCAGGATGGTATTCATCTGCATCGGTGTGGTGGAGGTAATGAGCGTAAAGTGGTTCGTCAAAAACTCTTGTATCGCTTCTTTGAGCGAATGAGTACATCAGCGCCGTGGATACGTTTCGCGGGCCCGACCAGAGACAGATTCGTTTGGTTTGATCAGGCATTGCTTACTTCTTCTTTGATGAGTGATTGATAGAGTTGATGTAGTTTTTTCGTCACTGGGCCATAGCTTCCCTCACCGATTGTTCGTCCGTCAATTTTGGTCACGGGCGTGAGTCCTCCAAAGGTTCCCGTCACGAAAGCTTCATCTGCGCCATAGACATCAAAGAGCGAAAAATCTTTTTGGTGACAAGGGATTTCATTCCGCTCGCAAACCTCTATGACCTTGGCTCGCGTGATTCCGTTCATGCAATATTGACCAGTCGAGGTCCACACTTCTCCTTTTCTTACGATAAAGAAATTGGTGGCATTGCAAGTGGAAACAAAACCGCGAACATCGAGCATCAGTGCTTCATCGGCACCTGCTTCTATGGCTTGAATAAGCGCTTGGACTTCGTGAAGCTTGCTGTGGCAATTCAGTCGAGGGTCGAGGTAATCTGGGGAACCGCGACGAATCGTAGAGGTGAAAAGCGTAATCCCTTTTTCCCGCGTTTCTTCAGAGGCCTTTTTGTGCTCGGCAATGATCACCAAGTTTGGGCCCGAGATGGTCAAACGAGGATCTTGAGAAGGCGTCTTTTTGATTCCACGGGTAACCATGACCCGCACGTGGACGTCGTCATGCATCTGGTTTGTCTTGAGCGTTTCATTAATTGTCGCTATCAATTCTTCTCTCGAAAAGGGAAGTTTCATTCCTATGGATGAGGCACCTTCCCAAAGTCGGTCGAGGTGATCATCGATAAAACAGAGAATACCATGGTGTAGTCGAATGCCTTCCCAAACTCCATCTCCGACCAGATAGCCGCTATCGAAAACAGAGATCTTCGCGTCCTCTCGAGGGAGGAGTTCACCTTTGACATAAATCAAGATCGACTCGTTGCGGGGGTCGGCTATTGCGTTGTGGGTTCCGTGGATCATAAGATCAAATATGAGAAAGGATATTTGAAAAACATGATTCAGATTAGACTAAGATGAATTAGAAGGATTATTTGATGAGAAAGGTCTCTCCTGAAATTTCCTCTTTTCCTATCTTACCCCGATGTTTCGACTTTTGAGCTCCCTCGTCATTCTAGCTTTTCTACTTTCTTGTTCCTCGGGAAATGAAGGTTCGGATCTTTCTCCAGTTCCGCCTGAAGGTGACTATACCCAATTTGTGAACCCCTTCATAGGAACGGGTGGCCACGGACATACATTCCCTGGCGTTACCCTACCATTTGGAATGGTTCAACTCAGTCCCGACACACGGCTCGATGGTTGGGATGGTTGTGGCGGTTACCATTACAGCGACTCTGTCATCTTCGGATTCTCACACACGCACTTGAGCGGGACGGGTGTAAGCGATTACGGCGACATTCTTCTCATGCCTACCAATGCCATAGTATTCAATAATGGCGCCGATGGAACTGAAGGTTACTCCTCTTCTTTTTCTCATGAAAATGAAGAAGCAAAAGCTGGATATTACCGAGTAAAATTGAATGACACCAATATTAAAGTGGAATTGACGACAACGTTACGGGCTGGAATTCATCGCTATCAATTCGCTTCGACGGAGAATCAAATTATCATTTTGGATCTCGAACACCGCGATAAGTTACTCGATCACAAAATGGAGAAAACCTCTCCTACAACCCTTTCGGGATACCGTCATTCACAAGCTTGGGCGACGGACCAACGACTCTTTTTTTACATCGAATTTTCGCATCCAATAGCCAATGAGAATTTTAATCGAGAGGCGAATCCCACCAAAGGGGCATTCACTTTAGAGAATCCACAAAACGATCCCGTAACCGTCAAGGTGGGAATCTCTGCGGTTGACGAAGAAGGGGCCAAGCGCAATATGATCGAAGAAATGGGTGCAGTCAGCTTTGATGAAGTGAAAGGAAAAGCCTTTGACGCTTGGAATGTCCAGCTTTCAAAGATTGCCATCGAGGAAAGTGACTTGGACCGTAAAATCACTTTTTACACCGCGCTTTACCACACCATGATTGCTCCGAATCTCTACCAAGATATCGATGGGCGCTACCGAGGAATGGACTTAGAGATTCACGAAACGGCAGACTTCAATTATTACACGGTCTTTTCTTTGTGGGATACCTACAGAGCTGCTCATCCGCTCTTTACCATCATCGAGCAAGAGCGAACGAATGATTTCATCAATACCATGCTGGCGAAGTACGAAGAAGGTGGCATCATCCCCATTTGGGATTTATCGTCAGGCTATACGGGTTGCATGATCGGTTATCACGGAATTCCCGTAATCGCCGATGCTTATTTGAAAGGGATCAACGACTATGACGCTGAGCTCGCCTTCACGGCAATGAAGCATTCTGCCACCCGAGAGCACCTGGGACTTGAGGGCTATATGAAAAACGGTTTCGTAGCAGTGGAGTCGGAAAGCGAATCGGTTTCCAAAACATTGGAGTATGCCTACGACGATTGGACTATTGCCCAAATGGCAAATTCAATGGGCAAAACAGACGAATACGAAGCGTATCAGAAGCGCGCTCAATCGTACAAAAATCACTTTGATCCATCGACTGGATTTATGCGCGCTCGATTCAGAAATACATGGTTCAGCCCTTTTGATCCTTACGAAGTGAACTTCAATTACACCGAAGCAAATGCATGGCAATACAGCCTTTACGTACCGCAAGATGTTTCGGGGCACATAGCCTTAATGGGCGGAAAAGAGCAGTACGAATCTCATCTAGACAAGCTCTTCAGTGCCAACAATCAAACGGCAGGAAGGCACCAAGCCGACATTACGGGATTGATTGGTCAATATGCCCACGGCAACGAGCCGAGTCACCACATGGCTT
>JBLIEU010000009.1:0-89663 GCA_047633195.1 Cryomorphaceae bacterium | reverse complement strand
AGGTGGCGGCTTTTTGAACAACTGGTCAATTGAAGTGTGCATAGCAAATGCTGGATCATTCATCCTAACAAAAGACGAAGATATAAGCCAAGTGTGTCAGGGGCAATCCACCGCTTTTGATGTGACGACTGAAGAGGTTTTTGCTTTTGGAAATGCTGTTGTCCTTACAGCAGAAAATGTGCCTTCGGGCATGACGGTAAATTTTGCTCCAAACATCATAAATACAGGACAGTCGAGCGAAGTGACGATTACAGCTGATTCTGAGTTGACTGCTTCGGCCTACTTGATAACGGTAATAGGTACATCTGGAGAATTGACGGATGAGCTGGATCATTCTGTTGAAGTAAATCTAGATAATCCTGAAACTATTGAACTCTTGAGTCCTCCATCGGGTGCAATAATCAGTACCCTCGGATTTTTTGAATGGGAACCCAGTATTTCTCCTAGCACACTTTATACATTAGAACTTGCCACAGATGATCTCTTCACAAATGTAGTTGAGTCAATCGGATCCCTTTCAGAAACTGAATTTACCATAGAGGAACTTCTACCCTCTCAAACGCTATTCTGGCGGGTAATTGCTGATAATGGCTGCGTGTCGTCAAGTTCTTTCATTCGATCTTTTTCTACATTGGCTTGCGCCAGTTCTGAAGCCACTGATGGTTTGCCTTTGTCGATTTCACCAGTAGCAGGCATTTTTTCATCCGAACTTGAAATTGGTCAAGCAGGCGCCATACAAAGCATTTCTATCCCAAATATAGGAGGAACGCATTTTAGAGTGAGCGATCTTATTGTTTCATTAGAAAGTCCGAGCGGCACTGAAGTGGTGCTATTCTCCAATATTTGTGATGGGGGGCAGGATTTCAACCTGGGATTCTTAGAAGGAGCAATTGGCGAAATCGATTGCCCTGCTATTACCGGTGGATTTTATTCTCCAGCAGAATCTTTGTCTGCCTTTTCTGGTGAAGATGCTCTAGGCACTTGGACGCTTAAATTGAATGACATTCAAAATGGTGGAGGTGGCCAACTCAATAACTGGTCGCTCCTGATATGTTATGAAGAAAATCTATCCTCGACGGATAATGGTCAGGTTCCCGAATTCTCCATATTCCCCAACCCTACCAACGATTTCATTACCGTAACCTCCAAAGAAGGAAACATTGATGAACTACTGATCTACCATATTTCAGGACGAATACTCGATCGCATTCAAGTAAAAGGCAATACAAATGTCACTTTCGATTTTTCTGAGTACGCCAAGGGAGGATATTTAATCGAAATAAGTGGGCCTTTTGGCACTGCTACAAAAAAGGTAATTCGACAGTAAGGGCTATTCTATAATGTCTTCACCAACCATGAAGACCCTTTTATCGGAACTCAATCTTGATTAGTCGAATAATTTGGTTTATGAACAATTATCCTTTTACTTTTAACGGAGTCTAAATAGAATGACTTCAGCTGCTATGAAGAAGAACTTTATCCCGATTGTGCTTCTCTTTCTTTTCTTAATTCCACAATGCTGCTCTTCTCAAGATTATCTCGGGAGATGGACTTTGGATTGGTCGCAAGTAATGGGTAGCCAAGAAAACAAAAGCACTAAAGTTTCGGATGATTTCGAAACAACAAGCAAGGAATCCGAAAAAAATCCCGTCTGGGTCTTTAGTATGGATTCTTTGAAAGTCTATCAAAATGGTAATTTAATAAGCATTGCCGAAATTAAGTGGACACGAAATGACCGTTTCGAAATAATCGAGGACGAGAATAAGAAAAATCGAATCCACTACATCGATGAAATCGAATCTAATAAGATTAAGATGCGGACAGGTTATTCTGACGCAGAGATTTATTTAAGGAAGATATAACACAAAATTGAATCAAAAAAAATGCGCCCATTACAGGCGCATTTTTTTTTTGCATATATGAACTACCTATTTCTCGTTGTGGACGTGAATGTCTCTTTGAGGGAAAGGAATGCTAACACCCGCAGAGTCAAACGATTTCTTCACTTTTTCAGACATTGAATTTACGATATCCCAGTAGTCAGTACTTTGACACCATGCTCTTACTCGAAAGTCTACCGAGCTGTCGTTGAGGTTTTCAACGAAAACAATCGGAGCAGGATCTTTTAAAGCCTTCGCTTCTTCAGTAATGAGCTTCATCAGAATCTCCTTCGCTTGGTCAATGTTGTCATTGTATCCAATACCGAATGTGAAGTCAACTCTTCTCGTATCGTGAAAGGAGAAGTTCTTCACGGCATTGTTACTCAAATCCCCATTTGGAACAATGATTTCTTGATTGGTAGGAGTCGTTATATACGTGTAGAAAATTTGAATCTCACGAACAGTTCCCGAATGGCTACCCGAATCAATAAAGTCACCTACTTTAAAAGGCTTAAGGAGTAAAATCAAAACTCCACCAGCAAAGTTGGCCAAACTCCCTTGAAGAGCCAAACCCACCGCCAAACCTGCGGCTCCAATAACTGCTACAAATGAAGTCATTTCTATTCCCAGCATACTAACTGCTGAAATGATCAACATTACTTTTAATAGCGATCCAATTAATGATTTGAGAAACGGCCGCAGCGATTCGTCTACATCGCGTTTCACCATCGTTTTACCAACAACTTTTACTATTCTCTTAATGGCCCACATACCAACAACTAGAAAAACAATTGCCAATAATACCGTACCACCGTATGCGATTACTAACTCGCCAAATTGCGCGAAGTAATTGTCGAAATTTGATAAATCCATTTTATTTGTTTTGATTGTTTTTGCAAAAATAGTATTCACATTTAAAAATGCTAGAACTATTTGAAACAGATTGCTTTATTAGAACTATTTGAAACAGATTGCTTTATGTAGAGTTCAGTTCGCACAGAGGCCACAGAGGAGAAGGGACAAGCAAAGTTCAAAACCTCTAGTTCACAGAGAATCGGAAGCGATCCATGAGAGTTCAAATCAACAGCAATGTCAAGCACGATCAATATTTGATAAATTGCAACTCTATTCAACTCTACAAGCGACCAATATGATTGTCTCCAAATCCATAAAATTTCTGAATCTGATAAAGTGGTCTGGGCATCACATTGTTTGGCTACTCTGCGGAGCCTCATTTATCGCATGTCTTTATCGGTTTGGGGTATTTACCCTCTCCATTCCTTAGCTTCCCGTCTCCGTCATTGGTACCGCAGTTGCCTTTTATGTCGGATTCAAGAATAGCCAATCTTACGACAGGCTTTGGGAAGCCAGAAAGATTTGGGGCGGAATCGTAAACGATAGCCGCAGTTGGGGTATGATGGTGGATGGTTTTATTACAAACCAGTTTACCGAGACAGATGTTAATCCATCCGAACTACAAAAAATTAAAAAAAGATTGATCTATCGCCATCTCGCGTGGATATACGCGCACCGCAGTAAACTGCTTATTCCCACTACCTGGGAGCACATCAGTCAAGGGGGTGTTATGGCCAAAAGATACCAACGGCAGTTTGGCGTATGACTGGTAGACGATGAAGTGACTCAAGTCGAGCTCAGCCGCTTTCTGCCTAAAGGAGAATACGATGAACTGATCAATCGCACCAATACAGCGACTCAAATAATCAATGCGCAATCCAAAGAGTTGAAAGAACTCAGGAGACTAGACTTGATCGACGATTTCCGCCACATGGAAATGGCCATGCTCTTAAAGAATTTCTATACCCATCAGGGTAAGAATGAGCGAATTAAAAAATCCCCCTTCCCTAGGCAGTATGCCAATATGAGTAGGTACTTTATTAGTATATTCTTGTTATTGGTTCCCTTTAGTATGATCCCCGAGTTGATGAAAATTGGGGATTGGGGTTTTTGGCTTTCCATTCCCATCACGGCCTTAATAGGCTGGGTGTATGTGATGATGGCAGTCGTAGGCAATTACTCCGAAAACCCCTTCTCGGGAATGGCAAACGGTATACCTATGCTCTCTCTTTGCCGCACCATTACAATAGACCTGCGCGAAATACTCGATGAAACCGATCTTCCTAAGCCGATTGAGGCGAAGAATGATATATTGATGTAGCCATTTATTATTGTACCGATTTAAGTTGAAATCAATCCATCAGTGAAAAAAATGAATTGAGGAGACGAGCTTATTAACGGGGCCTATTATAAAGCAGGATCATAAGAAAATTTTTCTTCGGGTACGATAAACTTGCCCTCAGGCGTGCGAATCATTAAGTAGAATTCTTTGCAGAGAAAGTTGATGTTGTGGCGAAAGCGGATTTGACTAAAATGGCATTCCCAAGCGTGGTAAGCCAATCGTTTAACGGCATTCCAAGAGTTGGCGTTCAGCCCACCTGGACGAGGAAAAGAGTTGATGAAGCGGTAAGCGTCAGATAGATTTTTCATAGTGTTTGTTTTAATTATGATTCAAAGATCTGGGGGCAGGACGTAATGTATTTACGTATTAGAATTTTAT
The DNA here is from genome assembly GCA_047633195.1 of Cryomorphaceae bacterium. GTDB lineage: Bacteria > Bacteroidota > Bacteroidia > Flavobacteriales_D > Cryomorphaceae > JAKVAV01. Next base: position 85,208 of record JBLIEU010000009.1, on the reverse strand, counting down.
TTGATCGGCGGGTCTTTGGAGCGTGTGATTGAGGATTTAAGGATTAACATTATACACGGTAATGGATTGATAAGACAAGAGTTCGGTTGGCGCAGAGGCCGCAAAGAAAAGGGACAAGTAAAGTTCGAAGCCATGAGTTCAAAGAGGATCGCTAGCGATTAGTGAGAGAAGAGTTCAAGATTTCTCTCTGCGAGCTCATCAACCGCTCCAGCGATTCTCTGTGACCTCAAAAATATTGAGCTTTGGGCTTCAAATTTTCTCTGTGCGCTCGGTGTAATCCAAACCCTACCACATTCTGGGAATACTACCCATCAAGCAGTTCAAAGTAGTACAGCGCTCGATCGTCGCATTCGGGCTCCACTTGAAACTTTCGCACTCGGGCAGATAAATCGAGGCCTTGGAGTGCGAGGGGTTTTCCCAAAAGGTTTGGGATCGAGATCTCCGCTGATTTCTTAGTGGACATCAAGAAATCGCTGATCTTCTCGGCTATCGAGATCCGAGCGTCATTCTCGACGGCCTGCATTAAGATCTGATTGAGTTGATCGAATGTAAGTCCGATGATAAATTCACACCGCTTCTCCCCTAGCCTGTCGCGGCATATCAGAAAGATGGGCGGATATCCTTCTACCTTCGGATTGATCAATAATTGGAGTACGAGAAACTTTTGGAAAAAATAATTTTTGCAGTAAAGCGAATATCCGAGATCTATCATCTTGCTTATTTTTTCTGCAAGTACTTACTACAAAGCATAACCTATTTACGCAGTGAAGCGAATCACTTATCTTTCGCAAAAAATCGATTGAAAAAATTTCTTATCATAGTTTGTCTGACGGCTTCTTCGGTTCACGCCCAAGAGCCCATTCAAGTGGTTCAAGCCCAGTTGGACGCCTACAACAAACAAGACATTAATGCATTTACAAACCTCTTCGCGGAGGACGCCAAACTCTATATGAACCTTGGTGATACTGACCCTACAATGACAGGGCGCGAGGAAATAAGAATGCGCTATGGAGCCATGTTTAAGGCAAACCCGAATAACAAGTCCACCCTGATAGGCAGGATGACCCAAGGGAACTTTGTTTTTGATCACGAATGGATCACTGGCCGCGACAAGCCAATTAAGATTATGGCCATTTATGAAGTGGTGGAAGGGAAGATTATTCGCTGCTGGTTTCCCCGCTAACTAACGATTTTCGCGGAGCTTATCAAAAACCCGCACTACCGCAGGGCACACTTCTGTATTCTTCAAAGAGAGGTTTAGAATCTGCTGAAAACGCTTGCGGTTCGTATGCGGATATTCTCGGCAAGCTGTCGGTCGACTTTCGTAAACCGAGCAATAATTATCGGCGCCTAGAAATGGACACGGGGCTGATTTAAAAACATAGTCTCCATCGGCATCAAGAAACATATAAGTCTCAATGACGGCAGAGGGACGGATGCGTAAGTGTTTCGCCAAGCGCTCCACATCTCGCTCTTTCATCCCTGGGCTAGTGGTCTTGCAGCAGTTGGCGCATTTGAGGCAATCGATCTCTTCAAAAGCTTCGTCGTGGGCGGTGTGTGCTTCGGCATCAATCTGCCTCGGCTTCATTTGCCTAAGCTTCTGAACCAGTTTTTTGTTGGCCTTCTTTTTGTAGACGCCATCTTCTAAAATCTCCAAATACTCCATAAAACAAAGGTATGACCAAAATCGAGCTCTCCTCGTTTAGAAATCTCTCCGTTCTCGTATTGTTCATGATTCTTCTCCTTTCGGGAAGTATGAATTCTCAAGATCCTTCCTATATGCAAAAGGCCTTGCAGTCTTGTTTGCAACATCCCGAAGTCAAGCCCAATCTCAGAGCTGTTTTTTTGATGACAACAAAGATGTATTGGCAGTAATGAGAAGTAGCTTCGTTAACGCAGAGATGAAGCCAATGAGGTTTGGAAAAGAAGCCGTAATCTCAGCAAATACGGATTTGTTCTTTCACAGTATCTAAGACTATGTTGACCTTACAGAAGTTCAAATCATTCTGACCTTTACTTTAGGTGATCAATTTACTTGTACTTATTAGGGAAATAAGGACAAAGTGACAAAGCTCACCACGCACACTTCTAAGTAAAAATGGCATTCCAGAGGCGATTGTCTTAACTTTACTCATTCAAACCTACTAGCTATGTCGATCCGCATCTTATCATTCCTGCTGTTTGCTTGTCTTATTTTCACCTCTTGCGAAGAAAATAAGCTAGAGAAATACGAGGGTGCTTGGGATTGCTCATTCACTGGAGACGAATCAGGTACCATGAAAATAAGAATTAAAGAGGATGGCATTTCAGAAGGCGTCGCCTATCCAGTTGAATCTGACAATCAATCATTCATTTTCACGGGATCGGTCAATGAAGACGGGGAGCTGACGATGATGGCCACCGTATTTGGAAGAGTTGCCATCTATGACGCACACCTTTCTGAAACTGAGCTATCGGGATCTTGGTCTGCCGAAGAAGACAATTTCACAGGCACTTGGTCAGGTACCAAAAGAGAACAAGAAGACCAATTTCCATACGGACGATTGTTAAATCCTTAAAAGCTTTTTTCGAATTGGTTTATCATTCCATCTCTGGAATTAATATTGTTTTTAAAGCAATATTATCAGCCGCTGACTATCTTTCGACCGTGAAATACCTATTTGAAATAATGGTTATCTCGACGCTGATACTTTTTGGATTCGCTCTCTATGGGCTAATTCAAGTTGAAGATTTTAGCTGGTCCGAAAATAGGAGTGACATTAGCTTTGCTTTCTTATCAGGGCTCATTGCCTTTAACTTCGCTGGCATGCTAAGGAAAAAACGAAAGGAAAAAGCAGCGAACGAATCGGAAGAACTATAATATGAAAGAAGAATTAGGTTGTATTGCTCTTCCATTGGTTCCTGGTCGACACGAACCGAATGATAAAAGTGAAATGGTCACCCAACTCCTTTTTGGAGAAATTTATTCCGTTCTCGAAGAGCAAAAAAAGTGGGTGCTTATCAAAAACACATCCGATCAATACGAGTGTTGGATTGATCGGAAACAACATACACCTATTTCTGAAAAGGTAGAATTGAACCATAAGATCGGTTCTGCATTTGCGCCTTTGGCAAACGGTGATCAAACCTGGTTCCTTCCAGCTGGTTCAAAAGTAAACTTGGGGGAGTTTTACATCGGGGCTCGAAAATTCTATTTTGACAGTAGCAATGAAGAGGAAAAAAAAGGCCCTCTTTTCTACGCCAATCAGTTGATAGGAGCGCCTTATTTATGGGGTGGGAAATCGATTCTGGGCATCGACTGCTCAGGATTTGTTCAAGTCGTATATTCCTGCAGCGGCATTCAACTTCCTCGAGATGCCCACCAACAAGCCGAGATTGGAGAAACAGTGGATTTTGTAGAAACTGCCAAAGCTGGAGACTTGGCCTACTTCGATAACGAAGAAGGACGAATCACTCACGTTGGGATCATGCTAGATGGTGAAAATATTATCCACGCGAGTGGCTCAGTGCGCATCGAACGGATTGATCACGAAGGAATCTACAACAGTGAAAATGAATCATACAGTCACAGGCTAAGAATTGTGAAACGCGTGATTTCAGGGTAGATTATTTCTAATTAATTATTACCTTTTCAACTTTAGAATAAAAAAAAATGACTCTATTATCATTAGGCGCCCAAAGCCCAACTCACATCGACCTAGGACAAGGTGATGAGTCCATTTATGTCTGGGACAATCCCCTTTACCTGATTCCGATTGTCGTAATCATCGCTTTGCTGATATTGTTTGTTTGGATTAAAAAGAAAAAATGAACTCTTTGTTAAGGCGGAGGAGAGCTTAGTCTAGAGTCTCTAACATTAAATAGTAGAGTGAGGCAGAGGCCACCTCAAACAATAGACTTGCAGCAATTTACCCACCTTCACTCTCTTCTGCAATGTAGTAGCAGTATGGCGATCTACCGCTAGGGAAAAACTCAGGTTTTTGTGAGGTGAAGTAGATGTACTCTTCCTTAAATTCAGCACTCAAAGACGTTTTTAATTCCCCCTCATCACCAATTCGGTACGTAAGGAGTATTTCGAATCCTCTACCCCTTCCATCCATTTTTTTGCCTAAGACCGACTCCTTTCGGACATCATCACTTATCTCGATGTAACTTGATTGAGCTTTTATAACGGGCATCCGTTCAGTTTTATAGGGTCTGAATTGAAACCAAGCGCCGTTTCCTGCGGGAATCAGAATCCTTTCTTCCAATACTCCATCAGCCAATTTATAAGCACTTTCTACGAGAGAACCATTCTCAAAGAAAAGCGTCTCCGTCAAATCAAAATAGATGGGGATTTCACTCTCATTGAGGAAATACATATTGACGGGAAATTGATTTCCATTAAAATCAAAATCCACATAAATCATCGAATCAGCTAGGTAGTAGTGTTGAGAATCTGTGGTTTTAGGCAAATCGGAAGTAAGGTGAACGTATTGATAATTGGTACAAGAGGACAATAATAAAATGGTGGCAAAAGAGATAAGCAGACGAATGGACATAAAGGATTATTTCAATCTCCTCTCCAAGTATTATGCCGAGAGGTTAACAATACTTAACTGCCTGATTTGTACGATTCATTGTTTTCCCATCAAACGAACAAGCTATATTCGCACCATTATGAAAAATAAGATTATTCCGATTGCGATAGTGGCTGTGGCAGTCGTTGCCCTCATCTATTTTCTCACTTCTGCTTCAGAAAGTGAATCAACTGGTGTTTTAGCGACAGTTAAAAAAGGAACATTCGTCGTAGATATTACCACCACAGGAGAGTTAGAAGCCAAAAATTCAGTTCAGATTCTTGGACCCCGTGGGACCAGGAATTACCGAATCTGGAATATGACGATCCAGGATATTATTGATGAAGGAACCTTTGTTAGAAAAGGTGATTATGTAGCAAATCTCGATCCATCTGAACTAACCAATAAGGTTAAAGACAGTCAGTTGGAGATGGAGAAGATTGAGTCGCAGTTCATACAGACCAAGCTAGACACTACCTTGGAAATGCGTAAATCCAGAGATGAATTGATCAACTTGAATTACTCGGTAGACGAAATGCAACTCAAGCTAGATCAAAGTCAATACGAGCCTCCTGCAACAATTAGACAGGCAGAAATAGATTTGGCAAAAGCGGGAAGAGCCTATACTCAGGCCACTGAGAATTACAAAATAAAGCGAGAACAGAACATTGCAAAAATGCAGGAAGTAATTCTGAACAAGCAAAAAGAACAGCGCAATCTGGACGGCATGATAACATTGATGGAGTCATTCACCATTACTGCTCCAGAAGATGGCATGTTGATTTATAAGAAAGATTGGAATGGACAATCCGTTGGAAAAGGATCACAAATTAGTGCCTGGGATCCTGTGGTAGCTACCCTACCCGACTTGAGTACGATGATCTCTGTGACTTATGTAAATGAGGTTGACATTCGAAAAGTAAAAGAAGGTCAGACCGTGGAGCTTGGGCTGGATGCATTTCCCGAGAAGAGATTGAGCGGTGATGTCATTAAAGTGGCCAATGTGGGTGAACAACGCCCAAATTCAGATGCGAAAATATTTCAAGTAAATATTGTTCTTAATGAAAGAGATGACCTCCTAAAACCATCGATGACCACGAGCAATCAAATCATTACAGATGTTCAAGAAAATGTGCTTTACATCCCTATAGAAGGGCTATTCAATCAAGATGACTCCATAACCTACGTGTTTAAGAAGTCTGGTTTGAGCGCAGAAAAGCAAGAAGTAATGGTTGGTTCTACCAATACAAATGAGGTGGTTATTTTAGCGGGACTAAACGAAGGCGAGCAGATTTACCTGAATCGGATTCCCGATTTGGATGAAAAGAGTGTCAATTTGATTCCCGAAATGGATGGAAGGCGCAACGTCAAGGAAGAGAAAGTAGAAAAAGTAGAGGTTGAGCTCGAAGAAACTTCAGATCAAGAGAACGGTAAACGTGGCAAAGGTGGAAAAGGCCGAAAAAAACCTTCAGCTTGATGATTAACGAGAGATTAAAAGCGAACTTTCTTATTGCGCTTGAAGCTTTAATAAGCAATCAAACGAGAAGTTTACTCACTGCCCTGGGAATCATATTCGGGGTTGCTGCTGTAATATCCATGCTTGCTATTGGAAACGGAACCCAGGCTGAAATCAATGAGCAGATGAAACTGGTTGGGGTCAACAACATTGTCATTGAGCCTATAATCGAGCAAAAAGAAGAGAGCCTCGATCAAAATGTAGGAGGAAAAGAAAAAGAAAAGTTTTCTCCTGGACTCAGGCTGGTTGATGCTGAATCGATCAAACAAGTGATTCCTAACGTTAAAAAAATAAGCCCCGAAATAGTTTTGGAGACTTACATTATAAGCAATGGGATCCGCCGTTCGGCAAAATTGGTTGGCGTTGAACCTGTTTATTTTGAGATTTTCAATTTTGATATTTCGGAGGGCGCGGTTTTCAATGATTATCAAGTCGAGGTTGGGGCACCTGTTTGCATTATAGGAAAATCAATTAAAAACAGGTTTTTCCCAACGGAAAACGCCATCGGTAAAAAACTCAAAGTAGGTCCTCGATGGCTCGAAGTAATCGGAGTACTGGAGCAGCGCCTAATCAGCGAAAGCAGTGTGAGTAGTTTGGGTATCCGCGATTACAATATGGACGTTTATACTCCGCTCGAAACGGTGCTCATCCGCTACGAAAATCGCGATATGGTAACCAAAGCGATGATCGAACAAGCCAATGCATCAGGCAATGGTGAAGAAGGTGAAGTCAACCAAAACACCCCCTCAAGAAATTACCACCAAATTGATCGAATGGTAGTGCAGGTGGAGAAAACTGAACTCCTCTCTCCTATCGCTGATGTGATTAGTCGCCTCTTAGAAAGAAAGCACTTTAACGTGGTAGATTATCAAATTGAAATCCCCGAGCTCCTTCTTAAGCAGCAAAAAAGAAACAACGAATTATTCAATTATGTACTGGGTGCCATAGCGGGTATATCACTGCTCGTTGGAGGAATTGGTATCATGAATATTATGTTGGCCTCGGTATTGGAGCGAATCAAAGAAATCGGTCTCAGACTTGCGCTCGGCGCGAAGAAGCAGGATATCATACATCAATTTATGTTTGAATCTGTACTTATTAGTATTTCGGGTGGTTTAATCGGAGTAGTCCTAGGCGTTTCCATGGCTTTTCTCGTCTCTGAATTGGCCGATATAAACACGGTTATCTCATTCAGTTCGATTCTCATCTCATTTGGCGTTGCCGCAACTGTAGGTCTAGTCTTCGGGATTGCGCCTGCGCGCCGAGCGGCAATGCAAAATCCAATCAACTCCCTGCGTTATGAATAAATTTTTCATGGTCTTTCTATTTCTATTTTGCGCAGATATGGCAAAGGCACAAGAAGTCGAAACGTATAGTTTAAGCGATGTCATTCTTTTGGCCAGAGGTCAATCTCCTTCGTCGAAACAGGCTGAAACGAGATTGGAAAACCGATACTGGCAATACCGTCTTTATAAGTCGAATTACAATCCGCAACTTGCTCTAAGAGGAAACATCCCTGGATACAACCGCGATTTCCTGAGCAATCGACTGGACGATGGTACGATCGTTTTCCAAGACAGAGAGCAATTAAACTCAAGCCTCAATTTGGGTTTGAATCAGCCCATTGCTCTAACAGGAGGTAATGTTTCGGTCAATTCGAGCATGAATTACTTCAACGATCTCAATCAAGATCTAACCCGTTTCAATACGACTATGGTAAATGTTCGATTGGATCAACCCATCTTTGGTTTCAATGATCTAAAATGGGATAAGCGAACGGAACCACTTCGATACGAAGAGAGCCAGAGGAGCTATGTGGAAGAGATGGAGTTCATCTCGAGAGAAGCTTCGGGAAGATTCTTCGACTATTTGAGTGCGCAGATCAATTATGAGATTGCTCAATTTAACCTACTCAATAACGATACGATCTACAAAATCGAGCAAGGCCGCTACAACATTGGGACAACCAGTAAGGATAAGCTGCTTCAAGTGGAATTGCAGCTGCTTCGTTCTCAACAAGATGTTTCTCAAGCCCAGCTGGACTTAGAGACTTCCAGTCAACGGCTTAGGGCATACTTGGGTTTGAACAATACCGACACTCTTTTTCTGAACATTCCCGACGGAATTCCCGAGTTTGAAATTTCTATTCAAGATGCTTTGGTCTATGCTAAAATGAACCGTTCTGACTACATCGCTTTTGAGCGGCAACGTATTGAAGCAGAAAGGGAAGTGGCCGAAGCTCGATCCCAGCGGTTTCAAGTGGAATTATCGGCATCGTATGGTTTGAATAGTGCTTCAGGCGAATTCAGTGATGCGTACCAAGACCCCAACGACCAACAGCGACTTGACGTAGGGTTGGTGATCCCCATATTGGACTGGGGACGGAATAAGGCACGAATGCAGACGGCTTTGGCGAATCGAGATTTAACCAATTTCGTGATAGAGCAGGATCTCCAAAACTTCGAACAAGAGATCATGACTTTGGTTCGTCGATTCGATGTACTTCGAAAACAATTGGAAATTTCAAAGAAATCAGACGAAGTGGCTGCCGAGAGATACAATGTAGCACAGAATAGATACCTCACTGGAAAAGTAGACATTACCAACCTGAACATCGCACTTTCAGAAAAGGATACAGCAAAGAGATCATACGTGACTGCACTTCGCGATTTTTGGATTGCATATTTTGACTTGCGCAGACTCACGCTCTATGACTTTTTCGCCAAAGACCTGCTTTATAAACCCGAAATAAAATAATCAGTCCCACACCCGACACATGTGCATACCGAAGCTGCACTCTTGGAAGATGAGATAGCTTAGGGATAAAGTGCCAAGTCAAAAATGCTACTGTTGAGGGAAGAGGAAAAACCTCAAATCCCGATATATTTTCTGATTGAATAGCAATATCTTCAGAAACAGCAGCTCTTTCTCTCCCTTGCGGTTCAGCGCATTAAGCTATCTTTGAAATAAAAATACGATGCGTTTTCTCAAATGGTTTGCAATAGTAGTTCTAGTCTTAATGGGCCTTGGTATTATCGGTTTTCAAATATTGAAGCACAACACAAAAAAACAGAGCCCTGAGACCACCATGAATTATGAGGAGGGTGGAATGAATATAGAGGTGGTTTATTCGCGTCCATTCAAAAAAGATAGAGAGATATTCGGTGGCTTAGTTCCTTACGGAGAAGTATGGCGCACCGGTGCCAATGAAGCGACTACTTTCAAAACTGAAACAGACTTAATTATTGCTGGAAAGTCTTTACCAAAAGGTGAATACACGCTTTGGACTATTCCCAATGCTTCTAATTGGGAAGTCATTTTTAACAATGGTGACTATGGCTGGGGTGTAAATTTGAAGTCAGTAGCGTCTCGCGATCCCGAATTTGACGTATTAAATATCACCGTTCCTGTACAGCGCAATTTCAAAGTATTGGAACAATTTACAATTGAGATTGAGAGAACTCCGCCTGCACTTCTGTTTAGTTGGGATTTCACTCGTGTGGATGTACCTCTCTCGATAGGCGAGTAAGGGTAAATATTCTTTTCTTAATCACGTTTTCTTCCAATCTCGTTCACTTGGCTTGATGGAAATCAATAATTGGTAATGTCCCACTATAAATGCTGACGAGCTTTAAATACCTCAAAGAGCTGTATTATGCCTTGGCAATAATTCTAGGAATTATTGTACTCGGAGTATTTGGGTTCATGTTTATAGAGGACTATTCCTTTTCAGAGGCACTTTACATGACAGTAATTACCGTGTCAACTGTTGGGTTTAAAGAAGTGCGGGACCTTTCTGAACTAGGCAGATTCTTTACTATTTCCCTAATTTTAGTAAGTTTCGGAACATTCGCTTTTACCTTATCTTCCATTTCGAAATACGTCATCTCGGGAACCTTTCAACGCTACTATAAAAAGTATAAAATGGACAGTCGGATTAACAACTTAAAAGGTCACGTTGTGTTATGCGGTGCTGGAAGCAACGGAATCGAAGCCCTTGAAAATCTCCTTGCGCACAATCAAGAAGTAGTGGTGATTGAAAAGCAAGAAAATATAGCCAATGAGCTACATGATAAAGGTCTGCTTCACATACTTGGAGATGCCACTGAAGAAGCAATCCTTCTCAACGCGGGAATTAAGAAAGCTTCGGCTTTAGTCACTGCTCTTCCCAAAGACACCGACAACGTTTTTGTGGTTTTATCGGCACGGGAATTAAATAAAGACATGCGAATAGTAAGCCGCTGTACAATCGATTCTTCTGAGTCTAAGCTAAAAATAGCGGGAGCCAACATAGTGATCATGCCCGACAAGGTGGGAGGCGCAAGAATGGCTGGATTCATCATCAATCACAATGTCACTAGATTTATTGATACGGTATCTCTGAGAGATGGCGGTGATGCTTACTTAACCGAATATAAAGTCAGTGAATTACCCAGTACAGATGCTCCAAAAACAATTGGCGGAATCCTCGAAGCGCTTAAAACCAATTGCAAAGTAGTTGGAACGATGTCTTCCGATTTTGACTATATCATGAATCCACCAGATAGCTTCGCAGTCATGCCCGAAAGTCAGGTTTTTTTCTTTGGAAAACCAGAAGAAATAAAAGCAATAAAGGACAGAATTAAAGGCAAATAGAATAGGTTACACTATTTTAACTCTGCGAGCCTCATGATATGCTCCAATCTATCCCTAAGAACCGAGAAAGAAGTATAACCACTAGCAATTTTGTGGTATTTGCTCTCCGCCTCAAAAAAGACAGTTGGATAGCCAGAAACGTTTAATTGACTTGCCATAATAAACTCCTCTCGGGTTCTTACATCGTAGTCAACAGAGTTCCAGAGGATTTTAAAATCTTGCTTAGAAATCCCATATTTTTCTACCATTCTGGAATATAGATCAAAATCACCAGGGTCCATTCCGTCGTAGTAAGTAGCCCTTTGAATTTCAGATGCAAACTGAATGGTTTCTTCAGGTTTAAATTCTTTGAAAATTCTGAGAGCCTTAGCCGGGGGGAATGAGTCGAAAATAACCTGTCCACTTTTCAATGTTCCGTCCAGAAAATATCGGCCAAACTTTACACCAGTTCGTTCTTCAACTGTTTTATAAGAGTCAGCAAAATATCCTGCCACCTGTCTTATAGGTCCTACTTTACTGCCGATAACCATACCCCCAGAAATGATTTCGAATGGCAGGGAAGAGCCAAACTCGTCGTGGAGTTGATCCATTACAGAACTGAATCCATAGCACCAGCCACAAAGGGCATCAAAGACATAAAGTAGTCGCATTTAATCGAGTTGAAAGGTTGGTTGGAACCAAATGTACAACGATTGAAAACAGAAATCCAGCGACCCTTCACAGAGAAAAACATAACTGGAGTATTATGCGTTGGTATCTAAACTTTTAGGATGATAACGACCTTGATCACTTTTTTAATCATGGCCTTTTCGGTCGAAGAGAATTCTGATCTCAACAAAGACATATGTCTTTCAAAAAGTGAAATCCAGCTCTTTGAGGCGATAAATAAAGCTCGTAAAGATAAGGGAATGAAAGAGGTAGCTGTTTCCACAAACCTCACTCTGGTGGCTAAGTTTCATACCCAAGACCTCACCAACAACGAGCCTTTTGATGAAGGGTGCAATCCGCATTCTTGGTCTCATGGAGGAGAATGGGAACCGTGCTGCTATACCGACAACCATTCTAATGCTGGGTGCATGTGGAAGAAGCCGTCAGAGCTTACTGATTATAAAAGTGATGGATACGAAATTGTTGCATTTTGGCAGTCAGGCGAAAATCCTTCTGAAGAAATAAGTGCTGAAAAAGCCCTTCAATTGTGGCTAGACAGCCGAGGGCACAGCAACGTTATCTTTAACAACCAGTCCTTTCGACAAGTGGAATGGAATGCGATCGGAGTTGCTATCCACGGCAACTACGCCTCAATTTGGTTTGGGATGGAGAAAGATGATGCTCCTCCACCCCAAATATGTTCAAACTAGCGCCTGTCTATACAGTCCATTCTCAGCGTTGCTCTTGTATTAAAAACAATCCCTTCGACAGGACTCAGGACACCGCATTGACCACCGTCAACTACTTGCCTTTTAATAATCGGCGCAACCTGCCAATGAACTCTCTTGATCAGAGTCAGTAATTTATCGAGAGATCTCAACCAGTGTGAAGATTCAGGTAACTCAGCTCTAGCGAACGAAGACTTTTACCACTTCGCTCTTTCCGTTTTCTTCAATTTTCAATAAATACACACCCTCAGATATTCCTGAGAATTCCATAACTCCCATGCTCTCTTGAACTCCTTCTAGTCTGGTAGAAAGAACCACTCTTCCCATAAGGTCGTAAAGAATAACTTGCGCTCCTGCACCTGCATTTTCTACCACCAATCGGAAGGTACCTGTATTCGGGTTTGGAATTACTCTTGCTTCAATCTCATTCGCTTCTATTGGTGCAATACCTGCAGCCGTGGAGAAGAATTCATCTTCACTCCAAGGGGATGTTTGGCTCAAGGCAGAATTGCAGTATGCGCGAACCTTCCATTGATAATTAGCACCCGATTGCAGCGATGATGGTGTATTGAATGATGTAGCTGAAGCGCCAACGTTAACACTGCCCGCACCGCTACCTACAATTCCTCCACTTACTTGGTAACCGAACGCTCCAGGTATTGCTTCCCATTGGAAAGTTGCTGAGTTGGTCGTTATATTAGTGGTAGAAAGATTTTGTGGAGCCCCACAGTTAGTAGTAAACTGAACCGTCTGAGAATAGTCAGAGCTTTCGCCCTCGCAATTGGCTCTAATCTTCCATTCATAAGTCGACCCTGGCTGCAGGATGTTGTTGACTTGTCGATTGTCTGCAGGTGCGATGACAGTGATGGTTGTTGATCCACCGCCTACGATTCCACCTGATACCGTGTAGCTGACAGCCGATGGCACCGAAGTCCAGTTCAGTCTTGCGCTATTATTCGTAATGTTTGAAGTGAATAGTCCTTGAGGAATTGAGCAATCGCCACCGCCAACAAAGTTTTGGTCGAAGAAGAAAGAATAAAATCCGTCAGGAGCAACGATTGGTTTTGTTGCATTCTTCCCATTGTTCGCTGTAGCATCAAGATAGTACACGATGGTATCAGCTACCGTAAAACCAGGGTTTGAAATATTTCCAACATAGAATCCAGCGCTATCAGACAATCCGATTTCGTTCCAATTCGCTTCACCTTTGATCTTCCAAAAGCAAGACGCAGCAGCTATTCCGCTTCTGTTAGTGATCTCAGCTAAAATAGGGTAGTTGGGTCTGGCGCTTTGCAATCCAGCCACTTTCGGATGAAAGAACCGAACTGGATTATCCGCAGGGATTTGCATAGTAATACAGTGAATGGCTCCTCCCAGCGGCGTTAAAGCCCGGGAGTCAATACCCACGACATTGTATCCTGGCAGTGCTTCCCTAATCATATCCAAAGCCTCTGCATCATACGCTTGGTTGGCAGCTGGGCTGTTCTCATTGGTATAAATCGGAACAATTAAAGTCTTATTAACGAAAAGCCCATTCACAAATCCTCGGGCATCGTTATTTATTTGGTTACAAGTGGTATAGAAATTTCCATTGTCTGCCCGAGGCATCGGCAAACGAATAATGTTGAATGGAGAACCATACACGGAGGTCTCTCCTTCGAATATTTCAACGTTGTTCTGTATAATAGTTTTATCCTGAGCAGTAACCACTTCAGGATATTCGGAAACAATCAATGTTTCTTCATCAATCAATTTCGCCCACATATCGATGTGTCCCGTTCCTCCATCGCAATCAAGTCGAGTTGGTTCGGTCGCAGTGGTCGTTCTAAAAAGATTCTCATGCTCTGTGCGAGTTGTCTCCGCCGTCCAACCCAAGAAAGCCGCATTGTTTTGAAATAGTGAAGTGGTGTGAAACGCATGGCCAAAACCGTCGACCATTAAGTTTCCACCCTCGTGTCTGATTTCGGAAGTGTAATGATCGAGCCCCATGTAGTCTGCAATAAAAGCTGGAACAGCATTATCGAGTGGTCGCGACGAGTAGTACTGCATATCGATCATTGATAAACTATCCTGGTCAGCATAATAGAATCCCCATGGGCCATAGTCTCTTGTCCAAATAGAGTTGGTGGGAACTATCAGAAATTCATGATTGGTAAGTGTGACGCCGTAAGTGGCCAAATTGCTGATAACTCCAGTACTATCTGACCCATTGCTGATCATGATCCAAACGGGAACTTCTTGTTGGATGGCATCGATTAACTCGGCGTACAGTTTTTTAAAGCCGTTGCTTGAGTTATTTCCTGTCCATCTTAATAGAACAGATTGCGATTCCTCAAACTCTCCAGGAACAACTAGATCCTCAGGGGTTGGGGTGAAATTCTGATTCAGACAAAATTCCTCATAGTCAGTGCAACAGTCACCAAAATCTTGGCATTGAGAGTCGCACCAGCAATCCGAAGCAGCCTGCTCACCACAAATGTCTTCACAGCTATCGGGGCCTGCTTTTGCCTCAATAGTGCTTCCAGGCCTTAGTGGCTTGATTTTAGAATTTAGCGCCACCGCCTTTGCCTCCATGTAGGAGCGCTCTGTATCTGTAGGGTATTTTGGGAGAAGCTCATCCTGAGCCACAACATTCATAGAAAGTAAAAGTGTGGCTAAAGCCACGACAAGCTTGAATGAATTCATCTTACACAAATTTGATTGGGAGCTAAATATACCCTAAAAATTAAAAGGATTCCATTCTTTTTAGTGCCCTTGAAATCATAATAAGACTCAGGATGGCGAAAACATGAACAGCATCCTTATTGGTAAACCAACCGTCCAAAAGGCTAAAAGGAAAGAGATAGAAAGCACCCGAGACCAAAGCAATTAAAAAAGACTGCTTCAAATATTTTACACCGCGCATTTCCGTCCTGTTCCAAGTGATCACAAGAATGGCAATATAGGTGAGTGCCAAGTCAACGACTGCTGGCAGAAAATCATAAAGGACAAAAAGAAGTAGAGCCGAAATAATAAACTTGATGACTAAAGTGATCGCTAATTTTCGAGGTGGAAGGTTGGTCAGCGAAAAAACGGCTAAACCCGCATATAGATTTGCAAGCAGCACGAAGTCATTTTTCACCCACCACACGGCAAAGTATTCCTCGGGAGACAAATACGTCGGGAACCCGTGACTAATGACACCTCCCGTCGCTGCCACTCCCAAACAGATGGTAAACAGAACCCAAAAACGGGATGCTCTGCCCTTAACGTTTCTATTTACAATGGCGATAGCGAAACAGGTTATGACTATAGCAACGTTGGATAACAGTACTCCAGGCTCATGAATATAAATTCCTGCTATTTCTTGACCCGTTAGTTCAGTTGGGTATCTCACCGCTCCATATTTATATTTGATTACACGACTTGCTCACGGAAAAATTACCGTGCGAAGAACATCAAATGTTCTGAGTTTGGGCTAGGCTACTTCGCTTTTAATTTTCTTCATAGCCGTCATGGCATTTCTTAGCTCTTTGCCAATGGCTTCAATAGGGTGATTTCTGATCGCATCATTCACGCTGATTAGCTCGACGTTATCTGCGGCATTCGAAGCTGAAAATGACTTACCAATAACTTCTAAATCAATTGTTTTCATGAAATCAACCAACAAAGGCTTACAGGCGTGATCAAATAAATAGCAGCCATACTCTGCTGTGTCCGAGATGACTCTGTTCATTTCATAGAGTTTCTTTCGAGCGACGGTATTCGCGATTAAGGGTAATTCGTGCAGTGACTCGTAATAAGCAGACTCTTCGATGATACCTGTACTAACCATGGTTTCAAAAGCCAATTCTACTCCTGACTTGACGAATGCGATCATGAGTACTCCGTGGTCAAAATATTCCTGCTCAGGAATCAAATCATTGGTGAGTGGCGTTTTCTCAAACGCCGTTTCACCTGTTTCGGCACGCCAGCGTAGTAAGTCTGCATCGTCATTGGCCCAATCGGCCATCATGGTTTCCGAAAAGTGTCCAGAGATAATATCATCCATGTGCTTATCAAACAATGGCTTGAGTATTCCTTTTAATTCTTCAGAAAGTTGATGCGCTTTCACTTTTGCTGGGTTCGACAAACGATCCATCATGTTGGTGATTCCACCTTGCTTTAAAGCCTCGGTGATTGTTTCCCAACCGTATTGAATCAGCTTAGCCGCATAATGAGCATCGGCTCCTTTCTCCACCATTTTATTGAATGCAAGAATTGACCCTGTTTGAAGAACACCGCACAAAATGGTCTGCTCTCCCATTAAATCACTTTTCACTTCAGCTACAAACGATGACTCAAGCACTCCTGCGCGGTCTCCTCCCGTGGAAACGGCGTATGCTTTTGCCTGACTCCAACCTTTTCCATCGGGATCATTTTCTGGGTGAACAGCAATTAACGTTGGCACACCAAATCCTCTTTTGTACTCTTCCCTTACCTCAGTACCTGGGCATTTTGGTGCCACCATGATTACCGTAATGTCTTCTCTAATCTTCATGCCCTCTTCAACGATGTTGAAACCATGTGAATAAGAAAGTGTAGCACCATGCTTCATTAAAGGCATCACTGACTTTACCACATTGGTATGCTGCTTATCGGGAGTTAAATTAAGAACGAGGTCTGCCGAGGGAACGAGTTCTTGATAAGTACCCACCGTGAAGCCATTTGAGCTGGCATTTTTAAAAGAAACTCTCTGCTCGTCAATAGCGGCTTGACGCAATGCGTAAGAAATATCCAATCCTGAATCGCGCATGTTCAATCCCTGATTGAGCCCTTGCGCTCCGCAACCGATGATGACGATCTTTTTACCGATTAATGCATTTACGCCGTCTTCAAATTCAGCAGCGTCCATGAATCGACATTTACCCAATTGGCTCAGTTGCTGTCGAAGAGACAGGGTATTAAAATAATTTGACATTGATTTTTTTTTTAATGATTGAATGCATTGAGTATATGAGATACTTCCAACTTCTCTTTGGTAACCGCAATCCTTCCTGAACGAATGAACTGCATGATGCCGAATGCGCTGAAATCTTCAAAGAGTTGGTCAATCTCCTCCTTACGTCCTGATTTTTCAACGACGAAAAATTCTCTATTGACAGTAACAATTCGAGAGTTGCTGTCCTTTACAATGTTCTGAATTTGACGATCCTCAAAAAGCAAGTCAGATTTTATTTTGAAGAGACAAGACTCCTGGTAGATTATTTCGTCGTCCGTATGGTAGTATGCTTTAATTACTTCCACTTGCTTCGCAATCTGACCGATGATCTTATTGATTTGCGTCTCCGTCATCTCAACAACAATTGTAAAACGAGAGACATCTGGTATTTCTGATACCGATGAGTTGATGCTTTCAATATTGATATGTCGACGCTGAAAAATAGCAGAGAGCCTATTCAGCAATCCAATGTTATTTTCAGTATAAATCGATACTGTGTAAACCTTTGTTTCTTCCATTTCTATTCTAATCTCATTTCAGAAACCGAAGCGCCCGTAGGAATCATCGGGAAGACGTTGCCCTCTTTTTCAACTCGTACTTCCAAGAAATAAGCCTCTTTACTCGCCATCATTTCCGCAACGGCCGCTTTGAGTTCTTCTCGTTTAACTACGCGTCTTGCCTCAATGGCGTAGCCTTTTGCAATCGTTACAAAATCGGGGTTAGTCATTTCAGTAGAAGCGTAACGTTTGTCAAAAAATAACTGCTGCCATTGGCGCACCATTCCTAGAAACTCGTTATTTAAAACCACTATTTTGACAGCAGTTTTTTGCTGAAAAATAGTACCCAACTCTTGGATGGTCATTTGGTAACCTCCATCACCTATTATAGCAACAACTTCTCTGTCGGGAGCAGCCATTTTTGCACCGATCGCTGCAGGCAAGGCAAACCCCATCGTACCCAATCCACCAGAAGTAATGTTGCTCTTGGTGGTTGTGAATTCGGCATAACGACAAGCAATCATTTGGTGTTGACCTACGTCGCTCACAATTGCCGCATTGCCATTTGAACATCTATTGATCTCTTTGAGCACTTCGCCCATAGTGAGGCCAACTTTTGTTGGATGGAGGTCGCCTTTGATTACTTTGTCATATTCTAAGACGTAGAAATCCTTGAATTTTTGATGCCAATCTTCGTGTTGATTTTCGTCGAGCAAAGGAATCAGCTTACACAAACATTCCTTGGCGTCTCCCAAAACAGCAACGTCAGTTTTGACATTTTTATCAATTTCCGACGGGTCGATTTCAAAATGAATGACCTTTGCCTGCTTGGCGTAAGCACTAAGATTTCCTGTAACGCGGTCATCGAAGCGCATACCAATCGCGATTAGGACATCACACTCGTTGGTAAGCACGTTGGGGCCGTAGTTTCCGTGCATTCCTACCATTCCTACGTTCAAGGGATGGGCTGTCGGAATGGCTGAAGCACCTAGGATAGTCCATGCTGCGGGTATCCCTGTTTTTTCAACGACCTGCTTTAGCTCTTCTTCAGCTCTACTCAGGATGACTCCCTGACCCCAAACAATTAGTGGCTTTTTGGCGGCATTGATCAGCTCTGCAGCATTGGCTATTGCTCTATCATCCGGTTTAGGGATCGCAATATAGCTCCTGACTCCTGTACACTTTTCGTAAGAAAAGTCAAATTCTTCAAATTGCGCGTCTTTTGTAATGTCGATCAATACCGGCCCAGGTCTTCCGCTTTTAGCAATGTAAAAGGCCTTTGCCAATACTTTGGGAATATCGGATGCTTTGGTAACCTGATGGTTCCACTTAGTTATAGGTGTTGATATACCTACGATATCCGTTTCTTGAAATGCGTCGCTACCAAGCAGATGGGAAGCCACTTGGCCTGTGATACAAACCATGGCTGTCGAGTCAATCTGAGCATCGGCTAATCCCGTAACTAAATTTGTAGCACCAGGACCAGATGTAGCAATGGCCACTCCCACTCTTCCTGAAATACGCGCATAGCCTTGAGCGGCATGAGTAGCACCTTGTTCATGGCGGGTCATTACGTGGTGTATCTTTCCTTGATACTTGTACAATTCGTCGTAAACAGGCATTATGGCGCCTCCGGGGTAACCGTATAAAATGTCGACACCTTCTTCGATCAAACATCTAACAACGGCTTCGCTACCCGAAATTCGAACCGTTGCTTTAGGCATTTTATTATTTTCGGATAGAGTCACTTCCTCTATTCCCATTTGTGAAGCTTCCTTATTCATCCCTTCCAACTTTTAATTAGCACTAATAATCTATGATTGGTTAAAATTCATCTGTAACACAACCCTCTGATGCCGAGGATACTGTTTTGGCATACTTATAAAGAACACCGCGATCGAACTTGAGTTTAGGGGCCACCCAATTTTTTCTTCTTTTTTCGAGTTCTTCTACCGACACCTCCAAATTAATGGTGTTGCTATTCGCATCCAAGGCTATGATGTCTCCATCTTTTACCAATGCAATGGTTCCTCCCTCCTGTGCTTCTGGTGTAATATGGCCGACAACGAACCCGTGAGTTCCGCCAGAGAAACGACCGTCGGTGATCAATGCCACATCTTTTCCCAATCCTGCTCCCATTATGGCAGCGGTAGGCTTTAGCATTTCAGGCATACCAGGACCACCTTTTGGGCCTTCGTAGCGTATCACTACAACGTCTCCTTTTTCGACCTTTCCAGCACCAATACCTGCATTGGCATCGTATTCGCCTTCGAATACCTTCGCTTTACCTCTGAAAGTTAGTCCTTCTTTACCAGTGATTTTAGCTACACTTCCTCTTGTTGCTAAATTTCCATAGAGCATTTGCAAATGACCTGAAACCTTAATGGGCTTTTCAATGGTTTTTATGACATCCTGCCCTTCCGTAAGGTCGTCTACCTCAGCGAGATTCTCAGCCAGTGTTTTACCTGTAACGGTCATACAGTCTCCGTGAATCAGTCCTTTTCTCAGAAGGTATTTTAACACTGCAGGTATCCCTCCTACTGCATGGACATCTTCCATTAAGTACTTTCCACTTGGCTTCAGATCCGCTAGAAAAGGAGTGTTATCGCTTATGTCTTGAAAATCTTTTAAAGTAAAGTCAATTTGGGCTGAGCGCGCTATTGCTAGAAAATGCAAAACAGCATTGGTTGAACCACCTAATATGGTGATCAATCGAACGGCGTTTTCCAACGATTTTCGCGTAATGATATCTAAGGGCTTGATATCCTTTTCCAGTAGGAGTCGTATTGCCTCACCTGCTCTGATCGACTCAATCTTTTTCGCTTCGCTAAGAGCAGGGTTTGAAGAGTTGAATGGCAAGGCCATACCTATCGCTTCAATGGCTGAAGCCATGGTGTTAGCTGTATACATTCCACCGCAAGCACCAGCACCAGGACATGCTTTTTCCACTATGTTTTGGTATTCCGTCTCGCCCATGGTTCCCGCTACTTTGCTGCCCCAAGCCTCAAATGCCGATACCACATCCAGTTTCTTTCCATTGTGAGAGCCAGAGTCAATCGTGCCACCGTAAACGAGAATACTTGGTCGATTCAATCGGATCATTGCCAATAAAGCACCAGGCATGTTTTTGTCGCAACCAACTACAGTGATCAGTCCATCATAACTCATTGCCTGAACTACGGTTTCCATCGAATCAGCGATGATGTCTCTTGAAGGCAGAGAATACCTCATTCCAGGTGTTCCCATCGAAATTCCATCACTTACGCCAATGGTATTGAAGATGAGTCCAACAGTATCTTGGTTTAGGGTACCTTTTTTTACCAGTTTGGCCAGATCGTTGAGGTGCATATTGCAAGGATTGCCTTCAAATCCTGTGCTAGCGATCCCTACAAATGGTTTCTGAAGATCCTCTTTGGTCAATCCAATAGCATAAAGCATCGCTTGAGCCGCTGGCTGAGTAGGGTCTTGCGTGACAGTTTTACTGTAATGATTCAATTCTTTCATGTGGAGCTTTACTTCGCTATACTTATTTCATCTTTTGCATCTTTTCTATGCAAAAAAATTAATTGGGGCAATAATACTTCTAATATCCTAAATCAAACCAATCATTTCAAAAAAACACCACATCAGAAAGTGGCTATTTTAAAATTCGCAATACCAAATTGACTTCCTTCAGTTTGCTGTATTGCAAGTAGGTAAATTCCGTCGGGGAGAGCTGAAGTGGAAATAGTATGCTTGCCTTCGGAGAGAATCTGACTAAACACCAAACGGCCTGAGATATCAAATAGGCCCATTCGGTAATGTCCAGTTGGAAGCGCTCCAATTACCAATAGATCTGAACTGCAAAATACTTTCAGTGCTGGAAAACTAGCATTTTGAGTTGAAACTGCAGCCATTCGAATTCTGTACACTGCGTTGGTGACTTGAGCATCAGTAGTCATGCCTCCAGCAATGATCCATTCGTCATCTGCCACCTTGGCTATTCCCCTTAAATCCATCGCCGCAAAAGGTGAATCCTCAAAGAATGACCATAAGTTGGTGAATGAGTTAAAGGTCCTGATCTCCTGGTGTGGCTGAACAACTGCACCTCCTGAATATGCTAATCCGTCAAAATTGTACGCTATCTGTGCCCCTCCTATCCACACCACTTCATCTCCGAAAGAGGTACAGGCCATTCGATAACCATCGGGTAGATCAGTATCCGGTTCGAGTGACCACAATATGTCTGTTGGATCCTCGGGATTGATAATCCCTTTGCGAAACTCGTTGGTCGCCATAAAGTTGAATCCCGAAATCTTCGTCCCTCCATAGTAATAGATCGTATCGCCTATAATTGTTCCCGAAGCCCCAAACGCCTTAAAGCTGCTCGAATTTGGTATCGAGGTGGCAGCTGACCAAATGTCAATGGAGGGATCATAGATTTGGACATCATCGACATTGGTATTTTGGCTCCAGCCAGTGATAACGAAGATCAGGCTATCACGCCACACCGCTTGAACTTGGTCATCAATCGGCACTGGGATATCGGCTCCATCCTCTAGCCAAGTATTTGCATCAGCATCAAAGCGATGAACCTTATTCGAGGTTTGCTCATTGAACCCTTCAAAAACGTGGTAGCCTCCGATCAGGTAAATAATGTTGTTAATGGTAGAAGCTCCTGCTGCTATTTTACCTTGAAAATCATCGACGTCAGGAAGTTGCATCCATTGCTCAGTTACTGTATTGTACCGCCAAGATTTGAGGTGAATATCCTCAGGCTCTAATCCCTCAGAAATACCCGTGAAGCTATAAACACAAAGAGAGTCGCCGGCGAAGGCTTCAACAACAGCGTTATTGGAGACGGGCTCGGGCATAGAAGGGAGAATATCCCACTCCCAACCACCTTGGGAAGAACCCAGAATGGGGATCAACATCATAAATAAGCAAAGACGATACATGGATTTCCAATTTTGACTCTAACAAAGCAAGTGTTTCTTTGCGGCAGTAGCAAAAGATCGCTGGTAAAAACGAACCTTTCCTGAAACGAATCATTGATTATTGAGTAAAAGGTAATAAATTTGAATCATGTATTTAACAATGACATATTATTATAGCTTTATTCTTATCGGGTTTATGTAGTAGGTATGTCAAAATAACTTATTCGACCCGATTCTTTTTGAGTCGGGTTTTTTTATATCCAAGAATTAATGGAACAGAATTACAGCAAGTACACAGCGGAAGACTTTAAAGTGTGGAGAACGCTCTTTGAACGGCAGATGAAGATACTTCCAGAACTAGCTTCTCAATCTTACCTTGAAGCGGTTGATTTGGTCGGGTTCAGATCTGACAAAATACCCGACTTCAAAGAAGTCAATGCGATTTTGAAGGAACAATCAGGTTGGCAACTTTCTGTAGTGCCTAACATCGTACCGAATGAAGAGTTTTTTCCGCTTTTGTCCAACAAAGCCTTCAGCGCTACCAGTTGGCTCAGGAAGATGTCGGAATTGGACTACTTGGATGAACCCGATATGTTCCATGATGTTTTCGGTCACGTGCCTCTTCTGAGCAATCCCACTTTCTGCGCTTTCTTCAAAGGATTGGCTGATATTTCTATGAAATACCTAGATGATCCTGAGTCTATTGAGATGCTTGGAAGAATGTATTGGTTTACCATAGAGTTTGGACTAATAAGAGAAGATGGAATATTAAAAATATACGGAGCAGGAATTCTCTCTTCTCATGAAGAAACAAAATTTAGCCTTTCTGATGAACCCGAACACCTTGAATTTGATGTAGCCTCTGTATTGGAGCAAGACTATGACAATATGAAGATTCAAGACAAATACTTCGTCATTGAGAGCTTCGAACAATTGTTCCAAAGTTTGAATAAAATCGAAGGACATGTTCAAGAAAATGTAAAGAAGCGAACGCGCAATGCCGTCGCTTAAACGACAACGGGTTTATGATTTTATAACTCTTTTTTCTTCGAGCATTTTGAAACACTACTTTTGATAAAATATGAATTATGAAACACCTTTATACCCTCATTCTTTTGGTCTTCACTATTTCTTCTGTTGCTCAAGTTTCGGACCGCACAGAAACAAATTGCGAAGGAGAATCCCGTAGTATTTATCAGGCTGGGGATGAAGGTCTACCCTTGCTTGTCGCCTCTAAAGGTTTTGATTGTGGTATTTGTCAAAATCAAGCTGATGATGTTATAGAGTTTGCTCAAGCAAATACTGGTAACGTTGAAGTATGGGCCGCCATAATCAATCTTTATTCTTCAGCTATACCAACTTGTCAAAACATTGCGAACTGGAATTCAACCTATTCTTGGGATGAAACCATCTTTTCTTTTCTTGATTTGGATGAGCATTGGCTATTAACGGGAACACCCATTTATTATGTAATCCATCCGTCAACCCGCGAAATCGTTTATCAAGGAGCTAATTTTTCGACAGCATCATCCACCGCTTTAAGCCTAGGTGCTACAAGCGTGAGTGATGAAATGAGAAACGAAAGTTTTCGCGTTTATCAAGGAGATCGAGGTATTGTGGTCAATAAGCCTTTAAAGCTCAATGGAGAATTGAGAATCTTCAATATCGTTGGACAGGAGGTGTTCTCAGCACTGCTAACTGCCGAAAAGGATCAGTTTACATTGAACTTCAACCCGATTGATGGAATTTATATCTCCAGCTTCTATTCAACGGGTATTCGATTGAGTACTAAATTCATTTTCAAGAATTAATTTAGCTTCATTCTTCACCCTTTCCCTTCTTCCAATTATCCATTTGTAGCGTGGAATATTTCATTCGTCTTCCTTCAGTCGAGCTACATCTAATATTTTGATACTAATCTATTTTAATTAAGAAATTGCCTCATGAAAAGAGTTGTGAGGTGACCAAACCTTAGGAGGTAACATATCGTACTAAACAGGTAAACAATTAAATACATCTAATTATCTAACAGATAAGAAGGAACAAAGAATTGAATTTTTATCCCAATCGTAATCCCAATCCCGTTTTCACCATGGGTCTAAACGGAAATTTTGAGTACTCAAACGGAGCGGCTGAGGAAGTGCTGAGATTATGCAAAAGCCACAATGATCATAAGGTTTACCTCAAAAGTTTTTTGGATTTTGGAACGCTTGCCATCCAAACAAAGACTACAAAGAAAAAGACATTTCACCTAGGGAATTGCCATTTCAATTTCATCTTCTGCCCTAGAGAAAATGAACAGTTTGTGGATATTTACGGGACTGATATTTCAGAAATCGTAAAACACCAAACGTATTTGGCTGTTATTAATTCGTTTTCGATGGCTTTACTTGAGGCTCGCACAGAAGATGATGTGGCTAAAATAATCGTAAGCGAAGCCATTTCGAGGCTCTCTTTTGTCGATTGCGTGGTATACATAGTAGACCGAAAAGAGCAGCTTCTTCTACAAAAAGCAGCACACGGTCCCAAAAATACAAAAACACTTCAGGGGAGCATCAAAGATCCTATCAGCCTGAAATTTGGACAAGGAATAGTAGGTGCGGCTGCAATCGAAAAGAAAACAATCGTGATCAGAGATACTTCAAAAGATAGTCGATATGTGATTGATGACGCTCAAAGATTTTCAGAAATAGCCGTTCCTATAATAGTTGGCAGTGAGGTGATTGGAGTCATCGATTCGGAGCACCCCGAGAAAAATTATTTCACAGAGGAAGATACCAATCTCTTAGAGGCCATCGCATCCATTGCCGCAACGAGTATCCAACGCTCCCGGACCATTCAGAAAATTGGGTTTACCGAAGCGAAGTACCAAAGTTTTGTAAAAAACGCTTTTGGAGGTCTTTACATTCACCGAAATGAGGTATTTGAATATGTGAATGACCAGTTCTGCAAAATGATCGGTTACACCTCGGAAGAGTTTTTATCTACTGATTTTGATATGCTTAGATTGATTATTGATGCCGATCATAAAGCAGTTCAGTCGATGCTAGCAAGGAAGCTTGGCGACCATTCTCAGAAGTCTTACCAATTGGAGGTGAAAACTAAAAATGGTGAGTCAAGACACCTTGTAATTAATACGTGCATGCTCACAGACGATCAAGGCTATTTCACCTTGGGTATCGCTCTGGATATCACAGAGACCATTCAGTCTCGCGATCAGCTTGAAAAAGTGGTTGCCTCATTGGAGCAAAAGTCAGAAGAATTGAACGAATTCGCTCATATTGCTAGCCATAACTTAAGAGCTCCTGTGGCTAATCTTATTGGTCTTTTGGATCATTACGACCACGAAAACCCAGCCGATGCAATGAATAAAGTTATTCTGGACAAGTTTTCAAAAACAGTAGAAAAACTGAATTTGACCTTGGATGAGATGCATCAAGTGTTGCGCGTTCGGGCCAAAGAACCAATGGAATTCAATGCCATTAACCTGAATAATTTAGTAGAGGGCGTCAAACTTCAACTGAGCGAAAAAATTAGAACAACCAATTTTCAAATCCAAACAACTTTTGAAGTAGAGAGCATCAACTACAATAAATCTCATCTAGAGAATCTATTTTTGAATTTGATCTCGAATGCAATAAAATATAGAAGAGAAGAAGTCGATCCGATCATTGAAATTCATGCTTCACAATCAAATAACCTTTTTAAGCTGGTTTTTAAGGACAATGGGTTAGGAATTGACCTTAAAAAATACGGGGAGAATCTCTTTGGTATGTACAAAAGATTTCACAGCCATACTGAAGGAAGAGGAATGGGTTTGTATCTGGTAAAGAAACAACTTACTACACATGGCAGCAGTATCTCTGCAGAAAGTAAACCAAACGAAGGAACTTGCTTCACGGTATTTTTGATGAACAAGCAGAACTCTTAAAGAAAATGAAAACAGCGGTTCTAAATAGAGTCTTATCGAAAAGGAACACCAAGGGACTATGAGGATAATGGTTGTTGACGATGATTCTACTTTCCTCTTTATTTTTCGAAAACAAATCGAAAAAATTGGAGACATAGAGATTGTGAACGAATCTAGGAATGGCTTAGAGGCCATAAATTATCTTAAAAATGGACAGAACGCTTCGAGTGAAAAACCAGACTTAATCATCCTAGACCTAAATATGCCTGTTATGGATGGCTGGGCTTTTCTAGATGAATATAGCAAACTATGCGATAACGGTGCCGCTAGAGTGCCTATTTGCATATTGTCGTCTACAATCAATCAGGCGGATTTTGATCAGGCAAGCACCTATGTTTCTGTCAAGACTTTTTTCTCTAAACCCGTCACTTCAGAACAGCTTAAGACAATGCAGAAAATTTCTGATATTTATTAAATATTCCACTTCCCAGAACTGGTCGGGGCTTCCAATGCCTTCTTTAGCAATTGAATGTATTCGGTTCTTGAAATGTTCCTAGCTCCCAAGCCCTCCAGGTGAGAAGTAGGAACTTGACAATCCACAAAATCAAAATTCCGTTCCTCTAAAAATTCGCAAAGTCGTATAAAGGCCAATTTGGACATATTCTTCTCATTGCTAAACATGCTTTCGCCAAAAAAAGCACGCCCCAGACTAAGACCGTAGAGTCCACCCACAAGATTTCCATCATGCCATACTTCGGCGCTATGTGCTATTCCCATTCGGTGCAAAGAGGTATAGACATCCATCATTTCTTCACTGATCCAAGTATGCGACCTACCTCTTCCTGGCGCATTTGCGCACGATTTCATAACTTCTTCAAAAGCCGTATCTAATGTAAAGAGGTATCTATCGGAATTTAAATAGGTCCGCATACTCTTCTGCACACGCAGGTTATCAAAGAAGAGGACACTTCGCGGATCGACACTCCACCAAAGGATGGGATCACCCTCATTGAACCAAGGGAAAATACCCATCTCGTAGGCCTTCAGCACCCAGTCTTCTCTTAATAGTCCACCGACCGCAAGAAGACCATCTTCACTGGCATCTTCTGGATCGGGAAAGGTTAAGTACTCAGGATCTAAACCATAAACAGGCATGACGCAAATATAGAGTTCGAACAATGAAGAATGGGAATGGATTAAAGAAGTAATTTTGGATTGTGGATGAACTTATTTTAAGAATACAAAAAGCCATAGAACGTCCTCTGCCGGGATGGGATGCGCACAGGAAGATGATCAACTACCTGAGACCAAAAGCTACAGATGTGGAAAAGGTAGACCCCCATGCGAGGAAAGGGGCTGTATTGGCCCTCCTCTACCCTAAAGAAAACGAACCTCACGTGGCGCTTATGCTCAGAAACACATACCACGGAGCGCATAGCGGACAAGTGAGTTTCCCTGGAGGAAAGTACGAGCAAACAGACAAAGACTTAGTACAGACGGCTCTTCGAGAAGCCCATGAAGAGATGAATATACATCCCGAAAATGTGACAATAGTTGGACCCCTTTCAAAAGTCTACATTCCACCTAGTCGGTTTCTGGTTTCTCCTTTTGTGGGCTATTCGATGGAAAGACCTAATTTCAAGCCCGACACCTTAGAGGTAGCCGAAATTATTGAAGCGCCACTTAAATTGATTTTAGCAGAAAGTTCCATTAAGGAAAAACCCATATTTGTCCAAATTGCCCATTCGGAACTTGAAGTCAAGTATTTCGATATTCTGGGTCACACTGTTTGGGGAGCAACAGCTATGATGCTCAAAGAACTTGCTGAAATGTTGACCGAATAAAATTACCGAATAAAAGATCTGAATAGATGCGAACATTTTTCATTAGCCTCTTCTTCCTAAGCACCCTTCAACCTTCTTTCGGGCAGGTACGGCAATATCTTGACACGGTGCCTCAATTCCCGCATGACCAAGTAGTAAGGGTTGGAATAAAAACGAGTGAGCCCTTCATTATCGAAACTGCGGTAGAAGGCGAATTCGAAGGACTTAGCATTTTTCTATGGGAGCGAGTTGCTTCCGATTTGCAGGTAAAATTCGAATACAAACAGTATCCAGACCTATCCTCTTTACTGAAAGCTGTTGAGAATAACGAGGTTGACATCTCCATAAATCCGTTGACCGTAACACCTGAGCGATTGACCAATATGGAATTCACTCAACCTTTCTTCATCACGAACTTGGCAATTGCAGTAAAGAAAGAGCAATTGGCACCCATCATGAGGTTATTGCAAAACATTTTCTCCTGGCAGTTTTGGACAGCAGTGGCCTTGTTGGCCTTTATCATTCTAATTTTCGGGTTTTTAGCTTGGATCTTTGAACGCAAGCATAACGAGGAAGAGTTTAGTAAAGACCCTAAGGGACTTTGGGACTCCTTTTGGTGGAGCGCCGTAACCATGACTACTGTGGGCTACGGAGATAAATCCCCTAAAAGCGTAGGTGGTCGAGTAATCGGCCTTATTTGGATGTTTACAGCTATTATTATCATAAGTGGATTCACGGCATCCATTGCCTCTTCATTGACAGTGGGACAGCTTTCATTGGACATTAGCAATCTAGACGATTTGAAAGATTCGAAAGTGGTCACCATAAGCAGTTCAACATCCTACAATTATTTGGCATCGAAAAAAATCATCTCAAGCAGTGTCGCGTCGGCCGACGAGGCATTGGAAATGGTGGCTTCAGGTGAAGTGGATGCTTTCGTTTATGATGAACCATTGCTCAGGTATCAGATTTCCGAAAACAAACTTCAATACGAGGTAATGGTAACGCCTGCGAGATTCTTAACACAATACTATGCTTACGCTTTACCCTTGGGGAAAACTAGAAAGCCACTCAATCTTGCCATTATTAAGCGTATTGAGACCTTGGAATGGAAAACTGCATTGGCTGAGTACGAATTGGAATAAACCTACTTCGCGAATCGGCCAATAACGTCTTCAGACACTCCTGTGAAACTGAATCCACCGTCGTGAAAAAGGTTCTGCATCGTCACATACTTCGTGAAATCGCTGAAAAGGCTGATTACATAATTGGCGCAATCTTCGGAACTCGCATTTCCAAGTGGGCTCATGCTTTCAGCGTAAGCCACAAACTCGTCAAAACCTTTCACACCGCTTCCAGCAGTAGTTACCGTAGGCGATTGAGAAATGGTGTTGATTCGCACCTTATTCTTCACACCGTAGTGGTATCCGAAGCTTCTAGCAATGCTTTCCAACAAAGACTTGGCATCAGCCATATCGTTGTAATCAGGAAATACTCTCTGCGCCGCGATATAAGAAAGCGCTACTACAGATCCCCAGTCATTGATGGCATCTTTTTCGTAGGCCGTTTTTAGCACTCGATGCAAACTCATAGCCGAGATATCGAGTGTCTTGTGGTAAAAATCATAGTTGGTAGCTGTGTAGTGCTTACCCTTCCTCACGTTTGGTGACATTCCGATAGAGTGAAGGACGAAATCAATCTTTCCTCCAAAATGCTCTGTGGTCTTATCAAAAAGATTCGAAAGATCCTCGTTACTGGTGGCATCGGCAGGAATTACAAGCGCATTGCCGCACTTTTCTGCTAACGTATTAATCTCACCCATTCTCAATGCAATTGGAGCATTGGTCAATACAAATTCAGCGCCTTGTTCGTGTGCTTGTTCTGCCACTTTCCAAGCGATTGACATATCGTTCAATGCTCCGAAAATGATTCCTTTTTTTCCTTTGAGTAGGTTATTGGCCATTATTTTGACTTTGCTGTTTATGGCAACAAATATAGAAAAAGGGAGACGGGTTTAATTAAAGCTTGACAATAGAGTCAAGTGTCATGACTGGAGAGGTCAAGATCAAGGGTCTTGCAGCTCTGCAAATAAGGAGTTTACATTTCGTAAATAACTGTTATCAGGGCAAGCGATACACAGATATTGGACTCTGTGGACAGACACTAATTAGCGAGTAACAAGTCTCTGGCATTGTCCATAGCAGCAGTTGTAGTCTCAGCTCCGCTAAGCATTTGAGCGATCTCTACTATCCTCTCCTTCTCGTCCAATCTTTCAATTCGTGTTTTGGTTGTTCGATCTGATTCTTCCTTGAATACTTTAAAATGACTCTCGCCTTTCGATGCGATCTGGGGCAAATGAGTGATGCAAATCACTTGCTGGTTGCCACCCATTTCTTTCATGATTCTCCCCATTGAATTGGCAACTTCACCTGAAACTCCCGAATCAATTTCATCCAATATGATGGTGCGACCTTGTGATACCGAAAGCTTCTTAATGGATAGCATCAATCGGGACAACTCTCCCCCTGAGGCCACATTTTTCAGTGATTCGGGCTTACGACCAGGATTGGCACTGAATCGCATCTCCAACTTATCGAATCCATTAGCTGTAGGCTTCTCCATCTCTTCGAAATGCAGCTCAAACGAGGCCTTCTTCATGTTTAGTAAGCCGAGGAGGAGCTCTAATGAAGTGGTGAATTCCGAAGAGGAAGCCTTTCGTTTATTGCTAAGCAAGTCTCCAGCTTTGCGAACGACCTCAAGCCCCTTGGTCCCTTCTTTTGTCAATTGCACGATCTCTTCTTCCAGATATTCACTCCCAGAAATACGTTGAGTCAGTTCGTCTCTTCGAGCTTTTAGTGACCCTACTCCTTGAACACTATGCTTCTGTTCTAGTCTAAAAATAACCGATCTGATCATGTCCAATTGGGCCAATCTTTTAGGGTTCATCTCGATATCACCCGATGCATTCTGTGCGTCAAGGACAATATCATCCAATTCAATAATAGCACTCTTAATTCGCTGACTTAGATCTCTGTAAGCGTTGGAATACTCGGATATCTCTTCCATCAAAACTCCAACCTCCTTTAAATTTGAAAGAATAGGACTTTCTCCTTCATTGAGCAATTCGACGGCGCCATGAAGTTTTTGGGCAATTTCCTCACTATTCGAAAGCATACTGTATTCTTCCTCCAGCTCATTTTCCTCAATTTGATCTAAGTTGATCTCTTCAAATTCATTAAGTTGGAAGGCCACGAAATCCATCTCTCGTTTGTCTTGTGCCAAGCTCGCCTGCAGTTCTTTTAATCTTTTCTGAGCGGCAGAATAAGAGTTGAAAGCTATTACATAGTCTCTTTTCTCTTCGATTGCTTTGGCATAGGAGTCAATAACTCCAAGTTGAAAGTCAGGATTATTAAGTTGAATAGTTTGGTGTTGCGAATGGATGTCTACCAGTTCGAGAGCAATTTCTCGCAACAATTTCAAATTAACTGGAGTATCATTTATGAACGCTCGACTTTTACCTGATGCCAGGACTTCCCGTCTTAGTGTAGAGTTGACTTCAAAATCAAGGTCAATATTATCGAAAATCGCCTTCCATTTCGCCGTGTCGAGCGTAAATGCTCCTTCTACGATACATTTTTTTTGCCCCTCCTTCACTACGCGCTTTTCTGCGCGTTCACCCAATATCAAGCTCAGGGCACCGAGAATGATTGATTTTCCGCTGCCCGTTTCACCAGTTATGATGTTGAGCCCATCGGATAAATCAATCTCCAAATGGTCGATCAACGCATAATGCCGAATGGAAAGGTGTGTAAGCATAGACTAAAGGTACGTCGGAAAAGAAAATTTATGGCTAGGTTACTTACCCTTCTGCATCTTATCGTACTTGGCAAGGTTTCCTGGGTCAACTTGAGAAACGACTTCGTAAACTTGGTTGCGTTCGGGGGGGTCTGCTTCGGTGAAAATATTTACAATCTCATCGCTTTTTGCCAAGAAGAATTGCTGTGTATTGTAGGCCAATGGCTTGACTCTGTGCACTTGTTCAAAATTCTTTAAACTGTTCATGATGGCCTGACGAGCAGGACGCATCTTTTCGCTCATCTTGTCTAAACCCTCACGGTGATAACTGTATAAAGTCTCGCGCATAGGTTCAAAGGTTCGGTGGAGAATGTCTTCAACCAGCCAATATCGATTCTTGTCGCCTTCAAATGCTTTCCATCCCTCGAAATTGGAGACTTGGGCACTCTGAACGATTCGCTGTGCTTGCTGAAAATAAGGCGTGCCGCCCTTCAGTGAGAAAGTATCGTAATCAAAACCGATGATCATGTAGGCGTAGAAAGCCAATGACGACACCAAGTTATTTTTAAACTGATCTGGGTTGAAGTTATACTGGGTGTTCTGAAAATAGTCGAAAGTGAGATTCACATCTCTGACATTTAGTATGAGCGTCTGATAATCCGTTCCATAAACAGGGCGTGTAGAAATAACTTGCATCTCCGCACGATACGTATTTGAACTTGCTCGAGCTTCAGTGATATTAATGACAATGCTGCATTCAATTCTCTCTTCAATAGAGAACTTGTCATTCGTCCACTTTCGGTTATTCATAAACTCGAAAATGTCGTTTTCCATTTGTTCGAAAATGGCTGTGTTCACTCCTTGAATTTGTGGAAAGATCACCTGGATCTGACAATTAAGTTCCTGGGCTTGAGAACTCAAAGCAAAGGCATTGATAATGAAAAGAATGAGTAGTGATTTTCTCATAAAAAATATTCCTTGATGAAGTGAAGGAGGTCAAAGGCAATTTCTCTCTTCGTTTTTAACTCAGTTTCTTCTGTTATATTGCCTGACACGAAAGTAACTTTATTCGTATCAAAGCCAAAACCCGCTTGGCTATCAGTTAAGGTATTGAGCACGATCAAATCGCAGTTCTTCCGATCGAGCTTTCCCTTTGCATTCTCCAGCCCGTTATTCGTTTCTAAAGCAAAACCAACCAAAACCTGATTCGTCTTCTTCTCTCCAAGTGTTTTCAAAATATCAGGAGTTGGCTCAAGGCCGATGATCAGCTCTTCAGAGGTCTTCTTGAGTTTCTGAGCGGCGACTTCTCTGGGGCGATAGTCTGCCACAGCAGCCGCTAAAATAGCTACATCGCACGAATCAAAAACTGGCATTGTGGCATCAAACATTTCCTGAGCTGTATTTACACCAATGACAACCACGCCTTTTGGAGCGTCAATGCCAACAGGCCCAGAAACAAGTGTGACTTCAGCTCCCATTGATACTGCCGCCTCGGCGATAGCATAGCCCATTTTCCCAGTACTTCGATTTCCGATATAGCGCACAGGGTCAATAGGTTCCTGAGTAGGACCTGCAGTAATTAAGATCTTTTTACCAAAAAAAGGAGCTTTCCCTTTCAGATCATTTTCAATGAAAGCTCGGATTTCTTCGGGTTCGGCCATTCTTCCTTGCCCTTCTAACCCGCTAGCTAACTCTCCACTTCCAGAAGGGATATGAATGTTCCCTCGCTTTTCGAGGGTATCAATATTGGCTTTATTTGCACCATGGGCATGCATATCTAAATCCATCGCAGGTGCAAAATACACAGGACACTTGGCACTAAGGTATGTCGTCAGAAGCAGATTATCGGCTTCTCCGTGTGCCATTTTGGCTAACGAATTGGCGGAGGCTGGAGCTACTACCAAAAGATCAGCCCAAAGTCCGAGCTCGACATGATTGTTCCAAACCCCTGCGTGCAGTGGCTCTTTGACAAAATTGTCAAGAACGGGTCTCTTGCTCAACGTTCCGAGAGTTAATGGCGTAACAAATAATCGCGCAGCATCTGTTAAGACTACTTGCACTTCAGCGCCTGCCTTGATAAACTCTCTAACTAGAAAAGCTGATTTGTATGCGGCAATGCTTCCTGTAACGCCTAATAAAATACGCTTACCTCGAAGCATGGCTTCAGAAAAGAATTACGCGTTTGCTTCTTCTTCCTCGTGGCGACGGAAGTAAACTTTATCTTCCAAAAGCTCCTGCACGGAAATAGAATGTGGCTTTGGAAGACGCTCGTAAAATTTCGAGATCTCAATCTGCTCGCGGTTTTCAAACACCTCTTCCAAATTATCTTGGCTGGTAGCGAATTCCTGCAATTTAGCGTTGAGCTCTTCTTTCATCTCGCTGCTAATTTGGTTGGCACGTTTCGAAATTACCACAATAGCTTCGTAGATATTGTTGGTTTGCTTTTCGAGGTCGTACACGTCACGCGTTATGGTAGTGCGCGCTGCATTGGTATTTTTGAAATTCATATCCCGGGTCTTAAAACTTCATTTTATCCAGTTCGCGAAGGGCACCGACATAAAAGTCTTCTGCCTTTTTTACGTATTCACTATCCTGGAAAGAATCTACAAATTTATGATAATGTTCGATGGTAGCGTTCAATCGCTCTTCTTTCTTTGAGGCAATGCTGTTAATCGCTAATAAATAGGAGCTTTTCACCACTAAAAATTCAATCTCTTCGCGGTGAGGACTGTCTGGGAAGTCGATCAGCATGTTCTGCAATGCCACCGAAGCAGACTTATAGTCTTCTGTGAGGTAATAAAGCTTGGAGTTGTCAAATGCTTTTACCTCTAACTTCAATCTCAACTCATCAATCATCAAATTCGTACTATCCTTAAGTTCGGATTGAGGATAGCGGTTGAGAAATAGTTGAAATTCGTCAATGGCCACCTCTGTATCTGTCTGATCTAAATTCGAAACGGGAGAGTTGAGGTAGCTGCAATAAGCCGATTTAAATAAGGCCTCTTCTGCCCTAGCACTTCGCGGATAAGTTTTCGTGAAGTTTTTGTAGTAATAAGCCGCGAAGTAAAAGTCTTCCAGAGCAAAATGGGAATTGGCGATATAGTAATGAATCTCTTGACTGCGGTCTGAGCCACGGAAAAGCGTACCTAATTCGTCGAAGAGGGACAAAGACTTGCTGTATTGGCCTTTCTCATAATACTCCACCGCCTTGGTATATTTGTACTCAACATCAGTGCTCTTAGTAACTCTCGTATACTCAGAACATGAAGCAAGTAAAAAGGCAAAAAATATGAGTATGTATCTCACGTGTCGCAAAATCATCGCGCAAAGATACTTTCTATTTGGAGATTCAAAAGCCATTTGGTATTAGATAACAACGAAAAGTTGTTTGCAGTTATTTTACGTGGATTTTGCCATAAGTTAATTAAGCGGTATTTTCGCGGCTCGAAATAACTGTCACCTATATTACTATGCAAGACATATTTGACAAAATCAAGAACAATAGAGGCCCTCTAGGCCGCCACGCCAAAGAGAGCCATGGATACTTCACGTTCCCAAAGCTGGAAGGTGAAATCGATCGCAAGATGCAATTTCGCGGAAAGGAAGTTTTGGTATGGAGTATCAACAACTACCTAGGCCTTGCCAACCACCCCGCGGTTAGGAAAATAGATGGAGAAGCTGCTGCCGAATGGGGAATGGGATACCCAATGGGTGCCCGAATGATGTCAGGACACACCTCAAAGCACGAAGAGCTTGAGGAAGAATTGGCTGATTTCATGCAAAAAGAAGATGCCTTCCTTCTCAACTACGGATACCAAGGCTGCCAGTCTGCAATTGAAGCTTTGGTAGATCGAAATGACGTAATTGTTTATGACTCTGAGTCGCATGCGTGCATGGTAGACGGAGTTCGTCTCCACCAAGGAAAACGTTTTGTTTTCAGACACAATGACATGGAGAGTTTCAAAAAGCAGCTCGAAAGAGCTGAAAACTGGACAGAAAAAACAGGTGGAGGAATCCTCGTCGTTACCGAGGGAGTCTTCGGAATGGCAGGAGACCAAGGAAATCTGAAAGATATTGTCACCTACAAGGAGCGCTATAAATTCCGTCTATTCGTAGATGATGCCCACGGTTTTGGCACAATTGGTGAAAACGGACGAGGTGCTGGAGATTTTCAAGGAGTGCAAGCAGAGATCGACGTTTACTTCGGAACTTTTGCTAAGGCGATGGCTACTATCGGAGCATTCGTTGCTGGTGACGAGCAGGTAATAGAGTACTTGAAGTACAACATGCGCTCACAGACTTTTGCCAAATCGCTGCCTATGCCACTAGTGGTAGGAGCCTTAAAGCGATTGGACATGATGCGCACAGAGCCCGAACACAAAGACAACCTTTGGAAAATCGCCACTGCTCTACAAACTGGCCTGAAAGGTGCAGGTTTTGACTTGGGTGTAACCAATAGTGCCGTAACTCCAGTATTCCTGAAGGGAACTCTGGGAGAAGCTACCAATCTTACAATGGACTTACGCGAAAATCACAGTATCTTTTGTTCTATCGTTGTTTACCCAGTTGTACCGAAAGAAGTGATTATGCTCCGCTTGATTCCAACGGCAGTGCACAAGTTGGAAGACGTGGAATTGACTATTGAAACGTTTAAGAAAATAAAAGTGAAACTCGAAGCGGGCGAATACGAAGCCGCTGAGATCGTCGATTGGCGATAAGCTTTGAAAAATTGATAAAAATGGAAAGCCGCTTCTTAAAATGAGCGGCTTTTTTTGGCTTACCAAGTCACTGGATAAAGTTAACCCAATAAGTAACCTAGCCCAGGTGGTTGATGCAAGAGCCATCCAGTAATGCTATACCTAGACACGTTTGATAACATTACTTCATGGGGTACAGCTTCACTTTTAAATAGAATCATTCTACCTGGCAAGGGTGCAACATCTTGGTAAGTCCCATCACTTTCATATAGGCGCAATTCTCCGCCGTGCTCAGGCTTCCAAAATTCGTTGAGGTAAAACACCACAGAAATGAGCCGATTGCTGCGAAAGTCAAACTGATCCAGGTGTCGCTTGTAAAAAGAACCAGGCGGGTAATGCGCCAGGTGAAACTCGCTTCCCGAAATACTCAAAAAACAGAGTCGATTTAAATGGGCGATGGCTTCATCTACCAGAGCAAAAAAGCCACTTAACTTCAGGTCGCGATTTCGTTCGAGCCAAAATATCTCGTCACTTCTTATCGACTTTTCTATTCGGAAATCATTCAAAGCGCCGATACCAGCTTGTTTAAATTCTTCCAAAGCCAACCTCTCCTTCAAGAAATTACGCGAAAAGGATAATAAGTTGTCGGGCACGAAACCATCAAGGATCACCCAGTCATTTTTGGCCAAGTGATCTGCCCTGATTTCCCAGGGATCAAATAAGAGGTCGCTCAAGTATCAAATAATCATCAGGCCAAGTTAGGGAAAAGAAAGGTTTGAAAACCTTAAGGACTTAGGAATTAATGTTCCTATTCCCTATGTAACCCAAGTCGCACTCTATCCATATCACAGCCCCTACCTTTGTGACTATCAACCAGTAAATACTATGTCAATATTAAAATAGAACAGATTAATACCAGATGTATTTCACACGCAGCTTACTACTTGGAAAGCAATGGAGAGGCGGCCACTTTTGACTCATTGCGCGAAGTACAAACCTAGATCGATAGACCCGAGAAGAACGAAGCCAAGATCAAATACGTCTTTGAAGCGCACTTTCACGCCGACTTTGTGAGTGGTCGCCTAGACTTAGCTGCAAAAACTGTAGCAGACATCGTTTATGGCCCGACAGCCACACCTAGCTTCGAAGCGATCGTAGCAATAGACAATCAAGAATTTAAAGCAGGAGGCGCCATGTTCGGGCTATCCACACTCCAGACCACACCATGGAGTCGACCACTTATCTATTGTTCGATGAGAATGGAAAAGAACACGGAATCATTACGGTTGATACCCTCTTCATAGGTGATGTAGGTTGTCCTGACTTGGCACAACACGTGATTGCAGATCTCACTGAGAAAAAGCTAGCGGCTCACCTTTTTGATTCTTTTCGAAACAGGATTATGTCTTTAAACGATGACCTCATCGTATACCCCAACCACGGTGCAGGAAGTTGCTTGCGGAAAGAATATGAGAAACGAAAAGACCGACACTCTGGGGAATCAGAAGAAAACCAACTACGCGCTCAATCCCGAATTAAGCAAGGAAGAGTTTATCGAAGAACTCTTAGAAGGACTAACAGCTCCCCCAGCCTACTTCACTAAGAACGTTTTGATAAATATCCAAGAATACGAATCGCTGGACACAGCAATCGAAAGAGCCAGTCGGCCTTTATCGCCAGAGGCATTCGAACTGGTTGCCAATGAAACCCAAGCTTTGGTTCTATACACGAGCGATGCGGAGGAGTTCGCCAAAGGCTTTGTTCCCAATAGCATCAACATCGGTTTAGAAGGAAACTTCGGGATGTGGGTTGGTGAAATGATCAAAGACATCAAACAAGAAATTCTTTTGGTAACCAAAAAAGGCGAAGAGGAAGAAGCGATGATTCGACTTTCGCGTGTAGGTTACGATCGCACTATCGGCTTCTTGGAAGGTGGTTTTGGTGCATGGAAAGAATCTGGAAAAGAAGTGGATAGTTTGGAGAGACTTTCTCCCAAACAGTTTGCGACACAATATGACGAAGAGCCGCTTGTTTTTGAGGTTCGAAAAAAGAGCGAATTTGACTCAGAACATCTTGTCGACGCCATAAACATCCCCTTGAATCAGATCAACGAGCACTTGGCTGAATTCCCGAAAGACAAACCTTTTATGGTGCATTGTGCGGCGGGATACCGCAGTATGTCGCAGCATCTATACTCAAGCAACGAGGCTGGGACAACTTCCTAGACGTACGCGGAGGATTCAAAGAAATAGCTGAAACGAAAGTTCCAAAAACAGAATATGTTTGCCCTAGTACTTTGCTTTAGTTTTAAGTACAAAGCATGAGATATTGAGCTGGTTATTAGATATGGGTAATCAAGAGAATACCTCTGAAACTAAGTGTTCATGAGGCCTCACATCTCGATGATCTCGTGAAGTAGTGTTGGTATTGAATAAAAAGTAAAGCAACCTAAACGTTACCGTAAAAAACTACTTGATCCATACTTGGATCGGGCAATCCACCGAGGGGTTCGATGGTAATCGCGAATGCATCACCTTCAATAGTGAGCTTGCCTGCAAGATAGACACCGTAAAAATCCTTGGGAAGCACTCCCATATCTGAAGGCACGCCTTCTTTCCAAACCCAAAGCTGGTATTGCTTGTCGGCAGGCAATTCAGGAAGAGAAGCCACACTAAACTTCACTTTTCCTGATTCTTGTTGCCAAAGAACGGCCAACTTTTCAGCATCAATGTTCTCAGTCGGATCTAGAATAATCTTTTCGAAGCTTGGGTCAAAAGTCTCCTCAACATCATCAGTGAGGTACTCGACTTCCCCCCTCAAATATTCATTGTTCGCCAAAAGCTGATTTTGCAATTCCTTGGCTTCTGCCAATTCAGTTTCTGCATTTCCTTTTTCCACATACTGCCAAAAGGCCAAAAGCAATGTAATAGATGCGGCGACAGCCCACACCACGGGCCAAGTAAAGGAGGCCTGAGATGGCAATACCGAAGGCTTTTCATTATTTAGAACTTCGGATAATGCATTATCAGCTGGCAGTTGATCGTAGTTGGCCAACTCCGCCATAATATTCACCTTCATTCCAGCAGGTGCTTTGACCGCTCCCGCTCGAGCAATCGACTCTAAATCCTGCTCAGCCTCTACTAAAGCGGTTTTAACTTCAGGATATACTTTGGACAAACACTCCACTTCACGAAGCTCCTGATTGGTAACCTCACCGAGAGCATATTGCTCCAAAATACCTGATTCTATGTATGCCTTAACGTCCATTTCCAAATATTGACCGCAGTTCCTTCATTGCATTCCTTATGCGTGTTTTGACAGTGCCTATTGGCAGATCAAACTTTTCTGAAATCTCGGGATGGCTGTACCCCAAAATATAAGAATGCTCAATTAAATTGCGTTGATCGCGATCCAAACTAGAAAGTACGGTATTTAAACCCTGTTGAATTGAGGGATCCGCGGTATCAACTGCATCTCCTTTATGTACGACTTTAAGCTCCGAATGGATTTCAGCCTTGCGACCTGTTTTCCGTATCGCGTCTATCTCCTTACGATGCACATCAACCAAGTGAAGAGTCGCCCTTTTGAAGGATCGTATGAACGAGCGTTTTGCCAAATCTTAATGAAAGACTCTTGCAACACATCAGAGGCAATGGCTTCATCTCTTACAATTCGAATAATGACACCAAAAAATGCATCCGAATAGCGGTCGTAAAGAAGATTCATTGCCTTCACATTGCCTTCTTCAAATAATATCAATATTTCTTTCTCTACGGGAGCCACAGACTAATAAAGCTCAAAATTAAAACAAAGTTTTGATGGTGGCTACAATTCTACTAGTTCTTCCTGTAGAGAATGAGTTTGAGATCTGTGCCTCTAGTCCCAAACCCCAAAAGCGAATCTGCATTCTCGATCTCAAAACCTTCTTTGGCGAGATAATATGAGCCTGGTTCCAATTCGGAGCGAAGCTCAAGAATCTCACCTCTTTTCCTTTCGATCATGAAAGAAGTGGCACTGTGAACGTAGTTTGGCCCAACGATATAAAGTGGTTTACCCTCAGTGATTCTTGCAACTTCCGTTGCCGCCGATGCATATCCAGCCCCTCTAACATCCCGATTCGGCAAGACAAACCAATCAAAGCCAATTCGAACCACGAGAAGAAAAATCCCCAGAATGATCCACCGCCTTTCTTTCTGTCGATAAAACACTAAGGCGATGATGGCCATTGACAAGCTGAGGATGGCAATTTTGGATGTACTTCCGTCTACACCCAAGGCGGTGATTTGGCTTAAAGCAAACCATGGCGCAATCGCTCCCAGCGTCATGACTGCTAACAATATCATCTGTACAATAGATTCAGCCCTTGGATTGGCTTCCTCTCCCGTTTTCACAAGCAAAACAAAAAGCAGTGGCAAGAACATAAAGAGGTAGCGTGGATGGACACCTGGAGACGTCCAATAAACGATGATGTTGAGACCTAAAACCAAGATTACAAATCGTCCAAATTCATTTCCCCACAGCGACTTCAGCGCCCCTTTTCTAAATAAGAACACAACAAATATGGTCCATGGCGCAAAGTGGTAGAGGTTTTCCAATGGGAATTCATAGAGCGTCTTCAGGGTATCAACTATCCCGTGGTCGGTCGCTGTTCTCTTACTCGACTCCGTCCATAACGTTTCGAAAAGACCAAGCAGCGATTGAGAATTGACCTGAACGTAGGCAAAGTAATAGAGACCTACGGGAATGATGAAAAAGAGAGCGCCCAAAAAGTGCATTCGGTGAAAGAGAATCTTCCAATCTTTGATGTAAATGGCAAATGCAATGAGAGTAAATCCCTGGAAAACTATTGGCGGAAGCCCCTTCATCAAATAGGCAACGGCACTTAAAAAATAAGTAATCGCGAAAAGCGCGAAATACTTTTTCTGCCTGCCCAAGTGGTAGAAGAGCATGAAGTTTGTGAAAATCAAGGCCGAAAAAGCGATATCAATTAGACCCAAGAAGCTGTCGTAAAATAGAATTCGACCGCTGGAAATGGTCATTATAGCTACCAGCCAGCCCGTCCATCTATTGGTTGCTTTGCCGATGAATCGAACAATCAGAAACCCATAAAGGAAAATAGCCACCGAAACGGGAAAGCGGAGGGCAAACAATGACGGCTCACCGAAAAGTTTGTAAGAGCCAACTATGATCCAATTGTAAAGTGGCGGCTTATTGTAATAAAAAAGTCCATTGACCGTCGGTGCAATGAACTCTTCGTTAAACAACATTTCCAATGCAATGAGGGCGCGAAGGCTCTCATCAGTGTGGATGAAAATATGGTGAATCCCGAGATTAATGAGCAAAGCTGGAACTAGCAGGACGGCAAATAAACCGTAGTAGAAATTATCGCTTTGTAATAGTCTGGATTTCATGGACACCGTTCAGCGCCCAAAAATACTATTTTGAATCAGTCTTCTAGAGCGCTCAAAAT
The DNA here is from genome assembly GCA_047633195.1 of Cryomorphaceae bacterium. Taxonomy (GTDB): domain Bacteria; phylum Bacteroidota; class Bacteroidia; order Flavobacteriales_D; family Cryomorphaceae; genus JAKVAV01. The sequence continues at coordinate 43,054 of JBLIEU010000009.1, read as the reverse complement.
GGCTTCATCCAATGGTGAAGCTCCCGATCTATAGCGGTGGATTAAATTTCCTTCTTCGTCGATCAAAAACTTTTCAAAATTCCATTTAATATCTCCCGTAAAGTCTTCGTTTTCGGCGGCAGTAAGCCATTTGAATAACTCGTGCTGATCGGCGCCCTTAACACTGACTTTAGCTGCCATGGGGAACGAAACCCCGTAATTCTTTTCACAGAAAGTTGCGATCTCTTCATTAGAACCTGGCTCTTGCCCACCGAAATTATTAGCTGGAAAGCCTACAATTACCACATTGGCACCCATTTCTTTTTGCAATTCCTCCAGTTGTTTGTACTGAGAGGTATAACCACATTTAGATGCAGTGTTAACAATGAGCATTTTCTTGCCTTTGAAGTCTTTAAAGTCAATGGTTCCGCCTTCTAGTGCGGATACAGAAAAATCGTATATATTCATATTTGTCGTGTTTTGCGCCGAAAGATTAATGGTAAAAAAAAGGGCAATAATTAGCGTTATTTTTTGCATAATAATCAATTGTTAGTCAAATAGAAAAACTCTTATTGCGGATAATTGTTTAGTTCGGTGTTCGTTGATTGAAATATTTCAACTGTAAATTGAAAGCAAAAAGGGATGGATAGGTCATTTAAGAAAATGGGAAGTCACATTGAAGTAGAACTGGGTAGCTACTCTCAAGAGATGGTGGTCAATCATCCAGGTGTGAAAATATATGTGGGCAGCGATAGTCAAAATTACTCCAGCAAAACCCTTTACGCCACAACCGTGGTATTTCGCTTCGAAAACAATGGAGCACACGTCATTTATCATAGAGAGGCTACTCCTTTGGTAAAAGACATGTGGACACGTCTATGGGGCGAGCTACAGCGGAGTATTGATGTAGCGGGCTATTTAAAATTCGAGTGTGATGTGCCCATCGAACAGATTGACCTCGACCTCAATTCCGACCCTGAATTCTTATCTAACAAAGTGTTTCAAGCTGCGGTGGGTTATGCCCAAAGCATGGGATACAAGGCCAAGACAAAACCAGATTTACTTATGGCTACTTGGGCTGCGAATGTTTTAGTGAATTAGAATTTTCTTTTTTCTCTCTTTTCACCGCTTGAAGATTTCTCAAAAGCCGAGTTCATCACACTTAATATAAGGCTGAATAATAATGCCCACCAAAAAGTATCTACAGTAAAGCCATCTACCATCCAATCGGCTAATTGAATGACTAGTGCATTAATCACTAAAAGGAATAAACCCAAAGTGAGAATCGTCACTGGTATGGTGATGATAACAAGAATTGGTTTCAAGAAAATATTCAGAAGACCAAGAATTATAGCAACAATAAGTGCAGTCCAGAAACTCTCGACATGGACTCCTGGCAAGGCCCAAGCCAGCGCGAAAACCAGCAATGCGTTGACAAATAATTTAATGATCATATTCATAATGCCCTAAACTAAAAGAAGCGACACACTTTAAGTATGTCGCTTATGGATAATTCGTATTTTTATTTAATTCAGCATCATCTCTACAGAGCCACCCTTTCCGTTTTTCACTTCCAGAGATTTGGAGAAAGCTATCAAATTTGCGATAGTTTGCCTTTTGGGGCTTCTCACCTCTTCACCTCTGTGAGATGAAAAACGGCGACTCGCCTTTTCTTTGTTTGAATCAAATAAATAATCAGAAGTAAAATTTGGCATAGGCTGTTTTTATGGCACTAAAACGACCTTACATCTCTGATTATTATCCAACCATTGTAAATTATTTAGTCAGCTTGATATCATGCTTCTCTATCATCTTCCTCATATTGATGAGTGCGTAACGCATTCTTCCCAATGAAGTGTTGATACTTACGTTGCTTCTTTCAGCAATTTCTTTGAAGCTCATGCCGCCGTAGTGTCGCATCATCACTACTTCTCTCTGTTCTTCAGGTAGCTCTTCTACAAGCTTTCGAACATCTTCGTTAATGACATCATCGATCCATTGATCCTCTACATTTTTCTCATCGCGAGGTATAGAAGCAAAGGGACTGTAATCTTCGTTTTCTCTCACGAAAGGCATCTTTTTCGATCTTCTGAAATGATCGATTGAAAGGTTGTGAGCTATTCGCATGACCCAAGGAAGAAACTTTCCTTCTTCATTGTATCGTCCCAGTTTCAGGGTGCGAATTACTTTTACAAATGTTTCTTGAAAAATATCATTGGCGAGCTCTTCGTCTCTTACCAACATATAGACCTGCGTATAAATTCGTTCTCTGTGTCGGGACAACAAAGCCTCAAATGCAGATTCGTTTCCTTCTAAATATAGTCTGACCAGTTCTTGGTCGGTAGCCGAGTTAGATTGCATACTTTCTCCTTTTGATTAGTGGTAGTGATTTGAAAATTCAGGAGTAGATTTATGCTATAGGCTAAAAGAGTTTTTGTGTTGTTTTCAAAAAAAATGTCCGCACCTTAATACGAACAACTGGAGACCAAGATATGTTAATTCCTCGTTACAGGCAAATATGTAATAAATTTGCCACTGCAAAAAATGTTAATCCCCAGTGATCATATATGAGTATAAAAACGGCTAAACGCGTTGACTCGAAGACGCACATCATCATAAAGAAAGCTCGTACTCACAATCTTAAGGGCGTCACAATCGCCCTACCTAGGGGGCAGTTCATCGTGATTACTGGGCTTTCGGGTTCAGGGAAATCTTCATTGGCATTTGATACACTCTATGCAGAAGGACAAAGGCGGTATGTTGAAAGCCTATCATCCTATGCCCGCCAGTTTATGGGTAAAATGGATAAACCAGAGGTAGACTCCATTGAAGGTATCTCACCCGCTATAGCCATTGAGCAAAAGGTCACCACTAGAAACTCCCGATCTACAGTAGGCACATCCACTGAGATTTATGATTACCTCAAGCTGCTATTCGCCAGAATAGGAAAAACCATTAGCCCCATTTCTGGTGAGGAAGTAAAACGAGAAACAGTAACGGATGTCATGGATTTCTTCCACTCGATCGGAGAGGGATCAAAATGCATGGTATTGGCTCCTATCCTTCCCAAAAAAGACAGGTCTTGGGAGCAAGAGTTTGATATTCTCAAGCAGCAAGGCTTTGCCAGAGTTAAAATTGACCACACAGTTATAAGACTGGAAGAAGCTGAGGCTAAAAAGAATTCGAAAGTTTCCATTGTGCTCGATCGTGTGGTCAACAAAAAAGACGACGAAGAAAACGATGCTAGAATAGCCGACTCTATCGAAACTGCCTTTTTCGAGGGCCAGGGCGAATGCGAACTAGAAATATTAGATGGCGAGAAAAAGGGCAGTCACACCTTTACCAATCGTTTTGAAAGAGATGGAATGACCTTTGAAATTCCATCCGAGCACTTCTTTAGTTTCAATAATCCAGTGGGAGCCTGCAAAGTATGTGAAGGTTTCGGAAGCGTGATTGGGATTGATCCTGATGCAGTCATTCCCAACCGCGGTCTCAGCATCTATGACAACGCCATAGCAGCGTGGCGAGGTGAAAAATTGAGCATTTGGAAGGATGAGCTGATTTACAATGCCGATAAGTTCAATTTCCCCGTTCACCGTCCATTCAACAAACTGACCGAAGAGGAAGTGAAGCTTCTTTGGACGGGAAACAAATACTTTCAGGGGCTCAATGAGTTCTTCAAATACCTCGAGTCCAAATCGTATAAAATTCAATACCGCGTTATGCTAAGTCGCTATCGCGGAAAAACGACTTGCCCCGATTGCAAAGGGTCTCGACTGAGAAAAGATGCTGGTTATGTAAAAGTAAGCGGTCATTCTATTGTTGAGCTTTTGGCTATGCCTGTTGGCAAGAGTGTCGTGGCTTTAGAAAATCTCGACCTTTCGGAGAATGATCGGCACGTTTCCAGACGAATACTTACTGAAGTAACCAATCGATTGCAATACCTCTGTGATGTAGGGCTGGGCTACCTTACCTTAAATCGACTTTCGAACACGCTTTCTGGTGGTGAATCTCAAAGAATCAAATTAGCCACATCTCTTGGAAGTAGCTTGGTTGGGAGCATGTACATTCTCGATGAGCCAAGCATAGGACTTCATCCCCATGATACCAATCGTTTAATCGAAGTATTAAAGGCACTCCAAAGACTTGGCAATACTGTCATCGTCGTAGAGCACGATGAGGAAATCATGAAAGCTGCCGATCAAATTGTCGACATGGGCCCTGAAGCGGGAACACATGGTGGAGAATTGGTTTTTCAAGGAAATCATGCAGAACTGCTAACGGCTCAAAATTCCTTGACAGCCGACTACCTGACGGGTAGAAAAGAAATTGAGCTTCCGAAAAAAGTCCGAAAGTGGAAAAACTCTATTTCCATAAAAGGTGCACGAGAAAACAACTTACAAGATATTAATGCGCAGTTTCCGTTAGAATGCCTAGTCGCGGTATCGGGCGTCAGCGGTAGCGGAAAGTCAACATTGGTAAATTCAGTCCTCTACCCTGCCCTGTTAAAACATCTTGGTGAGTATGGCAATAAAATGGGTGATTTCGATGACCTAGAAGGCGATCTGAAGATGATTAAAGCCATCGAATTTGTCGATCAAAATCCCATTGGGAAAAGCTCTCGATCGAATCCAGTGACGTATGTAAAGGCATTTGATGATATCCGTCAACTTTATGCCTCACAGAAATTAGCGAAGCTGAGAAGCTACAAACCCGGCGCCTTCAGTTTCAATGTGAAGGGTGGACGCTGTGAAACGTGCGAAGGAGAAGGTGTAGTGAAAATTGAAATGCAGTTTATGGCGGATATCTATTTGACCTGCGAAAGCTGCAATGGAAGCCGTTTCAAGGACGAAACCCTTGAGATTAAATACCGAGGCAAGAATATCTCCGACATTTTGAACATGACGGTTACTGAGTCTATCCAATTCTTTAAGGAAGATGAAAATAGCTCAGCTGCCCGAAAAATCGTCGCTAAGCTAATACCTCTTGAAAAAGTGGGCTTGGGATACGTTCAGCTAGGCCAATCATCCAATACGCTAAGTGGTGGAGAAGCTCAAAGAACCAAATTGGCTGCCTTCTTGGCGAAAGGAGATTCAGAGCCTCATACACTTTTCATCTTCGATGAACCTACCACGGGTCTGCATTTCCATGATGTCGCGAGACTGCTTGATAGCTTCAATGAGTTGATCCATCGTGGCAATAGCGTATTCGTTATTGAACACAATACAGATGTATTGAAGTGTGCCGATTGGATCATAGACATGGGGCCCGAAGGTGGAGATGCTGGTGGTCAAATAGTCTTTGCAGGAAGGCCTGAAGATCTCGCACAACAAAAAGAATCCCTTACGGCGAAGTATCTGAAAGATAAATTCTAATCTAGTTCCTCATCATTGAATTGAAGATCGAATAGCCTTTTGTAATGTCCATCCTCTTCCAGCAGCTGTTGATGATTACCTTGCTCCACGATTTCACCTTTATCCAAAACGATTATTCTATCGGCCTTTTGGATAGTGCTCAACCGGTGAGCAATGATGATACTGGTTCTATTTGCGGTGAGCCTATCAATAGCGCGCTGTATCATTAACTCTGATTCCGTGTCTACTGAAGAAGTGGCCTCATCCAGAATTAAAACTTTCGGATTGTAGACATAGGCTCGAATGAAGCTAATGAGCTGACGCTGACCAACGCTTAGCATGCCGCCTCTCTCCTTCACATCATAGTCGTATCCACCTGGAAGTTTTTCAATAAATTGATTGGCACCGACAGCCTCTGCGGCCTTTTTCACTTCTTCAATTGTGATCCTGTCATTTTGGAGGGTAATGTTCTCTGCAACAGAAGCTGAAAACAAGAAAACATCCTGCAAGACAACGGCAATCTCATTTCGGAGGTAATCCAAGTCGAAATCGCGAATGGGCACTCCATCAATTTTGATCTCTCCTTTTTGAAACTCGTAAAATCGATTTACCAAATTGACAACCGATGACTTCCCTGCTCCTGTTGCACCAACAAAAGCTATCGTCTCCCCCTCTTTTGCTTCGAAACTGATGTTCTTCAGCACCCACTCCTCCTCATTGTACGCGAACCAAACATTTTCAAATTTGATGTTTCCCTTTATTCCTGAATTGAGTGTCCCAGCATCTTGAATCTCCTCATTCGTATCCAAAATTTTGAATACCCTTTCAGAGCCGACCATCCCCATTTGCAATACATTAAAACGATCTGCCAATTGGCGAATCGGGCGAAACAGCATGTTTATTAAAAGGATAAACATCAATAAATCGCCAAGGGATACTTCCTCTTTCAAAACTCCACCTGCTCCCCACCAAACGAGAAAAGCCAATGAGACTGCCGACAAAATTTCCACCACTGGAAAAAATACCGAGTATGCCCAAATACTCCTAATATGTGCCTTCTTATGTATTTCGTTTATGGTTCTAAACTTTTCCTTTTCTCGTTCCTCCCGATTGAAAACTTGAACGATCACCATTCCTGTGATATGCTCTTGAACGAATGCATTGAGCTTAGAAACTTGCGTTCTGACTTCTTGAAACGCCCTTTTAATTGAGTTTTTAAATACGATCATCGCAAGGATCAACAGGGGAATAGGTGCCAAACTATACAGAGTCAATTTCCAAGAGATGAAAAACATGAAGGCGATAACCGCAACGAGTTTGAGGAGCTCGCCCATAATGGAAAGCAAGCCCTGCGAAAATATTTGAGCGATGGTCTCAATATCGCTGATGCAACGTGTCACCAAGGTTCCGATAGCTGTTTTATCGAAGTACTTCAGCTTAAATGAGGTGATGTGAGTGAAAACCTTCGAGCGCATGTCAATGGTTACTGACTGTCCCAGCCAGTTGCTATAGTATGTCTGATAGAACTGCATAAAAGCTTCGACAAACAGCACTCCAACAATAATAAGTGTGAGTAAAAGCAATCCATTTGAATCGCCAGTGACCACATACTCGTCCACAGCTTTACCAATAAGGTATGGACGCAATACGCCCACAATCGCCAAAACAATGGTGAGCATAAGCGCCTTGTACAAAACTCCCATGTATGGCTTGGCATAAACCATAACCCTGGAAAACAATTTAGTGTCGAATGCCTTGCCCGTTACCTGAGCCATTTAGTCGGGGTAGTTTATGTGATTGAGGAAGAGCCCTTGTGGATGAGCTGATTTGCCAGCCGAAGAACGATCTTTTTTTTCCAATACTTCTATGATTTTCTCGGGCGATTCGATTCCTTCTCCTATCGGAAGTAAAGTGCCAACAATAGCCCTTACCATATTTCGTAAAAATCGATTTGCACCAATCGTAAGAACAAGGCCCTGGTCAATAGGTTCCCAAAAAGCCGTTTGAACATCGCAAATATTCGTTTTTACTTGGGTGTTGCTTTTGCTAAAGCTTGAAAAATCTTGTTTCCCAAGAAGTAATTGGGAAGCCTGGTTTAGCAATTTCAAATCCAGCTCTTTCACGTGATATACTGAATAGGCATTCTTAAAGGGAATCTTTTTAAAATGCATGTAGTACTTGTATTCGCGGTAATCCGCTGAAAAACGAGCATGCAATTGACCGTCTACCTCTTTGCATTCATAAACAGCTATGTCTCTGGGTAAAATTGCGTTTAGCTTGTAAAGAAATTCATGAAGCAGTGGGAATTCAGTATCAAAATGAGCGAAGTACTCATAGGCATGCACTCCTGCATCGGTACGTCCGCAACCTATTAAAGCTCTGAAATCTTGAACCAAGATTCTCAAAGCACCCTCTAAGGTTCCTTGAACCGTCGTAACTTTCGGCTGAATTTGCCAACCTGAATAGTTGGTGCCGTCGTAGGCTAATTTTAAGAAGTAACGCGTCAACTCAATTTTTTCGCAAAAGTACATGAAACGAATCGGACTATTATCAGATACGCATGGATACATGGACGACCGAATATTGCATCACCTCAAAGATTGCGATGAGATTTGGCATGCAGGAGATATTGGTGCTCACGAAGTCATGGAGCCACTTCACGAAATAGCTGAAGTAAGAGCGGTCTATGGCAACATTGATGATACATCAATGCGGCTGACATACCCATTGAACAATGCCTTTGAGACTGGAGGAGCCAAGTGCTTTATAACCCATATTGCTGGAAGACCTGAGAAATATCCAAGTCGAGTAAAAGAAGAAATCAGAGAGTTAAGACCCGATATTTTCGTTTGCGGACACTCTCATATACTATTGGTAAAGCGCGATGCAAAGTCGGGACTAGTTCACCTCAACCCTGGAGCAGCGGGGAAGCACGGCTTTCACCAGATGAGGACGATGATTCGATTCGGACTTGATAAAGGGAAATTGATCAATCCCGAAATAATAGAATTGGGGAAGCGAGGTTCCTAGCGAATTCTATCAAGAGATTTTATCAGAGCTTCATCTTTTTTGATTCCACGTATGGACAAAAATAAAAGCGTGTTAGCCACAACTGGCAAATAGAAACCTACGTGATAAAGAATATCAACTTCGTCGCCGTAAAGTTTGGAGTGAACCGAATCTATCGCAAAAAAAAGGTATACGATAAAACTTAAATTCACTAAAAATCCTAGACGCGTCACCCTTAATTGAGCTGGACGATTTTTGTACAAAAAAATAGCAGTAGCAGGAAGCATCGTAGTAAATAGGCTCATTACCCATGTGGAAAAAAGAAAAGGCCCCGTCATTTCCACCAAATCACTTTGCACATTGAAAACACCGAACACGGCATATTCAGCCAATTTCACATCACCTTGGAGATAATGAGCGAAGGGTAGAAAAAATGTAAGTAAGCCTGTAATAGCGGCTAAAAAAAGATATATGGACTGAGCGCGCTGTATCATTTTGAGTGCTTTGAAATAAATGGTGCGCAAATATATGATATAAAATAGGCGTTCTTTTCAACGTTTAATTGTGATATTTTTTAGATTCAGCCTTCTCTTGACTCGATTTGTTGTATCATTGCACCATCAGTGAGATGATAGAGTTCTTCTCTCACACTACCCTCAACTACTACTTGAAAACAACATCCTTAAATAACTTCACAGTCGATGTACGACATTATTGAATTAAACGGCAAGAAAGTAGCCGATCTCAGAACTATTGCGAAAGAGCTGAATGTCAAAAGGACAGAATCTCTGAAGAAGCAAGACCTCATCTACCGAATTTTAGATGAACAAGCAATCAACCCCCCCAAGAAACAACCAACGGTTGAAATAGAGGAGAAGAATGAATCGAGACCTCAGCGTAAGCCGAGAGCGGTTAAGGTGACTGCTCAAGAAGTTGAAACTCCTAAGCCTGTGTCAAGCGAAGAGAAAACTGATGAAAAGGAAGATCTTTTCACGGAGAACGATCCAGCAAAGAAAGAAGAGCGTCGACCTAGGCCAGAGCGCAAACCGCGACCAGCGCCAAATAAAAGACCTTCAGGAGAACGTCGCGATGAACGTACAAACGAGAAGACGAGTTCAAACGATCGAACAGAAACGAAAGACCAAAACGGTTCTGCTGAAAGAAGAAATTTAGTAGAAAGAAACAAATCAGAAGACCGCAACGGTGCAAACGATCGCAAACGTCCGAATGAAAGAGCCGAACGTCCCGAAAGAAAGGATCGACCAGAAAGAACAGAAAAAACGCGTGTTGAAGAGGAAAGGACTTCGCCAAACCGCCCAAATCCAAGACCTCCACGCCCTCAACCGCGTCAGGAGCCACAGAAACGTGAGGAAGCTTACAACTTTGATGGTCTAGTTCAAACCGAAGGTGTTCTTGAAACAATGCCCGATGGATACGGATTCATGAGATCCTCCGATTACAATTACTTGAATTCTCCTGATGACGTTTACGTTTCTCAGTCACAAATAAAATTATTTGGCCTCAAAACGGGTGATACCGTTGTAGGGCAAGTTCGTCCGCCGAAGGAGGGTGAAAAGTATTTCCCTCTTATCAAGGTCGATGAAATAAATGGAAGAGACCCCGATTTTGTAAGAGATCGCGTTCCCTTTAAATACCTCACTCCTCTTTTCCCACAAGAAAAATTTAATTTAGCTGGTGACAATAAGAATGTCAGCACGCGGATTATGGATCTTTTCGCTCCTATTGGTAAAGGCCAGCGTGGATTGATTGTATCGCAGCCAAAAACTGGAAAAACTACTTTGCTTAAGGATGTGGCCAACGGCATTGCCGCCAACCATCCTGAAGTGTATCTGATTATATTACTCATTGACGAACGTCCTGAGGAAGTAACCGATATGAAGCGTTCCGTGAATGCTGAAGTAGTGGCGTCCACATTTGACGAGCCAGCATCGCAGCACGTTAAGATTGCCAACATCGTATTAGAAAAAGCCAAACGTATGGTTGAGTGCGGACACGACGTCTGTATCCTTCTCGACTCTATTACTCGATTGGCAAGGGCATACAATACTGTATCTCCTGCTTCTGGTAAAGTATTGTCAGGAGGGGTTGACGCGAATGCATTGCAAAAGCCAAAACGCTTTTTCGGAGCAGCTCGAAACATTGAAAATGGAGGTTCTCTTTCTATTCTTGCTACGGCACTGACTGATACAGGATCGAAAATGGACGAAGTGATCTTCGAAGAATTCAAGGGCACTGGTAACATGGAGCTTCAACTCGAAAGAAAAATTTCGAACCGAAGAATTTACCCAGCTATCGACATCTTGGCTTCTGGAACACGAAAGGAAGATCTTTTACTTTCGAAAGAAATTTTGCAGCGCATCTGGATTCTACGCAAGCATATTGCTGACATGAACCCGATAGAAGCAATGGAATTCATTAAAGGGCGTGTGGAACAAACCCGTTCCAACGAAGAATTCTTGATCTCAATGAACGGATAATGACCCATCCAAGTGTGAATATTTCAGTGCGAGTCGCATTGGGCTTTATGGCTCTGCGACTCGTTCTTTTTTTCGTCAATGCAGATTTTCCTTATCAGGAAGAAGCTTTCTTATTTTTACTGTTGGCATCCTTTCCTGGCTTGAGCTTATACGCTATATGGCCTAGGGAAGAGAAAACATCATTCAAAGAAGATGCTCTTAATTCTCTTCGTCTCAACGTGATTTTTGCGATAGCTATGGCCATATTTATTTATGCCTTCTATGCTTTTGCCGATACCAACTACTTCCCGAATATGAGGGATATGATCGCAGCTAGAGAGTTGGCTGCTAACCCTGATTTAGACGAAGCTGATCTGCGTCGTGGTATCCAACAATTCTTTTCATTGAGAAACTTCTCAATCCTAGCAATTCTCTTCTTTATGGTGATGGGTATTTTTTACTCCGTGCTCTTCTCGGCTATCAAGAGAGTCGTTCTTAAGTAAAAAGCTGCTCTCCCACTTCTTGAAAATCTATCCCATCAAAATTTCCTGAGCTCATCATCAACAGGTTCTTATTCTTCCAGTTGATCGATTTGAGTTCGGCAAGCAATGCTACCGAATCGGTGAAAACCTCAACATTGGTTCCCCCAAAAGCAGTGTTTACCTCTTCCGCGCTCAAGGTTTCGAGGCGCTTATGCTCAACTACTTCGGGACTGAAGTAAATCAAAGCCCGATCAGCCTTCGCCATGGTGCCATCATATTGCGGTAAAAACTTCTTGTTAAGACTGCTGAACGTGTGCAATTCCATGCAGGCAATGAGTTCTCTATCTGGAAACTGTTCCTTCAATGCAGATGCAGTCGCCTTCAGTTTACTGGGTGCATGCGCAAAGTCTTTGTAAAAAACAGATGACTCCGACTCTGCCACTTTTTCGAGCCTCTTCGACGCTCCTGTGAAATCTGCGATAGCAGTCAAGAAATCAATGGGCTCTATTTTCAGCGCTCGGCATATTTCCATGGCACCGAGCAGATTAGCCATATTGTGGGCACCAAAGAGTTCAGAGCTAAACTCCTTTCCTTCAAAGTGGATTATCGTTTGGCCATTTCGAATCTCGCTTTCTAATTTGCTGTAAGGGATCACAGATAAATCAGCTCGCAAATGGGCCATCTTTCGAAGCTCCTCGTCCTCCTGAAAATAGATAAGTGTTCCATCCTTCTCGATCAAATCGATGAAGATGGAAAACTGCTGGACATAATTTCCGAAAGTTGGAAACACGTTTATATGATCCCACGCTACACCTGTAAGTATGGCGATATGCGGCTTATAAAGATGGAACTTCGGCCTTCTGTCGATGGGAGAAGACAGGTATTCATCGCCTTCCAAAATCACCACGTCGGCATCATCTGTTAACCTTACCATACAGTCCATTCCTTCCAGCTGAGCGCCCACCATATAGTCGATATTTTTACCCAGATGCTTCATGGCGTGGAGCAAAATACCCGTGATGGTAGTTTTGCCGTGGCTTCCGCCAATGACCACTCGGATCTTGTCCTTCGTTTGCTCGTATATGTATTCGGGATAAGAGTAGATGCGGAGCCCTAGCTCATTGGCCTTAGCCAATTCGGGATTGTCTGCTCGGGCATGCATCCCAAGAACAACAGCGTCAAGATCTGCATGAATGTAATCAGCATTCCAACCGATTTCTTTTGGAAGAATTCCTTCCTTTTCGAGTCTCGATTTTGAGGGTTCAAAGATCTCATCGTCGCTTCCGCTAATCTCAAAACCCTTTCTTTTCAAGGCTATTGCAAGGTTATGCATAGCGCTTCCGCCAATGGCTATGAAGTGAATTTTCATGGTTTGAACTTAACTGTTTTACAGAGAGCCTCAATATTTGATTTCTGCTCTTTTACACAGCGTATTGTTACATTCGTTGCAAAGCAAGCCTTATGCAAATACACACGATCGAAACAGGAAATTTCAAGTTGGATGGAGGAGCCATGTTCGGTGTTGTTCCAAAATCGATATGGTCAAAACACAAGACTCCCGATGCAAACAACATGTGCAGTTGGACTATGCGCTGTCTCTTGGTCGATTATGGAGACCGCTTGGTATTGATCGACACCGGTATGGGAGACAAACAGAGTGAAAAATTTTTTGGCTACTACTACCTTTTCGGCGAAAACACCCTCTTAAAATCCATCGAGCAAAAAGGATATTCAAAAGAAGATATTACAGATGTGGTATTAACCCACCTGCACTTCGATCACTGCGGTGGTGCAGTATCGCTAGATCGAAAAAAAAACAGGTACTACCCCACATTTCCAAATGCAACCTACTGGTCATGCGAAGAGCATTGGAATTGGGCGGTAAATCCGAATGACCGTGAGAAAGCATCTTTCTTAAAAGAGAATATCTTACCCCTTAAAGAGGCAGGTCAACTCAAATTTGTGACCCGTAATGGTAGGTGGAGTAAAGAAGAATTGTTTCCTGGGTTCAGCCTCTTCTTTGCCGATGGACATACAGAAAGTCAGATGATTCCGTACATCGATTACAAAGGGAAAACTCTGATTTATGCTGCCGATCTATTGCCTTCTGCAGCGCATATTCCAATGCCATATATAATGGGCTATGACGTGCGACCACTGGAAACTCTCAAAGACAAAAAAATATTCTTGGGCGATGCTGCGGCAAAAGAGCAGATAATCTTTTTAGAACACGATATTGATAATGAATGTATCCGAGTTCATGAGACGGAGAAAGGAGTTCGATTGCAAGAAGCACATACCTTGAAAGATATTTTCGGGTAACAGATACCCGCAAAAAAAAGATCCCGCACCACCATGCGGGATCATAAAATGTTGCCCCAAAATTAAAGCCTATGAAAATCAGAGAACAACAATGCGTGTACTTCTAGTCACGGTTAGGCATACACATTGAGTAACCTGTGTATACTCTTTCTGTGCTGGGATTAAGGGGCCTTAAAGACTTTAAATAAATGCGTTCTTCGGTAATGATCGTGATTTCTCCATCGTCATCGTCATTATCATAGTCTTCAAAACGGATGTCGTCATTTAATTTTACCGTGCTGACTGGCAAAGTTGTTTGTGATTGTGCAAGTCCAACAGTTGAAAATGCTACAAAAAGAAGGGCGAGTAATACTTGATTAATTGTTTTCATAATAGCCAGTTTGTTTAGTTTGTTTAATGTTTAGCTTTTTAATTCCTCCAGCTAGTTTGGAGCTATTGGTGCCTATTTGTTTGTTTGATAGTATGACGACTAAGCTACCTGGTTTGTTACTCGATGATTTGCGATTTCATGTTCTTTAACTTTGATTAACACAGAGTGCATTGCTTTAACAGATTTAGTACCAATATCATAGGCGTACGTTAACAAAATGCTCAACTTGGTAAATGGAAATGGTAGTTTTGTGCCATGATATCTTCAAAATACATCGAGAATGCTGTGAACGAAATAGCTTCGCTTCAAGGTGTAGGAAAACGCACTGCCTTGCGCTATGTGTTAGATCTTGCAGGAAGGTCTGATGAAGACATCGCTCGTTTTATCAGATCCATTCAAGATTTGAAAACACATGTGAAGCCTTGCAAGAGATGTCATAACCTTAGCGACACCGATATCTGTAATATCTGTAGCAGTCCGAATAGAGATCAATCAATCATTTGCGTAGTAGAAGACATTAGAGACGTGCTGGCCATAGAAGCCACTCATCAATACAAGGGGCTTTATCATGTTTTAGGTGGAAAGATTTCGCCCATGGATGGAATTGGTCCTTCAGATCTAAATGTCGGAACCCTTTTGGAACGACTGGAAAAGAGCGAGGTAAATGAACTCATATTGGCTCTGTCAGCAACAATGGAGGGGGATACAACGTCCTATTACGTTTACAAAAAGATTGAGAAAAACGGAAACCTCATTACTTCTACGCTTTCTAGAGGAGTGCCCGTGGGTGATGAGCTGCAATACACTGATGAGGTCACCCTAGGAAGGTCGATACTCCAGCGCACCCTATATGACAAAAGCCTGCTATAAATATGGTTGATCTTACTGTCGTAATTGTCAGCTATAATGTGTCCTACTTTTTGGAGCAGTGCCTCCACAGTGTGCTCAAAGCTTCGGAGAGATTGACCTGTGAAGTGATAGTGGTAGACAACAATTCGGTAGATGGATCAGTAGCCCTGGTTAGACAAAAATTTCCCACAGTAAAACTCATTGCCAATAAGGACAATGTGGGTTTCAGCAAAGCGAACAATCAAGCCATTCGCGAAAGCACTGGGAAATATGTCCTTTTATTGAATCCAGACACATTGGTCGAGGAAGATACTTTTGCCAAAACAGTAGCTTTCATGAATGAACATCCCGACGCGGGTGGTCTGGGCGTAAAAATGATAGATGGTAAGGGACGATTTCTTGCCGAAAGTAAAAGAGGCCTTCCCACTCCTTCAGTAGCATTTTACAAAATATTTGGTCTGAGCGCTTTGTTTCCCAAATCCAAGGCTTTTGGAAAATACCATCTCGGCTACTTGAGCAAAGAAGAGACCCACAGCATAGAGGTGCTCTCAGGGGCTTTTATGCTCATGAGAAAATCAGTTTTGGATAAGATTGGTTTACTGGATGAAGATTTCTTCATGTACGGAGAAGACATTGATCTTTCCTACAGAATCATCTTGGGAGGTTATAAGAACTATTACTTCCATGATGCTCGAATCATTCACTACAAAGGGGAAAGCACAAAAAAAAGTAGTGTCAACTACGTATTTGTCTTTTACAGGGCAATGGTGATTTTTGCTAAGAAACATTTCTCGAAAAGGAACGCAAAAACATTTGGCTTTTTCATAAATCTAGCGATATACATAAGAGCCGGATTAGCTATAATACAACGATTTATCTCCAAGATAATCATCTACTTGGCTGATTTCTTTTTCATTCTCTCGCTATTGCTGTTGCTCAAATCTTGGTATATCTCCGTTTCGGGTATCACATACCAAACCGAATTACTGATTGCCGCATTCGCTGTTTACACAGGTGTTTGGCTAATTAGCTGTTTTCTTAATGGCGGTTATGACAGGCCTTATTCCAATTTTAAAAATTTACGCGGGATTACAATTGGCACACTCATCATATTGATGGTGTATGCTTTACTACCCGAAAGCCTTCGCTTCTCTCGTGCTCTAATCCTACTGGGGACGTTCACTACTACGGCATATTTCCTCTTGAGCCGTAACCTGCTAAATTCGATGTCGCCAAGCGAGGCGCAACTCAGAGAAGGAAAGATTGGAGTGATCGCAAGCGAAAAAGAGTTTGACCGAATAGAAAATTTACTTAACGAATCAGGGTTTCGAGGTAACAAGCCGCTCCGTATTTCACCTGAAAAAGACGAAAGAGGAGAAGAGGCTCACGCCGATCGACTCACAGAAATCGTTTCAATATATAAACTTCAAACGGTTATATTCAGCGGCCTGGATGTTGCCTCTCAAAGAATCATTGGTCTGATGGCCAATACCGAATCGAAAGGACTGCAATTTAAAATAGCCCCCCCTGAGAGTGCTTTTATTATCGGAAGCAACTCTATAGAAAGAGGTGGAAACATTTTCTTAATGGATTTGAATGCCGTCAATAAAGCATCAAATAAAAGAAGGAAGAGATCATTGGATTTTATGTCAGCCTCGGTCTTTCTTCTCTCCTATCTTGTCATCGTTTGGGGAGTTCAGGAAAAAGTCGGTTTTTTCAGAAATATACTGTCGGTGTTAAGTGGCCGAAAGTCATGGGTTGGCTACGCCAAGACAAAATCAACCCAACCCGACTTGCCACAGATTAAAGCAGGAGTGTTAAACCCAATGGATAGAATTAGATTTTTAAAGTCACCTGAAGAAACGGCAAAAAAACTCAATGCAGTCTATGCTAGAGAGTATGGATTGCGAAAAGATTTAGCCATTATATCGTCGGGTTTCAATCAATTAGGCAGAAGTGATGGTTAGCGCTAGCCTGATTGTGTATTGGGAATTTTCCACTAATTTTGCATCACCACTGTAGAACTGAAATTTATGCCACAATTTGAAGTCTTACTTCCCAAAATGGGAGAAAGCGTAGCAGAAGCAACCATCATCAAATGGGTCTTGGAAGAAGGCGATTCTGTAGGAGCAGATGAACCCATGGTAGAGATAGCCACCGATAAAGTGGATAGTGAGGTACCTGCCCCAGAAGATGGCATCTTGGTAAAGAAACTTTGTGAAGAAGGAGATGTAATAGAAGTAGGCAAACCTATCGCCATTTTTTCTACAGGTGGAGACACCAATGGAACAGCCCCTACTGCAGAAAGCAAACCAGCCGCAGTGCCTGCATCAAATGGTGCTGCTAAAACCCATGAAGAGCCCGTTCTCGCGGTTGCTGGAGAAGATGAAAAAATATCAAAGACCGGTTCTTCTGGTCGTTTCTATTCTCCTTTAGTTAGAAACATTGCTGAAAAAGAAGGTGTTTCCCTTCAAGAACTTGAGCAACTGGAAGGAAGCGGTGCTGAAGGTAGGGTTACCAAAAAAGACATACTCAATTACATTCCCAATAGATCTACCACCCCTCCAGCAATTGCGCCTAAAGAAGAATCTAAAAAGTCAGCACCAAAGGTCGCCACGTCTGAGACTGGCGGAATAACTATCAAATTGCCCACAATTAGAGTTGGTGCAGATGATGAAATCGTGGAGATGGATCGAATGAGGAAACTCATCTCCGAACATATGGTGACCTCTATGCATGTGTCACCTCACGTTACTTCATATGTGGAAGCCGATGTCACCAATTTAGTGACTTGGAGGAATAAGTGGAAGAACAAATTTCAGGAGCGCGAAGGCGAAAAACTCACCTTCACTCCTATTTTCATAGAAGCCATTGCACAAGCAATTAAAGAAATGCGCGGTGTCAATGTGAGTACAGATGGAGTTAATATCATCAAGCGAAAGCACATTAACATTGGTATGGCTGCAGCTTTGCCTTCTGGCAATTTGATTGTACCAGTTATTCATGATGCAGACCGACTAAATCTGCTTGGAATAACGAAAAAGGTAAATGATCTGGCTTCTAGAGCAAGAGAAAATAAATTGCTCCCTGAAGAAATTCAAGGAGGTACTTATACGCTGACCAATGTCGGTACTTTCGGGAATGTGATGGGAACACCTATTATCAATCAACCTCAAGCTGCGATAATGGCAGTTGGAGCCATTCGAAAAAAGCCTGCGGTAATTGAAACGCCCGAAGGAGATTTTATTGGTATAAGACACATGATGTTCCTCTCTCATGCCTATGATCATCGCATCATTGATGGTGCTTTAGGAGGTAGTTTTGTGCGCAGAGTGGCAGATATTCTTGAGAATTTTGATATCAACAGAGAAATTTGATAAACTTTCCGTAAGTCATCCTAACCGTTTATATTAGCTTTGAACAGATTATTTCCCTTTTGGATGAATAAAACCCTACTTCTTAGCATTTCCTTTTTATGTTTATTCTGCGCAACGGCATCCGCCCAAAGCCTACCATTAAATAAGCGTTTTGAGGAAGCCGTTCGATTAGAAGCCGAAGGTGAAAAACGTCAGGCTTCTGATATTTGGTCATCTCTAGCGGCAGATTTTCCTGAAAATGGAAACCTCCAATACCGCGCGGGAATTTCTCATCTGCAGTCTTTCGATCAAAAAACGGGTGCCCTTCCCTTTTTGAAATTGGCCGAAGAAATTGGAACAGACGCGAAATACGACCCGATCAGTCCACAAGAAAAAAAGTCACCGATAACGCTCTATTTCTATCTTGGTAAAGCCTATCACCTGAACTACAATCTAGACAAGGCCAAACTTTACTACGAGAAGTTCACCGAAGTTGCTCCAAGCAAACATTTTCTTTTTGCCGATGCAGTTCTAGGAGTTCAGCAAGTAGGTCATGCCAAAGTAATCACTGCTGCACCAGTACCTTTCAATATCACAAATCTTGGTGATACCATTAATTCACCATATCCTGACTACAGCCCTGTGATTTCCATTGACGAAAACTCGATTTTTTACACCTCTCGTAGGCTCAGAACTGATAGTAGCAACCTATCCATACTAGATAGGAATACTGGTGGATACTACGATGACATCTACGTTTCTTACAAAGACCGAAAAGGAAATTGGCAAATACCAGAACTTCTGAATATCAATTCAGACATTCATACAGCCACTATGAACGTTGCTCCAAATGGTCAGACACTCTATATCTATCGGGATGAAGAGGGAGGATCAATTTTTGAAAGCTCATTGGTCGGGGAGACTTGGACTACACCTGTGAAATTACCAACTCCCATTAATTCTAGTGCATGGGAAACACACCTTGCGGCTACTGTTGATGGGGAAACGGTATACTTTGTTAGCGATCGAAAAGGTGGCTTTGGAGGTAGAGATATCTGGCGATCAAAAAAATTACCCAACGACACATGGAGTGAAGCTTACAATATGGGGGCTAGTCTCAACACGCAGTATGAAGAAGACGCTGTATTCATTTCACCAGATGAGAACACTCTCTACTTCAGTTCTCAGGGGCACACTAGCATAGGAGGGTTTGATGTGTTCAGCAGTAAAAAAGATGCTGAAGGAAACTGGGGAGAACCTGAAAATATTGGTTATCCTATCAATACTGCAGATGACGATGTGTTCTTCGTAACCAGTGCTGATGGAAAAAGAGCATACTTCTCTTCATTCAGAAAAGCGGGATATGGAGAAAAAGATATTTATCTCTTGGACTTACCTGAACCACAAGAAGTGAAATTGGCCCTTCTGAAAGGTGTAATTATTCCTGCTCCTGGTGATGAACTCCCGAAAGATATTTCGGTGGCAGTTACAAATAAGGAAACGATGGAGACTTCTTTTTACACCCCACGTGCACGCGATGGAAACTTCGTCGCAATACTTCCGCCTTGCTTTGACTATAACGTAGAGTACTTCATTGATGGAAATACAGCTGGTACGGACTCATTTAGTGTAGATTGCGAAAGCTCCTACCGCGAAATAGAGAAAACACTATTACTGAACCCTGTACTTGTCGGAGATGATGGTAAGACCGTCTTTGTTTCAACAACGACAGAGGATAATAACCCTGCTACTTTCAAAAAATTCTTTGGTTATAATGCGAATGAAGTCGCACTAGAGGAGGAAATATTCAGAAGCTTCATTAAAAATCTGAAAATAAAAGCGGCAAAGAACGATACTGTAGAAATCACTATTTTGGGGAGTGCTTCTCAAGTTCCTACCAAGACATTTGGGAAGAATAAAGTGTTGGCCGATTTGAGGGCAAGCAATGCAAAAGAGAGAATACTCAATTTTGCCAAGGAGCTGGAAATTGATCCCAATATTCTTGTCTTCAAAACAGTAGAAGGAAAGGTTCAAGGTCCAACCTACAAAGGAGACTACCTGAAGAATAAAGACACATACCGCAATTTCCAATACGTGGAAGTAGTTGCCAAATGATACATACCCTAACTTAATTATCTCTTTTTAAAAGTGAAAAGCACCGAAAATTAGAGACGTAAACCATCCCTGTTGAAAGAACAAGTGCGCCCCTTTACATTGTTTATTCTTTTGCTCTTGTGGTCTGTTGTGCCAGCTTGGTCCCAAAATCAAGCAAAAGCTGATGATGCCTTTGATGCTGGCAACTACATTGAAGCAGTGGAGGAATACCTGAAATTGGTAGACAAGGAGCCTGACAACCCTTACTACAATGAACAGTTAGGTAAAAGCTATCTCAAAACTTACATAGACCCTTTACTGGCGCTAGACTACCTTCTCGTTGCGGAGAACAAGGGGAAGTTTGATAAAAGCCTTTACATAGAGATAGCCATCGCAAGCACTTATCACTTGGATTACGATCAAGCTCTGTATTATCTCAATAAATTTGAAGAAGAAAGCGGAGTCAAAAAAAAGAACCTCTCAAAGTTCAAAAAGCTTAAAGATGACTGCATAGCAGCTCTAGACCTTTTGAAGTATCCCGTGGATGTAGACTTCAGCCGTTTAAGTAATACAGTAAATACGGTCTATCCAGACTATCATCCCTTTGTAACCAAGGACGGAAAGACATTATACTTTACATCTAGACGAAAATTAAAACCAGGAACTAAGCCAGAGTTTGACGGATATTTTCCTTCTGACATTTTCATGAGCGAGCGATCAGAAACGGGTTGGGCTCAAGCGGCCCCTTTATCACAGCCCATAAATACTCCTTATGACGAGCAAGTTGTAGGTATCACCGATTCAGGCGACAGTATCTTTTTCTACATCGATCATGTGGAGAATTTTGGTGACATCTATGTGTCCGCAAAGGAAGTCGGGCGCTTTAGTAAACCTAAAAACTTAGGCGAACAAGTGAATTCAAGAAGTGTAGAATCTGCCTGCTCCTTATCGAAGAATGGTGAGACAATGCTGTTCAGCTCAGAAAGGGATGGTGGATTTGGAGCGCTAGATATCTATATGGTAAAGAGACTACCAAACAGAGAATGGGGCGAGCCTGAAAATCTTGGCGGAGAAATAAACACTCCTCTCAACGAGGACTTCCCTACCCTTTCAGGAGATGGACTCACCATGTACTTTAGCAGTGACGGCCATCCAGGGATGGGAGGCTATGATCTTTTCTTTTCCACTTGGGATACTCAAAATATGGTTTGGTCAAAGCCTCAAAATCTGGGCTATCCACTAAACTCCCCGTTTGACAATAAGACAATATCCTATACTCAAAATGGAGAGACGGCTTACGTTACTCGCATGGATCCTGGCTCAAACACCCAATTAGATATTCACGAGGTGCGATTTAATAAAATGCAAACAGAAGATCCCGCCATATTTCTAATCAACATCCTTGCCTCCGCAAACATTGAGGGCGCAGCGCCTGAAATCCTGATCAAAAACGATCTGGACGAAGTAGTAGGAAAATACTTGCCCAATAAGATCTCAGGCCGATATACTTTGGGTCTCTATCCAGGGAAGTATTTCTTGTATGTCGACGCCAGTGGATTTTCACCTTACACCGAAGTGCTGGTTGTAAACAATTACCACACGAAACAAGAAACAAACGTTAAGCTCATCAAATTGACAGAATGAAGTTGAACCTGAAAAAACCGCTCGCTTTCTTTGACCTAGAAACGACTGGTGTTAATGTTGCCTCAGATAGAATAGTAGAAATCGCGATCCTTAAGCTATTTCCTGATGGAAGAATTGAAAAAAGACCGTCTGAGGAGAACGAAAGGTTTCTAATCAATCCACAAATGCCTATCCCTCTCGAGACCTCGCTGATACATGGCATTTACGATGAGGATGTAAAAGATGCTCCCAGCTTTGCTGATGTAGCAGATAAAGTATTCAAGTTTTTATTCGATTGCGATCTAGCAGGTTTCAATTCCAATAAGTTTGATGTTCCAATCCTCGCCGAAGAATTCTTGCGCTGCAGTATTGACTTCAGTATAGAAGATCGCAACTTGATTGACGTGCAAAACATCTTTCACATGATGGAGCAGCGTACACTAAAAGCGGGCTATAAATTCTACACTGGCAAAGACATGAACAATGCCCACGAAGCTATGGCAGATGTCGAAGCGACATACGACGTGTTCTTAGCGCAAATTGAAAAATACAAAGATGTAGAGTTTGAAGGTCGCGATGGAAAGAAGTCTGTTCCAATTGTGAACGACATGGACCAGCTTCACACAGTTTCCCAAAGGCACCGAAACGTTGACTTTTTGGGCCGTTTCGTTTACAACGATGCCAACGTCGAATGCTTCAATTTCGGCAAGCACAAGGGAAAACCTGTAACGGACGTATTGCGTGCTGAACCTGGCTATTATGGATGGATGATCAAAGGTGATTTTCCATTGTATACAAAGAAAGTATTGAAGTCAATAAAAGAAAGAATGGACGCATGAAGATAATCTGTATTGGCAGAAATTACGCCGATCATGCAGCAGAGCTGAAAAATGAAATTCCCTCAGAACCAGTTATCTTTTGCAAACCTGACACCGCTCTCCTACCGAAAAATCATCCCTTCATTTATCCTGACCACACCAATGATTTACATTTTGAATTGGAATTGGTGCTTAGAATTAAAAAAGTCGGCAAACATATAGATCGAGCTTTTGCTCAAAAATACTATGAAGAAGTCGGTTTAGGAATCGACTTTACAGCAAGAGACACGCAGCAGAAATGCAAAGAGAAAGGCCTTCCCTGGGAGAAAGCCAAAGCTTTTGATCACTCAGCTCCTCTGGGACAGAAATTCGTGAAGCTGCAGGACCTGCCTAATTCGAATAGTATCAACTTCGAACTGAAGAAAAACGGAGAAACCGTCCAACAAGGAAACTCATCTCTAATGCTGTTTCCGTTCGACGTTATCGTGTCAGAAGTGTCCAAATATTTCACCTTAAAAATTGGAGATCTCATATTCACCGGAACCCCCAAAGGAGTAGGGCCTGTAGTAAAAGGTGACGTGCTTGAAGGATACCTGGAAGGCGAAAAACTACTACACCTTGAAGTGAAATAAAACTCTTGTTGTTTTATTCGTAGAAATTCCGCAATTTCATGGGCTTATCGGCTATTACCAGGCCTTAACCAATCTTGGCAAATTATGGGTGAATTGAATGTGTATGTGGTTGAAAAAAAGGAGCAAAGGAAAAAATTTGTTTCTGCCATACTGAAGGACATGCAAGCCTTAGAGATCATGCTGGAACGCGGTATGTTCGAAACGGGCACAATAAGAATCGGCGCAGAACAAGAATTTTGCTTCGTTGATAAGAATTTGAGGCCTTCAATAATTGGACTAGAAGTACTGGAAGACTTGAACGATAGTCATTTTACCACCGAGCTCGCCAAGTTCAATTTAGAAGCCAATCTCGATCCGTTGCTTTTTACCGAAAACGCATTGAGCCAGCTGGAATCCGACCTAAGAGGACTGCTCGATAATGCTGACCAAAAAGCCCAAGCAAGAGGTGCCAGAGTATTGCTGACGGGCATCTTACCAACCATTCTCAAAGACGATCTCGAATTTAAGAACATCACTCCCTACGAGCGATACAGAGCACTGAATGATGCGATGATCAAACACCGTGGTGGCGATTTCGAATTTCACATCAAGGCTACCGACGAATTGATCACGAAGCACAATACGATGCTTTTTGAAGCATGCAATACGAGTTTTCAAATTCACCTTCAAATCAATCCAGATGAATTTGTAGACAAGTACAATTGGGCTCAAGCCATCGCAGGCCCTGTGCTTGCTGCATCTACTAACTCCCCTCTTCTATTTGGGAAAAGATTGTGGGACGAAACGCGCATAGCTGTATTTGAGCAGACAGTCGATCTCAAGAATCAGCGCAACCCAGATCGCGAACAAAAGAGTCGGGTAGATTTTGGAACAGATTGGCTCAAAGAAAGTGTAACGGAAATATTTCAATACGACGTTTCGTATTACCGTCTTTTGCTAGCAAGCGACATTCAAGAAGATGCACTTGCAGTGCTCAAAGAAGGCAAAATACCCAAGCTCAAAGCGCTCTCTCTTCACAATGGAACCATATACAAATGGAATCGCCCTTGTTATGGGATTACTGATGGCAAGCCGCACCTTAGAATTGAAAACAGGTACATTCCCGCTGGCCCTACCATCATTGATGAAATAGCAAACACCGCATTTTGGCTAGGTCTAATGGAGGGAATGCCCGACGATATTGGTCAAATCTCAGATCAATTGGATTTTGACAATGCCAAATTGAACTTCCACAAAGCCGCTCAAATGGGGCTATCTGCACAATTCAGATGGACAGATGGCAAGGTGCATACCGCTGAGAGTCTTCTCCTCAACCAACTCATTCCCATGAGTCGGAAGGGTTTGGAGAAAATGAAAATCAACAAAGAAGATATTGAACGCTACATCAATGTGGTCGAAGAAAGGGTGAAAAAACACCAAACTGGCTCGATCTGGCTGACTCAGTCTTTCAATAAATTGAGAAAAGACGCCAATGTTGAAGAAGCGGTAATTGCCGTAACATCTGGCATGCTTACGCGCCAATACAGTGGACTGCCCGTCCACGAGTGGGATTATCCTACAAAACAAGAAAGCGGATCGTGGGCCAGCAAGTACCGCTACGTTCACCAAGTCATGAGCAAAGAACTCTATACCGTTCAAGAAGATGATTTGGTTGAACTCGTATCAAATGTGATGAACTGGCGCAAAATTCACCACGTGCCTGTTGAAAATGAAGAAGGCGAAGTGGTAGGAATTATTTCCGCAGGAGATATTATCAAGTACTATTGCAAGTATTCTCATGACGAAACAATCACTGTTGATGACTTCATGATTAAGAACCCCGTTACCGTTACCGGGCAAACGGAAGTTAGCGAGGCGCTTAAAATTATGCGCAAAAGCAATTTGGGCTGCCTGCCTGTGGTCAAGGACAAAAAACTAATCGGGATTCTGACTGAATCCGATTTCGTTTATATGGCAGAACATCTATTTGAAGAATTACAAACAATTGAAGCCGAAAGAGATTAAGTTATTTGATTTTATAGAAGGGCGCTCGGTTCATATCAAGCGCGAAATTGCAGCCATTAAGGGCGACAAGCCTGGTCCTAACATCGTATTTATCGGTGGAATGCACGGCAATGAACCCACCGGTGTATTGGCGCTTCACCATGTGATGGAGCAGCTGCATCAATTGAAGCCGCTTATTTCGGGAAATGTCTATGCCCTAGTCGGAAATCTAACTGCATTAGAGCGTGGGGAAAGATTTATAGTCAATGACCTCAACCGCATCTGGCAAGCAGATATGGTTGAAAGAGCGCGAAAACGAGATTACCACCCTGATGAAATAATCAACGAGGTTGAAGAACAAATCGAGCTCTGGGCTTACATTGATAATCTACTGAATACCAGCAATCAGAAATTTTATTTTGTTGATCTCCATACGACTTCCGTCAAATCAGAGCCGTTCATTTTTATGAGCGACACGCTGATGAATAGGCAGTTCATTAGAAAAATGCCCGTCCCAGTAGTTATAGGAATCGAGGAACACCTCGACGAGCCGCTTCTGAGTTATGTGAATGATTTGGGGTATCCCTCACTCGCTTTTGAAGGTGGTCAACACAACGATCCTGAATCTGTCAGAAACCACGAAGCCATGATCTGGATTTCCTTGGTTAATGCAGGATTAATGAAAAAGATAGAAGTACCCAAATACAGGAAATACTACCATCAGCTTTACCACGCCACCGAAGGAAATAGGAAGGTTTACGAAATCAGAATGCGCCAGCCAATACAACCTGGTGATGATTTTAAAATGCTGAGTGGATTCAATAATTTTCAAAAAATACAAAAAGGAGAACCACTGGCAACGATAAACGGGCACCAGCTCAAAGCCAATGAAAATTCCCAAATTTTCATGCCGCTCTACCAAGACCAAGGAGAAGATGGCTTTTTTATCATCCGAAAAATCGCGCGATTTTGGTTAACAGTCTCTTATGTTTTCCGCCGATTGAAGCTCTACCACATTCTTGGTTACCTCCCAGGAGTTCGCCGTTTTATGAGCAGCGATCATGTTATGGTCGTAAATAGACAAGTGGCAAAATGGTACAGCGTGGAAATTCTTCACTTAATGGGCTTCCGTAGGAAGAAGAAACAAGGTCATCTCACGCTTTTTATTAGGCGTAAATACGATCTCAAAGGACCTTCGAGCGACAAAAATCAGAAGTAACAAATGCTTCTTTTCGTCGTATTGAAATAACAAATGTTAGAGTCCTCCTTTTTTTTCTGTTGCAATTAAAACCAGTATGTCAGCATCTTTTTATCTGACTCTCTTTTTGCAATAGGAGCCTGAATATTTTTGCCCCTATGAAGCTATTATTTTCTGTTGTCACCCTTTTTGCTTTTGCTACTGTCGGATTGGCCCAAGACCACATTGCCGAAAATCAAGGCTTTTACAATGTTTTCCGCGATGGAAAGATGCCCACCTCGAGAATTGAAGCGGCAGGAACTTGGAACATTAACGACTCCTTACTTCACATCCCCTCTTACGATACTTACTGCTCTTGGAATACAGAACGGGTGCACCCATACAAACATGACTTGAGATTTATGAAGGACACGGTGGTTCTGGTTCTTGCGCCGGATAGCTGTGATTTTGTTTCTCCATACACCGGACGAAAAACAAGCGACTTTGGATACCGTCGATACCGCTACCACTATGGTGTTGATATTAAGCTATACAAAGGAGACGAAGTGAAATCGGCATTTGAAGGGGTAGTAAGAATTGCGCAATACGATGGTGATTACGGCAAAGTGGTCGTTGTAAGGCATCAAAATGGTTTGGAGACTTTATACGCTCACCTTTCAAAGCTCAACGTAAAAGAAGGCGACAAAATAGAAGCAGGAGACGTAGTAGGACTTGGTGGAAGTACAGGCCGAAGCACTGGGAGTCATTTGCACTTCGAAGCCCGCTACAAAGGTGAACCAATCGATCCCAACTCACTAATAGAATGGGAAACAGGCTACCTCTGCCACAATACACTTGCGGTAAATAAAGAGCATTTCGAATACTTGGTAGAAGTGCGCCAGCGCAAATACCACAAAATTCGTAGCGGCGACACCCTTTCGGGAATTGCCAGACGCTACAGTACTTCAGTGGGAACCATCTGCAAATTGAACGGCATTAGAAGTACAACTACTTTGCGAATAGGAAAAACGCTTCGTTACAATTAAACAGTCACTATCCATATCTCCGCTCCACTTGTTTTAGATACAGCAATTGGCCTGCAGTCAATTCCTTCATTTTGAAAACTAGATACGCGATGCTATCGAGCTTTCTACTTTAGACTCTCGAATAAACGGGGAGATTCTAAATAATATCTGTCCAAAAAGTTCGATACTTGTGTTCCATTTCTCCTGAATGATCCAGACTCAATAAACCTTGGCCAAGAAACCCGCTCCCAAGCCACGAAAATCCCCAGCAAAAAAGAAGAAGCCCAAAACTCAATCCAATTGGAAGAGGCGAATTATCAAATTTGGTCTTTTCGCTCTATTGGGAGTCTTGCTCTTGCTCTTCATACTCTTTGGCGCGGTATACATCGGCCTTTTTGGGCCACTACCTTCAGAAGGAGATCTCACTGGAATTCAACAAGACAACGCCAGTGAAATCTATTCCTCTGACGGCAAAATTCTGGGGAAGTACTTCATTCAAAACCGCTCTAGTATTAGCTTTGGAGAAATTCCCCAAACGGCAATTGATGCGCTGATCGCAACCGAAGACAGCCGTTTCTTTGAACATGAAGGGATCGATTTCTACAGTATTCCACGTGTCGTCATCAAAACCATCATATTTGGTGATCGCTCTGGCGGAGGTGGAAGCACCATTTCGCAACAGCTCATCAAAAACCTTTTTGGCCGCAAGGATCACGGAGCGCTTTCCGTACCCGTGAATAAGCTAAAGGAGAATATCACAGCGCTGAAGCTCGAAGAGATCTATACCAAAGAGGAGATCATCACCCTTTACTTAAATACGGTGAGTTTCGGCGAGAATGTTTTCGGCATCAAAGCCGCCGCTCAGCGCTATTTTAATAAAACACCAAACGACCTAGAACTCATCGAAGCTGCCACTTTAGTGGGTATGCTAAAAGCCAATACCTCTTATAATCCGCGTCTTTACCCAGAAGCTTCTCAAGAAAGACGAAATACAGTGCTCGCCTTGATGGTACGAGAAGGTTCCCTCCCACCCGACGAGCTCATTCGGCTGCAGGCCGAGCCTCTAAAAGTCGACTACCAAAGACTGGAAGGTCAATTCGGTCCAGCTCCTTACTTGCGTGATTTCTTAAAACCGAAAATCGCCGAGCTACTAGAAGGCACCGATCGAGGAGATGGCAATCCCTACAACCTATACAGCGATGGACTGAGAATTACCGTTTCAATTGATTCCAGGCTCCAGGCCAATGCTGTGGCAGCGGTGAAAAAACAAATGTCCAGAATTCAAGCTGATTTTGACGCCCATTGGAAAAGCAGCAAGCCTTGGGGCAATGATGCGAGCTTTCTTTGGAATGAGGCCGAAAAATCGGTGAGATACAGAAGACTCGTCAATGCTGGTCGAACGGAAAAAGAGATCAAAGAAATATTCGACACTCCCGTCAGACTCCGCGTCTTTACAATGGATGGCTACCAATCCAAAACCATAAGTCCGCTCGATTCTATCGCTTACCATCAAATGATTCTGCAAGCGGGATTCTTGGCGATGAACGCAAAAACGGGAAATATCCTGGCCTATGTAGGCGGAATAGATTTCGGCCACTTTCCTTATGATCACATCACCAGCCGTCGACAAGTAGGGTCTACCTTCAAGCCATTTGTGTACGCGACGGCTCTGGAAGCAGGCATCAAGCCGTGCGATTACATCGAAAATGAGCCGATAATTTTCAGCAACTACGGCGATTGGAGTCCGCAAAACTCAGGAGGAGAATACGGCGGATTCTACACCGTGAAAGGTGGACTCGCCAAGTCGGTCAATACCGTTGCAGCAAGGCTTATCGCCCAAACAGGACCCAATGCAGTAAAAAGTTTGGCTAGACGCCTCGGAATAAAATCAGACTTGCCGAATGTCCCTTCCATCGCTTTGGGAGTTGCTGATTTGTCGCTCCTAGAGATGGTCCCTGCCTATAGCGCTTTCGCGAATGAAGGTATGCTCGCAGAACCCAACTTCATCTTAAAGATTGAAACAGCTGACGGAAAAAATCTCTTTGAAGAAAAACCTAGAAAAGGAGAAAAAGTACTGGAATACGATGTAGCCGCCACCATGCGCGAGATGCTCGAATTGGTTGTCGACAGTGGAACCGCTCGTTCTTTACGATCTGTATTCGGTGTGAAGACAGACATTGGGGGAAAAACGGGAACAACCCAAAACAACGCCGATGGATGGTTTATGTCCATTACCCCCAACATGGTTTGTGGCGCTTGGGTTGGTGGACAGTCGCCTTTGGTGCGGTTTCGGTCTACGCGTCTTGGCCAAGGTGCAGCCACTGCACTGCCGATTGTCGGTGAATTTATTAGATCATCAGAATCAAAAACCGCTACCAAAGCTCTGGTAGGCACTAGATTTCCTGAAACGGATGCCGATGTTTTGCTCGAACTTATTTGTCCCATCTTCGTGCTAAATCGAACAGAGTACTTCTTGGATAACCTATTTGACAATGACTCACGAGAAGAACGACGTGAATTAAGAGAGAAAGCAAGAGAAGAACAAAAACAGAACGAAGGCGATAATCAAAGTGAAGAAAAAAAAGGCTGGATGAACCGTCTTTTGGACAAGCTTAAAAAGAAGAAAAAGTAGAGTGTTTCCATAGAGTCTGAGCTAGAAAGTTCGATAGCGACGCTCTCGTGATTCTAAAATTAAGGAGTTGACTGCAGTCAATGACTGAATTTTAGAATAAGAGTAAGGAAGATAGCGGGCTTTATAAACGGCCTCTAAACGTAAATAGGTTACGTTGTAGGCATGCACCTTTGAAGAAAAACAAAGGTATGATCGCTACACGTCATTCAAACCAAGCCACTCCACAGCTTCCCATCCGTCATTTTTCAAATCCGTTTTATTTGGATCGCTCTTTCGTAAAAGGGCTCGCCTATTACGACTACCCGCTGGCCTATCGCTCCATTACCAATAGTGACCCACTAAGCTTGAAAAGAGAACCCAACAACAAGTACGACCGTTTTGCCGTGGCTGTTTACTTCTGCGGACGGAAGCTCGGGTACTGGCCATTTCCTGAAAACAAAGCTCTAGCCAATCTAATGGACAGAGAAGTGAAAGTGAAAGCACGTGTGGTCTCCATCCATCCCGACAAGAATGAGGTCTATGAGGCACTTTCAGCAGAGGCTTACGTGAATATGTAGCGCTGGGATTGCTTACTTTCGCCAAAGTTTGGAACCCATTGAAATCGCCATATCGATCGGTGGTGGCTTTGTAGCAGGAGTCATTAACACATTGGCTGGAAGCGGCTCTGTCATTACACTTGCCATTCTCACAGAATTACTGGGATTGCCAGGCGGAGTGGCCAATGGAACCAATCGAATTGGTGTAGCTCTTCAGACCATTTCTTCTTCGGTGACTTTCCAAAAGGCGAAGATCCTCACCTGGAAAGAACAAGCCCGACCTCTCCTTTTAATGGTGCTCGGGGCATTTATTGGAATTGCGTTGGCTTTGAATATCAGCAACGAGCAATTCATGGATGTCTTCAAGTACATGGTAGTAGCCTTGTTTTTCGTCTTGCTGATTAAGCCAAAGCGATGGATTCATCCCGAAGAAGATAAACCAAAGTGGCCTCGTCCCTTGCTCGACTTATCCCTTTTTTGTGTCGGTATTTATGGTGGATTTATCCAACTGGGAATGGGCATTTTCTTCTTGGCGATTGCAGTTATCGGTGGCAGAATGCCCCTGCTCAAGGCAAATGTCATCAAGGTGCTTGCCATTGGCATTTATACGATACCTGCAATTATTTTCTTTGCTTTCGATGGAAAAGTGCACTGGCTTTATGGGTCTACCATTGGGATTGGCCAACTGGCGGGAGGATGGATTACCGCCAGATATGCGGTAAAATTTCCCAACATCAATACCTACGCATATTATGCGCTGGTATTGGCCGTTGCGCTTTCATTGTTGTCTTTGTTTGATATCCTCTGATTTTCCTTTCCTGAGAAATATCATAGGTTTTCACCTTTTTGAGTGCAAACTTTGCCGCATGAAATCAGTAATTCTATCCATCTGCTTCCTGGCCATCATTGCTTTTGGGCGTGCCCAAAGCCCGCAAAAGACCAGCCTCATCGATAGTCTACTTACATCGGGCATCACCTTTAATCTGACTCCCGACGGAAAATCGAAAATCGGCTTCAAATACGCCATGCAGTTTTGGGTCCGACACGCCCGCACCAATCCTGGAACGCTAGGGTTTAATGGTGAACCTATCTCTTGGTTTTCAGACATGGTGATGCGCAGGAATCGATTGCGGGTTTATACCCTACTCGACGATAAGGTCTTCTTCTACACTCAATTCGGATCAAACTCAGAGCGATTTGACGGTGGAGGCGAGCGTATTTTCTTCCACGATTTGAATGTGATGTATGCCCTTAGCGGGAAGAAGCTACGAGTGGGTGCTGGATTGAGCAACTGGATGGGGATATCTCGCTACACCAATGTCTCCTTTCAGTTCAACTACGTTCACGACCATCCCACATTCAACTACCCTAACATTGGCCGAACCGATTTGGCCGCTAGGATCATCGGAACATGGGTGACTGGCCAAGTCGGAA
This sequence comes from Cryomorphaceae bacterium, assembly GCA_047633195.1. GTDB lineage: Bacteria > Bacteroidota > Bacteroidia > Flavobacteriales_D > Cryomorphaceae > JAKVAV01. The sequence continues at coordinate 10,902 of JBLIEU010000009.1, read as the reverse complement.
AACTAGGCTACCGCATGAATTTTGGGAAACCTTTTTACTTTGACAATTTCAACGCAATAGAGAATGACTCCCTTAGAAATACAGCAGGAGAGTATGGCAGTGAATCCTTTAGCTTGAGCGGTTACTTCACTTGGAGTTTCCTCGACACAGAGGAAAGCTGGTTCCCTTTCTACCACATGACTCAACTTGGAAAGAAAAAAATCATCACCATCGGTGCAGGATTTCACTACCACCCCAATTCCATTGCCTACTTAGACGATAACCTCAATCGGCAAGTGCAAGAACGCTTGCAGCTCGGAGTCGACCTAATGATCGATTACCCGCTCTCGGACGGAAGCTTGATTAATCTCTACGCTGTTTATTACAATTATGACATGGGGCCGAATTTCTTGCGAAGTACCACTGGTGTTGACGGTCACGAGTTGGCAACCGAATTTACAGCCGATTATCCGCAAGGTGGGGGCTTAAGCCAATTTACAATTGGAACGGGTCAAATCATTCACACCCAATTCGGGTACATCCTACCGATAACACTTGGAGAGAGAGGCAAACTAATGCCGTTCGGAACTTACACTATCCACGATTTTGACGGATTGGGCGATCAGCTTCAGGGATTCGATGCTGGACTCACCTACTTCGTTCATGGCCACAATGTCAAGCTAACCTTCGAGTACCAAACCCGTCCCATTTACCGCGGCACCACTGGACCGAATGCTGTTGGCGATCAAGAATTGCTCAAAGGCATGTATTTGATGCAACTGCATTTTATGATTTAGGTAAAATCTAGTTAATAACTGATTTATAGAGTATTAATTCATTCCCCACTTCACTCCAAAGAAAACCGTCCTGGGACGATTGGGCCCGTAGATGTAACCAGCATCCCGATTGGCACCAATGTCAAAATCATCTTGGTACGCATTGAAGATATTCTGCATTCCTGCAAAGAGTTCAATGTTGGTTTTGCCATTCAGCGGAAGCGTATATCCCACCTTTATGTTGCTTTCAAAGAACTGAGGTGTCTCCTCGATGATGGTATACTCCGTCTCGGGGTCAATGACATGAGCCGCTTCCATAGAACCTGTGTAAACGGCAGAATACGTCAGCGACCATCGTTGAGTAGGGCGATAAGTAAGCGAAAGGTATCCGTAGAGTTCTGGTGTTCTCAGTATTTGATCCGTTGCCACAATGCTGTCTGCGTTGGCATCAGTTACCTCCTCGGGAGACCAGATTGTTTCCTCTTCGTCATATTGAGCCGACTGAATGGTCAATCCCGCATTGATCAACCACCTGTCTTTAATCGCTGCATTCGCTTCCAGATTTATCCCTGCTACTCGCGCTCCTGATCCATTTCGCTTGGTCACGACTGCCACTCCGTTTGGCAACTCGGTCTGGTTTGTAGTAATGAAAGGGTCAATGAGATCGGTCAAGAATCCTTCTATCACGAAGCTGGTCTGGTAGTCGTCGGTCGTTTTTGTCCGATTCAACGATGCGGTAAAACTATTTGATCTTTCAGAAGTCAAGTCGGGATCAAGCTGGGTAAAAACAGCAGCTCCACCGACTGTTTGAATGTGTAGGTCTTCGTCAAAGGCTTGCGGTGCGCGATAGCCTTGGGCATATGAACCGCGAAACTTTAAAGTCTGAGAAAGCTCGTACATCAACGAAGCCCTTGGCACGAATACTCCTAGGGTTTGATCATTCACAAACTCATCTCCACCAAAGCTGTAGACTCCATCGATGTCAACCAAGTCGTAGCGCCCTCCAACGAGCAAACTAAGCCTTTCTAAGGGCTTGATCTCCAGCTGAGCAAAGGAGCCCCATACACCTACTTCCTGCACTATCGAGCGGCCATAACCGGGCATTCGATCTGCCACTGAGTTGTACTGAAACTCAGACCCAGCGTACAAAGCGAGACGTGAGTTGATGTCCAACGTATATCGAGTTCCACCCACGGCAGACAAATCATCGGAGTTTCCATAAGCATTGATTGCCAAAACGTCGGATTCAGTAAGGCTATCCCCAAAGGCCAAAACTCTTCCCCCACCTCCGTAGTAACTCTTGCGGTCGGTAGTCTGGGCCGAGGTATAAAGCGACACCTTCTGACGGTAGTTGTCAAAGTACAACTCATAGGACAATGCTCCACCGATAATTCGGTGATCTAACTCCTCCGTAATATCTGTTTGGTGCGGCTCCAAGTCAAACTTGTTCCCGCCTCTTCTGTACTCATTTACCGCAAAGCCGTTTAACTCAAAACGGCTATTCTCGGTTGGCTTGTAAAAGGCATCAAACCCAAAGGTGGAGTTTTCAATAAGCGTGATCTCCGAAAATTCATCATCGTTTGCATCCCAAGAGTCTCGGCTGCGATCAAAACCGTATAGATTGAGCCCCATATTTAAGTCGTCGCTCACTATGGAGCCATTGAGTGTAATGCTTCTATCAGATGCCTCCATATCAACGAAAGCCTGGTTTACACCCACTTGAAATGAGTTGTCTAATGGATCTTTTGTAATAATGTTCACTGTTCCAGCAATTGCGTTTCCACCATAAAGCGCCGAGCCACCACCGCGCACCACTTCTACCCGATCAATCATGTTAGCCGGGATTAAATCCAATCCATAAACACCCGTTAATGCAGAAAATATTGGACGACTGTTGATTAATATTTGTGAGTAAGCACCATCTAAGCCATTCATTCGCAATTGAGTAAACCCACAGTTCTGGCAGTTATTCTCGAGCCTTAATCCAGGCGAAAATGCCAATCCCTCGGCAAGCGTTAAAGATTGAGTATTCTCAAAAGCCTTTTGGTTTATCCGACTTACGATAATGGGAGCTTCAAAGAGCGGGATCTCAGAACCCGTGCCAGTGATAACAACTTGATTGAGGTTGATCTCATTCTTTTCAAGCACAATCTCAAGTTTCAACCCTTTTCCCTCTTCGATGCTTATTTCGATGATCGTTGAGGTATACCCCATCGCTCTTGCGGCAAGCTGATATGTTCCCGGATTGAGGTGATCAATAATAAACTGGCCGTTAGAATCGGTAACAGATCCCTTGTCCAAATACGGTATACCAACAGTCGAAAAGGCCAATGGACTCTGACCATTTGAGACAATACCCGAAACCGATCCGCCATGAGCCAATCCTGCTTGTGTAATAAAAATCGCTGCAATAAAAAGAAGTGCTATTTTCATTAATCTTGGTTTTTAGAGAGTGCAAATATAATTGTTAGATACATCTAACTTTAATAAATCGCAAAAACTTTGAATCTCGTTTTGATAACTTCTTTTGATAGAAGACCAAAGCATGAGACATGAAACTATCTTTGGCGTATGAGAATTATTGTAGTGTTTTGTAGCCTAACCTTCTGTATATCATCACTCGCGCAAGCGAGTATCGAGGAAAGTATCAGTTCACTGGAAACTTCAATCACCAACAAAAATGAGGAAGTCCTACTGTTGACTCAAAAAGTCGACTCACTCAAACTACTCGGTATTGCCGAAAGGCTAGAGGTAATGGGCTGGCCGAGCAGTGACGGTGAATTGGTCAAGCATAGCGCTTTGGCTTTGAGTTATTCAGAAGAGCACGAAATGGCCAGATGGGTGGCACATATCATTCTCGATGATGTGGCTGAAGGTCGAACATCAAGAACAAATGATTTTCGAATCGACGAAATGGTAAGTTCAGGATCGTCAGAAGAAGCTGATTATTTTTTGAAATCAAAAGACAACGCTGGCGAATGGGAATACGACGGATATGGCTACGATCGGGGCCACTTAGCTCCTTCTGCTGATTTTCGCTGGAGCCAACAAGCGCTCTCCGAATCGTACTTCTACTCCAACATGACTCCTCAGCACCCTGATTTTAATCGCGGAGCTTGGGCTGAATTGGAATCATATATTAGGGAGTATGCCGTAGAGAACAAAGTAGATCTTTATGTAGTAACGGGCCCCGTGTTGAGTGATGACTTGCCAAAAGTAGAACAGAGCATCAACGGCATGAGCCTTCCCGAGTATCATTACAAAGTAGCGTTAGATCTTAAAAACGGTCCTGCGATAGGTTTCTTGATGCCGAATGAACTTTGTGAAAAACCCATTGAAGCTTATTCCTTAAGTGTCAACGAGATTGAAAAAATAACAGGCTTAGACTTCTTCTCGGGAATTCCCGATGAGATTGAAGAAAAGATAGAGAGCAATAGCGACTATCTTGCTTGGCTACCACAAGACCAACGTGGAGATGTACCGGTACTTTCGGCATCAAAGCTGGGTGACAATCGATACAATACCCTACAAGCCTATGAATTCATTGACTCAAAAAAGAAGGTAGAAGTTTGTGGAACAGTCGTGAGCACTTTCAAATCGAAAAACGACAATGTCTTTGTCAACCTCGATAAGAAATTTCCCAATACGGTATTCACTCTTACCATCTGGGCTAGAAATCAAGCCAACTTTAGCTATTCTCCTGAGCAGGACTTTATGGGGAAAAAAGTTTGCGCCAAGGGTCAAGTGACTCGACGTGATGGGGTGATGCAAATGAACCTCGTCAACGAAAAGCAAGTTATTTTTCTCGAAGAAGGATTCTGACCAAGTCCTTTGGTTTGAGATATCTTTTTTGCGGCCGTCTGTCAATCCGACTATTTCAAAAACAGTTCAATTCAACTAACAACCGCGTGGTCTTAGTCACGTCTTTTTGATAGTTCATATCTCCAACGGTGTTACCCACTGGTTTTAACCCACCAACAAAACCGCGCTTGACATAGTACTTGAAATGAACTAATTTTCCTCCTCCAACAACAACACTGAAAATTATGGCCAACTATCAAGTTCGTTCAAAATCTGTGGCAGAAGCCAGATCATTCTTTCAAAGAGCCGGAGATAAAGTTTGGCAAATCAGAACAAAATCCAATAAGATTTGTCCTCACCTCACCATCACATTCTGCTCCAATTTAAGTTTAGCAGACCTCAATATTGTCATCTCTGAATTGAGTAATGATAAAATGATGAAGAGCTCACTTCGAAAAGATTTAAGAGAGGTTCATCTCGTTTAGATTCACTTTGAATCAAATATTTTCTTGGTTTTTAGAGTTTAAGATTAAGTGACTAGTGGTCGTATTCAAACCGCCTAACAAATACTTATGATTCACCTAATATTTCACACTCCTCCTACCGACACTTCTATGCTTGAAGCCACGGAAGATGTTATGACCCTCTTTGAAGATGTCGAGAAGCCAAAGCGGGACATGGAAAATGATAATTTCTATTTCGAATTGGATGCCCATCGAGAATTAGGGGCCGAATTAAAACAGAGTCTGCAGGAAAAGGGGCACAACGTCAGCGTCGAAGATCAAGGGGTATATTTGGCTTAACTTCTGAAATAATTATTTCTTAATTACTCAAAATTTGACGGCGATCTTAAAGTCCTTGCCGTCCATCAACTTAACCGTTTCGAGGATCATGCGATAACTTTCGTAGTCAATCGTCCATTCCTCCATGAGGCAGTTTATTAGTTTTCCCTTCTCGGAATCTATTCCTGTAATCAAAAAAGACAAGTGAACGGCATTGGCAAAACAACAAAGTGTCGCGTCTTTACTTACGGCGCGGGTACTAGCAAGAATGGCACCCTCGGAGCCAAGTTCTTTTGATAGGTCAACAGCTTTGCTGAGGCAGTAAGGCAAATTTTGATCAAGCAGAAAATCCTTACACGCCAGCTTCTGGTTTATCAACGCCAATGCCAAAGCCGATACATCACCATCACTAAATGAAATTGCCACCAGCGTATTGATGAAAGCCTGAGGAGACGAAATGGTCGACCGCAGTATAGTTTTGGATGATAGAGATGTTTGAATCATTGACCGTGGTAGAGATTTTATTCTGTAGTAGGATACGTGGAATAACACTAATTGGTTAACATGTTGACAGTTAAGTTTATAAATGTCTACTTCAACCTACCACCCCCATTCTGTATGATGTTTTGATCGAAGGGGTTCCACTTAAGACGGAGAGAACTGTTGCGAGTTGATCAAGGATCACAATCAGGCAGAGAGTCAAGTGGTGTTTCGGTAGGATTGATTATTTTCATCACACTAAAACGAAAAAAGATGAAATACTTAATTCCCTTTTTTCTACTTTTCTCGATAAGTCTTTCGGCTCAAGACAGAATTGTAACCCTGAGCAATGACACCTTAGAGTGCACCATTCTTAATGTCGACGAGAATTTTATCCAGTTTACAATCGACGGAAAGGCTTCGAAAATGATGTTCACCTCCGCCTCTTCCATTTACCGAAACGGGAAATGGGATTTCAACGAGAGGGCTGATCGCTATAGCACAGAAGAGCCCGTTGAGGAATCTATCATGAAACGCCAGCCTGAATTCATGGCTGCAGGAGTCTCTGAAAAACAAAAGAATCATATTTACTCTGCTGGCATTTTTCTGGAAAAGGAACGCGGCAGATATTCAGTGGACTGATAATTACAGTTCTTTCTGGTGTTTTTATAGGAGCCGTCTCTGGTTCAGATTCTAACTTTGGTCTGATAATCGGTGCTGGTGGGATTTTGGTTGGAACAGGTGTTTCTCTATCAGGCGTATCCAAGTTCGCAAAAGCTGGACGCGAGTTGCAGTCTTTTCCTTACGATTAAACACCTGGCTTCATTTCCGCAATTGCTTTCACTCTCCTTGTACTGGCTTGTTTGATGTATTTACTCGTCATCTTGACGCTGGAGTATCCTGTTTGCAGCATCACCTAATTCAATAGTACTTCTTTCTTATGTCTCCGAAATTGGGATTCACCCCTCCCTGTCATCGGAGTGATAACGCCTAATAAGGAGGAACCTACATCAACACGAAGCCTGCTTGGCCTCGGGATAAGTGAGGGCTTTTTGCTTTCTGAAACCTTACGAGCAAGCTCGAGGCTTCTGATTCAAATTCTTTTCAAATCTTTCTTGCGATGCGATTCTCTCCTCCTAAGGAGGAGAGCATCCATCACACGCAAAATTCTTCAGGCTATCGCCTAAATGCGAGTTTTTTAATTTTTGTACACTTTCGAGCAAGCTCGGGGCTTCTGAAAGCAAAAAACCCGCCTCAACTTGCGTTGGGGCGGGTTCTCGTATCGCTTGCGGAGAATGAGGGATTCGAACCCCCGGTACCTTGCGGTACGCTGGTTTTCAAGACCAGTGCAATCGACCACTCTGCCAATTCTCCGTCGCAAAAGTAAACCTTTTGTTAAATCAAGCAAGAGTGAGATGTCAATTTATCAAGATATTTTGCATCACTATCTCCTACGCATTTTCGTAACTTCACCTGTTACAATCAACAACGCACATGAAAGGAGCGCAAAAACTTTTTTTAATTCCACTCATTTTACTTTCAATTCAAGCTCTTTCGGTGCCCTACGCCGTCTTTAATCACAAGATTTTCTACGTTCCGGGCAAAGGTCCTGTGGTTGAAACCTACTTTGACATCTATGGCAAATCCATCAACCTGATGAAACTTTCCGAAGAAGAAGATGCTTTTCAAGGCGAAGTCGAGATGACCATTATTTTCAAGAAAAACGGACAGATTATTACATACGACAAAAAAAGCCTCATGTCCCCCATCATGTCCCAGGGAAATATTGTCGACTTTATTGATGTGCAGCGTTTTGCAGTGCCTTCTGGCAAGTACGAAATTGAAATTGAATTAAAAGACCTCAATGCCAGTGAAGAATCTGCCTCAACTTTAGCGACTGTGAACATAGAAGTTCCTGAAATCCCTACAGGAACTTTCTTTTCTGATATAGAATTGGTTTCAGCCTTCAAGAAAACCGTCGAACCAGGCCTCCTTTCTAAATCAGGTTATGATCTACTGCCTATGGTTTCGGATTCAATCCTAAAGCCCGAGATGAAGGAAGTTGTTGTATACACTGAACTTTATGGCACAGATCTAGAACTGGAAGAGGGTGAGATGTTCCTATTGACCGCTTACATAGCCGATGCTGATAGCTCTAAGCCAGTGGAGAGTACACGGAAATATATGCGACGCAATTCGGGCTCTGTTATTCCCATACTTACAACACTATCCCTTGCAGACGTGAGTCAAGGAGAATACGTGATTGTACTGGAAGCCCGAACCAGAGAAAACGAGCTCTTTGCAAAAGTGGAGCACGAAATCAAACGAGACAAAAAAGCAGCGGTTGATGTGTTGAGCCTTATGGAAGGCGAGGATATAGCATTGACTTGGGTTTCCAAGTTTGAAACAAAGGCCTCAATTTACGACTACGTTCACTCAGTGCGACCTATAGCAACTGGCCAAGAAAAGGCTATGCTGTCCAATAGCTTCAGAGAATTCGAAAAGAGTGAACTAAAATACCTGCGAAGTTTTATGTACGCCTTCTGGGAAAGTCGCACTCCTGGCGATGGAGAATACTCGTGGCTAGTCTACAAAGAGAAGGTAGATTTTGTAAACGAAGAGTTTGGCTCCATCAATAAACAAGGATTCGAAACAGATCGAGGAAGAGTCTATTTACAATATGGCCCACCAAATGATTTGACTGACCGAGCAAATGAACCCTCCTCTTATCCTTATCAGATTTGGAGGTACTACAAGACAGGCCAGTTCAATAATGTTCGATTCGTTTTTTACGATCCGACTCTTATGGCAGTGGATTACCAGCTACTCCATGCTGAGGGAATACGAGGAGAAATCAATAACCCTCAATGGCGCATGCTATTGGAACAGAGAAATACACCAATGAATAATATTGATCAAGACAGCGGTAAAGACCATTTTGGAGGGCGGGTTGACGACTTTTTCGATAATCCACGTTAGATTTGCGGCACTAAGGCATTGAAAACCGCAATCGTTATTTTGAATTACAACGGCGAGGCTCACCTCCGCCGTTTTTTACCTTTTGTGGTTGAACACAACCCAAAGGATGTGGATGTTATCGTAGCTGATAATGGTAGCACTGACGGCTCCATCATTTTTCTTCAGTCAGAGTTTCCCGATGTCAGGCTAATCCAACTTCCTCAGAATTACGGTTTTGCTGGAGGGTATAACGAAGCACTAAAACAGGTGAATGCCGACATTTATGTGCTTCTCAACAGTGATGTGGAAGTCACTCAAGGATGGTTAGAGCCACTATTGTCTGAAATGGAAAGCAGGCCAGAAGTAACGGCTTGTCAGCCAAAAATTCGGGCAGTAGAAAATCGAAAGTATTTCGAATATGCAGGAGCTTCTGGCGGATTTTTGGACAAGAACGCCTACCCTTTTTGTCGAGGACGCCTTTTTGACTTCACCGAAAGAGACATTGGACAGCATGATGATCAAAGAGAAGTTTTTTGGGCCTCGGGTGCTTGTCTCCTTATTCGGTCTTCGTCTTTTCACGAAGTAGAAGGGTTCGATGAAACACTTTTTGCACACATGGAGGAAATTGATCTTTGCTGGCGACTAAAGAATCAAGGGCATCGCATTTATTGCTTTCCAGAATCAACGGTTTATCACTTAGGAGGTGGCACTCTAGCTGCCACAAACCCTAAGAAGACTTATTTAAATTTCAGGAATAACCTATCTATAATAGTCAAGAACGATTACAAGAATTCGCTTTTCCGCAAAATTTTTAAGCGCATGATCTTTGATGCAGCGGCAGCAGGCTATATGCTCATCACATCAGGACCAAAGCACTTCTTTGCCGTTGTGAGGGCTCATTTGCACTTTTATTCCAATTTGAGTCGTTTGCTGAAGGAGAGAAAGTATTGGAAGGAAAAGTCTCACGATACTAATCGAACGGGGCTATATAAAGGGAGTATCGTGCAAGATTACTTCAAAGACAAGAAAAAGGTTTTTGGTGCGCTAGCTACTCATTTATTTGTCCGTCAGAACCGAAATACCTGACCTACAGCCATTCTGTAACCATCCAAACCTGCACCAACTACAATCGCTGCGGCATATTTGCTTACATGCGAATGATAGCGATTGGCATCTCGGGCAAAGATGTTTGAAATGTGAACTTCGATAACGGGAGTATCAATAGCTGCAACTGCATCAGCAACTGCCATAGATGTATGCGAGAAAGCAGCTGGATTGAAAATCACCGCATCGTATTGGCTTCCTTTTTGGACGGCGTTAATCAGTTCTTCCTCACCGTTTTCCTGAATGTAATCCAGGTCAATAGAGCTATATTCAGATCTCAATACTTCTAAAAAGTCCTCAAAGGAGACAGATCCGTAAAGCACGGGCTCTCGCTTTCCCAAAAGATTCAAATTAGGTCCGTTGATAATTAAAATTCTTTTCACTCTAATAACGTTTGAATTGAACCAAATTTACGAAAGTTCAAACGATCATGGATTGGTATTCCCTATCAAAAGGATTTGAAGCATACCTCAGGCTTGAAAAAGGCCTGAGTAAGAACAGTATTGATGCATACAACCACGATGTATCAAGACTGAGGCAATACTTCACTGAAGACAGACCAGTGAATGCCCTAAAGATTGAATACCAAGACCTCTCCGAATTTGTGCATCACTCGGCTCAAATCACTCCTAACCCTAGAAGTCGAGCTCGCCTTGTTTCAGGTGTAAAAGCCTTTTTTCGCTACCTCATCATGGAAGATCTGCGTGAAGACAATCCCGCTGAACTTCTGGAAACCCCTCGCCTACCTCAAAAGCTTCCTGATACTTTGAGCCGAGAAGAGATCAATCGCATTTTAGAATCCATTGATCTAAGCGACCCTCAAGGAGCCAGAAACCGCGCAATGCTAGAAACGCTCTATGCTTCTGGTTTGCGCGTGAGTGAGTTGGTGAATCTAAAGCTATCTGGAATTTATCCAGACGAGGGATTCCTGCGTGTAATTGGAAAAGGAAATAAGGAAAGGCTCGTGCCTATTGGCAAAGAGGCACTTAAGTTCATTGGAATATACCGAGACGAAATACGCA
>JBLIEU010000008.1:0-89893 GCA_047633195.1 Cryomorphaceae bacterium | reverse complement strand
TGCATTTTGGGAATTTATCGCTTTTGCCGATGGAGGTTACAGCACTTATGATGGCGATCTGGAAGGAACCATCATCGACTTGGAGCTACTGACCTGGAGCTTCAGAATTCAAAACAGCATCTCCTTACCTTGGGGCGTGAAAATGGACGTGACGTATATGAACTACAGCGACTGGATATGGCGTGGTTCTATCGATGTGGAAGGAAACCAGCGATTGGATTTCGGCTTTCGCAAAACCTTTCTGGATGGCCAATTGGAGGTGCGGATTACTGGAAGCGATGTGTTTAAAACCGATAGTGATTACTTCTATAAGGGTAATTATGGCGGAATTCAAACCGACGGTGTGCGGTCTTTCGACAACCAACGATTCGGAGCAGGTGTCACTTGGAATTTTGGAAACCAGAAGCTTAATACAATGCGTAAGTCAAGAGGTGGTATGGATGACGAGTTGAAACGGATTTCGAATTAGATAAATCACGTTTCCTTATTTCTTTTGCAGTTGGGAAAGTTCTTCGAGCTTCACTTTCGCACCCTCATTTTCAGGATTAAGAGTCAATGACTGCTCATAGGCTAGCTTTGATTTTTCGTAATCCTCATTGGTGAAATAGGCCTCGCCCAGGCTGTCAAAAAGATTGGCATTGTTCGGCATAAGTTCCGTCCCAAATTTGAATATTTCTACCGCACCTTCGGAATCTTCCTTATCCGAAAGCCACTCGTAGCCAATGGTATTGACCATCCATGAAAACCCCATTTCTTCAAACTCTTCCTCCGTCAGGGATTCCTCTCCGATTAGATTTTTCAGAAAACCCGTCGGATTTTTAGGGTCGTTATAGTTCAGGTAGTTCGCGTAACCCGGTGAATCTTTTGGAAAAAGGTCGGCTATCATAACCTGATGATTGCCTTCTTGGATTTTTTCATCCAGTGTGAACTCAACGAAATTCGTGTAATCGTGAAAAAGGTAGACTCTAACCTTTAGTTCTTGTAAGTCATAAACGGTCGTATACTGAGTGAGGTCTTCCTGGCTCATCATGCTCTCCATCACGTCGCTGGTGTAATCAATTGAAGCATTCCCATCACTTTCCGAAAGGTATTTCATGCCATTTTTGAAATTGGCAAGTTCTACTTCGTCGGTAGACTCAATTTGAGAATAGTAAAAATTGGAAAAGCACTGTTCAGATTCCGAACCCAAGATGAGCTCTTCGCCTTCCACGATGAGGTAATCACCCGTTTTGTCAACGAAGACAATCATTCCCGTAACCAGAAACCCGAGGTCGATGGTAGCCAAATAGTCTCTTACTTCTGACACATTGCTCATGGTCCGCATGATGTTTCTGACGGCTTCACCAATTGGGGTGGATAGTTTTCCTTCGCTATTGTTGACTGCTAGATAGTCATTGGCAAAACCATCAAATACAAGCCCTTGGCTATTCATGGCACCTTGCGCGAATTCGTTAAGTTGCCCCATGTAAACTACATCATGTTGATCTTTTCCTCCTTGTTCAAACCAGAATTTTGAATTTGGACTAATCCAGTCTTCGTTGTTGCCAACGATGGTTTTTCCATCCTTGGTGATTTTGTACATGCTGCATGCATGACTAAAATCAGGGATTAGAAAGAGAATAGAAATTGCGAAAACGAGGGATTTCATAGCTGAGATTTCTTGGTTCAATTGCGAATCTCTCATTTATGATGGAAAATGAAAACCCATTTCCCAACTATTAACAAAAGGAATGTGCTCTCTGCTAATCATCCCAGATCAACGACTTAATCACAATCTCTTCAAATCCAGGTAGGGTTCGGTAAGCGAAATCCACTTTCCAATCAGAGGTGTACTCATGGCCTGCCTCCAAGTAGTGCTTCTCGTCCGAGCGCATACGTCCCATAGTTGCATCGTTTTTTCTATAGTTGATGACTACGGGCATTTTCTCGTGAACGAGAAAATACTGCGGGTGGGTCAAATAGCCCAAAGGCGTGGTGTCATAAGGGATGAATCCGGGTATGCCGAACATGTTTCGAGCCCGCTCTTGCCAAGGAACCATAAAGGCGTTAAGCCATTGATCGTTATCGCTTCCGCTGGCCAGAAAGTCTGTATCGGTGCGGCTAAGTAGCAAATACTCGCTGCATTGAAAACCGCTCAGTACAACCTTAACTCCCGAGTTTAAAACCATCCGAAACGACTCCACGTCTTTCTCGAAGTTGTAATCGTGAACGGTGTTTTGACGCAATCCTGGTTGAAATGCATAGCCCGTCGTTCGGCCCGCGCAGAAGACGATTTCGGTGATTTGATCGGCCAGCTCGGGGTGATTCATCAGAACGGTTGCCACATTGGTAGCGGGCCCCAATGCGAGTATGGTCATCTTTTCTTTTTTCAGGGCTTCCGCCAAAGCTTTAGACGCGGCTGTTTCCGTTCCCAAATCATCGCAATCGGGAGAGCCCTTGTAAACGGGGATGGATCTTTCGGGAGCATATCGTTCCAAAATCTCATTGGTGATTTCCGCGCCGTAATCCACTTCTGTGATCAAGGTAATTCCTACGATTTCGATATTGTCTTGCGCCAACGCCATGACCAACGTTACTCCATCGTCGATCTCTCTCGGTGCCCTTTCGGGAAGGCCCATCATGATGTCGGTATCAAACCAAATTCTCTTTGGGGTCTCTTGTGAAAGCAATGTTTGGCTGAATGATAAAACCAAAAGGACAAGTGCTAAAATTCTCATAGATTCAATAAGTTCAAGGCCGTGAGGCTAAGATTTTCTTTTTCTGAAATAGTACGGGACAAAGGCAATTGTGCCACTCCGTAAAGTCGGCGTAAGATCTCAATTCCCGCAAATTGATCAGTAAGGTTTTGGTCAAAATCGGGGTAAGGCCTCAATGAGGAGTGAATTCGATCAATACTCATTCCGCAAAAGTGCAGGTGCGCTTGGAAGACACCCAGCTCAAACTCGACTGGCCCTGTGAAGCAAAACTCAGGGTCGATGATCTTGATTCCATCAGCGCTATCCAGCCAACTGCCAGGGAAGAAATCGCCGTGAAGCAATGAAGGCCCTTTTGTCGAAAGGTAAGTTTTACCGAGATCGGCTGCGATCTTTCGCAACTCGGGATTATTTAAAACCAACTTATTCGCTAAGGCCTGAAGACCTTCCTGAATATCGTCAAGATTAAATCCGCTCTCGGGATTAAAAGGAAAGTCGAAAATATGCGTGTGGTTCAATTCACGCATTTTTTGGTTTTCAACAACCTCACCTCCGCGGGTTGATTCGTGGAGTAATTTGAGAAATCCCGTCAGTTCGGAGATGACCTCAGTGGGTAAGTCAAGTTCTGTGTTATAAAACCTTGAATAGTCTCCTTGTGTGCCTAGATCTTCTATCACCTGTAGGTGGTTTTCTGCATCGTGAAAAACAGGTGCAGGCAAGTACTGGGAAATCTGCTCAATGGCGTTGGCTCTTTTGAAAAAAGCGTATTCCATTTCCGCACGCTCAACTGGAGCGGCGATAGATGGATATTTCTGGACAAACGGATTGGCCTGCTTTACGATCAGACTTTTGTCACCTAGTTCGGCGCGAAGGGTGAGGTTCATATTTCCTTCTCCCGCCTTTGCCAGTCTGGTTATCTTTTCATCAGGGCGAATTACCCGAATTAGAATCAAGTAGCTCTGTAAATCCGTAATGTCATTTTCGGCAAGTGTGAATTTCATTTTTACTTCCATTAGAAAATATATCGTGCACCAAATTGGAATTGACGCGGTGGCGAAGCAGAGTTCAATCGGTAGTTGTAAGAGTCAGGAGGCCCTACTTGCGCTTGATTGCTGACAGATCTCGTTGTGTTATAGCCCGACCAGTTTTGGGCATTGAAGACATTAAAAACATCTGCGCTAAATTCAATTCCTTGGTTGTCTTTTCCAAAGCTCCAAAGGTATTTAACTGAGATGTCAAATGTAGCAGCCCAAGGCAATCGATCCGTATTTTCATCAACTCCCGGCCATCGGTCGGCTGGCAGACCGAAGTTCTCTCCATCTCCGTTCAGGTCTCCGGTAGATCTTTGGTTTCCATCGGTATCCGTATAGAAGAAAATCGTAGCATCAGCCACTCGCGTTACAGGCTGACCACTTTGGATAAGTGCCGTGGGAGAAATGGATAAGCCCTTGATCGGTTGGTAAATTGTAACGGCACTCAATACGTGACGGCGATCGTTTTCGTCCCAAGTGTATTCGGCATCAAAATCGTTGTTGTCTTGCGCTCTGGTGTTGATGCTGCTCGTATTGCTCTTAGTCCAACTCAGGGTGTATAGCAATCGAAATCCTAGCTTTCCATCGTTGACTTCTTTCTGAAGCATGAAGTTCAAAGCGGTGTATTCTGCTCGGCCATCAGATGTTGTCATAAACACATTTCTAGTTCCACCTCTAAGTGTATCGCCTTGAACAATATTGTAGAACCCATTGTCATCACTGAATACTGCTACAGGCCTGCTTGCATCTGCAATTACGGGGTCGCGCGCAATTTCCTCAAATTCACCATCGCTCTCACTGAGTAAGTAAGGAGTGACAACGTTTAGATTTCGAACCACGTAGAGGTTCTCCGTTCGGGTATGAACCGCGTCAAATTTGAAGAGCGTCTCATTATCGGGCTTGTATTGGTAACCGATTGAGAATTGATGGCTATATGGATTGTCCCAGCCATTCGGATTGAGAATTCGGGTGTTGTTTCTAAAGATAGCCTCGCGTTCATCACTGAGGTCGTCGGCTGTAGGTCCTTCCAAATAGGCCACATCAGGAGCGGTGGCGGCTAGGTTTCCCTCGAAAGTAATACGGTCAAGATCGGCGTTGGCATCAAGTATCCCGAGTCGTTGAAGCTCGGCGAGCTGCGCTTTGAAATCGCTGGAATTATTGCTGAATTGAAGGGCATCGCTGTAAATCGAGTACTTTATTTTATCATAGAAAATCCCGTATCCACCTCGAATAACGCTGTTTTCAGTGAGCTGAAAGTTCAAGCTTAGCCGTGGCGCAATATTGTCCCAATCTCCTTCAATTCCGCCAGATTTTGAGAGGTTGTCATAGTCCCAACGCAGTCCAATATTTGCCGTAAGGCGATTGTTTATAGACCACCTGTCTTCGAGATATACGCTGGTTACATTTTGCGTTCTCCCGAGCGATCTTGGACGCAATTCCACATCGTATTGAAACACGGAGGCATCAGCGGGAACATCGTCTACATTCAAGTCTGCTCCCACACCGCTATTGCGAATTTCGGCAAGTTGCTCTTCGTTCAAATCGACCAGGTAACTCCCGTTCGGGTTACCACCACCTGTCAGGTTGAAGTCAGAAGTAATAAACTCGATACCTGCCTTGATGTAGTGATTTCCCGCATCGTAAAACCACTTGTTTTGGAATTGATGCGTGTATTCTTTGTCGTCAAAGATCGAACCTGCTTGACCGATAACCGCCACCGTCTGTTGGAATGGATCTCGAAGTGTAACGGATGGATTTTCAGGATTCACTGGTTGCCGATAATTCCATCGAAAATAGCTGTGCAAGTAGTTCACTTCGGTGCTCAGCTTGCTATTTATTACGCCAGTATTTTTGAAGGCGACGAGGTAAGTTTCGTTGTCTTGAGCCGAAGCAGCTGATGGGAAAGTCACTCCACCTTCTAGGCCACCACCTTGTCGATCAATGTAAATGCTACCGATTTGACCGCGCAAGGAGGAGCGCCATTTATTCGACCAGATGTGGTCTACTTTTGCATTCACGAAAGTGAAATAATTGTTTCCGCTGACCGTCTCATTTACATCGAGCTGAGGTGAATTTAAGAGGTTGTCTTTGATGTCGATGGTTTGCTCTGCGTTGACGAAAATAAAGGTTTTGTCTTTTTTGATTGGCGTACCAACTGAGAATCCAAATTGATGCCGCTGGAATCCATCTTTGACCTCATTTCCCGAAAGGTCGCGAGTGGCGAAATCGGAAGGAGAATCAATCACCGAACCCGGTCTTGTTAAGTAGAAGACTTCTCCCGTCGTTTCATTCGTCCCCGATCGGCTTAGTACGTTGACGATTCCATTGCTGGAATTCCCCCATTCAGCCGAGTAATTGTTGGTGAGAACCGTGACGTTTTCTACAAAACCAACGGGCGTGTTGATTTTCATGTTTCCCAAGAAACGCTCGTTGTTGTCCATTCCGTCCACGAGGTAATTGGTAAAGATTCCATTCAATCCATTGATGCTAATATTGGGTCCTTCGGCGTAACCCAAAACGGCTTGAGTTACGTTCGGAAGGCGATACAAGCTTCTGGTCACATCGCGTCCTTCGATGGGCATTTTCATGATCTCTTCTTTTTTGAGCTGGCCCGAAACGGTAGCATCTTGTCTATTCATTTTAGCCATTGGCGAGCTTGAGATCAATACTTCTCCAAGGCTGGTAGACATACGGTCGGGCATCTGCAGCAGGTATTTTTTAGCACCCTCAACGATGAGTGCGGGTGAGGCGGCATACTGGTATTTAATGTTGTCTTCTACAAATACACGGTACTTGGCAGCAGGGTCTAAATTATCGAAAACCACCTCTCCTTTTTGATTGGTAAAGGAGGACTTGATGTCACTTGGCCCTACCAAAAATACCTCGATACTGTCGATGGGAGTGGATTGGGTGAGAGAAATGGCATTAACTGTAAGGGTTTGTGCTTGAGCGAAAAAAGGCAATATAGCCAATGCGCACAGGGCGAATAGCTTCTTCATTTAATTGGGGTAATTAGTCAGAAAATCGGATGAACTCTTGGTGAAAACTTAGGCGATGAATGCCAATGGTGGTCCTCGGTAAGAAATTTCTGAGATACGCGATCGATGGGTGAGCGCTTGAAAGTATTCTCTATCCGTTGAAGAATTGGAAATGGTGCTCTTTACTTCTTTTCGAAAAAGGATTTTCTCAAACTCATTAGAAAACGACTGAAGCCAAGCATTCAATGATTTCTCATCATCAATGTCGGCAAGAGTCGCGAGCTCTAAATGACTTCCCAAAAGCTGATTGAGTCTTGAGTTTGTCTCGTCGTTATTTTCTAGCGCTTGGCAAAACGTAGCTTCGTTAAAATCTTGTTTTCTTAATCCGATAAGGTAGTTGCCCCCGTCTAGAGACGGGCCAAGTACAGGACTTCCTGCAGCCATCTCATCGGCGGCTTGCATCAGAAGCTTTGCGTCTAGATCAGGAGTGTCATTTCCTACGGCAATGACATTTTCATAGCCTTCAGCGAAAGCTTGGGAAAACGCATTGGCAAGTCTTTGGGCTAAGTTATCTCCCGTTTGATTGTCTTCAGTAAAAGTGAGAATTGGCAATTCTGAAGACCGCAGTGTTTTAAGCGTATGCCGATGAAGTCGATGGATTAATCTTCGGTGTAAACCTCTCCGCGAAAATCGATTTTGTTTGAGGTCTTCGTTCGCACTGCGAGCAAAGTAGATAATCACGGTTTCAGGCTTTCGACTCATAATATTCTTCGATTCAAATCACTTACGCATCAAAAAACGGTTTGGATTTGAGACTGTAAGATGAATATAATAAGCTCAGAATTTCCGAGATGTTGTTCATTTATGAACCTATGTCGTGAGCACGGCAGAGATATGCCTTATTGGCTTACTTTGATGAAGGTTTTAGAAAGTTCTTTTCCATCTTTCCAAATGAAGTTTGCTATGTAGCCTCCCGTGGTCAGTGCTACCAGACTTTGCCGCAAATTCACCTGATTCTTAATTTGTGAAGAATCGACAATCCTTCCATGACTGTCGTAAATATCAATCCGTTCTGGAGATTCTCCCTCCCACGCAAAGAAGATGTAGTCGCCGGCAGGATTTGGGTAAACCTTGACATCGCTCACCAGTAGGGGTAAATCAAAGCGGTACATTTCATTCAACCGTAAATTTTCGGAGGTTATCCCTGTTCCTATATAGGCTGAACTTCCAATCGAAAAGGCAAATGCTCCTTTGAAAGGGGCGGATGGTAGGGGAGTTGTCTCAGTCCAGCTATCGCTAAAAGAGCTGTATTCATAAACTCGGTTGAGGTAACCGAGATGCTGATCCTGTCCTGCCGCAATGAACCCTCTGCCACCAAGCCCAAACTCTATTGCGTAAAATCTGGTTTCCCCTGCAAAGTCAGTCTTCCTAGTCCATTGACCAGTAGTAGGAATAAATTGCCACCAATCATTGGCAAATGAATCGTCTTGCAATCGACCAAGGCCTGCATATCCGAAAGAACCCAAAGTCAATCCCATCGCTTCGAAGCGTCTCCCTCCTGGAAAATTATTGATCTGGGTCCATGAGTCCAATTCGGCATTGTACTCCCAGAAGTCTTCAAAATAATCGTCGCCGTTTCTGCCAGTTCCTACATAGGCTTTTCCGCCAATGGAGAATGCAATAGGAGAGGAGCGTGGCTCCCCAGGAAAGGGGGATTTTTGAGTCCAAGTATCTGTTTCAGGATGATAAGCCCAAAGCTCGTTGAGGTAACCTGTTTGGCCGAAGCCGCAAACTACATAGCCCGTATTGGCTAGGGTGAAACGCCCACAATACTGACGTGGCTGAGATGGGAGAGAAGCAACCTGAGCCCAACTGTCTTGAGCTGGCTCGTAAGTGTAAAAATCGTTGGTGAGTACAAATCCAGTGGCAAAACCAGTTCCTGCATAAGCCTTGCCGTCGATGGAAAAAGCAATGCCGTCATCTCTCTCCAATCCGAGGAAAGGGCCTATTTCAGTCCACGATTGGCACAAGGCCGAAAAGCAAAAAAATGAAAAAATGATGAGGTTGGTCAAGCGAAGCATCGCTAAAAGAACGAATGAAAACCGCATATCTTATGGATACTCGAAGCGATTGATTTTTTCATTGAATGTTCTAGCTTCACTTTTACTAAAAAAAAACCATTCCCGCTTGGATTAGAGTTCTACCTCAGGTCAGTTTGACACTACAAATATTTACTCTTCGCCAAGTTTAGATCTTGGAATGGAAACCAAGTGATGGAGAAGTAAAATACTTGGGCATTAAAGTCCTCGTAAGGCTTATTCACTTTATCCACATCGGCGCCGTCTTCGCGGACCGTTTCACTAAATTCTTCATTGAAGAAATTGGTCAAATAGTATTTTGCCTTTAGTGAAAACCCACCGGGTGTCTGAATTCCCACAAATACAGATTGTTGAAAGTCTTCAGTTCTGTCAGAGAACCAGTCGGTTCTTTTTCTCAACTTATCTCCACCATCAAATTGCTTCTCTTTGTATGCGAAAGGAAATTCAATCTCGTATCCAGCGAATAAGAACAAAGGGTTTTCTTGATCTAATCTTCCCGCTTTAAATCCGATTGGTATACCCAAGTTGTAGGTACGGTACTTTTTCCGATCAATATCTGAATCCTCAATATCAATACTGTCAGCTTTGGCAATAAAACCAACATTTCGAAATCCCAAACCAAGGTTCAAACCAAAGTAGTCGTTCACATCGTAATTATAGTGCCAAGCCAAGTTGAAAACAGGCGAAAAGCGCATGTTTTGTTCAATGTCAGAACCTTCGGGAGCGTCAAATTCGGCAAACGAGAATATCATCTCTCCTTCAAAGGAAACGTAGGTATTGCTGGGTGTGTATACTTTTGAGCTGTCTTGTGCAGTTACGTTTATGGCTAGGCCAAGGACGAAAAAAAGAGATAAAAATTTAAGAGGTTTCATACGGTTCAAGTAATTCGGTTGAGGCCGAAAATAATAAAATAGATTATTATCATAACTATAAACAATAGCCAGATTCTTTTGTAGTGAGGTTTTATTCGGGCTAAGTCCTTTCGGTATGCGATAATCGTTATGGTAGCGAATGCTACAATGAACAATACCGCGAAAACCCAATGACCCGTTGTGATGTTTTCCATGTATACTTATTGGACAAAAATAGACTTAAATTGTTCGGCGGAAGCCCTAATTTCACACCATGGAAGAAACTTGGCAAAATCAAGAAGTTGATAGCACAGAGCTGCCTCTGGTCGAGGAGGTATCTTTTCAAAAGCATCCCATTCGGTATATGACTTACAAAAGGTTGCTCGCTATTATTTTTTGGATCTTTCCGATAATCGGTTTGGCAATTCCCGCTTTTTTATCGCCAGGATTATGGATCGCCTATGTAGGAAGTGGACTTACTATTTTGATCGCAATCAGCTTTATCGCTATTCCAATTAGCTATCGAAAAAGGTCTTACGCTTTGCGCGAAAGAGATCTAACCTACAAGAAGGGGTGGATTTTTTCATCGATGATCACCATTCCTTTCAACCGCATTCAGCACACAGAGATTTCTCGAGGGCCGATTGAAAGAAGGTACGAGCTCAGCACACTGAAAATATACACCGCGGGTGGAAGCACTTCTGACCTTTCCATTCCAGGCCTAGAAGCTGAAGAGGCAGAGCAGCTCAAAGAATTTGTAGCCAAGAAAGCCGCAATTTATGAGTGAAGAGAATAAGGACTGGGACATCCACGAACCCACGCGCCAGAGCTACCTCGGCGTGATTGTATACTTGCTCAGGAACTTGCGTGCCCTAGCTACGGTGTTTATTTCGCTGATAGCCGTGGCCGCTGCTGCGCCTATTTTTTGGACTATAGCAGGAATCTCAGTCGTTCCCTTATTCGTCGTTTTTTCACTTTTCGCCTATTGGCAATACCGAAACTTTACCTTCCATATAGAAGGAGATAACCTCATCATTCATCAAGGAGTTCTAGTAAAGGATCGGAAATCGGTTCCCATTGACCGAATCCAATCCATTCAGGTTACCAAGAATGTCATTCAACGACTCTTGGGATTGGTAGCCCTCAAAGTTGATACTGCAGGTTCGCGTGGCAATGAATTGGAAATTCCCGCTTTGGAAAAAGACCGAGCGGATGCTTTGCGCGATTTGCTTTACGAAAAGAAAGAGGCGCTTCTCGTCACTAATTCTTATGAGACAGATGAAGAATTAGATGTTGACAAAGCGGATACGCCAAAAACTAAAACACGCGATGAGGAAGAAAGGGTATTGGTGAAGCTTGGCTTATTTGATTTGCTCAAAGTCGGTTTGACCGAAAACCATTTAAAAACAGGATTAATAGCTTTTGCCTTTGTGTTTGGTTATGCCAGCCAGTACCAGGAGCTCTTGCAAGAATACTTGGAAGGATATGTAGATACCTATGCTTCTCAAGTCGCTGATGCAGGGATCGCACTTGTGATTAGTCTTTTGATCTTTTATGTCGTTGTTTCGGTGATCATAAGTTTGGTGAGAACGCTTTTGCGTTTTTTCGATCTGAAGGCAGTCTTAAAAAGCGAAGCGGTAGAAATATCGACGGGTCTTTTGCAGAGAAACGAGTACCGCATCCCGAAAAATAAGATCCAATACATCCAGTGGGAAACCAATCCATTGCGTAAGCTTGCAGGATATGAATCTGCTACGATCAAGCCTTCTAATTCGGTAGGGGAAGTAGCTAACAAGCAAGCTATCGAGATTCCTGCCTTGCGGATTACCGAAAGCAATTACTTGGCAACAGGCGTTTTCCCTGGTGCTCAAAAACCCGAAAAATTTATCGAGGCAGATCCTTGGGCATACACTCGATTGTATGCCATTATTGGAACAATAATTTTCGCTCCGTTAGCAGGTATTCTTTATTGGCAGTATTCTTATCCAGGCATCGCAACGCTGTTATTGGTTGGGATATTTGCTGCTTATGGTTACCGCTACGGAACAACAGTTCGCGTTCACTTCGATGACAACTACGTTTATATTTTGAGTGGTTGGTTGTTTCCCAAGAGAGTAATTCTTCCCTCGTTCAAGGCTCAATCGCTGCAGCTTTCGCAGAACATAATTTTGAGAAAAAGAAAATTGGCACACTTGACTTTTTTCACCGCGGCAGGTAGCAAAACCGTCAGATTATTGAAAGAGAAGGATGCTCTTGAAGTCTATAACTCATTGCTCTATTCCGTTGAGAAATACGAGGGTAGCTGGATGTAGTGACGGATGTGTTTTTTGAATTCCCTATATTCGTCAGAAGCAATCATCTAACGAATGAAAACTTCACTAACCCTCGTAGGTGCTTTTTTCTGTGCCTTATTCGCTTCCGCTCAGATGGAAAATGCCTCTTTTACTGAAACAGGAAGAGGAGCTTCTTTTGCTTTCGTAACCGATTATCAAGCTTTGGGTATCAACCCAGCCAATTTGGCCTTTGGAAATCGGTACGATAAAAAGTATACCCTTGGCCTTGGTCAAATCGGGTTGTCTTTTTACAGCGAGGCATTTACAAAAGAACAATTGATTGAAGGAATTACTGATGTTGATGGGAGTTTGACCGCTGCCGAAAAACAACAAGCTGGTATCGATTTTGCCAACTCCGACTACTCGGTAAATCTATTTTCAAACCTTTTTGGATTTGCTGTTAACACAGAAAATGCTGGATACTTTGCGGTAAGTCTAAATCTACGGACTTCTTTCTATTCTACCTTTAACGATGTTGGGTCGAGTCAATTGTTTACGGGCTATATCGATCCGTATTTCGACCAATGGGAGGTTCAGAATGAGGATGGCACAACATCCATCATACCCAATGGCGGTGTGGGCTCAGATCGACTGGATGACGTACTTCTGGGTATTGCCAGCAACCCACAATTTGCCAGTGATCTTTACAGAGACTCCAGACTCAAGTCAATGGCATTTACTGAATTGAATTTTGGGTATGGGCGTAACGTATACGAGAATGACGATATTTCCATAAATGCAGGGGTAGGTGTAAAGTACTTGCAAGGTCTGTTTGTGGTTGATTTGAATCTGGAAGGAGGTCAAGTTAAAGATGCCTTCATCTCAGCTAGTCCGGCATTGGGTATTGATCTAGGCGATGAAGAGGACAATCCTTCTTTCCAGGATGGTTCAGGTTATTCTCCCGTAGGTGATGGATTTGGTTTCGACATTGGAGTAAATGCAGAGATCAGTGATCAACTTAGGGTTTCCGCCTCCATTACCGATATAGGTTCGATCAATTTTGATGGAAATGTATACAGCTCCGCCGATACGATCGTTTTTGATATTGAAACTCAAGGAATCGATAGCTACAATGTATTTGGTAATTACGACTCTTTTGCAGGTGATGATGGTGTATTTGAGTGGAATGGTCAACGGGAGCGAAAGGTTAATTTGCCCACTCAATTTAGAGCAGGTTTGGGCTATTTTCATGATGAAAAATTAAGGGTAGGATTAGACTTTGCATTTCCCCTAAATGATGAACCTGGGAACATTGAAAAAATGGCATTCGCTTTCGGAGCGGAGTACTTGCCTACATCATCTGTAAGCCTCTCTGCGGGTATTGGTGCTGGAGATAATTTCGGATTTCGAGTTCCTTTTGGTGTTAATTTCATCATAGGTGAAGGCAGCTGGGAATTTGGTGTTGCCACACGCGACATGATGTACTTTTTCCGCGATGATCGTCCAAACCTTTCGTTTGTCATGGGCCTTCTTCGTTTCCGTTTTGGACAGATGGAAGATGGTTCTCCCTCAAGGATTTACTAGCCCAGGATATTTTGTTCCTTTAAGCAAACAAATTTGAGCCAATCACCATGAGTTCCGAATCCGACTTAGATTTTCTGACTTATCTATTGCTGTTCGCCACCCACGCCGATTTTCATTTCGACGAGGAAGAACGAGATCATATTCTTTCAAAAGTTGATCAATCTACTTTTGAAAGAGTGAATCGAATTTTTCAGATGCAAAATGATATCCAGAGAATTGACAGGATCAGGGCCTATTTGAAAGCAGGTAATTATTCGGAGAGTCAATTAGAGGGCCTCGTTGCTGAGGTTGGAAATGCTTTTTATGCCGATGGGGATTACTCGACGCTCGAACAAAACCTGATGATTGGGTTGAAACGGATCTTGAAAAGCTAACTCCTTACTTTTTCTCACCGTATCTATTAGCCAGCTGAGCCATCAGCCTTGGCCATCCCACACCACCTGTTTTTTTGCCGAGTCTTACGGCAACGATATTCAGGTCGGGATTCACATAAATGTATTGTCCCAAAATGCCATTGGCATAAAAGTCATTTTCGCCAGATCCCCGCCACCATTGGTATTGGTAAAATTCCACGCTTCCGTTTGAAGTATCAGCACGGGTTGAGCGTTCCACCCATTCTTCGGGCACCACTTGTTTTCCATTCCAGTTTCCTTTGTTGAGGTATAGACGACCTATCTTGGCGAAGTCTCTCGCTCGTGCATTCAAGCAACAAAAACCTTTTTCCAGACCCTCTTTCTTATCGAGGCTCCATGATGCGTCGTATTCCATGCCCAGGGGTTTCCATATTTTTTTTTGGAGATAGCCGCTCACGGTTTGATCTCCCAGTGCATTGGATAGCACATTGGTGAGGATTTGTGTGTCGCCACTAACGTAGCTGAACCGCTCGCCAGGTTCCGTTTCCAGTTTTACTTTATCCACAGATTTAGTCAAATTTCGACCGTAGTAAAAAGTTGCCGCATCTCCGAATGGATTCACATAGCTTTCATTAAAATCCAAACCCGAAGTCATTTGCAGCAAATGCTCCAAGGTAACTTTGTCAAAGCCTGCTTCCTTCAATTCGGGAAGGTATTTGGTGACGGGATCTTCCACGCTACCAATGTGTCCTTCGTCGATGGCTATTCCTATCAAAATAGAAACCACGGATTTGGCCATGGAGAAGGAGGGGACTATAGAAGCTTCGTCATAATCGTAGAGGTAATCTTCCACTAGAATCGTGTCGTTTCGGATCAATAAGAATGCTACGGACTTGTGCTCTTCGAGAAAATCACGCCAGGCCATTTCTTCACCGCTTGCAGTAATTTTTTTCGGGGGCACCAGCGTATCTCGTCGTTCAAAAGTCCAAGAGTCCTTCGAAGTTTCAATCGTTCGGTTCTGAAACTTCTTGTGGTCATTGATATCGGCGAAATTGTAAAAAACGAATCGGCCTAAGGTGCAGGAGCCAAGAAGCATGAGTAATGCCGCTAAAATGAGTATCCTTCTGTTCATTCAGGAAAAGTAGAGAATTCTTTGAATTTTAAGAAATGAAACTTAAGTGCACCATGGTAAGATTCACGGTATTGAATAACATGAATTGACAGCTTGAAGACATATCGACCGAGGATCCTTCTTTCAAGGGCAGTTAATCCTTCCGTTTTCACCACAGGTCTTTACATTTAGCGAATACAAAAACCTGATCATGAAAAACTACTTGCTACTCGTTCTACTATTGTTGCCGTCTGTCGGCACTTCGCAATCGCTCCAAAACATTGAAAGTGTGGAATACGATCACGAAAACAGCCGTTTCTTGGTTTCGAATTCCAGCTCCATTATTGCCATTGATAGTGAGAATCAGGAATTATCATTCTTTGGCGATGGTGAAGCAGGCTATGGAATGGAAGTGATGAACAGCACGCTCTTCGTTATTGGCGATGGCATAAAAGGCTACGATCTAACCACGGAAGAAGAAGTGATGAGCCTAAACATATCGGGTTCTGGATTTCTGAATGGAATGGCCAGTGATGGAGTCAGCCGTCTTTGGGTTACCGACTTCTCGAACCAGAGAATTTATGAGATTGATGTCACTGATCCTAACAACCCAACATTAGAAATGGTAGTGGCGAACACAGGGAGCACACCCAATGGAATCGTTTACGACGAGACCAACGACCGACTCATCTTCGTAAATTGGGGCGGGAGCGCCGACATTAAAACCGTTAATCTCGATACATACTCAGTAGCCACCCTCACGGGAACTTCACTAGGAAACTGTGATGGAATTGACAACGATAATGATGATAATTACTTTGTGAGTTCTTGGAGTCCACTGCGTATTTCAAGGTTCGATCCCGATTTTTCAGAAACACCAGAAACGATCGAAGCACCAGGTATTTCTAATCCCGCCGACATTTGCTACGCCAAAGAAATTGACACTCTCGCTATTCCAAATAGCGGAAACAATACGGTGACGTTTATTGGTTTTGAGAATCCTCTTTCCGTTCGAAATGACCAGGACAATCCGTTTCATTTCGGAATCGTTGGGAATCCCGTTACCATCCAATCTTATTTCCAGTTTACGGCGACTGCCAATTCGCGTGTCACCCTTTCGATTCTTGATGAAACGGGAAAAACCGTTGCAACACTTATCGATGGATCGAGAAGTCCTGGCGAGTACAAGGTATTGTTGAATGGAATTGACTTGGCCAGTGGGATTTATTTAGCTCAGCTTAGAGTCGGAGATATGGCAGCAGCAAAGAAGATATTGGTGCCCTAAATATTCTATATCCATTCTAACGAAGTAGATTTTTCGTCGGTTTTATACCTCCGAAAAGTCAGATTAATCCTCCCGTCACTCACCTTTTTGCTCTTCCTTAAGGTATGCAACCAATTCTCTTGAGTTGGTGGTTTCATTAATAAGAGACTCCCATTTTCTAAAAAGGTCGAAAGCGTTTCCTTCGAGCGTTTGTGTTTAAATGAAAATTTTCTTTGGGCTCCCAAGCTCACGGAAGCAATGGAAGCAGTCGGGTCCAATTCGGGTTCATCGTCGCTGTGCCAGCCCATAGAATCCGCACCATCGTGGTAGAAGTTAAGGAGACAAGAGTTGAACGTCTCTCCCGAAATCTTCTCCACTTGAGATTTTATTTCTGCAATGGTTTCAGTCCAAGGGAGAGCTTGTCGGCTGACTTGCGAGTACGTGTACTCGAAAGGTTCATCGCCATACCAAGCGCTAAGCCTTCGCAGGAGGAGTCGTTTGCCAAACATCACCACCTCGTCTTGTTTCCAAACGACTTCTTCGAATAAACTTCGGAAGAACTCCTCTTTTTTCATTTTCAACAAATGACTAAAGAGGTAGGCAGATCCATCTGCTGGAAGAAGATTCTCGGAGGGTGTCATTGCGGTAATAACAACAATTAAGTGCTTCGGTTTAGCTATGCAAATTGAGTCACTCATGCTGCACTCGACACGATTTAATTTTACAAAAAACCACCATAATCAGGTATTCTAGATTTCTTTCTCTGTTTTTTGTCTTCAGGACGTCCATACTTTTCGGGCAGTCCTTGCTTGAAGTTCGTTTGACTCCTGCAGAGATATTTGGTCATGGGAATCTTGTCGAATAAGAACAATAACGACTCAATCACCAAGGGATTGGCACTTTGGGTTTACCCAAATCCCTCGAATGGAGAATAGACTGTTCGTTTTAATCTCAGGAAATTGACTCCAGTAGAAATTAAAATGATCGACGGAAAGGGAGCGACAGTTTTTTCCAAAAATTACCCAAGAATGAAACCGGCCGTTGGAGAAAACCATCCTTTTATTGATCCCGATTTACCTTCGGTGACGTATACCGTTCGCTTTGCGGCAGGAGACCACACGGAAAGCCAAAAAGTGATTCTGTTAAAGTAGTTTTTAGACCGTTTCTCCTTCGCGTTTGATTACGATGGGATCGATGTAAAGCGGTCCACCTGGAAGGATGGAGGCCAATGCCAAAAGTAAGAAACTGGTCAGCTTCCACTTGCGTTCAAATCCGTTGAACAAAGCTGAACCCACGTACGCCACGAATAGCACTCCGTGAAGCATACCAACGATACTCACTGCTTCGGCCATTCCGAAGATGTACTTCAGCGGCATCGCTACAAAAAATAGAAGCAGAGAAGAGATTCCCTCCGCTTTTCCGATCAATAAAAACTGTTTCAAATTCATACTATTCCAATAAGGCGCCTGCTTCGTAAAGTAAACCGAGTTCGGCCACTTTTGTTATAATATTCTGACGAACTATGGCCGTTTGCGCATCGCTGAGATTGAGCTGTGCATTCCGCAATTCGATACCGGTAATTTGACCAGTGGCGAATGCATCCTCGCTTCTGGAGAAGTTCGTTCGAGCCAATTCTACGTTGCGTTCGCTGATATCGAGGAGCTCCAAGTTGGTGAGGTAAGTGTCGTAGGCATTGTTGACCAATTGCACCACTTGATTTCGAGATCGATCCATTTCTACCTCTGCTATTTCGCGGTTCAGCCTGGCATTGGCAATATTTCGTTGCACCCGATTTCCATCGAAAATATTGAATCGAAAAGTCAGTCCAGCGTTCCACCCCAAATTCTCTTGCGTGTTTAGGAAGTTGGCTTCGAAATCGCTGTACTGGTATTGATAGGCTGCATTTGCAGCAAGCGTTGGCCAAATATCCGATTGGGCGACATCGAGGTTTTCATCGGCAGAATATACGTTGTTCCTTGCCCTTAAATAAATCGTATTGGCTTCAAGTGCTTTGTCCAAGAGCGCTTGTTTGTCGAGAAGTGCTGAGAACTCATAATCGCTGCTGAGCGTCAAACTGGTATCGGCAGGAATTCCCATCGTGAGATAAAGATTTCGCAAACTGCGCACATAGTCCAAATCGGTTTGTGCCAATCCGATGCTGTCTCTCCGCAAATCTACTTCAGCATTTAAGACCTCCAGTTTGGTGGAGTTTCCGTAGTTGTATCCTTGCTCGGCGCGTTCCATTCGCTTTTGCGAAAGCTCAATGGTTTCTTGTAAAATGTCCAACTCTTCTTTGAGTCTTAGAGATTCTAAAAAACGACTAGACACCAGAAGGGTCGTGTTCTCCATAGAGAGTCTTTGGCGTAAACGGGCATCTTCACTGAAGCTCTGCAATTGATTGAAGAAATGAACGCGTCGTCCACCGTTGAAAAGCACGTATTCCAAATTGGCACTGGCGCCGTAAGAAATTGTGGTGGCGCCATCGGCCTCAATAATTGGCTGTTCGGGGCTCGCAAAAGTTACTTCGGTATTTTGACTGGTGTACGAGCCATTGGCTTGTAGAAATACAGAGGGTAAGAATCCCGCATTTCCTATCTCTGAATTGTTCTGTTCGATTTCATAGGAATAACTGGCTACTTGAACATCGTAGTTCTGAACCAAGGCAATAGCGATTGCTCCATTGAGATCGATTTCCTGCGCCGAGGCTGAGCGCGCCATCAGGATAAGTGCTACGAAAAGTTGAATGGCTATTCTCATGATTCGCTGAAAGTTATTTTTTCTTGATTCGCTCTTTTCACGGCTTGCTCGACCGATTCTCTGGTTGGTTTTTCTCCAACCCAAAGCCATTTTACCAAGACCTTAACCTTATTCGTAAGGGTTAGCGTAATCGGTAAAAAGATGATGATAAGAAGTGATCCTACAATCATTCCGTAGGCAATGGATATTGCCATTGGGATAAGGAACTGTGCTTGGAAGCTCTTCTCAAAAATCAGAGGCCCGAGACCTGCCGAGGTGGTAATCGTGGTTAGGAAGATGGGTCTGAAACGAGAAAGTGTCGTTTTTTTCAAGGCGTCATTGAACTTGATCCCTTCGCCCAGATAACCATTGAAGGCATTGATGTAGACGAGACCATCATTGAGCAAGACTCCGATTAGAGCAATCAATCCCAAGAAACTCAGGATGCTCATCGGTTGATCGTGAATGTAATGTCCCCATGCGGCTCCGATTAATCCAAAAGGGATGAGCATCAGCAAGGCAAATGATTGGCTGTATGACCTGAAGCTAATAATGAGTAACGCTAAAATCAAAATCAAGATCACAGGCCCAACTGTGGCAATCGATTTTTGAAGCTTCGCCGTATCGCGCTGCTGTCCTTCAAAGCTGACATCTATACCGGGATATCTAGCTAGAATGGGAGGGAGGAGCTCCGTTTGAACCCGACTCAAAAGTTGGACAACATTGGTTTCCAGTGAGGCGATTTCTCCTTCGAGAGTGATCTCTCTTCGGCCATCCCGGTGATTGATGGCAATCAAACCGTTTTTGCGCTCTAAAGCGGCAATGTCATTCACGGCAACCAGCGAACCATTCGGCGCTCGAACTTGCATGTTTTTAAGCTGGTCGAGACTTTGGCGATCTTCTAATGCATAGCGCACCCAAACTTTGACCTCGTCATCTCCACGCTGCAATCGTTGAGCTTCAGCACCAAAAAAGCCATTTCTGATTTGACCGATGAGACTGAGTTCGGTGAATCCCATGGCTCGTCCTGCATCGTTGAGCGAGACGTTAAGTTCGGGTTGGTCTACCTTGTCGTTAGTGATCAAATCTTTTGCTTCACCCGTTGCTAGAATAGCAACTTTGAGCTCATCGATCGCCGCACGCAACTTTCCGTAATCATTCCCCGAAAGGGAAATATTAATCGGCTTCCCAAAAGGACTTTGTGTGGCATAACTCAACTTTTCGGCACGCGGAATAGGCCCAACCTTTTTTCTTAGGTCATTTGAGATATCGAAGCTCCGTATGTTTCGTTCTTCAGAACCGACCAAATAAATGGTTGCAAAAGCCTCATTGCTTTGAGGCCCGTATTTGACTTCGTAATCCACAAAAAGTTCCTTGCCTACATCTTCTCGGTTAGCGTAATCTTTGTTGAGCCGGATCACTCGTTCCATTATGTAATCCATGGTTTCCACGGTTACACCTTCTGACGTTCCCGAAGGCAATTCCAAAGTGACGTTGACCGTATTCTGTTCGATATTAGGAAAAAACACTCCTTGAATCAGCCCACCTTGGAACGCTCCAATGGTGAGGATAAAAGCTGATGTGACCACCAAAGAGGTGAAGAGTTTATTGTGAATGGTAAAGTTCATGATGGGTTGGAAAACGACATCCCGAAACTTGATTAACAATTGCTCTATCTGCTCCTTGAGTTTATTTGGCTTTGCCTCATCCGAAAGGTCTTTGATATGCGCCAAGTGAGCGGGTAAAAAGAGCAGTACTTCGATGAGCGAAAAGGCCAATGCTGCGATGACGACGATCGCTACATCTCCAAAAAATTCTCCCAACCGTCCTTCTATGAAAAGAAAGAAGGCGAAGGCTACGCAAGTGGTGAGAATAGCCGACAGGACCGAAGGAAACACTTCAGCTGTTCCGTCGATAACAGATTGTAGACGGCTCTTTCCTCGCTCGTAATGTTGGAAGATGTTTTCTCCCACTACGATTCCGTCGTCTACCAGAATACCGATGACCAAAATCATCCCGAAAAGCGAGAGGACGTTGATGGTAATTCCTACCAAATTGGCGATGATAAACATCCCCAAAAAGGAAATCGGGATACCAGCGGCGACCCAAAAAGCCAACCTGATTCTTAAGAAAAGTGCCAGCAAGACAAAGACTAGAAAAGCTCCTAGAATTCCATTTTCTTGAAGTAAGGTGATTCTCTCCTTAAGTGTCACGGTTCCATCTTGTATGAGAACCAATTCTACGGCACCCCCGCGCTCATTGAATTCCACGACGTATGCATCAACGGCATCAGCGGCATCGAGAATATTCTCCTCGTTGAGTGTATTTACTGTTATGGTTATGGCACGCCTTCCATTGAAAAAGGCCGAGTTGGTAGTTTCGGCTCGATCTTCTCGAATGTCGGCTACGTCGCGGAGTTCCACTCGGCGTCCGTCAGGCAGTACTTTTATCGTAAGGTCGAGCAGCTCATCGGCTGAATATTTTTTGTGATCGGAGCGGATGATGGTCTCCGTAGCGGCCATAATTCGGCCTCCTGTTACCTCAATATTCTGCTGTCCGATGGCATTGGCAATGTCTTGAAAGCTTAAGCCAAATGAGCGTAGATCATTCTCGCGAACGGCCACTTCCACCTCTTCTTCAGAATATCCGTAAACGCTGATTTGCGAAATATTGGGTAGTGACCGAAGCTCATCTTCTACCAAGTCGGCAGTCTCTTCCAAAGTGTTGATTGAAACGTCACCTACGAGTGCTAATTTGGACGTGAAGTTCACGACCTCTTGAACGAAAACCACGATTTGCTCCATCCCTTCCGGGAAATTGGAAATCTGGTCGACGGCGTTCTTCACGTCTTGCAAAACCAAGTCGGCATTTGCTTTCGTTTCAATCTCGACAAGAATATTCGCCGCGTTTTCGCTGCTCGTGGAAGTCACTCGATCGATTCCCGTTACCCCTTTCAAGTTCTCCTCGATTTTCAGAGTAATACCCTCTTCAATTTCACTAGGAGAGGCTCCGGGATAGATGGCGTTGATCTGAATATATTTTTCCTTTTCTGAGGGGAAAAATGACGTGTTCATTCTCTTTGCTGAGATTACTCCGCCGATGATCACTAAGAACATGGCTAGGTAAACCAGCAATTGATTTTGAACGCAAAATGCTATAATCTTCTTCATTCAGCGAGATTTACGGGTGCTACTTTTGAGCCATTTAAAGATTCGTTGTGCTTGTCCATTACGACATCTACTGAGCCCTTCAATCCTGATATGATCGCCTCTTCGCCATTTTTATAAGCTACTTCAACTTCATGAAGTGTGGCCACCGAATCTTTTACGAAATAGACTTTGTTTTTACCCACCAAAGCTTCCAACGGTATCGATATAGCTTGTTCTACTTCATCCGCAGGAATTTTTCCCTGAAGGTAAATTCCGCTCTTAGCTTCTGGATCGGCAATGGCCGCGTATACCTTCACTTGTTGCGTTTGCGGATCCACCGAATCATTGATTCGAATCACCTTGGCTTGGTATTCCTTCCCTGTGTTAAGGTCCTCCATGGTAAAGGTGGTCCCTACCTTCATGTAATCTACTTCGGTATAACTTACTCCGGCTTCTATCTCGTATTGACCTGCGCTGATTATGGTGCCCAATGGTTGACCTGTCCTTACTAGAGATGATTCGTCGAGCTCGACCTTCGTAAGCGAGCCGCGAAAAGGAGCGCGAATGGTGTGCTTTTCAAAGCGTGTTTCCATTTCTATCACGCTGTAGTATTCTGAGAAAACCTTTCGACCACTCAAGAATAATTTGAGCTTCTTGTCTTCCACCTCTGGAGGTGGCGGTAGTTTTTGATCCGTGTCAATTTTGAAAAGGTATTCCTCCCATTCCTGAGCAGCTTCTACAAAGTCGAGCTTAAGATCGGGAATAACAGAGGCTAGCAGACTTTGAAAATTGCTTCGCTTAGCACTCAAGCTACTTTGCAATTCGTCGCTATTGATGCTCAAGAGAATTTCACCCTTATTGAAACTGACCCCTTCTTTGAATGGCTTTGAGCCAAAAGTAGCTCGTCCACCTACTTCGGCATATAGCATTACCGATTGCTTTGGAATAAGCCTTCCGGTAATAGGGATGGTGCGCACGATGGTTGTCGGAGTCATTTTTTTAAGCTGAACGGCGGTAAGCATTTCAAACTCTTTGGGTTTTTCCTGACCTTCCTTAGTAAGCATTCCTGAAAGGAGAATGGATGCGGCCAGAATTCCCACTCCGGCGAGGACGATAATGATTTTTCTTTTATTCATTGGGTTGAATGGAATTTATAAATCTTGTCATCGCTTCCGCTAATGCTACTTCGGGGCTTTTAGTTCCAAAAAAGTGACTCTTGCAGAGCTCGGTCGGAAGTTCAGTAGCGAAAAATGTATATCCCTTTATCAGGGAAATGAAGTTGGTTATTAAGTCAAGGCATTTATCTTCTCTACCACTAATTTCCTGAATGAGAGAAGTCACGATTTCACGGGTCTGACACATTCCCGAGAAAACGGTTTCGCGAAACCAATTGGGGGAATCAGTTTTAAACATGAGCGAATGCAGCGAGGCGTGTTCTATTGCAAATCGAAACCGTGCTTTGGCCATCGCAAGCAGTTTTGATTCAGGATCGTTTTGACTTGATCTGGCCTCCATTAAAGAAGTGGTTAATGTTTCAAAACCATTTTCCAAAATGGTTTGAATCAGGTGATCCTTGTTGTCAAAAAATTGGTAAAGCACTGGTGGCTGGTATCCCAACCTCGAAGAGATGGCACGAACGGTTACCTTTTTCCAGCCTTCTTCTTTCGCCAATTCAATGGCTTCGGAAATGATGCTTTCTCGGGTAGCAGACTCTCTATGAGGAGGAATCGGTTTCAATTGAGATGCAAAAGTGAGAAATCTAACTTAGTTAGATGGCATATTGTTATGTTAATTTTAAAGTAGTTTTTTAATCGAAAGGCCAGCTTTGAAAAGTAAAGACATCCTCACACCCAATTATCAATACCCAATACCATTTCTTATCGCCACCTTTGTTTAAAATCCTCTCTATGGACAATACCACCCTAGCCGTTTTAATCGACGGTGACAACATACCCTCAGCCCACGTTAAAGAAATGATGGAAGAGATTGCCAAATATGGCAATCCAACCATCAAACGCATCTACGGAGATTGGACGAATCCCAGGCTTTCTAAATGGAAGAATTTACTGTTGGAGAATGCCATCACGCCCATTCAGCAATATGGCTATACCAAAGGCAAAAACGCGACAGATTCGGCGATGATCATCGATGCGATGGATATTCTTTACACGGGCAAGGTGAGTGGTTTTTGTATCGTATCCAGTGATAGCGATTTCACAAGATTGGCCACTCGACTGCGCGAAGCAGGAATGCTTGTTATTGGATTGGGAGAGAAGAAAACACCAAATCCATTTATCGTGGCTTGCGATAAGTTTATCTACGTAGAGATTTTGAAATCACGCTCCGACGATAAAAAGGAAGAGAAACAAACAGACGAAGAGGACAAGAGTAGTGTAGACAAAATCACTTCTCGCGACATTCGACTGATCAAAGCTTCCATTTCCGATTTGTCAGACGATGATGGGTGGGCATTCCTAGGGGATGTAGGAAGCTTGATCCAAAAAAAGCAACCCAACTTTGACTCACGGAACTTTGGCTTTTTAAAGTTGACTCCCCTTATTAAGTCTATCGGAGAGTTTGAGATCGAGCAGCGAGAAAATCCCAAAAGCAAGAATCTCAAGTTGATTTATGTTCGCAATGAAGTGAAACCGAATAGAAGAGCGCCAAGCAGAAAGAGTTAGCCCCATCTCGAGGTGTCTAGCGAGGCAGTTTTTACACTAAGTGCTCTAGGCATTTAAATCATGTCCATTGCTGAGATGAATTCCTCATACTTCAAAGAGGCTGATCGATTTTTTGGATTGCGAGCCAAAGTAGGAGATTACTAGAAGATCCTTGAGCGGGAATCACTTTTTGTTACACTATTTTTTTTGTTCCGGGAGATGAAGTTTTCAACGCACTCAGACAGGAAAGAGAGAATTACAAGGTTGTTCTAGTGCGTCAAGATATCCTGAATGTGGAAAACATTTTTGTTTTCAGAGTTGGTGATTTCCAAATGGAAATGTCCATCATTTTTTGGAAATTTTTCTTTCGAAATCTTTCAACAGCCACTTCATTCTTAAACGGCTATAGCATCGCGGTTAGCAGCGATATCAACAATTCCATGTGCATGTTTTTATTGAGTTTATGCTCTTTCAGGTAGACTAAAAAGGATTCTGTCTCGTACCTTTAAAACCCGAGTTATAAAAATATCTAATCCCGAATAATGAGCGTAAAAACCTTGGAAACCCCCGTAAACAGTGAAGAGAAGAAAGTCGGATACACTTATGATGAGGCGCTGAAAGCCGCCACAGAGTATTTCGACGGTGATGAGTTGGCAGCAGGTGTTTGGTTAAACAAGTATGCCCTGAAAGATTCTTACGGAAACATTTTTGAGCAAAATCCTGACGACATGCACCGACGCATGGCGAAGGAAATTGCTCGCATTGAGAAGAACTATCCAAGTCCACTTTCAGAGGCTGAGATTTTTGCTCTTTTGGCAAAATTCAAGTACATCGTGCCGCAAGGAGGTCCGATGACTGGAATTGGAAACAAACATCAAGTGGCCTCACTTTCCAATTGCTTTGTAATTGGAAATGATGGAAAAAGCGATTCTTACGGCGGAATTATGAAAGTCGACGAGGAGCAAGTACAACTTATGAAGCGTCGCGGTGGAGTAGGGCATGACCTTTCTGGAATTCGACCTACTGGGTCGCCCGTAAAGAACTCAGCGCTTACTTCAACAGGAGTTGTTCCTTTTATGGAGCGCTACAGCAATTCGACACGTGAGGTGGCTCAAGACGGACGTCGCGGAGCCTTGATGTTGAGCATATCTATTAAGCATCCCGATGCCGAGCGTTTCATCGATGCCAAAATGGATGGAACGAAAGTGACTGGAGCCAATGTCTCCGTTCGCATCGACGATGAGTTTATGAGAGCCGTTAAGTCGGGCGGAACTTATAGGCAGCAGTACCCTATTGATTCTGATAAGCCGACTCACGTGAATGAAGTGGATGCCCGTCGAATTTGGGACAAGATCATTCACAATGCCTGGTCTTCGGCTGAACCTGGAATCCTCTTTTGGGATACCATCACACGCGAGTCCATCCCAGATTGCTACGCTGATGTAGGTTTCAAGACGACTTCAACGAATCCTTGCGGAGAGATTCCACTTTGTCCGTATGATTCTTGTCGCCTTTTGGCAATCAATCTTTACAGCTATGTGGAGAAGCCATTCACGGCTGAGGCAAGTTTCAACTTTGAGAAATTTGAAGCGCATGGCCGACTGGCTCAGCGCATTGCCGACGATATTATCGACCTGGAAATGGAAAAAATCGATGCGATTATCGCTAAGATTGATGCCGATCCAGAGGACGAAGAGATCAAGCGCACCGAAAGAACCCTTTGGTTAAAAATTCAAGAGAAATGCATCCAAGGTCGCCGAACTGGAATTGGTATCACTGGAGAAGGTGATATGCTTGCCGCTTTGGGGATAACTTACGGTGCTGAAGAATCTATCTCCTTTACGGAGAAAGTGCACAAATCATTGGCCCTATCCGTTTACAACGGTTCTGTGAGCCTAGCGAAGGATAGAGGTAGCTTCCCGATTTTTGACTGGAAGAAGGAAGTCGAGAATCCGTTTATCCAGCGTTTGGCGGAAGCCGACCCACAGCTCATCGAGGATATGAAAGAGCACGGTCGACGAAACATTGCCTCTTTGACCATTGCGCCGACGGGAACAACGAGCATGATGACTCAGACCAGTTCAGGTATCGAGCCTGTCTTTATGGTTTCATACAAGCGCCGCAAGAAGATCAATCCCAATGATCAGAATACCCGCACCGACTTTGTCGATCAGGTAGGAGATCACTGGCAAGAATTCGCCGTTTTCCACCACAAGTTTGCTGACTGGCTCAAAGTGAAAGGCCTCGATGCTGATGAGGTTCGTCACTGGAATGACGAAGACCTGAATAAACTCATTGAGGAGTCTCCTTACTACAAGGCTACTGCCAATGATGTGGATTGGGTAAATAAAGTTCATCTCCAAGGAAGGGTGCAGAAGTGGATAGATCACTCCATTTCGGTAACGGTGAACATTCCCAACGAGACGACCGAAGAAATGGTGGCCAGTATTTACGAAACGGGTTGGGAAAGCGGTTGCAAAGGAATCACTGTTTACCGCGATGGTTCGCGCTCTGGAGTTCTCATTTCCGATACTCCCGAAACCAAAGAGGTGGTAGCTGAGAATAAAGCTCCTGTTAGACCTAAATCACTCGAATCACAAGTGGTGCGTTTCAACAACAATTCAGAGAAGTGGATTGCCGTTGTTGGGATTCTGAATGACCGTCCTTACGAGGTGTTTACAGGTCACGCAGAAGACTCATTTCATTTGCCGA
The DNA here is from genome assembly GCA_047633195.1 of Cryomorphaceae bacterium. Lineage (GTDB taxonomy): Bacteria > Bacteroidota > Bacteroidia > Flavobacteriales_D > Cryomorphaceae > JAKVAV01. The sequence goes on along the minus strand of JBLIEU010000008.1, from coordinate 62,399 downwards.
AAGCTGTTGACACAGGTTTTGTAATCAAAGGCAAGGACGAAGAAACGGGCAAGACCCGTTATGATTTCCGCTACAAAGACAAAGACGGATATTTCGTGACTATCGAAGGACTGTCGCGCTCATTTGATCCTGAGTTCTGGAACTATGCTAGGTTGATTAGCGGCGTATTGCGTCACGGCATGCCTATCGCCGATGTGGTTAATATGGTTGAGAATCTTCACCTAAGCGACGATACGTTGAATACTTGGAAGAACGGAGTCATTCGAGCCCTCAAGCAATACGTTCCTGCAGGCACTGCTGCCGAAGGAGTAGAGTGTTCGGAATGCGGACAGGAATCCTTGGTTTACGAGGAGGGTTGTCTTAGCTGTAAGAATTGCGGCCACTCCAAGTGCGGATAGTGTTCGACATGAAAGCCCGTTAGCAGCGTTACACTCGTTTTGTGAACAGTCACTGACCAATGTCAGCTCCTTGGTTCTCAAAACGAGTGTAACGCTGCTACCAGACTTCCCTGATCAGACACTAAGGGAGGTTCAGGAGGGCCTTGAATAAGACAAAATAAATGAAACGCCGAGCTTGCTCGGCGTTTTTTTGTGTTACAGTTTTATAACTTGCTGCAATCGGTGGTAAAAACCGTACTGAACCTTCTCTAAAACAGCACGTTTCTTTAAAAAATCAATCATGAAATCCTTTGGTCTCACTTCTGCCTTTTTGTTATTTTCCATTTTGGTTTTCAGTCAAACGCTGGAAGAATCTTGGCAAGCTGAGCAGAACTACCGACAAACGGGAATGATGGTCTTGGGAGGTTGGGCTGTTGCCAATATTGCTTCGGGTTTGGTCCTCCGCACCAATACCTCTGGAAGCACTTCCCGCTTTTACGAGATGAATGCCATCTGGAACGGTGTCAATCTGGCGATCGCAGGTTTTGGCTATTTCAGTGCGGCTAAGTTGGGAACGGATGGTTCTGCTCTTGAACTCTTCCAGGAGCAAATGGGTATCGATAAAACCCTTCTCTTCAACGCGGGGCTTGATCTCGGCTACATCGCAGCAGGCGCTTGGATGATGGAGCGATCAAAAAACGTCTCCAAGGATCCCGATCTCTGGAAGGGTTATGGAAAGTCGATTATGCTGCAAGGAGCATTTCTATTTGCCTTTGATGTCGCCATGGTTTTGGTTCATAAAAAAGTGACCATCGGGGAAGGAATGGAGTTGAGTTTTGAGGCTGGAGTTGGAGAGATGGGTATGCTTCTCCAGTTTTGAATGGGATCATTCAATTCCTTTTATGATCTCTCCCTCTAAAATCACCCCATCAATTGCTGGCTCACCAAAGCTATAAGGCAAATAGCTCAAATGCTCACAAGGCTCTGTAATCAGCATATTCGCTGATTTACCCGCAGTGATGGTTCCATGAGTATCCGAAACCTCCATCGCCGCTGCGCCATTTAAAGTTGCAGCGTTGATCGCCTCGGCTGGTGTCATCTTCATTTTGATGCAGCCCAAAGAAATCGCCATCGGCATATTGCTTGACGGTGCGGAACCAGGATTAAAATCGGTAGCAAGTGCGACAATGGCATTTTCGTTCATGAGTTCCCGAACAGGAGTGTAGGGAATGCTTAGGAACAAACTACAAAGCGGCAGTGCCGTTGCAATCGTGCTCGAATTCACTAAAGCAGATACGTCGCCTTTGCCCAATACCTCCAAGTGATCAACCGAGACCACACCTGCTTGTACCAATTCGGGAATGGCTCCAAAAGCATTGAACTGGTTTACGTGGATTTTACTCTTCATCCCGTGGCGGGCGGCACTTTCAACGATGGCTAAAGTCTCGGCAGTCGTGAAGTATCCTTTCTCACAAAAGACATCGGCGTAATCGGCGAGTCCTTCTTTGGCGATTTCTGGAATCATCTCCTTGATGATGAGGTCGACATACCCTTCACGGTATTCCTTAAATTCGGGTGGCAAGGCATGCGCTCCCAGAAATGTTGATTTGATCATCATACCCGATTCCTCCTTGAGTCGACGAATGACACGCAGCATTTTGATCTCCGATTCGGTGTCAAGTCCGTAGCCGCTTTTGATTTCAATCGCGCCTGTTCCCGAAAGTTGGGCTTTTTTCAGGCGCACCAGCGCTCGTTCAAATAGCTCGTCTTCAGTCATTTCTCGGAGCTTTCGCGAAGAGTTCAGAATTCCACCTCCGCGAGCCGCGACTTCCTCATAAGTCAACCCTTTGATTCGGTCTTCAAATTCCAATTCGCGTGATGCAGCAAAAACTAGGTGCGTGTGGGAATCACAAAAAGAGGGGAGAACGAAACGGCCTTCGGCATCAATGACTTCCAAGTCTCGCCAATCGGTTATTCCACCCCAGTCTTCCATCTTTCCGTACAGGGCAATTTTTCCATCTTCGATACCGAGGAAGGCGTTCTCCAAAATAGGGAGAGTATCCATGTCCTGTCCGCGTAAAAAGCGGGGAGCATCTTCGTAATGGCCAACCAGTCCTTTGATGTTTTTGATGAGAATTTTCATGCCCTAGATTTTGAACCGTAAAGGTGCGAAAACAGAAGCGAACACCCGCTTTGACGGTGTGAAAGATTACTATCTTTGGCCGCATGGCGGGAAATAGCTTAGGTACCCTTTTTAAGCTTACTACCTTCGGAGAATCGCATGGCGAGGCAATCGGGGGAATTATAGACGGATGTCCTGCGGGACTTCAACTCGATATGGATGCTATCCAAAAAGAATTGGATCGGCGGAAGCCAGGTCAAAGCGATTTGACCACCCAACGAAAGGAATCTGATACGGTAAGCTGGCTCTCGGGAATTTTTGAAGGAACGACTACGGGAACTCCCATCGCATTCATTATCCCGAACGCCGATCAACGATCAAAAGATTACGGCAATCTCAAAGATGTCTTTCGTCCTTCCCACGCTGATTATGTCTACGAAGCAAAGTATGGAATTAGAGATTACCGAGGCGGTGGTCGATCATCGGCTCGCGAAACAGCTTGCCGAGTAGCAGCAGGGGCTATTGCCAAACAACTGCTCCTAGCAGAAGGGATTGAAATCAAATCGTATGTGAGTGCTATCGGACAAGTTGAGCTCGATAAGCCACACACCGAACTGGATTTGAATGCACCAGAAAATGAAGTTCGTTGTCCCGAACCTTCTTCGGCGAAAGCCATGAGAAAGGCCATCGAGAATGCAAGAGATGAGGGCGATACCCTTGGAGGAATTGTGACAGGCTTGGTATTAGAGGTTCCCGCAGGATTGGGTGACCCCGTTTTTGATAAACTCCACGCCGACTTGGGCAAAGCCATGCTGAGTATCAATGCTGTTAAAGGTTTTGAGATCGGTAGCGGTTTTGCTGCTGCCAAAATGAGGGGCAGCGATCACAACGATGGATTTGAAATTGTGGATGGCAAACCTTCCACAAGAACCAATCACAGTGGAGGAGTTCAAGGGGGCATCTCAAACGGAATGGATATTGTATTCCGAGTGGCCTTCAAACCCGTCGCTTCCATTGGAAAAAAGCAACAAACCATTACCCGCGAAGGGAAAGAAACTGAATTGGAAATTAAAGGAAGACATGATCCATGCGTGGTGCCGAGAGCGGTACCCATTGTGGAAGCCATGACTGCCCTCGTATTGGTCGATCACCTTCTGCGAAACCGCACAACTCGTTTATGAAAAAACTAGCACTGCACTGGAAAATCATCATCGGACTTGTACTTGGAATCATCTGGGCATTTCTGGCGAGTTACCTGGGTTGGAATGAATTCACCAAAAATTGGATCGATCCATTTGGTGTGATTTTCATCCGAATGCTCAAATTTATTGCCGTGCCCTTGGTGCTGTTTTCCATCATGTCGGGAATCGCTGGGCTCAAGGATGTTTCCAAACTGGGAAGGCTTGGCGCCAAGACTTTAGGGCTATACCTTATTACCACTATTACCGCCATCGGTATAGGTCTTCTTCTGGTTAATGTCATCAAGCCGGGGAATTTCGTTGGCGAAGAATCGCGGATCAAGAACCGAATAGCCTATGAAACGTGGGCTGTTTCGAATGATATCGAAATCAAAGACGGCAAGTACTTTTCGGGAGACCCCAAATACGCAAGCTACCTCAATGCCGAGGCACAGGAATTGGCCGATGAAAATAGCCTGAGTAAAGCCGCTTCCAAATTGGAAACTGCGCAAGCATCCAAAGATGATGGTCCTCTGAAATTCTTGGTGGATATGGTGCCCGAGAACATCATCTTGTCCATTTCTGATAATGGACTCATGTTACAAGTCATTTTCTTCGCCATCTTTTTTGGTCTTTGCTTGGCAATAGTTCCCGAAGAGAAGGTGAGTATGTTGAAGTCATTTATAAATGGCACCAACGAAGTGTTTTTGAAAATGGTAGACATTGTCATGCAAGCTGCTCCATTCTTCGTTTTTGCATTGATGGCGGGAGTGCTGTCAACTATGGCCGACACGCCTGCAGAGGTTTTTGAAATTTTCAAAGGACTTGGGAGCTATTCCATTACGGTGGTCATTGGTTTGGCCTTTATGATTTTTGTGTTCTATCCGCTTATTGCGAAAGGAGTCGTTAAACCGATGACTTACAGAGGATTTTTTAAAAGAATAAGTCCAGCCCAATTTCTTGCTTTTTCGACTAGCTCCAGTGCCGCCACACTTCCAGTTACTATGGAATGCGTTGAGGAGAATATTGGCGTTTCCAGAAGTATTACTGGGTTTGTACTTCCCATTGGGGCTACAGTAAATATGGACGGAACGAGCCTCTATCAGGCCGTTGCGGTTATCTTTTTGGCCCAGCTCCACTACGTCGATCTCACTTTTGGACAGCAATTGACCATCGTGCTGACGGCTACTCTCGCCTCGATCGGTTCTGCCGCTGTTCCAAGTGCTGGACTGGTTATGCTCATTATTGTTTTACAAAGTGTTGGATTGAATCCGCTTTGGATCGCAATAATATTTCCCGTTGACCGTATCTTAGATATGTGTCGCACTGTAGTAAACGTCACGGGTGATGCGACTGTTTCTACCGTGATTGCAAAATCTGAAAACGAACTAAACTACCGCGAGGACTTATGAAAAAAGCGCTGAGAATTATTGCCATCATTGTAGTGGCTATCTTTCTGCTCCTTCTGATTCTTCCTTTTGTCTTTAAAGGGAAAATAATTGATCTAGTCAAACAACAAGCCAACGAGAACCTGCATGCAAAAGTGGAGTTCAACGATGTGAGCTTATCCCTTATTCGCAATTTCCCCAACCTAGCCGTTGGTATTGAAGAACTGAGTATAGTCGGCATTGAAGACTTTGAAAGCGACACGCTGGCGAGCATTGGTAATATCGGTCTGGTGATGGATGTGATGAGCGTCATTAGCGGAGATCAAATTGTCATAAAAAGCATCAGCCTGGACAGACCGTATTTTATGGTTAAGGTACTCGAAGATGGTCGTGCCAATTACGATATCGCGATTGCATCAGACGACGAACCCGCAATAGAAGAAGTGACCACCGAGGAAGCGGCACCGCTCAATTTGTCAATCAAGGAGTATAGCATTACTGACGGTGTGATTATTTATGACGATGCCACCTTGCCTATGCGAATGACCATCCAAGATTTGGATCACATCGGGAGCGGTGATTTTGCCCAAGATATTTTTACGCTCAAAACCGAAACGCATATCAAGGCTTTCACCGTCGATTACGACGGGATCAAGTATGCCAATGCCCTCAAAGCTGATCTTATTGCCGATTTGGCAATGAACCTTGAAGAGATGCGCTTCGAGTTCATGGAAAATGAACTCGATGTGAATGCCTTAGTCCTAAAGTTCGATGGGTTTGTGGCCATGCCAACAGATGACATCGATATGGACATCACTTTTGCTACTGAAACGGCAGAGCTCACGGCTATTTTGAGTTTGATTCCCGCTTATTACACCCAGGATTTAGAAGGTGTAAGTGCTTCGGGATCGGTCTTGCTGGATGGATATGTTCGCGGAACTTATAACGAGCAGAATATGCCCGGTTTTATGGCCGAGCTTAAAGTGGACAACGGATCGGTGCAATATCCCGATTTGCCAAAGAGCATTCAAAACATCGCCATCAGTGCAAAAGTCGAAAGCCCCGAAGGAAACGATTTGGATAAAATCACCCTTGATGTTCCCAAGTTTCACATGGAAATTGGTAAAACGGCGGCCAAGCCAAATACCATCGATGCGTACCTCTTTTTGCGCAATCCGATAAGCGATCCTAACATTCGGACGAAAGTTGATGCTGACTTGGATTTGGGAAGTTTTAAGGATGTGGTTCCGATGGAAGAGGAATTTGAGTTGGCAGGAAACCTTTCAGCTCATTTCAAATTGGATGGAAATCTAAGCGCTATTGAAAATCAACGCTTCAATGATTTTGAAGCTTCGGGAGCCGCTGCGATGAATGACTTCATTTACCGCGATGCCGAAGTAAATGTGGCATTGCCAATTGCCAAAATGGACTTCACACCTCAGAGGTTGAACGTGGAAAAAGTGAAATTGATTTACGAAGGAATCAATATGGAGATGGATGGTTATATCAGTAATTACGTGGCGTACGCCCTCCAAGACACTACGTTGCAGGGCGTGTTCAACTTCGGTGCGGATAAGATTGATGTCAACAAATTTATGCCAACTGAGGAAGGCGAAGAAACAGCTGAAGCTGTAGAGCAAGTCGAGGGAGAAACTGCTCCTGCCGATAGTTCTTCAGGAGTCGTTCCGATTCCAGACAATCTCGACTTAGTTTTAAATGCAACCATCGGAGAAATTACTTACGATGATCTCGTACTCTCTGATATTAAAGGAAAAATCACCTTGAGAAATGAACGTGCCGAATTGGAGAATTTGCAAGCCAAAGGGCTCGGTGGAACCATGGGCATTAGCGGAAGCTACTCAACTCAAGATATGGATAAACCGTCCTACGATTTTGCTTACGACCTGAAGGATATTGATATTGACAAGGCTTTCGAAACTTTCAATACCGTGCAAAAGATAGCTCCAATTACGAAGCATGCAAAAGGTAAAATCAGCTCTAAGTTGAAGGTAGAGGGAATTCTCGATCAGAATATGGAACCAGTCTACGAAACGATGCAAGGACGCGGTTCATTGATCAGCGATGAGGTCATACTAAAAGGAGGAGACTTCCTTGAGAAGCTATCTAGCACCTTAAAGGCTCCTGGTTTGAAAGAACAACGTATCCAAGATTTAGAGGCAACATTTGTCATTGATGGCGGCAAGGTCACCACTTCCCCCTTCGATCTAAAAATTGACGCGATGACTGCCAATGTGAGCGGTTGGGTAAGTTTCGATGAGAAGATTGACTACCTCATGAAAATGAAAATTCCACGAAAAGAGCTGGGTGGTGACTTCAATAAAATGGCTGAAGGTTTACTTGGTCAAGCCAATGCTTTCCTTGGCGGAAATATGTCATTGGGCGAATACATCAATATGGATGTAACTATCGAAGGAGATCTATACGATCCTTCTATTAAGCCAGCCTTTGCAGGAATGGAAGGCGAGAGCTCAGCGAAAGAGCAGGCCACTGAAGCGGTTAAAGAAGTGATCGAGGAACAAATTAAAGAGGTTAAGGAAGACTTGAGCGAGAAGGCCGATGAACTTTTAGCTGAAGCTCAAAAGCAAGCAGACCAATTGGTAAAGGAGGGCGAAAAAGCTGCTGATGATCTGCGTAAAGAAGCAGACAAGCAAGCCGATAAACTGGTGAAGGATGCAAAGAATCCAATCGCTAAGGCGGGAGCTAAAATTGGCGCTGATCAATTGCGAAGGCAAGCCGATAAGCAAGGTGATAAATTGGTAGTTGAAGCACAGAAGCAAGCTGATAAAATAATGGCTGACGCCAGAAAACAAGCCGATAGGATCAATAACGGAGAGTAAGTTCCATGATTTCCAAAGCAGCAAAATATCTATTCCTTAGTGGGGCCCTATTTTTTGGTTTTGCGCTACAGGCACAGAATTGCGGACCGTCCTCGTCGAAAAAAGTGCAAAAGCTCTTGGATGGAGCCATGAACAATTCCCGACTGGAGATCGATGAGCGAATCGACCTATTCAGGAAGTCTCTTGAAGTCGATCCTGAATGCATCGAATGTCTTTTTGGTAAAGCCCGCGCTGAATACGGCATGGCAATGGAGCAAAACACTGGCTACGATAGAGCATACAGCGATTTTGTAGAAGTGATCACTTCGTGTCCAAAGTATCATGCTGACGCTTACTATTATTCGGGAATCATTGCATACGCCAATCAGGATTACGAGAACGCGCAGAAGTATTTTGAAGGCTTCTTAACTTTTGATAAAGAGCAGGGGAAATCCTCTCGCGATCACAATGCCAAAGAGGGTGATATTGCTTCTGTATTGCCTGAAGTGCGTTTCTACAATGAGTTTTATTCCAACCCTGTGGAATACAATCCGAGAAGGTTGGCAAATGTAAATACGGATGCTGGGGAGTATTTGCCCATGTTATCACCAGATAACCAACTGATTTTCTTTACTCGGAAATCGAAGGAAAAAGCAAAGGGTGATCTATATACCAAAGAGGTTGAGCGATTTATGATGGCCTCACAGATAAAAGAGACCAACGAATATGAAAATGCTGAACCCTTGGCACCTCCGTTCAATGTAGGAGATAATTACGGCGGAGTTACTCTTTCTCTCGATAATCGGGAGATGTTTATTACCGTGTGTAAACCTGTTTCGTCCAATTATAAAAATTGCGATCTCTATGTTTCAAGATATGAGCGAGAGACCAACGATGCAGGAAAAGTCATTTATAACTGGACCGGGCTGGAAAATTTAGGTGAAAATGTCAATACTTCTGACGGATGGGAGGCACAGCCCACATTATCGGCTGATGGAAATACACTCTACTTCGCTACCATCAGAGAAAACACAACCCCCGATAAAGAGGGAAATCCCACTACCGACATTTTCTATACCGAGCGTTCTTTAAACGGACCTTGGTCAAAGGCGCAACCCATAGGAGATGTTATCAATACGGATGGAAATGACAAGAGTCCTGTATTGCATGCTGACAGCCGCACGATGTACTTTGCCAGCAATGGGCACCTAGGAGCCGGAGGTTATGATATTTTTTATAGCAAACAAGAAGAAGACGGGGGCTGGACTAAACCAAAGAATATTGGCTACCCTGTGAATTCACCACAAGATGAGCATGGCCTGGTGGTGAGCACCGACGGTAAGGTGGCACTCTTTTCATCTTCAAATGTTTCGTCTGCCAAGGAACTGGATATATTCGCATTTGACGTTCCCAAAGCAGCTAGGCCCGAGAAGGTTTTGATTTTGAAAGGAGATGTTAAGAATGCAGAGGGCGAGTTGGTCTCCGATGCTAAGATTGAAATTAAGTACGCTGCGACTAAAGAGATAAAAGAAGTGGATGTAGACGACCTTGACGGCACTTATGCTGCGGTTATAAACCTGAGAAAAGGGGAAGACGTAGTAGTAAGTATAAAGAGTGAAACTGAAGACCTCGCTTTTAATACACGCGTGTTTACTCTCGCCGATACCTCTGAAACTGTGCGCGATTTAGAGATAAAAGTGGAGAAGCTAGTTTCGGGAAAGACCTACCGGATGAATGATATCCGTTTCGCCACGGGCTCATCTGAAATTGACGAAGCCTCCAAATCCGTGCTCAGCGAATTTGCTGATTACCTCAATGAGAACCTTACTTATCAAGTCGACATATACGGACACACGGATGACGTCGGAGATAATCAGGCGAACTTAGCTCTGAGCGCAGATCGAGCTTTCGAAGTATTTGGGTACCTCCAGGAATCAGGTGTCAATCCCGATAAGATGAATTTTAAGGGGTATGGCGAATCAAAGCCGATGGTTCCAAATAATTCTGATGCAGATCGGGCGATAAATCGACGGACGGAGTTCAAGATTGTAAAGCGTTAATTATCTTTAGGGCAAAATTTTAAACCATGAAAAATCTACTATTAGCATTTGCATTGATTGGCTTCTACTCTTGCAGCGAAACTGTCGAGAACGTGGAAACCGAAACACAAGAGGTTGAAGCTGTTGTTGAAACCGTTTCTATGAATTATTATGGCGATACAATAGATACCTCTGGCGCCCTGAAGTCCGATGCATTCTATGCGCAAATGGAAGGTCAAGACTCGCTCTACGTGACTCTTGAAGCCACCATCAATGAGACATGCAAAGTGAAAGGTTGCTGGATGACCGTAGATATGGGAAATGGCGAAGAGATGCGTGTGAGATTTAAAGACTATGGTTTCTTTGTTCCTACTGAAGGTGTAGGAGGAATGAACGTTATTATGGAAGGATTCGCTTTCATTGATACGCTCGATGTGGACTATTTGAAACACTTAGCCGAGGATGCTGAAAAATCAGCGGAAGAAATCGCTACGATTACGGAGCCTGAAATTAGCATGAACTTCGAAGCAGTCGGTATAGTCATTACCGAATGATACCGTCTCTTAATTAGAATTCTGAAGCCTGCATTTATGCAGGCTTTTTTAATATTAAAAAACTTCAGAATTCACTGTCGTGAAATTTTGAACCTTATTTATCTGAAGCACGTATGCCAACTTAGATTCTCACAACCCTTAAACTCAATTCCAAATGAAGAATGTTTTCTTAATTGCCGTGATTGCCTTGTTAGTGTCTTGGTCTTTAAATTCTTACGGTCAGGGAAACGACTGTGCGAGTGCTCAATCCCTTACCGTAAATGTTGGTAGTTGTGTCTTTAGCACGGCTTCGAATTCTGGTCTAACAAATTCAGGTCAAGTACCTGTTGGTGCTGATTGTGATTTTTTCTCTGGTGGAGATGCATGGTATTCAGTTGTAATTCCACCTTCTGGAGTTGTTACGGTCTCTACCACGTTGATTCCAGGTACTACTCCAGCTGGTATGAACGTGAATGCTGCTGCCTATTCAGGAGCTTGTGGAAGTTTGGTGTTAATAGGGTGTGATGCCAATAGCGGTCCTGGATTTTTCCCAGAACTCCAATTGACTGGTGCTCCAGGGGAAATTCAATTCGTCCAACTTTGGGAAACGAATAACAACATCCAAGGAGATTTTAGTATTTGTGCCAATGGAGAGACGACATGTACACCGCCTTCAGTGGCTTTTTCTGAATCTTGTATCGGAGGAAATGAGTACGAGGTGAGCTTGTTCATTTCCTCTTTGGGAGATGCTTCTTCGTTAGACATTACCAATGATGGTGGCGCAGCTGCCATTACAAATGTGACTTCTACAGGTATACAAACGGTCGGTCCATTTCCTTTGGGAACTGTTGCGACGATTACCGTGGTTCATAACGATGACAATACGTGTAACATAAGTGAAGTCGTAACGGATGTTGGTCTGGCCTGTGAAAATATTCTGACTTGCGGAACTCCTCTTGATCAAGACTATTGCTATCAAAACAATGACAATACTTCATTTCTATACAGTTCTCCAGATGGATCTCCTGTTGCGCTTACTTTCCTTTCGGGGGAGTTGGAAGACGGCCTTGATCAAATCACTATCAGAGACGGAAGTGACGGATCGGGAACTATTCTTTTTCAAGGAAGTAATGGCGGAGACCTCTCAGGAATCAGCGAAACCGCTCCCAGTGGTAGTATTTTTATGACGGCTACATCTGACGTCAGCGGCAGTTGTGCAGACGGTAGTTTCAGCTTTGGATTGGGTTGGGACTGGCAGGTTTCCTGTGATGGTTGTTCTGCTCCGACTGCTAATTTTTCAGTTGTTGAAAATTGCGGTGCGGGAACTTTTACCGTCGATGTAGATATCACATCTCTTGGGAATAGCGCATCGGTTGCCATCAGCAATGATGCAGGCGTGGCTGCTACCACAGGTGTTAGCTCCACGGGAGTTCAAAACGTAGGGCCATTTAACATTGGTTCACCCGTGGAAATCACAATTTCAAGCGAAACCATTGCTAGCTGTGAATTGGTTCAAGGAGGTCTTGACTTCACATGTCCTACTTCAGATAACTGCATCAATGCTGTGACCGTTGTATCACAAACAACCTTCGCAAGTTCTGAAATAGCAGGTGATGTATCATCGGTTACTTATTCTCTGGATCCTCAATGCAACGGGCCTGGAACGAGTCCTGATCCTTATTTCTCATTTACAGCAGTTGGAAGCACCACCTATTTTAGAGTGGAGACTTCTGGAGATTTTGATCCAGCGATTGAAGTTTTTGATGGCTGTGGAGGAATGCAACTGGCTTGTATAAACGAGGCAGGTGCAGGATTGCGTGAATTGTTTTGGATCAATGATCTGACTCCTGGTCAAGAATACGTTTACCGCGTTTATCATGCAGGAGGATCGGCTCCAGCAACTACGGCTTTTGCAACAGGAGTCGCGCACATTCCATTCGTGAGAATTCGTCAGGCTGATTGTGGTGCTACTGAGCTTACCGCTAATAGTTTGATTCGAGCGACTATTCCGAATCCTAATTTCCTTTTGGAAGCATTCATATTTGAATTTACTGAGTTGGAGTCGCCATTTGCAACCTACGAAGTGGAATCGCCAAATGGAACAAACCCTAACTTTTACATCGGATGGTTTGAAGATTTTGAATACGGTCGTTCTTACAATGTTCGAGTAAGAGCACGGATGTACCAAGGTCCAAATATTGGAGATTACGGTGTATCATGCACCATATCGACGGCTGACGGTCCTACTACCTTCTTGCTCGATAATTTTGCCGGTGAGTTGTACAACATGTGCGACAATGTAAAAGCCCGAAGAATTTTTGGCGCGACCAATTACCGATGGGTATTCGATGATGGTGCAAACCAGCTCGAATACAATTCGGGAACTACCAGTCCGATTTGTCCGCTCCAATTGGTCGATGGCCTAGAATTGGGAACGACCTATTCAATCACTGTTTTTGCCACTGACGTTCAAGGAAATGAAAGTACGACGAGCGTGACGAAGGAAATTAACATGAACAACTTTGTTCCAAATACCGAAGTGAACCCATTACTTTTCACTTGCGGTTCGACGGTTTCTTTGAGTCAGGTTCTTACCTCAGTTGAAGTTTGTTCGGCTGAGCAGTATACCTTCAGCTTTGAGAATACTTCTCAACCAGGAGAGAGTCCAATTGAAATCGTAAGACCAAATCGAAAAGTCCTTTTGTCCTTCGTTACAGGCCTTATATCTGGTGATACCTATGAAGTAGCCGTTAAGGCCAATTCGGGTGGATTAATTGGCGACTACTCGGGAGTCTGCGAAATCACGATTGAAGGAATAAGTGGTCTGGTTATACTCGATGAAGTAGATTATGAAATGACTCAAGATGATCAGCTGTCAATGATGATATTCCCAAATCCGTCTGACGGTTCTGAGATTCAGATCTCCATTGAAACTGCTCTCGATACGGATCAAATATCTCTAGAAGTATATGACCTTCAGGGAAAGAAACTCATTTCAGAATTGGTTCAAAATACATCGGGAATTCAACGCTTGAATTTGAATGGACTGAGCAAAGGGATTTATCTTCTTCAAGCACGCTCCGGCAATGAATTGATTACCACCGAAAAGCTTATTGTAGACTAACACAACAGTCTTACCGACTGCAGCTAGAAAAAGAAGCCCGCTCTGATTGAGCGGGCTTTTTGCGTCTTGTCAAAATCAAATTTGTCTACCTTTGATTAAACTATCTATCTATGATCACTGCTGCTGACAGGCAAACCACCTTCGATCGCAAAGACTTATCCGACCAGCAACTTCTAGCAATTTACCGCAACATTCTTAAGCCAAGATTGATTGAGGAGAAAATGCTCAGCTTGCTGCGTCAAGGAAAAATATCAAAATGGTTTTCTGGCATTGGCCAAGAGGCCATCAGTATAGGTGCCACGATGGCATTAAATTCAGAAGAGTACATTCTTCCGATGCATCGAAACTTGGGGGTTTTTACTACTAGAAAATTGCCGTTGAGCCGATTGTTTAGCCAGTTTCAAGGCAAAGCGAACGGCTATACCAATGGCCGTGATCGCTCTTTTCACTTTGGTGTGAAAGAAGCCAAGATTGTTGGAATGATTTCTCACCTCGGCCCTCAATTGGGAGTAGCCGATGGAATAGCTCTGGCTCACAAACTCAAAAGTGAGAAAGCTGTGACGGTCGTCTTTTCAGGAGACGGTGGCACGAGTGAAGGCGATTTTCACGAAAGTATAAATGTCGCTGCTGTTTGGGATCTTCCCGTAATGTTCATCATCGAAAACAATGGCTACGGATTATCCACTCCATCGTCGGAGCAGTTTCGCTGCAAGCAATTCATCGATAAGGGAATCGGCTACGGGATGGAAACCCTCCAATTGGCAGGGAATAACGTCTTGGAAGTCTACACGGCCTTGAGAGATTTGGCAGAAGACATTCGCCAAAATCCTCGACCTGTTTTGGTAGAATGCCTTACTTTCAGAATGCGCGGACACGAAGAGGCTTCGGGAACCAAGTATGTACCGAGCGAACTCATGGAAGAGTGGGGGAGAAAAGACCCCGTTTCCAACTATGAAGACTTTTTGAAGGGAATTAAAGTACTGAGTGAAGCGCAAATCGAGACTGAGCGGAAGGCTGTCAAAATTGAAATTGCAGATGCGCTAAAACAGGCTTACGCTGAGAGCGACATTGTAGCATCGACCGAAAAAGAGCTGGCTGATGTCTATGCTTCTTACGATTACAAAGAAATTGCTCCAACGGGAGCAAAAAAGGAAATGCGTTTGGTTGACGCCATTTCAGATGGATTGCGAGAAGCCATGCGCATGCATCCCGATTTGGTTTTAATGGGACAAGACATCGCCGATTACGGTGGTGTTTTTAAAATCACGGAAGGCTTTGTTGAGGAATTTGGAAAAGACCGAGTGCGCAACACACCGCTTTGTGAAGCGGCTATAGTCGGAACTGGTTTGGGCCTCTCCATTAAGGGAATGAAGGTGATGGTAGAAATGCAATTCGCCGATTTCGTTACGGAAGGTTTCAATCAGATCGTTAACAATTTGGCGAAAATCCACTACCGCTGGGGGCAGAATGCCGATGTAGTGATAAGGATGCCAACTGGCGCTGGAGTTCAAGCAGGCCCATTTCACTCGCAAAGCAACGAAGCTTGGTTTACCCACATTCCAGGACTGAAAGTAGTTTATCCCGCTTTTCCAGAAGATGCGAAAGGACTGCTGTTGACGGCATTTGAAGATCCGAATCCTGTGATGTATTTCGAGCACAAAGCGCTTTATCGAAGTTTGAGATCACAAGTTCCTGAGGGGTATTACAATCTGCCCTTCGGCAAAGCGAATGTTGTCAAAGAAGGAACTGACCTCACCATTGTGACATACGGCATGGGCGTTCACTGGGCATTGGCTGAAGCCGATAACCACGACGCTTCTATCGAAGTCATCGATCTGCGCACATTGGTGCCACTCGATACCGAAACTGTTTTCGCGTCAGCACGCAAAACGGGGCGTATTCTGGTCTTGCACGAGGACACACTTTCTGGTGGATTTGGTGGCGAGCTTGCAGCGCTTATTACTGAAAACTGTTTTACCTCATTGGACGCGCCGGTGATGCGATGTGCCAGTATGGATACACCAGTGCCTTTTGTGGGGAGTTTGGAAGAGCAGTTTTTGGCGAATGCCTTACTTTCCGAGAAGATGAAGAGTCTGCTAGATTACTAGTCCTTCTTCCCACTATAAATCCGAAACCCCGAATACCGACACGGAATCTTTCCATTGATGAGGTGATGCGTATCAAAAGTCCGCAATCCCACGCTTTTCATTGCCTCCTCGTGGCCTGAAATCATCCAAGCCTGATAACCTGCGTATGCTTTCTTGAATTTATCTCCGATGTCTCCATAAAGTCTTTCGATATCATGGGTTTCTATTCTTTCGCCGTAAGGCGGGTTCATTACCAAAATACCTGGTGCGGCAGGTGGCTCCTCATCAAAAAAGTTGGTGATGCGAAAGTTGATAGCTTCTTCAACCCCTGCCGCCGCCGCGGCTTGTCGCGCCAGCTTTATCGTGGACATACTCTCTTCGTAGCCCATGATTTGGTGTTGGCCGTCCTTGATGCGATTTACCGTCGCATTGTGTATGACTTGGTAAAGCTCGGCATCGAAATCTTTCCAGTGCATAAACGAGAAGTCTTCACGCAAGAGCCCTGGGCCGATTTTATTCGCGATTAAAGCCGCCTCTATGCAAATGGTTCCACTTCCGCACATGCCATCTACGAAGTTCCGCTTGCCCTCGTAGCCGGCAATGAGTAACATTCCAGCCGCCAAACACTCATTGATAGGAGCAGCGGCATCGGCCTGTCTGTACCCTCTTTTATTGAGCGGTATTCCAGAGCTATCGAGAGAAACGGTGACTTGATCTCGGTGAATTCTCACGTGGAAAACCAAGTCAGGTGTGCGCGTTTCGATGTAGGGTCGCTCGTTGAACTTATCGCGAAATTGATCGACGATGGCATCCTTGCATTTCAGCGCAGCGTAGTGGCTATGCGTGAAGATAGTCCCACTCACAGCGGTCTTAATGGCAAATGATTTATTGACATCAAAAATCTCCGTCCAGTCGATGGACGCAATACCGTTGTAGAGATCTTCCTCGTTTCTAGCCCTGAATATCTTCAAGGGTTTAAGAATACGTAGAGCCGTTCTCAATCGAAGATTGGCTTTGTACAGCAAATCCATATCGGCGGAAAAATAGACGGCGCGCTTTCCCGTGCGAACGTCGTTTCCACCGATCATCATGAGTTCCTTAGCGAGCACATTTTCGAGTCCTTCCAAAGTGGTGGCTACCATCTGGAATCGTTTGTTGTCCGATGGATTAACCACCTGCTTTCTTTGCTCCATATCCTTCTTTCTTGAGGTATTCCATTATTTTATCGCGGTGGTCGCCTTGGATGAGTATCTCTTCATTTTTAGCCGTTCCACCTACGCCACACAGGTTTTTCAATTCCTTGGCGAGCACCTTTATGTTGTCTTCCGAGCCGACAAAATCTTTTATAATCGTAGCCACCTTTCCGCCTTTTTTGCGATCGATCCACACGCGCAAGTCTTGCTCTCCTGGCGCGGGTGTCTTTACTTCGGGTGCTTCGCCGTAGCCGTAATTGAAGTCGGGCTTGGTGCTATACACAATTCGTCTTTTCTTCATTCTAATTCTTCGTTCTTGCTTTGATTTGTTCAAAGTGTCGGTCAAAATGATCTTTTAAAAATCCCAGAGTTTGGCCTATGTTTAACCTGCCCGCTCTCGGGTGCTTGAAATAGTCCTTAGATGAACGTTTGGAGTCAATACCTGACAGGATATTTCGCATTTCTTTTCTCGTGTTGAGATAGCTTTCTTTCAGTACGGTATAGTCAGGGTTTTCGGAAATCTCGCTCAGTACTTTTGGTGCCCTAAATTGATTTTTTCTGCTTCGAAGTGCTCTTCTCAAAAACATCGACCGAATGGCGGCTCTGATTCCCCCTGAAGGCACGTCGCCTGGTGGCGCCTGCAACTTTTTGTTGAGGTAGCCAGTCGTTCCTTTTTCTGAATCATTTAGATGCTCAAACACTTGGGCAGCGCTCCATTTTCCATTTGGCTTGTTGTGCAATTGGTCTGCTTTCAGCTGATCCAAAAATGCGATCATCTGAGCCAATGACTGATCCATACTATTTAACTTCTTTTCAAACCGTGGTAACATCCGCCGCTTTTTTGATGAAGAATCTTCTCTTTTGCCATGACCAACTTCTGGCTGCCAGCGCCAAAACAATTGGAATAACCGCTTGGTGAAATGACTGAGGAATTGCAATCCAAAATACCATCATGGTAAAGGTAATCGTGGCATGAACCTTGAAAAATTTGCTGCTCGGTTTTCCGCGTATTAGGAGGAACGCCCCCCAAATCCACGTAGGCAATGCCCAAAGCAAATTCAAGTTCCATTTTGTGGCAGTATGTTCCGTGGCAAACCACAAAAGGGCAATGAAAATCCCCAGAAAACCGACAACCATAAAAAAGACAATATCAAACCATTTCATATTTTGGGGACGCACGAAAAGGCCTGTCACAAAACAGAAGATCATCAATGCCCAAAAAATCCACATGATGGAAGGAGCGAAGGTTTTGGTGAGAGTGGGATTTCCAGCCAAGACCAAGCCCTCTTTCTTTACGAACGGAACCATCTCGCCGTCGCGTACAATCTTGGCTTTCCCCAAATTTGCCATCAGGTAATCGGGAAGAAACATCTTTTCGCGAAAGCCAGCATCTTTGTCGCAAGGCATGCCTAATGCGAGGTCAATTCCAAGGTCGCTCCATGGTAGATCAAGCAGATAGAGATCGATCATTTCACGAAAGGTGGCCGTCGTGTCTGAGCTTGCATCGGGGTAAACCAATGATTCTCCCAGAAGATTTTCAAAGGCATCTCGAAGACGCGTACTGCAGTTGTCGTAGAAGAAATCGTACTTGTAGAACTTGTTTTCGGGAAGGGCATTGTTTTCCAGAAAGGCATAGATATCGGCCTTCTGATCATCACTGAGATTCAATTCTTGGCGATATACCCATCTGCCCTCGTATTGGTAATTTCTTACGAATCGATTGAAGTCGGTTACGTTTACGAAATAGTTGAGTTGACCCCGACAAAACTTGACGTAAAAATTGGGGGTGTCAAAATCGAAAGTGCCGTAATTGTATACTTTATCGATTCCTGTAGTTGGGTCGTAAATGTGGATGGCGCTGTGCCCAAATGTGGAGTACAGTTCATTCCCCGAGCCACAAGTGATCAGCGATACGGTGGTTTTCTCTCCGACATTTTGAGCGGCGAGATTATTGAGAATTAGAAGAAGAAAGATGGTCAACCATCGACGAAAACTCATGGCGGGCGAAGTTAACCAAAAACTAAGGAGCTTAGTTAGAGTCTGTCCATAGAATCAAGAGTCTGAACTAGAAAGTTCGATCGGCTGCCCCTTAGGCCAAGCCGCAGGCAGTTTTAAAATTAAGGAGTTGACTATTGTCAATGCAGCGTCCTGAGGCCCAACGAAGGGACTATTTTTAAAACTAGTGGAAGGTTGATGGCGGTTTTTATAGACTGACTCAGTGCAAGAGATCCTTAAGTTTCTCTAATGCCTCTTGATTGTAAGAACCGTAAATCGCCTCATTGATTTTCTGTTTTTCCAGAGCGGTGAGGTGCCAGCTAAGCGCTATTTCTTCGTCGAGTTCGTACCTGAGTTCGAGTGGTATTTTATGTATGGGTACATCGAAAGATTCTTGCAAGATTTCGAGCAGTTGATCCATATTGTAATCTTGGTCGTTGAAGTAGTTTCCGTAGAACGATCCGATTGGATTCGTCAATCGATCGAGAATGGAGACATTTCCTTTTTTCGGTTCGGTGAACTTTTCCGTATCCCGAATTTGGAGGATAATAATTCCACTGGTATTTTCCTCAATCCAAGCTTTAAATGCTTTTAGATATTTAGCAGTGATTTTAGTCCCGAGATTGTCTCTGAGGCCTGCGTCCATCACTTCTATTTTGGGCTCGGTCGGGAGATTGGCGTAAGGCATGATGTAAGGGAAGGTAGCGTTCATGCGGAGCGCAGAGCTATAGCGTAAATCTTGCGCATCGTGCTTTGCAAAGATTCTGCTGAACTCGATGTTCTCGCTTCCTATATTCAGTTGCTCTCTTAAATCGGGAAACTCATAACTCAGAAAAGAAATAGGCTGTGAAGAAATGAGCAATCGCCTTCCGTCGTTGGTAATCGAAGGAGCCAACACAATCATTGGAATCAATCCGCCCGAAACTGGTTTGTAGTAGTCGCTGAGTTTCTTGTTCATGATATTCTCCGTATTTCGATTCAGCTGATTTTCGAAGGTCTTTCCTCTGTCTAGGATATATGATTTCCCATCAACTTGTACTCGTCTAAAACGGATGAATATGTCGTTGGTCGCGAATGTGAAAAGGACCCGATTGAGAATATCGTTCGAAGAATTTTCTCGGTATTTCTTATCGTAGATATCATCACCTAAAGAATCTTGTCTGAGCACAAGCTCTCGAAAATAGGAAGCACCGATAATCCCCCCTGACGAACCTGTCATTAAAACGGAATGCTCCATCAGAGCGCCTTGAGTTATGCTGTCTGCATATTGCAATGTGCGCATCGTCCAAAGAGTCGACCTCAGACCACCACCTGTCGCATTAATGATGACGAGTTTAGGTTTTCCCGATTCGTATCTTTTGCCCAAAACAGCCACCTTCGACTTAAGGATTCGCTCATGGTGCTCCATGTCGTTTTTGACACGAACCAGATCGTTGTTGAGGCTATCAATAGTATGAAGGTTGTAAGCAATAGGTTCTTTGTCGTAGTTCAATCCGTAGGCGTAATTGGCTTGGTTCAAAATGTCCCAATGCGAAGAGGCCCAATTGATCAAAAGGAAGAAAACTACCAATACGGTAACTGTCCATCCCTTTAATCGTGACATGACAATACTGATGGCCATGAGCACGACAGTAAATACTAGACAAACGCTCGCAGCGGCTGGGATCACGAAAAAATCATTGTGCTGAAAGATGCCGATCATAAAAAAGACCAAGACAATAATGGCTTCAAACAAAGAAGCATTGACATGATTCTGGTAGAACACTTTTTTCAGCGTATCGGTGTCGTAGTGCTGAGATTCGCGAGCTAGGTTTATCCGAAATGGATTGACCAGATAGGTATCTACTCTCCAGCGGGAGCCTTCTGTAATACTGGGGGTACGGTAGCCTCTTTTTCGATTGTTGGCGATGCTCTTCTCCAGTTTGGCTTCAAATTCGACCTCTGTAAGCCCCGTGATTTTGAAGATATTTTTATTGGTAGGGAAGAAGTAAATAAACGCCAAGCCAATAAATAGAGCATTCCCAAAAAGGAAAGCTGACATATCTAGAAAGATCTCGAAATTACTCTTGAGTTCAATCGCACCGAGGAAGGAAGAGGAGCAGTAGATGTAGGTGATGATGAATCCAATAGGGATGATGAAATTATTGACGCAAAATTTAAAGAAGGGTCGAGACAGGGTTCCTAAAAAAGGAAAGCGGTGAGCGTGATTGATGTAGGTGTAAATGTTGAATGCCATGATAAAGGCACCCAGAGAGAATCCAAGAATCATAAATGAAGTGATTCCCACAACGCCTTGGTATTCGGGAGACAGAAATTGCGAAGGGATCCCCAATTTGGTAGCAAATGAACGCGTGGTAAATGCGAAAAGAACGATCCAGAATAACAGCAAGAAGTGGTTTCGCTTCAAGTGGAGTAGGGCCAGTTGAAACGGGAAAAAGTACCAAAATCGATTTTGCTTCTGCCTATTTGTTGGCTTAGCTACCATAAAGGGAGTGTTCTTGATGTTGCTTACGTAAAATCACCGTCTTCGGTTATCTTGCTTTATACGATTGCGTTCATCACTTTTTCGTTGATTTCTTTTTCTTGCTCATCTGCTGCTTTTTCTAGTTTTTCAACTTCAGAAATTGTTTGCTTTACAAAGTCTATGTCCTTGAATCCTTGGAGATTGATGCGAACGTTCATTGCTGCTCCTTTCACTGCTGCGCGAGCACAGAGTGCGCCGACTCCAGCGTCAGTTATAGAATTGGGATTGCCTATTTCAGCCATGGCCTCTATTACCAAGAAAGATTCGTTTGCCAAGCGAGCAACTTTTAGTGGCACTTCAGCCGCGTACTTCGTAGCATCTGAAATTGCTTTTTTTCGTGCTTCAACTTCTTCGGGTTTTTCTTTCGGCAATCCGTAGGCTTTCATGATTTCGTTGAATGCCGCCGTATCTTCATCAACCGCTGCGATCAATTTTTCTTTTAGGTCTTGACCTTTTTCCGCCCATTTGGAGAATTCTTCCCAGCGGTCATCCCATCCGCGCTTGTGCGAAGAAAGGTTGGCCACCATCGTGGCTAAAGAAATGCCCAAACTACCGATGTAGGCCGAAACGCTTCCTCCACCTGGTGCAGGAGATTCAGACGCCGTTTCGTCGGCAAAGTCAGACAAACTCATCTCGACCAACTTCTTGGCAGAGTCATCCTTGATCATGTATTCGATCACTTTTTTGCTCGGATCAAAAGGGGCTAAATCGTCGAGACCAAGACTCTTTACTGCAATTTTTACTTTCTCCGTTTCCGAAATACCCAGCGATCGTTCCTGCTTAAGCAGAAAATAATCGGCTGCATCGAGTAAGGACTGAAGTGGAACCAAGCCTACGATTTCTGAACCAGTAACACGGATTCCGCGCTCTCTTGCTTTTTCGCAAGCCTCGTCAAAAGCCACGTGAACAGGTGTGATTTTGATGTTCGTGAGGTTCAACGAAAGCTGAGCTATGCCGTATTCTTCGATGTACCAGCCAATTCCTTTTACCGCTTTAAGCGATCCAGGAATTCTGGCGGGTTCTCCGTTTTTATCCGTTACTACTTTGCCAGTAAGGCCGTCACCATCTTTTTTTATACGCCCCGCTTCGCGGATGTCAAACGCGATGGCATTCGCCCGTCGGACTGATGTGGAGTTTAGGTTTACGTTGTAAGCCACCAAGAAGTCGCGCGCCGAGATGGCAGTGGCTCCTGTTCGCTTCACTGAGTCATTAAATTCGGCGGGGCCGAAGTCAGGTTTCCATTCTGATTTACTCAGTTTGTGCAATCCTTCGTATTCTCCCGATCGGCAATGGGCCAAGTTTCTTCGTTTGGGTTCTTTGGCCGCGTTCTCGTAAAAATAGCCTGGGATTCCTAATTCTCTTCCTACACGCTCACCCAATTTGTGGGCATACTTTGCCACCTCGTCCATCTCAATTCCCGAAATGGGAACGAGCGGACAAACATCGGTAGCACCCATTCGTGGGTGCTCTCCTGTTTGCTTGCTCATATCGATGAGTTCGCTCGCTTTTTTTATTAGCCGAAAGGCAGCTTCAATGACAGGTTCAGGTGCTCCTACAAAGGTGATCACCGTTCGGTTGGTGCTCCTGCCAGGATCAACGTCGAGGAGCTTCACGCCCTCCACCGTTTCAACCACGGAGGCAATTTCTTTGATGATTTTGGGGTCGCGCCCTTCGCTGATGTTCGGGACACATTCGATAAGTACAGACATGGTGGTTTTATTGAGGTAGTTCGGGGATCGAATATATGAATTCGCTCTTGGTCTGGTGATGTGATTCAAGTCTTTTTCTAACTGATTTTATGGGTTTCTTTTTCTTTAGTTTTGTCCACCATGAGCGAAACAAACGAAAGGCCGCTAATTCTTGTCACGAATGACGACGGAATCACGGCAGGAGGTATCAGAAGCCTTATTGAGGTAGCTAAAGAATTTGGTGATGTTTGCGTCGTTGCTCCCGACAGTCCTCAAAGTGGAATGGGGCATGCTATTACCGTTCACGACATTCTGCGTCTTCAAGAAGTCAGAGATGTGGAAGGGGTGAAAGAGTATAGCTGCACGGGAACTCCTGTAGATTGTGTAAAACTCGCCATCTACAGCGTCCTAAAAAGAAGACCCGACTTACTTTTGTCGGGAATCAACCACGGGGCCAATTACAGCATCAATGTAATTTATTCGGGTACGATGTCGGCAGCTTTAGAAGGAGCGGTGGAAGGGATTCCATCCATTGGTTTTTCATTGCTCGATCACAATGCAGAGGCTGATTTTACTGCCAGCAAAGAGGTGGTGAGAAAGGTCGTGAAGAATGCCTTGAAAAATGGAATTCCAAACAACACTTGTTTGAACGTAAACATTCCCAATGTGCCTTCTGAGGAAATCAAAGGCATACGCGTTTGCCGTCAGGCCAAAGCATTTTGGAAAGATGATTTTCAACCAAGGAAAGACCCTTCTGGAAAAACCTATTACTGGATTACAGGAGAGTTTGTTAATCACGATAAAGGCGACGATACCGATGTTTGGGCGTTGGATAACAATTACGTGTCCGTAGTTCCCGTTCAATATGATCTCACGGCTCACCATGCTATGGCGGAGCTAAACAATTGGGATTATGAGGCTTAAAAAGAAGTACGACAGTTTGCCTTTTGGCTTGGTCTTGGGATTGATTAGTCCCGTTGTAGGTTTTGTCATTTACGGATTCTTGTGGGCGATCTACTTTGAGAAGTCATTCGGATACTTCGTTGAGAATATTTTCATTGGAATGGAAGCATTTCAATCGTCCATTGTAGCGCTCAGCCTTATTTTCAATCTGGTTCCATTCTTCATTTTTCTTCGTTCTGACCGATACCACAGCGGGAGAGGAGTGCTGATGGCTCTGTTCATTTACGTACCATTGGTTCTATACCTTCGCTTTTCATAATGAAGTACTACATCATATCTGGCGAGGCTTCGGGCGATTTGCACGGAAGTAATTTGGTCAAAGAAATCTTCAAGAAAGATGCGGATGCAGATATCCGCGCTTGGGGAGGTGACTTGATGAGTGAGGCAGGCGCTGATGTCGTGAAACATTACCGCGATTTGGCCTTCATGGGATTTGCCGAAGTGATTGCGAACATTGCCACCATTCTCAAAAACTTCAAGTTGTGTAAAGCCGATGTAATGAAGTTTGCACCCGATGTTTTGATATTGATCGACTATCCAGGGTTCAATCTTCGGATGGCTGAATTTGCCCACAAAGAAGGAATTAAAGTCTTTTATTACATCTCACCACAGATTTGGGCTTGGAAGCAAAACCGAGTCAAAAAGATCAAAGCTTATGTCGACGAGATGTACGTCATCCTTCCTTTTGAAAAGGACTTTTATGCCAAGTTTGATGTGGATGTTGATTTTGTGGGACACCCGCTGATCGATGCCGTTGATCAGTTTAAGGAGACTCTCCCAGATCGAGAATCGTTTTTTGAAGAACATGGAATGACTGATCGTCCAATGGTTCTTCTCTTGCCGGGAAGTCGCAAGCAAGAAATCAGCAAGATGCTTCCTTTGATGCTAGAGATGGCTGGGAATCATCCTGAATATCATTTCGTGGTGGCAGGAGCTCCAGGCCAAGACGCTGGCTACTACCAAGAATTTTTTGGAAATTCTGATGTTCAGCTAATATCTGGAAAGACCTATCAATTGTTGTCCTACGCACGTGCTGCTTTAGTTGCCTCTGGAACAGCTACTCTTGAGACCGCGATTTTTAGAATCCCACAAGTCGTTTGCTACCGCAGTAGCTATATGTCCTATATCATTGCCAAGAATTTGGTAAAAATTAAGTACATCTCTTTGGTCAATTTAATCATGGATCGTGAAGTGGTAAAAGAATTGATCCAAGGCAAGTTGAATCTAAAGAATCTCGAATTAGAATTTTCAAGGATCGCTAAGAAGGGAGAATTGCGTGCCAAACAACTTTCCGAGTATGAAGAACTCTATAATAAATTGGGAGGAAAGGGTGCTTCGGAGCTTACGGCGGACCTCATGTTGAAAAGCCTGAATGATTGAATTATGGTTGGGCTCACGCCATATTATTTTCGTTTCATGAGAGGAGCTGTTGTCGTACTTTTTCTTTTGGCCTCATTTTTTTCAAGTGCCGTTGCTGATTTCGAGTCAATCGACATCGGTATCCTTGATCCAATAAATCCAGGAGTCGTTCAGGTAATTCCTGAAATTGGGTCCTATGCTGTCATTGCCGACGGCCATAACAAAGCGACCATTCGAGCGGGAGAGAGGGTGAGTTTCTCTTTGTCTAATGGGCAAGTAAAAGTCAGTTTTTCAGGAAAAACGATTGGATTGTTCAGTGACGTTCGCCTGATGAGTCTATCAGAAGAGAGCTTCTTTAGAATTTATATTTTGGCTCCCACGAAAGATGAAAGAGTTTACGACGATCATCTAATCGTGAAGCCATTGAAAAATGAGTTGAGGCTGATCAATCGGGTGAACATCGAAAAGTACGTGGCAGGAGTCGTTGAATCTGAAACGGGAAAGGAAAAAGAGTTGGAATTTTATAAAGTGCAGGCCATCATCTCCAGGACATATGCTTTGAGTAATCGGCGTAAGTTTTTAGCGAAAGGATTTAATCTCAATGACCTCGTGGACAGTCAGGTATATCATGGGAAGTGCCGCTGGGAGCCGGCTATATTGGAGGCTGTGCTCCAGACAGAAGGGAAAGTATTGGTGGATAGCGAAATGAATTTGGTGACCGCAGCGTTTCACTCAAATAGCGGAGGTGAAACGGTGAGTAGCGAATCAGTTTGGTCAAAGGCATTGCCTTACCTCACCCCTAGATCGGACGAGTTTTCGCTGAATGGAGCCCACTACAACTGGGCGAAAAGCATCGGGAAGGAAAAATGGCTCAATTATTTAAGTGAGAAATATCAACTTTCCGTTCAAGAAGAATCGATTGCCAGCATGGCGACCAACTATGAGCAGGTTGAGCGCGATGTGTTCTTCATCGATCCTCAATTTGAAATTCCTTTGAAAGAAATCCGCAAAGACTGGAAGCTCCAATCAACCTTTTTCGACATTGTCGAGAAAGGTGATTCCATCTATATCGAAGGCCGTGGCTTTGGGCATGGTATAGGCTTGAGCCAAGAGGGTGCCATGCGCATGGCCGAACTAGGTTTTGGCTTTGTTGATGTGCTGCACTTCTACTACAATGATGTGCATGTGATTGATTTGCGGGCATTGGAATTTTTGAAGAAAGAGTAGGCTTTCTAAACGATTTCTAAGAGATCAGTATAGTCTTTCGTTAGCCAGTTTTCAGAGAGGTATTTTTAAATTTTCTGAACTCTTTTTTGCGAGATATTCATTCTTTCTCCAATTTCTGCTAGCATTATTTTTTTCCCGGACTACCCATAAAATTAACTTGAGTAGGAACGATTAGCTCACAAAAATGCCTAACCCTGGTTTCATCGTCAGTAGAAATCCTCTTTGATGCACGTTCCAATTGGCCGATGAATCAAGTATTTATTTTTGAATCATACTTCAATAAGCGCTGAAGTAGTTCATAAAAAAACCGCCGCAATTTATTGCGGCGGTTTAAATAGCTTATTTTTCCTAAAAGCTTACTTCGCTTTCTTAGAAATATATCTTTTCTCTTTGATACGGGCTGCTTTTCCTTTCAACTCACGCAGGTAGAAGATTCTCGCTCTACGTACCTTACCTTGCTTGTTGATATCGATTTTATCGATAAATGGAGAGGCCGCAGGGAAGATTCTTTCAACTCCTACTCCTCCAGATATTTTACGAACGGTAAACGTTGCCGTAGTTCCAGAACCTCTTCGTTGAATCACAACACCTTGAAATTGCTGAATACGCTCTTTTGCTCCTTCCTTAATTTTATAGTGAACTGTAACGGTATCACCTGCTGCAAAATCAGGTAAAGGTGCTTGATCGTTCAGCTTTTCGCTTATTTCTTTGATAAAGTCCATAGTGTTTGGCTCTTGATTAACCATTCGAATTTCGGGGTGCAATATTACGAAGAAGTTTCGAGTTTTGCAGCAATTCCAATAACAATTTTGGAGCTACTCATTCTTATTGAATTTATCCCATAGGTCGGGCCTTCTGGACTTTGTTCGTTCTATCGCTTTTTTTTCGCGCCAAGCTTCAATTGCCCCTTCATTTCCCGAAAGGAGAATTTCAGGAACCTTCCAGCCTCTGAAGTCTGCGGGTCGAGTGTAAACTGGTGGAGCGAGCAAGTCATCCTGAAATGAATCGGTCAATGCGGAAGTCTCGTCATTCAATACTCCTGGCACCAACCTTACAATGGCGTCAGTCAGAACCGCTGCTGCAAGTTCTCCGCCGCTGAGCACGTAGTCGCCAATGGAGATTTCTTTGGTAATATATTTCTCTCTAATGCGCTCATCCACACCTTTATAATGACCACAGAGGATCGCGATATTGTTTTTTATCGAGAGTGTATTGGCCATTGACTGATTTAAGGTTACCCCATCAGGAGTCATGTAAATGATATCATCGTACTCTCTTTCGGCGATTAATTGATCAAAACAGCGAGCTATCGGTTCGGTCGACATGACCATTCCTGCGCCCCCTCCGTAGGCATAATCATCGATGCTTCTCTGATTTTGGAGGCTGAAGTCCCGGAGGTCATGAACCACTATCTTTACGATGCCCTTGCTTTGAGATCGCTTTACAATACTATCATTGAGTGGACTGTGCAATAAACTTGGCAAACCAGTCAAAATATCTATCCTCATGTTTGGCCATTTCTTTGCCACAAAAGTAATTCGATTTTGGCTATGAGGCGATAATCGAGATTGTTGTTCGATAAAAGCCTTGACTTCCTATTTTTGCACCGTGAAAAATAGTTTGTTATCGATCTCCGTATTTTCTCTAGCCATCCTGTTGATGAGTGCAGGACTTCCCAGTCGATTGGAAAAGGCTTATGAGGCGCTGACTATTTACGATTACTTCAAGGCTAAAGACTTGTTTTACAAGAGTCTAAGGAATGATTCTGTAGCAGCGAGTTATGGCTTGAGCATCATATATAGTAGAAGCGATAATCCGTTTACTCAAATTGATTCTGCCCATAAGTACATTAATATTTCTCAAGAAAAATGGACGGTAGTTGATGTTGACTCTCGAATCGATTACTCCAGTGTTGGTGTCGATAGTCTATCTATTTCTAATCAAGCTTATGTAGTTGATAGTTTGGCTTTTTTAAGGGCAGAGCTGATCAACGAGATAGATGCTTGGGATGAATTCATTGACGGTTTTGACAATGCCGCTTTTCGAACCAAGGCTGCGGAGAATAGGAATGAGATGGTATTTGGCCTAGCCAAAGCTGAAAATACTTCCATGGCCTTTTCGACTTTTTTAACAAGTTATCCGAATGCCGCTCAAGCAGGCGAAGCAGTGAAATTCTACGATTCGAGAAATTTTGAGGAGCGAACAGCAGGCAATACACTACAAGGTTATCAAACCTTTCTCGACAGTTTCCCCACTAGCCCTTATGCACCCGATGCCGAAGAGCGAATTTATAATATGGCGACTACAGGTGGGAAAGCAGAGGACTATTTATCCTTCATCGAGACTTTTCCCAGAAATCCATTTCTAGACTTGGCTTGGCGGAGGATTTATGCATTCGAAGTGAAAGAGGTCAATGCTGAGAGTATAGCCAAGTTTACCTTGAGTTATCCAGACTATCCTTTCATGGAAGAGTTGAAGCAGGAATTTGAGTTGGCTGTCACTAGATTTTATCCCGTCACTGATGGAGATTATTGGGGCTTTATAAATGATAAAGGAGAGGTCGCGATTGATCTTAAGTTTGAATGGGTAGAAAACTTCTCCGATGGAATTGCAATGATCGGCATTGGTGATGAGGTGATTTATATTGATAAAGAAGGAACGGAGCTCTCAAAGGAGCATTTTTCAGACGGTTTTGCATTTAATAAGGGGTTTGCCGTGGTTGAAAAAGATGATTTTTTCGGTGTCATTAATAGAATAGGCGAATTCATCGTCGAACCAATTTACGATGACATTGGAGAAATCTCAGAAGGGTTATTTTATGCAGAGAAAGACGAACTATTTGGCTATCTGAATGAGGTAGGAGAAATAGCTATACCATTTGTTTATACCGATGCACTCGATTTTCATCAAGGTGTTGCTGTTGTCGCCGATTCTTCAGGCTTCAAAGGACTTATTAATAAAGAAGGAAATCCAGTGACCCCCTTTGATTACGATTGGATTGAATCCTTTAGTTCAATAGAGCTTCCTGTTCGGTTTAGGCAAGATGGGTTGTTCGGTTTATTGAACCGCGGCGGACTGATTTTGACCGACACATTGTACCAAGCTTTAGGAGAATTTGGGGATGGTCTTGCTCTGGTTGCATCTGATAATTATTACGGATTTATCAATGCCAAAGGAGATACCGTAATTGACTTGACCTATTCTTACTCTCCTAATGCGTTGACTAGCTCAAAGTTTGAAAAAGGTCACGCTAAGGTCTTCCAAAAAGATAAAGTCGGAGTGATTGATTCTACTGGAGTTAAAGTTTTTCCCGCCATTTTTGAAGATGTCGGAATGTATAGCGGGAATCTGGTACCCGTGAAAAAGCGCGGAAAATGGGGCTATTCCAATCTTGATGTTAATCTAGCCATTGGATATCAGTACAGCTACGCTTCTAACTTTTATGATTCACTAGCCATAGTGGCCGATGGAGATTTGTATGGGGTTATCGATACCCTAGGGAAGATTAAAATCCCATTGGTATTTGCGTCAATGGAGTGGTTAGATACGCTCTTGTTGGTTCAAGACACCGCATATGGGATTATCAGTTTAGCCCAAGATACTCTTGTGCCATTTGAGTACGAAAAAGCTACGCAGATTGATGATAAAGTGATCCAGCTAAAGCGATTTACTGGTACTTATGATTATTATGACTTGCGCAAGAAGCAATTTTTGAGAAGGGAAGAAACATTGGCTGAATGACTTTAATTTTTTCAGCCCCATTGAGGAGGATAGTATGAAAAAGCAGCTTGCTGAAGAAGCGACTTTAAGAGAGATTTTTGACTTGATGCAGAATTGGATTGATGAGAGTCGCAATCCAGAAATGTCTGTCATTAATTATTTAGCGCCTGATGAATTGAGCCAAAAGTTTGATTTTGGACTTCGTGAGCAAGGTGGCGGAAATGAACAAATGTTAGAAGAAGTGAGGCAATACCTCACCTACGCTGTGAGAACTGCCAATCCTGCATACCTGAATCAACTATTCGGAGGATTTGGATTTCCAGGTTTTGTAGGAGAATTGATTACCGCTCTCACCAATACTTCGATGTACACTTACGAAGTCGCTCCCGTTGCTACTTTGATGGAAAAAGCACTTATCGAGAAAATGCTCTCATTTACAGGTTGGGAACAAGGAGAGGGAATCTTTACATCAGGTGGTTCTCAATCCAATTTATATGCCATGTTATTGGCTCGAAATGCCACTTTTCCGGGAGTTAAGACTGAAGGAATATCGGCTCTACCAAAACTCGCTATTCTCGTTTCAGAACGCAGTCACTTTTCACTTTTAAAAGGAGCAAATACAATTGGTATCGGTCACAATGGCGTGGTCAAAGTTAAGGTAGATGAACGAGGAAGGATGAGAGGAGCTGCAGTAACTCAAGCATTGGAGGAAACTCTTAAAAAGGGAATGGTTCCATTTATGATTTGCTCTACGGCTGGAACAACAGAAACAGGATCTTTTGATGCAATTGATGAAATCGCTGACCTAGCCGAAAAGCACGGACTGTGGCATCACGTAGATGGCTCTTGGGGTGGTAGTTTGATTTTGAGTAACAAATACCAATCTCTTTTCAAAGGCCTCGAAAGAGCCGATAGCTTTACTTGGAATCCGCATAAGTTGATGAGTGTTCCTCTCACCTGCTCGGCTTTTATGGCCAAGAATAAAGGGGTGATGAAAAGAGAGATTCAATCCAATGATGCGGACTATATCTACCACGATTACGACAATTCTGAGTATGATACGGGGCCGTCAAGTTTGTCATGTGGCAGAAGAGTAGACTCACTTAAGTTATGGCTTTCGTGGAATTACTGGGGTGAGGATGGATACCGGGAACGGGTGGAGAAGTGCATGGATCTGGCCAACTATGCGGCCAAAAAAGTTGAAGAGTCTGAACACCTTGAGTCCATGTTTACTGTCGAATCAGTTAATGTGAATTTTAGGTTCGTAGTCCCTGAAGGAGTTGATTCGAATGAATTTAACAAGAAGCTGCGTTACAACCTCCTTCAAGCGGGTCAGGCCATGGTGAATTTTTGTACCCTGGAAGCAGGCTTATCAATTCGGCTTGTTTTGTTGAACCCCGACTTAACCACTTCCGACATTGATCGTTTCTTCGGTCGATTTATCGCTTCGGGGCTGTCTCTGCTCGAAGATGATGCGTAGACGTTAAGTTTATAAGGATTATCTCTCATTAGATAGGCTATACCAATAGGTTAGACATAGCATCCTTATTATCTTTGTTTCAGATCAAAATATAAAATATGGATACGAACGCGAAAGAAAAATCATTTATCAAATTGGGTTTTGATAAAGATGAAGCATACGAAGTAGTAGAAACCTTGAATGCCTTATTGGCAAATTATGCAGTTCTCTATCAAAAAATCAGAGGCTTTCATTGGAATGTCGTCGGAGGAGATTTTTTCGATATCCACGAGAAGTTGGAGGAAGAATATACTGTTGCTGCTGAATACATTGACTCTATTGCTGAGAGAGTTCGAATTCTAGGATTCAAACCTCTGAGCACAATGGCAGCTTACCTTGAAAAATCAGACATTGAGGAAACCAACGAGGATTTGGCAGGAGCTCAAATGATGGAACAAGTTGTAGAAGATTATGAAACACTTTTGTCTTTTATGGTAGATTCTGCTGATGCCGCAATTGAGCACGGAGACATAGGTACCGAGACGTTGATGAGAGAAATTCTTTCACGAACGGAAGAAAAACATTGGATGTTTACTGCTTTTATCAAGAAAGGATAGTCGATAAAAACATGATTGTAACTGACTGTTTTTCAAATATAAATCATACTATTATCGTTAGTTAATACAAGTAAACGGTTCACAATGTAACCCGGCACGCATATTGAAGTGCAAAACGTTGTAAGTATCTTACTTCATCAGAATTGGTTATTCTGATTGGTTAAAATGATTGGTTAAACAAAAAACCTGCCTAACGTGGCGGGTTTTTTGTTTTTACGAAAATGGCCCGAGCAGGCATGTTTTCTTCCCTTTACAAGGTTTTTTTGTTTGATCAGAAGCGAAAACCTGTTAACAACGTAACCCTTCTTAATTATATGCGTTATAGAACCAGTAAGCATCTTTATTTCATCAGAACTGGTTATTCTGATTGGTTAAAATGATTGGTTAAACAAAAAACCCGCCTAACGAGGCGGGTTTTTTGTTTAACCACTGTATTATAGTAGCAAGCTCTTTCTATAACATCTACAGGGGAAATTCACAAACAGATGAGAAAAACTGTTAACGAAGTAACCTTATTGAAATAGTGACGTTATAGAAACAGTAAGCATCTTTATTTCATCAGAACTGGTTATTCTGATTGGTTAAAATGATTGGTTAAATAAAAAACCCGCCTAACGAGGCGGGTTTTTTATGTCTTAAACTTTCGTATCGCCTTAGTCAGTAATGATAACCAAGTATTTCGAAGCTTCCCAGAAGCGCGTTGGCTCTAATATCTTAAGTGTTTTCTCATCTTCACCTATTAATTCATACGTTTCAGGAGGGTGCGCGGTAACGATATTCACCTTTTCTGAATTTACCGGAATCAATCTTGTTCTTGTCAAATTTATCTCCGCAAAAAAATCTTTATTGAAGTCACTCTTTAATTGCTTTGACCCAGCAAGTCCAACGATACCTCCTTTTTTCTCGACCACTCCTGCTTCTTCTAAATCTTTAAAACTTCCTATCGCGTAGTAGACGGTATTTATTTCATCGCTTTGCATTTGAATTAGGTCAGATTGAATTTCATTTCGGAATTCGGCCGAATCCAGCATTTCATTCAAAATCTCTATGGTGAAATTCGCAGCTGTCAAATTCTCTTTTAAGTAAGACACTTCCTCTTCTTTGGTTTCAATATCTTCATTGAGCTGAGCAATGAGCTTTTTGAAACTGGTAACCTCACTTCCCGACTTAGCCAATTTTTGGTTTAATCTGCCAATGGTCTTTTTGTTCTCCTCTAGGAGATTGTTAATGGCTTGAATATCTCTGGTTATTTCTTCACGAGTGTCTTCTCCTCCTCCCCTGAGCTCGCCAGCGCTAAGAGAGATGGACTTTTCTCGATCACTTATTAAGGAAAGGTTTTGCTGGATTGAAGTGAAGCTCTCTTCGAATAGTCTTATGGTAGAATCCTTCATTACCAATTGATTTTCTAAAGAGTCATTTTTCATTTGCAGTGACTCTAGTTCTGTATCAGCCTCAGGGCTTTCGCAGGAAATTAGTGCTACAAAGATTAAAAGGATAAGTGGTACATTTTTCATGTTAATTCAGTTCTTTTTGATTTTAGAATCAAATATGTGAATTATTAACGGACTTTAGAAAGGCTTATTTGCTTGAGCAAGTCCTTGGTTACTACTTCGAGCTAGCATGGGATTTGAAGAGATGTCAAAATCATAGGTTTATTACGAATACCCTGTTTAAGGTATTTTCGACAAGTCATTTTGTGAGAAGCCTTTTCCGTTGTATTATTGTCCCTGTTTAGACTCAATATAAATAGTGCAATATGAACTCGGTCACTGCGGATACCATTAGAACCAACCAAACAGTCGAAATTATTGATCTTGACAGCAATGAAACGGGTCAACGTTTGGTTGAAATGGGTTTCTGGCCAGGCAAAAATATTACACTCCTTTTATCCGCTCCTTTCGGAGATCCGATGGCATTTGAAGTGGATAATACCGTTATCGCTCTTCGCAAGAATGAAGCTAAACTGATCAAAGTCAAAACTTCCGCGGCTTAATATATGGCCAAGTCCAAAAGCACACCTCTATTTGCCCTTACTGGCGTCCCTAATGTAGGCAAGACCACACTCTTTAATAAACTTACTGGGCTCAATCAAAAAGTAGGAAACTACCCTGGAGTCACTGTCGATAAGGTCATCGGTCGAATGAAGACCTCGACAGGTTCTGTCGATATTCTTGACCTTCCTGGAACGTATAATCTATATCCTAGGTCCGAAGACGAGAGAGTTGTCTTTAGTGTCCTTTCAGGTTTGGAGGCCGACTTGGACGTTGCTGCAGTTTTGACAATTGCAGACATGAGTAACCCCGAGAGGAGTCTGTTTTTAGCTACGCAGATAGTGGATATGGGCTATCCCACTGCACTTATTCTCAATATGGAAGATCAGGCTAAAAAGGAAGGCCTGGAAATAAATAAGATTTTGCTTCAACGTTTATTGGGTATTCCTGTTTTTACAGTTTCTGCTGATAGAGGTGTCGGGATAGATCAAATAAGAAAAGCGATTGAAGAGAATGGATTCTCGGAGGGCCGAAAAGTAGTCGACCCAGCTAAGATCTGCGATGAATCACTTCTTGTAAAGGTGGCGGGAATTACCAAGCAAAACATTCCTTATCGAGCTCTCCAGGTTCTGAAATTTATAGACGAAGAGAAAAAAATCCCAAAAGAAACACGTGTTCGTTTATCTGAACTGGTAGAGGAGTATAATTTCAAACCTGCTCAGGTCCAACGTCAAGAAACCAAGATGCGCTACGAACATGTACGGGACATCTTATCAAAATGCTTGAAGTCTCCCGAAAAAAAGAGAGCTGGTCTTACGCGTAAGCTAGACAGCATCTTTTTGCATCCCATATTTGGTTTCGGAATCTTTCTAGCCATACTCTTTCTGGTATTTCAAGCTATTTTTTCATGGGCTGAAGGGCCAATGGACTTTATTGACGGCTCTTTTGCATTCTTGGCACACTGGATATCAGATGCGCTACCTTCAGGTGCTCTTACGGATTTACTGACGGAAGGGATTATCCCAGGATTAGGGGGGATCGTCATTTTTGTCCCACAGATTGCATTGCTTTTTGCCTTCTTGTCTTTGCTCGAAGGATCTGGCTACATGGCTCGAGCTGTCTTCATTACCGATAGGGTAATGAGGCCATTTGGACTCAATGGCAGGAGTGTTGTCCCTTTGATATCGGGATTCGCTTGCGCCATCCCAGGAATCATGGCGGCAAGAACAATTTCAAATCGCCGTGATCGATTGATCACCATTTTCGTAACACCATTTATGAGTTGTTCGGCTCGACTTCCCGTTTATATCGTGCTAGTCGGATTGTTATTTCCCGATGGGGAGTCCACCTTCTTTAATTCAAAGGGTGCTGCATTTTTTGGCCTTTACTTGCTGGGAATTGCAGCTGCTCTAGTTTCTGCAGCGGGTTTGAAGGCCATTATGAAAAATGAAAGATCGGGAACGTTGGTTTTAGAGCTTCCCCGATATAGAGTACCTCAATTTCAGACTGTTCTCACTACCATGTATGAGAAGTCAAAGACCTTTGTTTTGGAGGCTGGAAAGATAATTCTTGCCATTAGTATTGTGCTTTGGGTGTTGGCATCCTACGGCCCTGGTGATTCAATGGAACAAGCCGCCTCATCCGTTTTATTGCCAAAAGTCGAAACGGCTGAGACTATGTCAGAATACCATACTGAGGTTGCTTCCAAAGAAATTCAAGCGTCATATGCAGGTATCGTCGGTAAGTGGGTTGAGCCTGCCATTGCGCCCCTTGGATACGACTGGAAAATTGGAATTGCATTAATCTGCAGTTTCGCGGCCAGAGAAGTATTCGTGAGTACAATGGCTACCATTTACAGCATTGGAGCGGATAGCGAGGACATTCAAACGCTTCAGCAATTATTAAGCACTGAGACGAGAGATGACACTGGCGAACCAACTTTCAACTCTGCCACAGTATGGTCGTTATTGGTATTTTACGCTTTTGCTATGCAGTGCATGAGCACAATAGCGATCGTAAAAAGAGAAACGAAGTCTTGGAAGTGGCCGATTATTCAAACCGTTTATATGACCATTCTGGCTTACGTGTCGGCTTTATTCGTTTACCAGTTCCTTTCTTAACTTTACAATATGCAAGAGACTATCGTCTTCGTTTTATTTTTTGGTGTCATCGCCTATTTCGTTTATCGCCGATACGCAAGGCGAAATTCGACAGGATGTTCTTCTTGTGAATTCAATACCGAGGACTAGCTATTTCTGATTAGATCCTTCTTTCTGCAAATTTATTAAACCAACATTTGTTTCGCTGACTAAGCATGGACAATTATGGTAGAGCAATCTTGTTTTTTATTTCTGACGGCTACAATCTTCTCCTTTTCTTCTTGCGGAACTGAGCCCAATAATGAAAGTAGTGAAGAAGAGACCTAATATAACTGAGATGAATATCGTTGGTGAAGAGGTGAGTTATCAATCCGATTCAGTGACAACGAAGGGATATTTATCTTACGATGAAGCGGGCACCACCCAAAGACCTGGAATCATAGTCGTGCACGAATGGTGGGGTCACTCTGATTATGTGCGATAGAGAGCAGAAATGCTTGCCGAACTCGGTTTTGTTGCTTTGGTTGTTGATATGTACGGCGACGGAAAACAAGCAGAACACCCCGAAAATGCCATGAAATTTTCAGGAAATGTCGTGCAAAATATTGGCGGCGCAGAGGTTCGCTTTACGGAGGCCATTAAAGGCTTAAAGAATCACCCTCAAACTGCAGATGAAAATATTTCTGCGATTGGTTACTGTTTTGGAGGCTCTCTTATCCTCGCTATGGCTAACAAAGGTCTAGATCTCGATGCTGTTGCAGCGTTTCATAGTGGTGCGCAATTGCCCGTCGGCCCCAGTGAAAATTTGCATGCCATGGTTCTTGTGCAAAATGGAGCGGATGATCCATTTGTAAGTCCAGAAAGTGTTACAAATTTTAAAGCACCCATGGACTCATTGCAGAAGCCTTATGTATACGAAAGCTACTCTGGATCTGTTCATGCATACACCAATCTTGATGCAGACAGCCTAGGAAAGAAATTTAATTTGCCACGAGCTTACAACAACGATGCAGATAAAAAGTCTTGGGAACGGATGAAGACGTTTTTTAACGAAGGATACTCCAAACAGGATTAGTAAAGAAGGTGCAATCAATCAAAGGCAGCTTAAAGGTCGCCCTTTTTGTTTTACCCAACTTTCTCTTTGAGCAGTAATAAGTTTTGGAATTTCTCTCGTCTCCTTTCCCTATCATTGCTTCTACATAAAACTTCATATGCTGCGTTTCGGATACATCATAATTGGCTTATTTCTTATAATTCCCTTCAGACTTGATGCCCAGGATGAGGTCAATCTTCAAGAATTGAAAGTGAACGCTACAAGGTCTTCCGTAGAGTTTTCGGAAGCATCACGAACCGTAAGAGTGATCACCCGAAAAGAAATTGATGAGGCGCCTGTCAATACGGTCAATGAACTTCTCGAATACGCTACCAACGTCGATGTGCGGCAAAGAGGCGCTCAGGGAGTACAAGCCGATATAAGTATTCGCGGCTCTAGTTTCGAGCAGGTATTAATTCTCTTGAATGGGGTGAAAATGACCGACCCTCAAACAGGGCACCACAACATGAATATTCCAGTTGAATTGATGGACATCGAGAGAATCGAAATACTCAACGGCGGTGCAGCAAGAATTTTTGGCCCGGGAGCTTTTGCGGGAGCCATTAATATTATCACCAAAAACCCAGACGAGTCGGGAGTTCGACTTTCCGCTGAGTCGGGCGATTTTGGCTACAGCCAAATAGGGGCCAGAGCAAACGTAGCGGCTGAAAAACACAACCATGCCATCAGCATTTTGCAGAGGCAGGGTGATGGGTATATCCGAAATACTGATTTTGATTTGCTCAATATTTTTTGGCAGTCAGAGTACCATGCAGAGAATAGCGATTGGTTTTTAAACCTCGGTCAAAATGCCAAAAGTTTTGGCGCTCAAAATTTTTATACTGCTCGATTTCCAGATCAATTTGAGTCGACAAAATCGCAGTTTATTTCTCTAGGTGGAGAAATGAGATTCGATAAGTTGACCATTAGCCCAAAGGCATACTACCGCCGACACAATGATCGGTTTGAGCTTTTCCGCGAAAGCGAAGGCTTCTACCGAAGAATACCCAATGATGGTGGCTTTACCAGCAATCAAGGTGATACCATTTCTTGGTATACAGGGCACAACTATCACCAAACGGATGTGTACGGTGCGGAGATCAATGCCGCCTATAAATCGAAATTTGGCACGAGTTCGATTGGTTACGATTTCCGATCTGAAGAAGTCGTGAGCAATGTGCTCGGGGAGCCATTGGACAATCCTGAAGCAGTCACAGGTGAAGTTCCCGGAGCCTTGTACAACAATGGAGCTGATCGACAAAATCACAGCGTTTACTTTGAGCATACGTATTCCAAGGGCGATTTCTTTGCGTCGGCAGGTGTGATGTACAACCACAATACTGACTTCGGTGAAGAGTTCTTTCCAGGAGCTGACGTGAGTTATCAAGTCACCAATCATATCCGTCCTTATGCTTCGGTAAATAGATCGTTCAGGTTGCCGAGCTACACCGATCTGTATTACAACCTTGGCGGTGCTATTGGAAGTATTGATCTGGAACCCGAGTCGTCGCTCAATTACGAAGTGGGAGCGAAGTTCAATTATGGTTTCGGAAGAGGAGACATTGCTTTTTTTACGAGAGACGGCTCAAATCTGATCGATTGGGTTCGATTTAGCGGAAGCGATATCACAAGAGCTGAGAATATAACAGACGTTCGAATCAGCGGGGTAGAAACAAATTTCACTTGGAACACATTGAAATTGCTTGGCGAAAAGAGCCCTTTGAAATCAGTTCAAACTGGCTATTCCTATATGTTTTCTGATTCCTTGAGCAATGATTTTGAATCCCTTTATGTGCTTGATTTCTTGCAACACAAGGCAGATTTGGGGCTTAATTTCCAATTCGGGAAGAACCTACAAGTCAATTGGTTTTTCAGTTACCAAGATCGGCTGGGATCCTACATGGATGCTAGTGGAATGGAGTCAAACTACCAACCCGTTTTTTTGTCGGACTTGAGGGTTAGTCCACAATTCGGGAAGCTGAAGCTATTTGTTCAGGTTTCAAATTTATTTGACGAGACCTACAATGACATTGGAAGTGTTGTTCAGCCTGGACGATGGTTTAGATTGGGTATGAATTACGAGTTTTCGATGATCAAGCGTTAAGACGTTGCGGGAATTGTCAAAACTTTAGTTTCTTTAGCTGACAATCTAACAAAACACATGTCTACTACCAGCAAAGATCCATTAATAATAGAATGCGCTTGGGAGGTTTGTAACCAAGTTGGTGGAATATACACCGTAATCCGTTCCAAAGTGCCTGCTTCCGTAGAGCGCAGAGGAGAGAACTATTGTCTTCTTGGGCCTCTCGAAAACGAAAACATATCTGCCGAGTTTGATCCAATTACTAATCTGAGCGATCCCATAGGGCGCACAGTCGAGAAAATGCGGAACATGGGACTGGAGGTCTGGTATGGTACTTGGCTCGTTACGGGTAGACCGAAAGTGGTTCTTTTGAATCCTCAAAATGTCTTCAATCGACTCGATTCTTTGCACCGACAAATGAAAACGGAACACGGAATTACAACCAATACGGGTGACGATCTATTGGAGAAAATGGTGCTGTGGGCAGATCTCAACCGCACTTTTTTCACTATTCTCAGCAAAGAACTTTTAAAAGGAAAGCGTGAGGTTGTGGCTCATTTCCACGAATGGATGTCAGCTCTGCCTATTTTGGACATTGCAAAACATGGCTTACCTATCTCAACAGTATTTACCACGCATGCAACTATGCTTGGTCGGTATTTGGCTGGAAATGATTCTGATTTTTATAAGAATCTCAACAAATATAACTGGGAGCTTGAGGCGAGACGTTACGGTATTTTGGCGCAAGCCCAAATAGAAAGGAAATGCGCAAATGCGGCAGACACTTTTACGACGGTAAGTGAAGTTACGGGTATGGAGTGCGAGCACTTATTGGGCAAAAAGCCAGATGTGATTACGCCCAATGGCCTAAATATTAATAAATACGTAGCCTATCACGAAGTACATAACAGGCACGAAAAGTACAAGGACAAGATTCACGAGTTCATCATCGGGCATTTTTTTAACTCTTACGATTTTGAATTGGAAGACACCATTTATTTTTTCACTTCTGGTCGATACGAGTACCGCAATAAAGGCTTTGATGTCACCTTGAAGGCACTCAAGCTTCTAAATCAAATGATGGTGAAGGAGGGTGTAAATAAAACGGTGGTAATGTTCTTTATTACCAAGCGGCCCACCTATTCCATCAACCCCGAAGTGCTTGAATCTCGTGGTGTAATGCAAGAGATCAAAAGAAACTGTGAGTCCATTGAAAAGCAATTAGGCGAAAGACTTTTCTATGCCGCTGCCTCTTCGAAAGATGAACATAAGCTTCCCAATCTCAACGACTTAATTGATGATTATTGGAAGTTGCGATACAGGAGAACTATTCAGAGCTGGAAAACCAAACAGTGGCCGATTATCGTAACGCACAATTTGGTCGATGACATTGACGATGAACTATTGAATTACCTCCGAAACGAGCAGATGGTCAACTCGCCATTGGATCGAGTGAAAATGGTATACCACCCTGATTTTATTGATTCTACAAACCCCCTTTTCGGAATGGATTATGGTCAGTTTGTAAGAGGATGCCATCTTGGTATTTTCCCCAGTTATTACGAGCCATGGGGATATACTCCGCTGGAATGCGTAGCCCGCGGGGTGCCCACGGTTACTTCTGATCTTTCAGGTTTTGGAAAGTACGTGGAGAATATGGATACTAACCATGAGGACAAAGGCGTATACGTGATGCAAAGGAGCAAGGAGACCGAGAAGAAGTCGGTAGAGAATTTGGCGAAGTACCTCTTGCATTTTGTGAAATCAAATCGACGCTATCGAATGTTTCAAAGAAATAAGCTGGAAGATTTTTCAGAAGATTTTGACTGGAAAGTTCTTATGTCTGCTTATGATGAGGCCTACGATCATGCGATGAATGCTGCTGTACCTAAAAAGGTTCAACGAAAGGCTAAGGCTTAGTTTTGGTCTGAAGTTGATATGTGCTGCTCAATAGCATCTGCGATGTACGCTTTTACGACTTCATACTTTTCGGGAAATTTTTCCCAAATAAAGTCCTCAATCGTGGTAGGGAGATCGCAGAGTTGAATGATCTCAATTTTGTGGTCATTTAATTTGCCCGACCAGGTCACAGGAATCCATTTCTTTTTTCCCTCTTTTCGCTTCTTGCGTTCAGAAGAAAGTCGAAAGCTGCCTTTTAGTCGCCGACCACCTTTAAAATTGAATGTTCCTTCTACTCCTTGCATTGGAAAAATAACCGAATTTATTCGGTGCGTCGAAATTAACAAAGCACAAGCATATTATAAATGATTTTCGAGCATTGCTTTTAATTTTCGTAAAACGAGAATTAAGTGATTGTTAAGTATTCTACTATCAGCTTTCATCTTCTTATTGGCTTAATATACGACTTGACTGACACATCATTTATAATTGTGTGGTCAATGAAATTCCATATACGCCAAAGTCTTAATAATATGTACTTTTGCGCCGCATTTTGAGCACTTAGTGTTATTTTAATAATCGTTCAATAAAGACCAATTAATTGTGAAAGAAGAGTACAAAAAGTGGTATTCACCCACATTGGGAAAGGACATGGAAATGCTCGTTTACGGACATTATGGAACTCCATTGATTATTTTCCCAACTACCCTAGGCCGTTTTTACGAGAGCAGGGACTTCAAGCTTATTGAATCTGTGCAGCATTTGGTGGAGGAAGGAAGGGTTAAGATCTATTGTCCCGACACCATCAATGATTTGAGCTGGTACAACAAATCCATTCACCCCGCTGATAGGGTTAAGAATCACATCATCTTTGAGCAGTTTATAAAAGAAGAAGTAGTAGATGCAATTCGCCACGAGTATGGATTGCAAAAAGTGGCAGTAGGTGGAGCAAGCTTTGGAGGCTATTCGGCTGCCAACTTCGCCTTCAAAAATCCACACCTGGTCAGTCACCTCATCAGTATGAGTGGCTCATTTGATATTCGTTCTTTCTTGGACGGGCACTACGATGACAATGCGTACTTTAACAACCCCGTGGACTACCTTAAAAATAGTGATAACCCAGAGCTCTGGAATCTCAACATTACTTTGGGCTATGGCGAATGGGATATTTGCAAGGATGCAAACTTGGTCCTATCGAATATTCTGAATTCAAAAAACATTCCCCATTGGCTCGATGAGCGTCGCTGGGCAGAGCATGACTGGCCGCTTTGGCGCATGATGTTCCCTGATTATATTTTTAAACTCTAACAAGACCTCTTAAAACACATACTCATGAAAAAGATTGGAATCCTTTTCGGACAAGAAAACACCTTCCCACAAGCTTTCATAGACCGAGTGAATAGCAAAAACGTGGATGGTATTGTAGCGGAAGCTGTAAACATCGAGCAAGTGCGTCAGGGCAAAGCCACTGACTACGCTGTTATTATAGATCGTATTTCTCAAGATGTGCCATTTTACCGTGCATACTTGAAAAATGCCGCTATTGGCGGAACTGCTGTTCTCAATAACCCTTTCTGGTGGAGTGCCGACGAGAAATTTTTCAATAACGCACTCTCATTAAGCGTTAAGGTAGCTGTGCCAAACACAGTGCTTCTTCCCTCGCATGAGCGTCCAGCAGATACCGACGAGAATTCTTTCCGCAACTTGGAATTCCCTTTCAACTGGGACTCCATCTTTGAATACATCGGATTCCCCGCTTACATGAAGCCTCACTCCGGCGGAGGCTGGAAAAGTGTATATCGCGTTGAGAATGCTGAGGACCTCTTTGCGAAACATTCAGAGACAGGCCAGCTTGTAATGATGCTTCAGGAAGAGATTGAATTTACCGAATACTTCCGATGCTACTACCTAGGTGGAGACCGAGTTCACATTATGCAGTACGAGCCTCGAAATCCTCACCACCTGCGTTACGTTCGCGATGCTGCGCCGATTGACAAGAAGATTTTGGACAAAGTTCACGAAGGGGTTATCAAGTTGAATCATGCCCTTGGTTACGACTTCAACACGGTTGAATTTGCGATCAGAGATGGCATCCCTTACGCGATTGATTTCTGCAATCCTGCGCCTGATGCAGACATTCATTCAGTAGGTGAAGAAAACTTTGAGTGGATCGTTGAGAATGCGGCAAATATGGCCATCGAAAGAGCCAAAGCGCACAAAGACGGTCAGATGAATTTGACTTGGGGTAATTTTGTAAAGGACCAAATTGCTCCTGCAAAAAAATCCCCTGTCAAGAAGGCGGCTCCTATAAAAGCACCTGTTGCGAAGAAGGCCACTCCTGTCATGAAAGCAGTAGCGGTAAAAGCATCAGTAGCGAAGAAAGTGGCCCCTGCAAAGAAGACTACCCCTGCAAAAGTGCCAGTTGTCAAAAAAGCAGCTCCTG
This sequence comes from Cryomorphaceae bacterium, assembly GCA_047633195.1. GTDB lineage: Bacteria > Bacteroidota > Bacteroidia > Flavobacteriales_D > Cryomorphaceae > JAKVAV01. Next base: position 18,361 of record JBLIEU010000008.1, on the reverse strand, counting down.
CTAAGAAGGCCGCCCCTGCCAAGAAAGCAGTAGCGGTAAAAGCACTAGTTGCTAAGAAAGTGGCCCCTGCCAAGAAGACTACACCTGCAAAACTGCCAGTTGCCAAAAAAGCAGCCCCTGCCAAGAAGGGCGCTCCTGCCAAGAAAGCAGTAGCAGTAAAAGCACCAGTTGCGAAGAAAGCAGCTCCTGCTAAGAAGGCCGCCCCTGCCAAGAAAGCAGTAGCGGTAAAAGCGCCAATTGCCAAAAAAGTAGCCGCAGCAACTGCAAAAAAGCCATCGACTTCTCCTAAAGCGAAAAGAATGACCGCCACAATTACGACCGCTCCTGCCGTGAAAAACACGACTGTTATCGCCAAGAAGGTAAGTACGATAAAGGCAAAAGTAAGCTCGAAGAAGTCTTCTAAATCCTAATCGGACAGGGTACATGCTTTTTACACTTGGAATAGAAGAGGAGTATCAGGTCATAGATCCGCATACTCGCGAGTTGGTTTCTCACAAGCAAGAGCTTGTGAGACTTGGGGAAGAGTTATTGCCCGATCAAATCAAGGCAGAGCTACATGAATCTCAAGTCGAGGGAGGAACGAGCGTGTGCCGTGATATCCTCGAGGCAGAAGACCAGGTGAAGCTCCTGCGCAATACCCTAATCGAAACTGCTGAAGGCCTAGGTTTGGCTATTGGCGCTGCGGGAACTCATCCGTTTTCGAGTTGGCAGAACCAGACTATTACGCCTAATCCGCGCTATGATGAGATTATTCTCGAATTGCAGGATGCGGCTAGAAGCAATCTCATTTTCGGGATGCATGTGCATGTGGGAATTCCGAATCGGACCTTGGCGCTGCAAATGGCCAATGGGATGAGGTATTTCTTGCCACACTTATACGCCTTATCGGCAAATTCCCCTTTTTGGGAAGGCCGCAATACGGGATTCAAGTCCTTCCGATCGAAGGTATTTGATAAGTTTCCCCGAACAGGAATTCCCGAGCATTTCAGCAGCCTGCCTGAATACGATCGTTTTCTTGAGCTTTTGGTAAAGACCAAGTGCATTGATAGCGCAAAGAAAATTTGGTGGGACATTCGTGTTCACCCTTTTTACCCGACCATTGAAGTTCGTGTATGTGATGTGACGCTTCGAGCTGACGAGACCATTGCGATAGCAGCAATGATTCAAGGACTCGTGGCAAAGCTTTATAAAATGAACGAGATGAATTGCAGCTTTAATAACTACAGCCGCACACTAATCAATGAGAATAAGTGGCGGGCAGGTAGATATGGTATTGAAGGGAAATTGATCGATTTTGGCACGGAACAAGAAAAGCCATGCAAGGATTTGGTATTTGAAATGCTCAATTTTGTGGACGACGTTGCTGGAGACTTAGGCTCGAGGAAGCAGCTTGGTTACATTGAGAAAATTCTTTCAGGAGGAACAGGAGCTGATAGGCAATTGGAGGTTTTCTCGAAGAATCAAGATCTAAAGGAGGTCGTGGATTTCATGATTGCTGAAACAAAAGATTTCAAATAATATGAAGGCAAAACTGGCTTTACTCGATATGTACGACGAGGCTCCCAATCAAGGGATGCGCTCGATAAAAGCCATGCTGGATCAGTATGCTGACACGATTGACTATCAAGTCTTCGATGTGAGAGCCAAGCACGAAATTGCTGATCTTTCTTTCGATATGTTCATCTCAACTGGTGGGCCTGGAAGTCCTCTAGAAGGCGATGGAAAGTGGGATGTAGCTTGGAAAGGGTTGATTGACGACATAAAGAATCACAACCTATCTACCACCATTCCAGCTGACAAGAAGTACATGTTCTTCATCTGCCATTCTTTTCAAATGGCTTGTCACCACTTCCAGTTGGGTGAGTTGACGAAAAGAAAGGTGTCCTCATTTGGAGTTTATCCTTGTCACAAGACGAAGGAAGGAAAAGAAGATCGTCTTTTGAGAGATCTCGCTGACCCGTATTGGGTAGTTGATATTCGCGATTGGCAACTTATTCAACCGAGAAGAAAAGTATTTAGAGATCACGGAGCAGAGATACTTTCATTGGAGAAAATCAGGACGCACGTGGAGTACGAACGAGCCATTATGTCGGTGAGATTTTCTGATGAGATGGCTGGCACACAGTACCACCCAGAGGCCGATCCGCTTGTGATGAAATCCTACTTTCTAATAGAGGAGAACAAACAAAAAGTATTGACCAATTACAGCATCCGCAAGTACAATAGCATGATGAAGCACTTGGAGGATCCTGAAAAAATAAAATATACTCACAATACGGTGATTCCTGCATTTATCGATAATGCCTTAGATAAATTGCAGATTAAAACCGCGACAACGGCTTAAGCGATGAATAAGGAAATGAGAAGTTGGTTTAATACCAATTTCACGGAAGCTAAGTACGAATCATTCAAAGAGTATATAACCAAGGAATACGGACACACTCCTGCCTTTCGATTAGCGGAGACCCCTGTTTTCTTTGATCAATCATTAAAGGATAAAGTCTTGCAAGCCTGCGAAGAGATCAATAAAACGATACTTCAACCAGACTTTAAAGAACTCACCAGAGGAGCGATCAAGCACCCTGATCTGGTCGTGCCCAATGAAGATTACCACACTCGGTTTATTCAAATGGATTTTGGTATTTGCGAGAATGAGGAAGGCGAAATTGTTCCTCAACTTATCGAGGTGCAAGGCTTTCCATCTCTTTATTTCTTTCAAGACCTACTTTACAAATCATACATCGAGAATTACGGTATTCCAGATAGGTACACGGTGCACTTTGATGGTTTGGATTCAGAGCGTTATATGGATCTTCTCCGCAAAGAGATCGTTGGAGATTTTGATCCAAAAAGGGTGGTCCTTCTGGAAGTTGAACCTCAGAAACAAGCGACCTATATTGATTTTCTGGGAGCTGAAGCTCACCTTGGAATCAAGGTTCTTTGCATCAGTAATCTCATAAAGCGAGATAAGAAGTTGTTTTACCTTGATGAAAACGGAAACGACGTTCATATCCAGCGTATTTACAATCGGGTCATTTTTGACGAGTTGAAACAAAGGCCCGACTTAAAGCGCGAATACTATTTCCACGATGAAGTGGATGTAGAATGGGTAGGGCACCCGAATTGGTTTTTCCGAATCAGTAAATACACGATGCCTCTTTTTAAGAGTCCCTATGTGCCTAAATGCTACTACCTCGATGAGCTTGAGGAATACCCCGAGGATCTTCATAACTACGTCTTGAAGCCACTATATTCATTTGCTGGGACTGGAGTGAAATTGAATATCACGGCTACTGATTTGGACGAAATAGTAGATAAAGAAAATTTCATTCTTCAAAAGAAGGTAGTGTATGCACCTTTGATCGAAACCCCCACAGGGCCTGCAAAGTGTGAGCTTCGAGTAATGATGATTTGGGAGAAAGATTCTCCCAATGTTAAGCTCGTGAATAACCTCGTGCGCATCTCCAAGGGCGAAATGGTAGGTGTTCGGTACAACAAGGACAAAGATTGGGTAGGTGCCAGCGTAGGTTTCTTCCCCAGGTAAATTCTATGTTTGATCAGGAATTAAGAATGTTCAATTGAGAATGACTAATTTGTAAATTAGTCCGATAGCAGTGGTTTTTTTGAATTCAATTTTTTCGCACACTACTGATTCTTAATTCTCAATTGTACATTGAAAATTGCCCATAGTTAAATTGACTTTGAAGGAGCGGGAGCGCTTGCGTGAAAGTCTGTTCCTATTTTTTCTGTGTATTCGTTAAGTCTCTCTCGCACTACCTCAAACTTATCGGTAGTGACGATAACTCCCACGTGCCAGGGCTTGCTGATTTTCCAAACCACCTCTGGATCATCGAATGCGCTCATGTCAGGGTGCTCAAATCGACTCAACGAAACAACTATACCAGCATGATTCTTCTTGTCCTTTGGAACGGTGTACACTTCGTCCTTGGCAACAGCATTTTCTATAAGTGCCCACTCTTTCCAGAGATTGACACCGCTTGCTGCCTCCACCATTTCTGCTAAATGAGCTCCACCAACGCGCGAAGAAGTCTCCAAAAAGAAATATTCTCCCGTTTCATTTGACTTGATAAATTCGGTGTGAGAAGCACTGTACTGCATCCCAAAAGACTTGAGAACTTTTTTATTCAAGGCAATTAGCGCCTTGTTGTCAGGATCATTTGGAGCCAAGGTTTGAGATCGGAAGATTCCTCCACCATGAGCTACCTCGAAGGGAGTATCCAGGTAGCCACTTATTCTGGAGAAAACGACTTTTCCTTCGTAAGTCAATGCATCAGCATGAAAAACCTGGCCAGGAGAGAATTTTTCTAAAAGGTACTTATGTCGATCATCGCCTAGTTCATCTAAAATGTGCCACAGCGTTTCTTTGTTCTCAATTTTCTTGATCCCAACTGCAGAGGCTTCCGATCTTGGCTTGATCATCCAAGGCGGCGAAACGGTATCGGCGTATTCGTTGATTTGAGCATTGTTAAACAGGGCCGTAAATGCAGGAACTGGAATGCCTTCCAATTTTGCTTTTACGCGCATAGCTAGTTTATCACGGAAATAGCGGCTCGTAGTATCTCCCATGCCTGGGATGCGAAATTGCTCTCTGAGTCGAGATACTTTTTCTACATCAAAATCATCTAGAGCGACAAATCGGTCAAAACGAATCTCCCTCATTTGATAGGCCACCGCCTGAATGAGGTGATCCATATTCCAAGTTCCATCTTCGTCTTCCTCCATGTAAAAAACACCATCGATGTGATCCCACGGCCAATCTTCATCTTTTAGTTTGAGAGATGTAATCAAGTAAACTCTATTACCGGCATCTTTGGAACCGATTAAAAAGTCTTGGCCCTTAAAATAAGAACACATGCAGAGGAAGGTGTGTTGGTCGTTCATTTTAGTCTAGTTAGAGATTGTCTCTTTAGTGGAGCGGCTGGGCTTGAGAGTATATTAGCAAGGCGCATGACTGTTTTCATGGCAAGCCTGACGCCGATAATGGACTCTGTAGACAGACACTAGTTATTCTTTTATCAAATGGAGCATAAATGTACGGAAGAGAGCGATACCATAGCCTGTAGCACTTTTGTTTTTTACGAAAGGGCTACCCTGAAATGCCACACCTGGCATATCTATGTGTGCCCATCTTGGGTGTTCATCGGTAAAGGCTTCTAGAAATTTAGCGGCAGCGATCGAACCGGCTATCGGTTTGGAAGGAAAATTCGCTAGGTCTGCAACGTCGCTTTGAATGTAGGAATCGTAATCGCTCCAAAGGGGCATCGGCCAGCATTTATCGCCCGATTCAAGGCCTGCCTTAAAGAGATCATTACTCAATTCTTGACTAGAAGAATAGAGGGCGGCGGCCTCGTAACCAAGGGCTCTGACTGAGCTTCCCGTCAAGGTGGCCATATCAACTATTGTTTTTGGCTTGAGGTTCCGAACCGTCCAAGACAAAGCATCGGCGAGAATCAAGCGACCCTCAGCATCGGTGTCAATGACCTCGACGGTTTGTCCAGAGTAAGTGTTAATCACTTCACCAGGTAACACGCTATTTGCATCCACGCTGTTTTCTGCTGCAGGCACTATGACTGCCAAATTGATCGGCAGCTTTAAACGAGCCGCCAGCTCGATTGCTCCTAGCACCGCTGCGCCTCCCGCCATGTCACATTTCATGAAGTGCATATTGGCGGAACCCTTAATGGAAATCCCTCCCGTATCGAAGGTGACCCCTTTTCCTACGAGGGCTAAATCAAGCTCTTTTTCTTTTTTGCCAAAGTACTGAGACACTATGAACACAGGTTCATTAACGCTTCCTTTTCCTACGGCATGAAGGGCGAAAAGCTTTGCGGAAATCACATGGTCTTTATTCCAAACTTCGCAATCGTAACCATATTTTTTCGCCGAAGCTTTGGCCCAATGGCCCAAATCCTCGGGAGTTTTTTTATTCGGCGGTAGATCTACCAATTCCATGATGCGCATCTGAACTTCCGCTTCAATCTCAGCATCGTTCAATGTCTGGGCATCGGCAGTCATAGGAATGATGCACAGCGCACCTTCTGCTTTCTTCTTTTCGCCAGTCGTCTTCAACTGGTCGAGTCTATAATTGCTCAGGGCAAGACCTTTGATCGCTGCTGCTTCATTGGCATCAAATGCGGAGAAATCAATAGCTGGTGCGTGGCCCCATCGATGTTTGGTTTTATGGGCCAGCAACCTGAATTGGTGGCAAATTTCTTTGTCTTCAGAATCGGGCTTGAGGAAAAAATGGATTTCAGGAGTTTCTGTATCTCTCACCCAATCCCACTCGCCATGATTTAGGCCATCTTTGCTAGTTGTGGTAGGAAATATTTTAACTGAAACAAGGTCGGGACAGGTATCGGCTAGTCGGAAATTCATAATTATTGATTTTCTTTAAAATACAACCATTGAACGGCTTTTGGAAATTCATCTCTCCAAAAGGATTCGCCATGGGTTCCTTCAGGATTTAGGGAAAGATGCAGCCTAATTTGATTAAAGATCGTTTTTCCCTCTAGTAGCCTCTTCTTAAACCGATGCACATTGGGCATGTGATTTTGACTCTCTTTGCCACCTGCGTAGATATACATCTCTGTAGGCAACTCGGGGTGAAAATGCTGGGCTTGCTGGAATATTTTTGGAGCAATCCAAAGACTGGGCGAGAAAACCATGAGCTTGCCAAATGTATTTTGATGGTTAAGTCCAGCAAATAAGCTGATGAGACCGCCCATTGAGCTACCACCTATTCCAGTATGCTCTCTTTCAGTTAGGGCGCGGTATTTTTTATTGACATAAGGAATGAGGGTATCCTCCAAGAAGGCTATGTAAAGCTCTCCTTGTGCTTTTCCGAATCGTGCGTTAAAATAAGGCAAGTATTCTGTTATGCGATCCTCACCTCCATGATCAATGGCTATCACAATCACATCATCTAAACCTTTGGAGGCAAGATGTTCCAGCGACTTATCGATGGCCCAATTGCCAAAAGGAGCAAACTCATCAAATAGATTTTGACCATCATTAAGATAGAGTACGCGATACGACTTGTCGGTTTCGTAGTAATTATAGGGCAGGAGGGCAGATATCCTTCGCTTCCGATCGAGTTGAGGAATTTCGTATTCCGCTTCAATCGTTTCGATAATGGGTGCATACTTTGATGCTACTTCCACGTTTGTATTCATTTTGAACGAAAATAAATCTTAGTTCGTTCAGAGCCAATTCAACTTATGAACGAATGATTGAAAATATGGTGGAAAAAGATTTAACCACGCATGGTGAGGTTTGCACTCTTTTGTGATGCCAACCACTTTTGATGACTTAGAAACGAATGAGAATGGGGAGATCTGAGATAGCTAATGTTTCAATGCCTTTTGTTCTTCAGGATCATAGATTCCAACTTCTTCGGACGCATCCACTATTTCTCTAATCACTTGATCAAGCTCGCTTGCAGCAGCGCTAAGGTATGTCAAGAATTCATCCATCGTAATATCCTTGAAGCCGTCCTGTTTTACCAAAGAAGCGAGTCCCATCATCCTAGTTAATGGGCCGCGAAGTTCGTGAGACTGTTTCCAGGCGATTTTTTTAAGTTTTTCGTTTTGAGCCTTTATGGCATTGAGAAACTCTGTATTGGCGGTTACATCACGCATGGCGCCCACCATCCTTGTTGCCGCTCCATTAAGGTCTCTAACAATAAATCCACGGTCATTTACATGAGCATACTCGCCATCGCCCTTTCTGAAGCGGTACCGTTCTTCCCATTTGTTTTTACCTGCCTCAATAAACCTGTCAAGACCAAGTACAACGCGATCATAGTCGTCAGGATGAACCAATCTAGCCCAGTCATCAAGATGATCTTTTTCCAAATCAATCTTATGACCGTAGAGCTCAGTAAAAGAGGGGCTCCATTTGAGAATATTGGTTTTTATATCCAAATCCCAAATGGCATCTTGGGCAGCTTTTGACGCCAAGGCATATCTCTTATTACTTTCAGTGAGTTTTTCTTGCGCTTGCACGAGATGAGTTACGTCCCAATTAATTCCGACTAGAAAAACAGCCTCTCCGTTTTTGTCTACAATGGTGTTTGCCGATGCCCTGATGTGCCTGATATCTTGCGTATCTTTTTTTATTATTCTAAATTGAAACTCGAGGTCTGGTCCCGTATTTATTGTGTCTGCTAAACCGTTGTTAGACTTTTCTCGTTCATCTGGATGCAGCGCATCCACCCACTCGTCACGTTTACCAGTAAATTCTTTGGGGTCTATTCCGAAGATTTTGAACATTTGTTCGTCCCACTTCAGGATATCATTAATGGGATCAAGCTTCCACAGTCCGAGATGAGCGGCTCGGGCTGCAAGTCTAAACTCTTGTCTAGACTCGTCAAGTTCAGTGGTGATGTCTTTGAGTTTCGTGATTTCCGTAGTTACCGTATCGAATATGATGATTCCATCTTCTTGCTTTGTAGGTGTTCCTGAACCTTGAATCCATTTCAACTCTCCTTTTCGATTTACGATACGCCAAGTCTGTTGCCAAGGAGTTAATTCTTTCAGTGAAGCCTCAATCGAACGGACAACTTTCTTGCGATCTTCCTCTAAGATCTGCTCCCAGACTACATCATTGTTTCCCATAACTTCATTTATGGGGATTCCACTAATCTTCTCGTAACCTTCGCTAAAAAAAAAACCAGCTCACCTTTTCCGTCTGGATAGATTTTGTAGCGCTGCACGACTCCGTCAATATTGGAGATGATATCTTGAAGCATGAGCTGTTGTTCACGCGATTCATTTTCAACAACTTTAAGAGCCGTCACATCTGTAGTAATCGAATCCCACTCTATGGTTCCATCCTCAAATTTCTTTGGAATAGCAATCACATGCAGGTACTTTGATTCACCTTCTTTGTTGGTGAAGGAATACATGTGGTCTAACTTTTCATGCTTATTAACTGCTTTGTAGAATGCAGATTCAAGGATTTTGTATTCTGATTCATCAAGTAAGTCCCAAATTCGCCTTGGGTCTGAGATCACTTCATCATCGCTTAAGCCCCACATTTCCTGGCCACCTGAGCTGACGAATAAATTTTAAAATTTCCCATCAGGATGCACTCTGTGGCGTGCTAATACTCCATTGATTCCGTTGGCAATATTTTCAATTCGGTTTTTATTCAGCTCTAAATCCAGTTCTACTTTTTTGCGCTTGTTTACATTTTTTACGGTGCCCAAAATCAGAATAACCTCACCTTTGCCATTTTTTAGACCATTGCCTTCTGCTCTAACCCAAATATATTCTCCGTCTTTTTTTCTGATCCGAAATTCTGACTCATAGGGTAGTCCAGCATAAACGCGGTCATACATCCCTTTTAGAACTTTTTCACGATCAAATGGATGTGCCAAATCAGGAATTTGGTTTGGTTTAATACCCTCAAGTCGATCATAACCCAGTATTCGATAAAGGCTGTCACTCCAATTTACTTCGTCTTTTTCGAGATCATAGTGCCATACACCATCAGAGGTGCTTTCAACGAGGGTTCGGTATTTTAGTTCTGCCAATGACAGCTGCTTTTCAGCCTCATACTCATCATCGATGTCTCTTATGTTTATTATAAATCGCGAGATATCGTGGTTCTGCTTGTAATCTGTTACAGTAGCTCCAACCCATTTCAGTTTTCCTGAATTCGTTATGATTCGGTACTTACACTTAAAAGATTCCACATTCTCTGAAACCAATTTTGTAGGAATAGTGCTCATCTCTTTGCGATCATCTGCATGAATGAAAGAACATCTTTCCCCATCATCTCTTCGTTTTTCTTACCGATTAGTCTTTCGGTTGAAGGGCTGGTAAATACAATTTCATCTCGGTTATTTTGAACAAGGATGGCATCGCAACCATGCGAGAGAAGCAAATCCTACTGACGCTTCGTTAAATTTAATTGCATTAAGCGCTCGGCAAGAATCAAGCTTTTACGTACAGAAGACTCACCAAGATCTGAAATGAGAATATAATCTGTGGCACCGTCTTCTAAGGCCTTGTAGGCATCTTCCGAATTCTTAGCTAGAGCGATTAATTGATTGTTACTAGGGGCCCGATGAATTGATGAAGCTTCGGCGAGATCTGCACTGTAAAAAATAATAGAATTGGTCTGGTTTTCAATATTTTCCTGGGTACCAATCTTTTCAAGACTTGGGTGTTTTAGACCACCAAGGACATCTCTAAGGTTTTTAAAAATATCACCACCTAATCTGAAGGTATAATATTTCGTTATGGGCTTTACCGAGCAATTTTCTTAAAAATGAATATGGATTAAATTACGGTTTAATTAAATAAAGCCTTAGCGTCTACGCTTTATTTTTGGTATAACGTCCTAGTTATAGCGTTTTTTAGTCAGGTTCATTCGCGTTTCTAAAAAGGAGATGGTCGCAAGACGGACATCATCAGTTGCACCCGATCGTTTTCCATACGCGATTACATGGCCTCCTGCTTCGGGAAATTCAACCAATTGTTTTAATTCGTCGGGGGTACTGAGGTTTTCGTGCATCTCTCTTACAGCCTCTACTTTCACCACGTTGTCTTGATGATCCTCGTCTTTGTAATAAACACCGTTGAATACAGGACAAGTTACTTTTTCGAACGTTTTTGAAGTAGCCGCTGTTTCAACCAGTTCTTGTAACTCAACAACGGCTTCCAGGCGATACGTATCGTACCAGTATTTTCTGTACTCTTCGTCTGATTCTACCGTGCGGTAGTCACTTCCGAAATTGAGTCTGGCAATTCTCAACCCCCAAGGATCATTTAGGAGGAATGCTGCGGGATCGTTGATCTCAATATTGGGAGAGTAATTGATGAGGCCTTTGATATCAGGATAAGTGGCGGCTAATTTTAAAGCCAATGTTCCGCCCGTACTTGTGCTCATGATGATGACTTCCTTCCCTAGGATCTTTCCGATGGCATATGCTTCTTTAGCGCTTTCCCATAGCCCATCGGCAGTGAAGTTGAGCAAAGGCTCCTCAGAAATAAGTCCGTGTTCTGAAAGGCGAGCCAGGTAGAGATTGCAACCAAATTGTTCGGCTATCTCGCGGTGGATCGGCGCTCCCTCCTCATGGCTCGCGGTAAAGCCGTGTAAGTAAACAATCGCTACATCTGTTTGAGTTCTATCAAGAGAATCCCTCCAAACGATTTCGGCGCCGTTTCCAGGTTTAACGTCCTGTTTAGACTCTTTGGCTTGAATGAAATTTTCAATTTTTTCAACCGATGGAATCACGGGAAGATCAGCGCTGTATTCTGGACTGTCAGGAGTCGGGCCAATAAAATAGAAGAGCAAAATACCAAAGAAGAGTATGGCGAGGATCTTTTTCATAATGCCTAAAATTAGAATTTTTCGAACGCCCCCAAACCAAAAAGACCGAAATCAAAACGAACGGGATCTTCAGAGTCAAATCTTTTTAGTTGATCATTGAGTTCTATAACGGCTTTCCAGTCGTCTTGCTTCCGCTTGAGCAGATTGAGCTTGCGTGCCACGCGTCCTGTGTGGACATCTAGTGGCAGATAGAGCTGACTTGGACTCATCTGGTTCCAAATACCGAAATCTACGCCCTTGTCGTCTTGACGGATCATCCATCTCAGGTACATGTTCATCCGTTTGGCTGCCGAACCTTTGGCAGGGTCGGGGAGGTGCTTCTCAGTGCGCTTGAGATGTGGTATTTCAAAAAAGGTGGCTTTGAACTTGGTCCATCCCGATCCTGGAGAGGCTTGATCGTTTTCGAATGATTGAGCCATGACGCTTTCTAATCCGCCCAAGTCGCGGTAAAACCGCCGAAGTGCAGAGATAAACGTCAGGCAGTCGTCGCCATTGAAAGTTCGGTGGACGAAGTTTTCAAAGGGCATCAAGTCTTTTTCGCGGTGATGGAGGATGAAGTCGTGCGGAGAATTGTCCATCATCTCCATCAGTCGAGTGGCATTGTTGATGATGGTCACGCGCTGGCCCCAGGCAATGACTGATGTGAGAAATCCGCTGATCTCGATGTCTTCTTTCTTTTCAAACCGATGTGGGATTTGAATGGGATCGGTGCCAATGAAGTCGGGATGATTGTACAGGGACGTCTTTTCGCGAAGGAGCTTTTCTACTTCTTTCTTTGTCAAATCGCCCCTTCTTTTTCTTCGAATTTACCGTCTACCATCGTCAGCATTCTGTCGGCCATCTTGGCCAGCTCGAGATTGTGCGTTACGATGACAAATGTTTGCCCCAGCTCGTCTCTCAATTCAAAGAAGAGTTCGTGAAGTGCTTTGGCATTTTTCGAATCGAGATTTCCCGAAGGCTCATCGGCAAAAATAACGGAGGGGTTGTTCATCATGGCGCGAGCTACGGCTACGCGCTGCTGTTCACCACCCGAGAGTTCGTTGGGCTTGTGCTCGGCCCTTGGCTTGAGTCCCAATCGATCGAGTAGATGCAGTCCTCTTTCCTCGGCGTCTTTCTTGCTCATCCCTGCTATATATCCTGCAATACAGATATTCTCCAAAGCCGTAAATTCGGGTAAGAGATGATGAAATTGAAAAATAAAACCGATGTGCTTGTTTCGAAAAGCCGCTAACTTCTTTCCTGAGAGTCCTGTGGTCTTTTGACCATTAATCTCTACTTCACCTTTGTCGGCTTTGTCAAGCGTTCCCAAAATCTGAAGTAAGGTGGTTTTCCCAGCACCCGAATCGCCAACGATCGATACAATTTCTCCTTTTTTTATCTCCAGATTCACTCCTTTAAGTACCTGGAGTTCTCCGTAGGATTTTTGTACTTCTTTTGCCGAAATCATACTGGCGAAAGTAGGTAAAACCGTTCTCATCCAAATCAAATAAAAAAGCACCGCCAACCTTGGCGATGCTTTTTCTTAATCATGGGTGATTAGGTCTAATTGCCCTTAACGATTCTTTTTACCATCACATCATCACCCGCTCTGAGGGTGATAAGGTATATTCCGGTAGGCAGATCGGCCGTTTGTATTTCTACGCGGTGCTGTCCTTCGCTAAATTCTGCTGCATTGGCTATTTGCATCACTTCTCTTCCGAGAATATCCATTAGCGCAATGCTCACCCGCTGGTCTCCGTGAAAGTTGAACTGCACGGTAGTACTTTCAATGAAGGGATTCGGGAAAACGGTCAGGTCGTGGAAGAACTTAGAGCCTTCCGCAGGCCCATCAGAATTTGAAATGAAGGTTTCTGACGTCGGATCATACTCTGGATCAACAACTGCAAGCGCAGCAGCATCGGGAGAGATGTCCGTGCACGATTCCAAGTAAGCAGTGAAGGTAGAACCATTGCGCGCCCAAAAGCCTTCGCCCAAGGTCACCACTTCGCTAGCTCTGAAGCTTCCTTCCGAGCCGCTAAACATGTCCCATCTGTTAGTAGCGGAGCTATAGCCTATTGTGGTTTCTGCTGCGAAATTGATTGCTTCTTGGTTGAACCAATTGTAGTCTCCACCATAGGTGGTTGATACAAGTACCGTCGTGTGATTGTTAATGGTATTTCTTGATAGAACCAGTCGATCTCGGTTTCTATTGTTGGAGCCACCTTTGACGTAAGCCGTACCTCCGCAGGTATAAGTTCCAACGGAACGAGAGAACACATTCACTCTGCCACATCCGCCTGTACCGCAGGCTTCTTGGTAGGCTAAGATGGTTCTAAAGCATCCAATGGTTGGCTCTCCATAGCCCGCATATGGAGCGGAACCAGGTTGACTCGGATTGATCAAATCGTGTGTGCAAAGCATATTGTGCCCTAGCTCGTGGTGAAAGGTGAACACACCGAAATTACCTGTTCCAGTTACAGAAAAGGTGTTTCCAAAGTCGAGTGAAAGGTAGGCTATACCGCCACCACCATTGATGATCAAGGCGCACATATCTGCATCAAACAGTGTGCGATTGGTATGCACGTCATCCATAAATCCATCAGATGTATCCCGCCATCTGGCTAGATCGGTTCCAGAATTACCAGATTCGGTGTAGCCCACGTTGTATGCCATGGCCAATTCAATGTTAAACCCAACTGAGGCATTGTCATATGCCGCATTGGCTAAATTAACCTGGTTGACGAGTTCGGCCAAAATGCTCGTGAACTGACCTTGAGCAGAACTAGTAAAGCCAATAAGCACGCGGATTTTACATTCTCCCGTTGCTTTTGGCGCTCCTATTTCATCCCAAATCATATCCTCATTTTGAGGAATACCTTTTGGATCGGGGACGTAGTCATAGTCGAGTTCGCCATCTCTGTCTTCGCAGTCTTCCTTGGGCATCAAGCTTGAATCTACTTCGTAAAAAGCATGCAAGTCTTTTCCAAGAGGAGTCAGAGCAAAAATTCTAGTTCCTATCGAGATGTGACCTACCAATTCATCGCCATTGATGACCATGTTTACGTCTCCGAAGTCGGTACCATTATCAATGGTTCCGCACCATGATGTCAGTCCGGCGTACTTTTCGCCTCGCTCATTTTTGATCACGGTGTAGCTTTCGTCCTTGTTCGGTTGGAACGTGAACGAGTTTCCTTCCAATGCTTCCCAGTTTGCCTCCACAAATTGAAGGGAATGGTTCATTGGATTGTCTTTAACGATTTTCAAGAAGTGTTCTTGTTCTCTATCTAATCCGGGGTCTCCAACATTCGTGAGTAGGCTTTGTGCCTGAATGGTGGAAAATCCCAATACGGAAAGACACAGAATGCCAACCCACCTGAAAACCGCTTTTTTTATGTTTGCGTTTTTCATGGTGATCTTAGTTTTCAAGTGCTTCAACTCTTTCTTTTAACAAATCGTTTTCTTTCTTGAGCTCAAGTATGTAGAGTGTCAACTCCTCAAGCTTTTCAACTGTTACGCGCTGCATTTCGCCCAACATGATTCCATCAGCTGCTTCAACTTCAGCTGCAGAAGGAATTCCCGGAAGGTGGTTCTCCGTTTTGATGTATTCTTCCAAATCATTGAGATTCATTATGGAGTAGTCTTCTGCGAAAACATAGTCAGGCCAGTCCCCACTGAGTTGAACTTTTAATTCCTCACAAATCACTTTTCCATCCACTGCTACCTTAAAACCGGTTGCTCCGTTTATTGATCCAACTCTCAGGTCACCCGAAACGTAGGAATTACCTGAAGCATACATGGCCCAGTTGGTGGTTCCGCCGGAAGCGGAGCCAAAAACTCCAATTCTGGTACCAGCACTACCAGAAGCAGTCCCGTAGACACCAGTAGTCGTGCCTGTGTAGGTGGTTCCATTTCCAAAACCATATACGCCGCGGTAGCCCCCTGAGGCGTCTACACCGTAACCATAGCCTGGAGAAATGACGGCATCAGCGTTTACTGCTCTGACATCAGAATTCCCCAAATTGTAATTTCCTTGAGCGTTGATGACGGCTTCGGTATTATCTGTTTCTCCTTCCACTTCAAATTTTGCCGTGGGTGTAGAAGTATTTATTCCTACTCGCTCATCGACACGGTCTATCCACATGGTGTTGTTGGCAAGGTTAATGTCACCTCCCCAAAAGTTCAGGTATAGTTGTGCTGCCGCACCGCCGCTATACGCCTGAAGTTCATTGTTGTCCAGAGCGGTATAACTCGTGGTACTTCCAACGAGAAATGCACTGGATGAAGCGTTTCCGTTAAACCCTCCACCAACACGAAGTGAGTTATTAAACACTGAATTTCCTGCAACGGTTATTCCTGAACCAGCGTCAGTGATTGATCCATTCACCAGCGAAGAACCGTTCCATCTAGGAACGCGACTCAATGACATGGCGCCTACTTGAGGGTCAACTTCTGAATTGATGTATCCTGCAGTTGCGTGATCTCCCCAGTTAAACGCTGAGGTCCATTGCCCAGAGTTTCCTCCGCTTGCTGTAATGCTCGAAGTAGAGACCATTTGTCCCGTGTTGGCATTGATGTTTAGCGTAGAAACTCCAGCGTTGTTTCTGAATTCGTAGTCAGTAGCACCGAAGTAGAGGCCGATATTGGCATTGGCTGCGGAACGAAGCGCATAGTTGCTGGGCGCTACGATGTAGGAAGAAGAAGGGTCAAACTGCAGATCGGTAGTCATCTGCCCGTTAAGTGCGCTGAATCCAAATATTGGATTGGCTCCACCATTCAAGAACTCATAACGAGAGTCGGTGTCGTTAAAATAGAGTCCGAAATTTGGTTGATTGACATACCGAAAGGCATATCTATCAGGACCCACTAGAAAATCACTTCCCGAGGAAAAGCTCAGGTTGCTTCTCAAATCGCCATTGGCCGCTCCAATAGCGAAAACTGGAGAGGCAGCGCCGTTTCTGAATTCATACTGCGAATTAGTCGAGTTAAAAAATAGCCCGAAGTTGGGGTTGCCCGTATATTGAAATGCGTACTGGTTTGGTCCAATATTTATAGTTTGAGCGTCGGCTTTATTGTAAAAGCCCGAGAAAAGAATGAGTGCTACGGCAAAGAGGCCGATTTTGATGTGGTGCCTATGACCACGGATTAGATTGGTTTTCATTGTGATTGGTATTTGGTTTATAAATTGATTTCAATTTTATCCAAACACAAAGCGTAAAGAGACGAGATAGCCTGAGGGGAGCTAAGATGTCGGTTGGTTGCTTTGATCGGTTGATTAAAAGTAATTAAATTATTGATATATGATGTTTAGGGTTCCAAAAAATAACGAGTATTTGCGAGAAGGAATGAGATGTTAACTAAGAATTGTTTATTCAAAGTGTCATATAGACAATGTGTTGTGAATCTGTTTGTACAAGTGCGTTGAGCTGAAAAAAACAAATATTCCATAATAGGAATACTAGGATATTTAAAAAAAAGATTTGACATGAATGGAATTGCC
Source organism: Cryomorphaceae bacterium (assembly GCA_047633195.1). Classification (GTDB taxonomy): domain Bacteria; phylum Bacteroidota; class Bacteroidia; order Flavobacteriales_D; family Cryomorphaceae; genus JAKVAV01. The sequence goes on along the minus strand of JBLIEU010000008.1, from coordinate 1,524 downwards.
ATTTTGTGTGTTGAAAGAAACTATTTCATTTTTTAGAGAATTTGATGAGGAAAACGTTTTTAATCTCACCTAACAAACTTATATACAGTGAATTCGCTCTCTAAGCGTAAATCACCCTCGAAACTATAAAAGCGTAAACATTCATTGATGAACTTTGAGAAAATCACTAGAATTAGAGAGAGGTTCTATTCGACACTAAACAGGTTGGAGGTGATTCCTACCTGAACGCGGAAGTCGTCATACTTGCCATCTATGAAAGCACCTGTGACATCGATGCGGAACAATCTGAAAATATTAGATAAGCTATAGCCCACCTCCGTGTAATTGTTGACCGATGGTGTGATAAGGTGATTCACATTAATGCTCTCTGTGAGACCGGCTAGTCTCAATGTTGCAAACTGACTAAATACAAAACGACGCAATTCCAGATTCACGTAAGTGCTCAAATATTCCTCATTGGTAGAGAAGAGGTGGTAAGGTGCCAAGGCATAACCCTTCAGTTGTTCCAGTCGGGTGAAGATGGTTTGGTTTCCCATAAAGTGGGCGTAGTCCATAAAATCCATGCGGTCGTTTGTCAAGAACTTTCCTCCTTCGGTTCGCAGATTGAGGGTTCCTAGAAGCCCTAAAGTCATGCTGTATTTTGCTTCTAACGACAACCGATCATAGTCCATGGTGGCATCTGCCACACCTGGTATCGCTTTCTCGTACTTCAAGGAGAATGTGGGCTGCTTATCTACTCGATAGTATTGATCGTCGCGTTTGTAGGCATAGGCAAATGGAAGCCAAGTAGCCGATAGGTTTACCTTGAAGGCATCGCTTTGGCCAAAGGCGGTAGTTTCCAGTTCTATGTTATCTGGTTGGTTTGACGTGTAATCGCGGTTATCATGGTTAAACCAAACTTGGCCCGTGGTATTTCTCGTCTCGGTTCTGATCGAATAGTCTGCCGATGCCCTTACCTTCCACTTGGAGGAGATGCTCTGTCGCCAATTCACTTCGATGAATTCTCTATCGTACACCTTCATGAAGTTGTTTTGTGCCATAAGGCTGGTGATGGAATTGGTAAAGGGGAGAATGGCTTCTTCGGAGTTGAATTGTGAGTAGTAAGATCCTCCGCTCAGGCTCACCTTGCCCTGTTTCAAACCTTGGCCGAAGGTATAACCCGTATTCACTTTTCCGAATCCTTTGTCTCTGGATACAGCGTATCTAAAAACAGGCATGATCTCCAAGCGGTTCTTGTTTTCAAAGCGTTTGTAATACCTTAAGCTGTACTCGCCGTTCCATCCATCCACCGTATTGTAACGAATGGATAGTAGTGGGTTGTCAATGCTCAAGTAGTTGCTCTTACCGAGGTCGTACGTGCTACCCAAAAGCAAATCTTGCACTTGAAAACCCTTTTTCCCCGAAAGGGTATCGCCTTCGGCTTTTTTGGCATACTCGGCGGCTAAGCTATCTTGCAAGGTGTAGCCCTTTTCTTCACTCAGCGTAAGGGGAATAGGTCGCACATCTTGCCAATACAGGCTGTCC
>JBLIEU010000007.1:0-98696 GCA_047633195.1 Cryomorphaceae bacterium | reverse complement strand
ACTCAAGGTGACTTATGGCCTCACGGATGACAATGGTTTGACTATTCAATACCATGCTACCACCGATCAAGCGACACCAATCAATTTAACCAACCACTCCTATTTCAACTTGAGGGGCGCTGGAAACAAAAATATCAACGGGCACATTATTAAAATAAATGCCTCTAAGTATCTGCCTCTCGATTCGGAGCAGATTCCAGTGAAAGAGCCGATAACAGTAAAGGATTCCGTTTTCGACTTGCGCAAACCTATAGCGATAGGAGACATTCTCGACCAAGAGAACGACCAACTGAAAATAGGCGCTGGTTTCGACCACACCCTTATTCCCGACAAAAAGGGTCTTCGGATAATTGCGAATGTTTTGGAGCCAGACTCAGGAAGAACAATGGAAGTAATGACTGATGAGCCAGGGGTCCAGTTTTTTTGCGGAAAACCAATGGATAAACCCCTCAAAGGGAAGGATGGAAAGATTTACGGTGAACGTTCAGCTTTCTGTCTTGAAGCCCAGCATTTTCCAGATACTGTTAATCGATCTGGTTTTCCTTCAGTCATTCTAAAACCTGGACAGATCTTTAGATCTACATGTATCTACCGTTTTGGTGTTGATTTTTAACCTAAGCTCTGGGCATCTTTCAGAACTTTCTGTTTCAGCTCTTCTTTAAATTCGGCTATTCTTCTTCTCAAATCTTCATTGCCCGATCCAAGAATTTGAGCGGCCAATATTCCCGCGTTCTTGGCTCCATCAAGAGCTACCGTAGCTACGGGAACTCCTGCGGGCATTTGCAAAATACTGAGCACAGAATCCCATCCATCTATACTGTTTCGGCTTTTGACAGGGACGCCAATAACAGGTAGAGGAGTGATCGAAGCCGTCATTCCTGGAAGGTGGGCCGCGCCGCCAGCTCCGGCTATGATCACGCGGATGCCATTTTCTTCAGCTGTTTTGGCGTACTCAAACATCCGTTCGGGTGTGCGGTGTGCACTTACGATTTCCATTTTATAGGCTACTTTCAATTCGTCCAAAACATCCGCTGCTGCTTGCATTACGGAAAGGTCGCTTTTGCTACCCATGATGATTCCTACCATGATTATTCTGATTTTACTTTAATGGTGTCTTTAATTTTGTGTGCGAGATCGCGCGCCTTTTCAGCGGAGTTTGCAGTGATGGTCACGTGGCCCATCTTGCGGAAAGGCTTGGTATCCGTTTTTCCGTAAAGGTGAATATAAACACCGCTTTCCGATAAAGCTTCTTCCAGTCCTTCATATTGAACGGGGCCCGAAAAGCCTGCCTCTCCTAAGAGGTTTACCATTGCAGCTGGAACACGCAGACTCGTATCGCCGAGGGGGAGGCCCAAAATGCATCGAAGGTGCTGAGCGTATTGGGAAGTGATGTTCGCTTCAATCGTATGGTGCCCCGAATTGTGCGGGCGAGGCGCCACTTCGTTGACCAGAATTTCTCCATCCTTATTTAGAAATAGCTCAACCGCCAAAATTCCAATAAATCCAAAAGCATCGATGGTCTGCATCGCTATATCACGGGCTTTCTTTTCAATTTCTTCGGAGATTTCGGCAGGTGCAAAAAGCAATTCCACCAAATTGGCCTCAGAGTTAAACTCCAACTCTACCGCGGGAAAACCAGACGTTTCACCCTGTTCATTTCTCGCGGCGATTACCGCTAGTTCTTTTTCGAAGGGTACAAATTTTTCTAAGACTGATGGTGCATCAAAGGCTTTTTCAAAATCGGCTTCAGTGCGCAAAATTTGAACGCCTTTTCCGTCGTATCCACCTTTTCTCAGTTTCTGAGCAAAAGGCAAGAAGTCCTTGTGATCAGCTAGCTCAGCTTTGGACTCGATCAAGCGATACTCTGCCGTAGGTATTCCGTTTTTGCGGTAAAATTCTTTTTGGAGGCCTTTGTCTTGGACGATTTCTAAAAGCTCAGGCTGCGGATAGATTTTCACTCCTTCAGCTTGAAGTCTTTTTAGAGCGGGAATACTAACGTGTTCAATTTCGACAGTAATAAGGTCTTTGTTCTTCCCGAACTCATAGACCGTTTCTTCATCATTGAAATTTCCCGTCACAAACTCGGGAACTAAATTCGCACAGGGAGCATTCTCGTTTGGATCAAGACAAGCTAGCTTTATATCGAGATTGACAGCTTCCTGCTGCATCATTCGTCCTAGCTGGCCGCCGCCGAGAACGCCGAGCTTAAAATCCTTGTGGTATGGCGCTTTTGACATGCGAGCAAAGATACGTTTAATGTCAAATGTTGGGCACTTCCTTGTTGACTTCAATTAAGCCTATGAACCCACTGTACTTAGTGAAAGACGAGGAGTAGAAAGCCTTCAAAAGTCCTTTCGGGAAAGGTGATAGTATTCATTACCTTCGCCATTCAAAAATAAATCGGCATGCCATTAGTAACGCTTCACGACAAAGAGTTTACCCTTTACCTCGAAGAAGAAAAGATTCAAAACGCCATTGCCAAAATGGCAAAAGAATTAACGGAAGAGTATGCAGGTAAAGACGTTGTATTTGTAGGCGTTCTTAACGGTTGCTTTCGGTTTATTTCAGACTTGATGAAATACATCGATTTCAATGCTGAAATTAATTTTATCAAGCTGTCCTCTTACCGTGGAACAGAATCGAGTGGAAAAATTTCTGACCTGATGTCGCTCAATACTGACCTGCAAAACAAGCATGTAGTTATTCTTGAGGATATCGTAGATACAGGACATACGCTCGATTATTTGATGGAAATCTTGAAAGAAAAAAATGCAGCATCTTTGAAAGTTGCGTCATTGCTTTACAAGCCAGATGCCTTTATCGGCAAAACAAAACCAGATTACACAGCATTCGATATCCCCAATTTATTTGTAGTAGGCTACGGCCTGGATTACGATGGATTGGGAAGAAACTTAAACGATATTTATCAAATTAAATCTTGATTATGATCAACTTGGTTCTATTCGGCCCTCCAGGAGCTGGAAAAGGTACACAAGCCGAAAAAATCGTTGAAAAACACAATCTGGTTCACCTTTCAACAGGAGATATTTTTCGTAGAAACATCAAGCAGCATACAGAGCTTGGAGATTTGGCCAAAAGCTACATCGATAAAGGAGAACTCGTTCCTGATGAGGTGACTATAAAAATGTTGGAAGCTGAAGTTGATGGACATACCGATCCGAATGGGTTCATATTCGATGGGTTTCCTCGCACCACTGCTCAGGCAGAGGCGTTGGATGTTTATTTGGAATCAAAAAATACATCCATCACTGTAATGCTCGCATTGAGTGTAGAAGACAATGAACTCAAAGCTCGATTGAAAAAGCGTGCTTTAGTGAGTGGTCGAACCGACGATGCCAATCCTGAAATCATATCCAATCGCATAGCTGTTTACAAAAGCGAAACGGCTCCTGTAGCGGATTACTACAAGGCTCAAGACAAATATGAAGAGGTAGATGGTGTAGGCTCGATTGACGCGATCAGCGAAAAATTATTTGAAGCGATAACCAGTCATGAGTAGTCACAACTTTGTCGATTACGTAAAAATTAATTGCCGCTCAGGAAGGGGCGGGGCAGGAAGTAAACACCTGTACCGCGACAAGCTAACCTCAAAAGGAGGACCTGACGGAGGAGATGGCGGACGCGGTGGTCACGTGATTATTCGCGGAAACGCGCAGCTCTGGACACTTCTCCACCTAAAATACCGAAAACACATTAAAGCTGATCACGGCGAATCGGGAGGAAAACAAACGAGTACGGGTAAGTCGGGTGACGACTCTATCGTCCAAGTGCCGCTGGGCACAGTGGCCAAAGACCCCGAAACTGGTGAAGTGCTGATTGAGATTACCGAAGAAGGACAGGAGTACGTATTGCTCAAAGGTGGTCGTGGAGGTCAAGGAAACGCGCATTTCAAAACACCTACTCGCCAAACACCTCGATTTGCACAGACTGGAGAAGAAGAACGTGAGGCTTGGCGAGTTCTAGAGCTCAAGGTCTTGGCCGATGTTGGGCTGGTTGGTTTTCCGAATGCTGGTAAGTCTACCCTGCTTTCAGTCATTACCGCTGCGAAACCCGAAATTGCTGATTATCCCTTTACGACGCTTGTTCCCAATTTGGGAATAGTCAGTTACCGAGATGATCACTCTTTTATCATGGCCGACATTCCCGGTATCATCGAAGGAGCAAGTGAGGGGAAAGGATTGGGAACTAGATTCCTCCGTCATATCGAGCGAAATAGTCTCTTGCTTTTCATGGTGCCAGCCGACAGTGATGATATTCCTAAAGAGTACGAGATTCTTATCAGTGAATTAACAGCTTATAACCCTGAGTTACTCGATAAGGATCGCCTTTTAGCTATCACTAAGAGTGATCTTTTGGACGAAGAATTGAAAGAGGAAATGGTGGCCGAAATGCCATCGGTTGAATACGTATTTATTTCATCCGTGTCCCAATTGGGACTTACGGAACTCAAAGATAAGATCTGGAAAAAACTCAATAGCTAGTCATGATTGAGCGCTTGGAACAGTGGGATCGGCAGTTGTTTCTCTGGTTAAATGGTCTTCATGCTGATTGGCTAGACCAGCCAATGTTTTGGATGAGTGACGAACTTGTGTGGATTCCCTTGTACTTGTTTTTCCTTTGGGCTATCGCCAAGGCCTATGATTGGAAAATGGCACTCTGGACCCTGCTGGGAGTGGCAGTAGTTGTTACCCTTGGAGACCGTATTTCAGTAGAGCTTTTCAAGGAAGTATTTCAACGGTATCGGCCTTCTCGAAATTTAGAAATGTATGACCTGGTGCATGTCGTCAACGAATACCGCGGAGGCAAGTACGGCTTTGTAAGTTCTCACGCGACCAACTTTTTTGGAACCGCTACTTTCTTGTTCATGGTTTTCCGAAAGCCTTATCCCAAATGGGCGCCTTTCGTTTTTCTCTTTTCGGGATTGGTGGCTTACACTCGTATTTATCTCGGTGTTCATTATCCTGCCGACATAGTCTGCGGAGCCATTATTGGAGCACTCATTGGCTGGATTATCTTCAAAGCCTTTAATCGATTTGTATGGAAATTACCCTGAGAGATTTGGTAGCCATTTTCTTGGGTGGTGGATTGGGTTCCGTTGCTCGATTCCTCACGGGAAGAGCAATGATGCGACTTATACCGAGTTCATTTCCTTGGGGCACATTGGTAGCCAATGTATTGAGCTGTGTAGCCTTGAGTGTATTCGTATGGCTTATAGCCAAAGATGACATGAAAGGATGGTGGATTTCATTTGCCATGATCGGCTTCTGCGGGGGCTTTAGCACCTTCTCCACATTTAGTTATGAAACAGTTAAGCTGCTGCATGACGGTCACCTTATGATGGCGGGAGCCAACGTTTTGGTTAGTTTAGTAGTGTGTATGGTCATCTTGTATTACCTCTCAAAATTCATTTTATGAAAAGGACTTTAGGAATAGTCGCGGCGGTTTTCTTATCGATGATCGCTTTGGCCCAAGACACCGATAATCGCCCCAAATTGGTAGTGGGTATTGTGGTCGATCAGATGCGAAATGACTTTCTCTCTCGCTATGCTGATCTTTATGGTGAAGGCGGTTTCAAGCGCTTAATGCAAGATGGATTTTACGGTGCCAATCACCGATTTTCATATACCCCAACGGTAACTGGCCCTGGACATGCATCTATCTATACTGGCACAACTCCCGCTGTTCATGCAATTGTTGCAAACGATTGGTACGATCCCATTTCCAAAAAAGGAATGTATTGTGTAGAAGACAAGAGCGTAAAATCCGTGGGCGTTGATAAAGCAGCGGGACAAATGAGTCCGGAGAACCTTAAAACAACGACCGTAACCGATGAGCTCAAGCTTTTTTGGAATCAGAAGGCCAAGGTGATCGCCGTTTCGCTGAAAGATCGTGGAGCCGTTTTGCCCGGCGGACATCTGGCTAACGGCGCATACTGGTACAAGGATAAAAAATTCATCACGAGTTCTTATTACATGGATGAATTGCCGCCATGGGTAAATGATTTTAACAATCTAAATCTGGTGGATACTTTTTTTGCCAAAGGTTGGCAGCCTTTATTGGCCAAGTCGCTTTATACCGCCAGTCTTCCCGACAACAATCCCTACGAATCTATTTACGAAGGGGAGAAATATCCCACTTTGCCAAAGGACTTGGTTGATTTGGCGGAGCAAAACGATGCAGAGGAAGTCTTAAAAAGATCTCCATGGGGAAATAGCTTAATTCTTGAGTTCGGTTTGGCAGCAGTTACAAAAGAAGAGTTGGGACAAGATGACATCACTGATTTTCTGGCATTGAGTTTTTCCTCCCCAGACTATATGGGACACGCGTATGGGCCTCGTTCATTAGAAGTGCAAGACATGTATCTGAGGCTCGATAATGACTTGAGTGAATTCTTTGAATTTCTAGACAGCTATGTCGGAAAGGGACAGTACACCGTTATGCTTACTGCTGATCATGGAGTTGCAGATGTTGCTCAGTATTCCATTGACTACAATCTGCCAGGAGGGTACTTCGACCGAAAGGGAAGCAAAGAACTTTTGGAAGATATTTTACTCGATTATGATTCTCTCGGAAGTGAATTGATTGAAAAATTGGAAGGGAACCATATTTACTTCAATCGCGAGAAGCTGAAAGAAGCGGGAATAGCGGTTAGTGATTTGGCAGACTATTTGGCCGATGAGATGTGTCGGATGCCTGGAATTTATGGAGCTTATCCTTCTGAAAAGATTCGGCTAGCAGGTTCAGCTGAATTCCCCATTCAAAATTTGCAGCGGGGATTGCATCCTTATCTTTCTGGCGATGTCGTTTTCATTATGGAAAGCGGCTGGATGCGTCACGGTAAGACTGGCACTACTCACGGCAGCCCTTGGGTGTACGATCAGCACGTACCGCTTCTTCTTTATGGTTTTGGCGTAGAAAAAGGCAAGACCTACCGCGAAACGAATATTCGCGATATAGCGCCGACGCTAAGCTTGATTATGGGAGTTCCTTTTCCTTCGGGAATGACGGGGAGTCCGATTATTGAGGCGATCAAAGATTAAACTCTTACCTCTTTGGATTCGCATATTGGTTTACATCCGCACCAGTAATTATCTTACCGCAAAGAATAATCAAGCGCTCGATTAGATTGCGCAGTTCACGAATGTTTCCTGTCCAGTTGAGTGATTGCAATGCTTCGTAAGCGTCTTTCGTTAGCTCTTTTCTTGGGCTTCCTTGCTCTTGCGCAATGGAATCTAAAAAGTGATCAGCGAGCAAAGGCACGTCATCAATGCGTTCGTTTAATGAAGGCACGTGGATGAGGATCACACTCAATCGGTGGAAGAGATCTTCGCGGAAGTTTCCTTCTTTAATTTCTGCGTTGAGGTCTTTATTCGTAGCGGCTATGATGCGCACATCTACATTAATGTCTTTGTCTCCGCCTACGCGGTTGATCTTATTCTCTTGCAAAGCTCTGAGGACTTTGGCTTGAGCCGAAGCGCTCATGTCTCCAATTTCATCCAAAAACAAAGTGCCACTGTCGGCTTGCTCAAACTTTCCTTTTCGCTGTTTTACGGCCGAGGTAAAAGCGCCTTTCTCGTGACCGAATAATTCGCTTTCGATCAACTCAGAAGGAATGGCAGCACAATTGACCTCAATAAACGGAGCCTTTGCTCGATGGCTGTTTTCGTGAAGTTGGCGAGCTACCAATTCCTTTCCCGAACCATTTGGCCCTGTGACCAATACTCTGGCATCGCTGGGGCCCACTTTTGCAATCATCTCTTTGATGTCTTCTATTGCCTTGGATTCTCCAATGATGTTTGAGCCTTTGATTAGCTTAATTTTTTTTCGAAGTGTCTTGGTCTCCACTTCCAAGTTGACGCGCTCCATGGCATTTCGCAAAGTCACTAGGGTGCGGTTGAGGTCAAGTGGTTTTTCGATAAAATCGTAAGCACCTTTCTTAATTGCTTCTACAGCCGTCTCAATGTTTCCGTGTCCCGAAATCATAATGATAGGAGACTCGACTCCGTTTTCCAGTGCCTTTTCAAGAACTTCCATGCCATCCATTTTTGGCATCTTAATGTCGCAAAGGACAGCGTCGTATGGGTTTTCGGTGAGTTTTTTTAATCCAGAGGGTCCATCTTCTGCGTCGTCGACGGTGAATTTTTCAAATTCGAGGATTTCACGAAGCGTATTTCTAATGCTTCTTTCGTCGTCAATAATCAGAATGGATGCCATCTTATAGATTTCCTTTTAACACTTCGAAGAGTACTCCTTCTTTCAGAGAATACTTCGACAATTTCACTGTTTCGATATTGGTTTTATTCAAAACAAGCCTGACGAAGATTGCCGACATGACAATCATGTTCACCCGCATGGCTACCATGCCATCCATCGCCTCTCGCTGAATTCTGGTTGATCGCACTAGTTCGTCTAAATACTTGTCGAGGATGTCGCGGCTTAAGTCCAGACTTAAGACACTGGTTGTGTCCTCGTAAGTGCCAATGCGTTTTGAGATGACATCTGAAAAGGTATCGAAAGATCCCGACGAACCAATCAAGGTTTTGATACCCTCGTTTTCTGCGACTTCAAACACATCTCCGATTTGACTTTCGAGACTTTCTTCAATTTCTTTTAGGGTCGAGTCGCTAATGGGATCTTGGGGCTTGTGCTTTTCCAAAAGGCGACTCACGCCTAGCTCGTAGCTTCTCTTCCAAAGAATCTCTTGATCGTTGGCCGCCACGAATTCAGTACTTCCGCCACCAATGTCCATAATCAAAGCATTCTTATTGGTAAGCGCCCCTGAAAGCTGCACTCCGTTGTAGATCATGCTTGCTTCTCGGTCACCATCTATTACATGAATAGTGATCCCAAAACGTTCTTTGACTTTGCTTACAAAGTCATTTGCATTTGAAGCGCTTCTTACTGCAGAGGTAGCAAAAGCAAGAACTTTATCGCAATACTGATTTTTGATAACGGTTATTTGTGCTTCTAACGCTAGGAAAGCTCGCTCCATAGCAGCTTCCGTGATGTATTTCTTTTCGAAACTTCCTTCGCCAAGTTTTACTCCGACTTTTGAGCGATATGTGGGTTTATAGCCTCCTTTGTCGTCTAGCTCTGCTATGAGCAAGTTGAAGGTGTTCGTTCCCAAATCGATGATACCTATTTTCAATACTTCGGGTTTTTCGTAGATTCAAATATAACGGAATATCGAGTTCATTCAACCTAACAAAAAGGGGAAGTGCAGGAATGATTTAGGTTTTGTTTCTAATTATTCTCAATTAATACTTCAACCATTTTGCCAATTCCTTGTAGGTCACTTTTTTGCCGTACATCAAGATACCCACGCGGTAAATCTTTCCAGCAAGCCACACGCAGAATACGAATCCTACAATGAGTAATGCCATCGAGAGAAACAGCTCCCAAATGGAACCGCTGTCAAAGCCCATGGCTCCGCGCACCATCATCACGATAGGTGAGGTAAGGGGGAATTGTGAAAACCAAAATACCATTGACCCCTCTGGGTTGGTGAGTGCGAATTCTGAGACAATAAACCCGAAAACCAGCGGGATGGTAATCGGCATCATAAATTGTTGCGTGTCTGTTTCGTTATCAACCGCTGCTCCTACTGCCGCAAACAACGAAGCATAGAGTAAGTATCCTCCCAAGAAATAGAAAAGGAACATCCCGATCATTAATGGCCAGTTAATTCGAAAGAGGATTAGTTCTGCTATTTCGCCAATAGCAGCTTGGTCCATGGCATCTTTTGAAACTTCATTTGCTACTTGCTCGGTCGCTTGAATTCGATCGGCCATTGTTGCCGCATTAGACAACTCGGGGGCAAATATTGAAGTAGCCACCGAAAAAAGAACTCCCGTAAGGATAACCCACAGTAAAAACTGTGTGAGGCCAACCAAAGCGACTCCTACAATTTTCCCCATCATCAATTCGAAAGGTTTTACGGACGAAATAATCACCTCAACTATTCGGTTACTTTTTTCTTCCATAACCCCGCGCATGACTTGCACACCGTAAAGAAAAATGAAAAAGTAAATCAAAACGGCAAAGCCAAATCCGATAAAGGCCTGCTCTTGCTTAAAGGATGTAGAACCATCCTCAGCATCGACAGTGATTATATTTAAGTCCGTATTGATTTGGTCGAATTTTTCTTTTGGAATCGATTCCGCTATTAATTTATTGTCCTCGATTATTCTCTCTACTTGCGACTTGATGTAGCTTCGAGCTTTCATACTCGGTAGTTTCCGAAAGACCATTTCCGCTTCGGGAAAGGTCATGATGTCCTCGCGTAAAACGAGCATCAGAGTGTACTCGGTCGAGTCAAATTCAGCATTGGTCAACCCATCAGTGGTGTAGTCAAATCGAACTTGAGAAGTTTCCTTCAGCTCGTCCACAAACATAGGCTTGGGGCTGTAGGTGCTATCCAAGGCTATCTCTGGAGTAAGATCAACCACCAAGACATTGTAAATGCTGGAATCACTCATTCCTAAGAACACTCCCAAACTAAGAAGTCCACCGATTAAGATAGGACCGAGGAAAGTCATAATGATAAATGACTTTTTGCGCACGCGACTCACATATTCACGTTCAATGATCAGGCTAATTTTACTCATCACTTTCTCCCTTTTGTTGAACTATTTTAATGAAGATGTCATTCATGCTTGGAATGACTTCATTTAGCGAATGGACTTGAGCAATAGGAATAACCGTTTTTAATAGATCATTCACCGTCGCTCCCTCCGTAAGTTTGATGCGCGCACTGCAGAGCTTATCTTCTGTCTCGTTGTGTTCGATTAGTTCGAAATTCGTCCAAAGTGCATTGGTAAAGCCGAGCATGTTTCCAGAGAATACGAGGTCGTAAACTCCTTCTTTAAATTTATTTCGCACTTCCTTCACGCTACCCTCTAGAACTACTTTTGCGTTGTTAATCAATGCTATGTGGCTACATATTTCTTCGACTGAACCCATATTGTGCGTAGAGAGCATTATCGTTGCCCCTTCATCTCGAAGTCTCAAAAGCTCTTCTTTGATCAAGTTTGCATTAATTGGGTCAAAACCACTGAATGGTTCATCGAGAATGAGAAACTTTGGTTCGTGGAGCACAGTCGTAATGAACTGTACTTTTTGCGCCATTCCTTTCGAAAGCTCCTCCACTTTTTTATTCCACCAATCCTGAATTTCAAAGCGTTCAAACCACTCCTTGAGCTTTTTATTGGCCTCGGCCTTGCTCATTCCTTTCAAGCGAGCGAGATATACCGCTTGCTCTCCCACCTTCATTTTCTTGTATAGTCCACGCTCTTCGGGTAGGTAGCCAATGTCTTGAACATGATCAGGTTTAAGGTCTTTCCCATTGAAGGATATTCTTCCTTCATCGGGTGCCGTAATTTGATTAATGATTCGGATTAGTGTGGTCTTACCAGCCCCGTTGGGGCCGAGTAAACCGAAGATGCTTCCCTTTGGAACAGAAATGCTTACATCAGAAAGCGCCACATGATTTGAGTACGTCTTTGTGATGTTTTGGGCTTCGAGTATCGCCATGTATATTTTTAATTATTACAGTCAAATCTAAATGAAAAACCGCTTTACCTGAAAGGCAAAGCGGTTTAATTTTCAAAGAGATTCTCTTTATTCGAACATGTCTTTAACCTTTTGGAAAAAGTTCTTTTCATCGTGGTTGGCAGTGGGCTGAAAATTCTCACTGTCCTTAAGTTTCTCCAGTATTTTCTTTTCGTCTTTGCTGAGTTCTTGAGGAGTCCAAACGTTGATATTTACCAGCATATCGCCCTTGCCATAGCTCTGAACACTTGGCAGTCCTTTGCCTTTGAGCCGAACGAGCTTACCGCTCTGGGTGCCTGCCGAAATGTTGATCTTGGCTTTGCCTTCTACCAAGGGCACTTCTGCAATCCCACCAATAACAGCATCTATAAAGCTCACATAGAGATCGTAGTGCAAATTCTTTCCGTTGCGTTTTATTGTGTCGTGTTCTAGCTCTTCGATTACTACGAGCAAATCACCAGGTACACCGCCCATTGGAGCAGCGTTTCCTTTTCCACTCACATTGAGTTGCATTCCTTCTTCTACACCTGCGGGAATGTCGATGCTGATCACTTCTTCCTTTCTAACAAGGCCGTTTTCGTCAGATCCTGGTGGGCGTTTGTCCACCATTTCTCCGCTACCTTGACAAGTAGGGCATACAGATGCGGTTTGCATCTGACCCAAAATCGTGTTGGTCACGCGATTCACTTGGCCTGCTCCTCTGCAGGTGGTGCAGGTTTTAAAAGTCGTTCCTTCAGCCGCAACGAGCTTGTTGACTTTGATCTTTTTAATAGAACCGTTCAAGACCTCGGCTAAGTCGAGTTTTACTTTAATTCGAAGGTTGGTACCTTTTCTACGTCGGCGAGCTCCTCCGCCACCAAATCCGTTGCTAAATCCTCCGCCTCCACCGAATGCGCCTCCGAAGATGTCGCCAAACTGAGAGAAGATATCGTCCATACTCATTCCACCACCGAATCCTCCTGCGCCTCCGCCAGCAGCTCCGCCTACGCCTTGATGGCCGAATCTGTCGTATCGTTGTTTCTTTTCGGGATTGTTGAGAACCTCGTAAGCTTCGGCAGCCTCCTTAAATTTTACCTCGGCATCCGCATTGTCAGGATTGCGATCGGGGTGGTATTTTAAGGCCAATTTGCGGTAAGCCTTTTTCAATTCGCCTTGCGAAGCATCTTTGGAAATGCCCAATACTTCGTAGTAATCTCTCTTCGCCATCTTCTGCGTCGTTCTATTCGTTATTGTCCTACTACAACTTTAGCGTAGCGGAGAATTTTGTCGTTAAAAAAGTATCCCTTTTCGGCCACGTCAATCACCTTTCCTTTCATGTCTTCAGAAGGCGCGGGGATGTTTGTAATGGCTTCGTGGTATTCTGTATCAAAGGGTTGATTAATCGAATCCATCGGCTTCAAACCTTTATTTTGAAGAAGGTTTAAAAGCTTGTGGTGAATGAGTTTGAATCCCTCTTTGAGTGCTTCGGGATCAGTGTTGTTTTCATTTAGTTCTATGGCGCGGTCGAAGTCATCTACCACGGGCAGAATTTTTTCTACAAAGTCAGAACCCGCATTTTTCATCAAGTCGAGTTTTTCCTTGGCAGTTCTTCGTCTGAAGTTTTCGAATTCAGAATAAAGTCTCAGGTACTTATCATTTACCGTGTCATGCTTTTTCTGCAATTCCGTCATAGCTGCTTCATGCTCGTTTTGCTCGCTCTTTTCAGAATTCTCTGGACTCTCTTCCGCTGAATTCGCTTTCGCGTTCTCTTCAGAGGCTTGCTCTTCCCGTGAAGCTTGAGTTTCTTCTATATCTGGACTCTCTACTTTTTCTTTTTCTGGCATGGGGAATCAATTTTTCATATCTGCCTAGACAAATAGCAGACCACGGCTGAGAAAGTGACAAATTGGCGGGAGCTTAATTCTGTAAAATTTGATCCGCCTCCATCTCTCCAATTTTTAATCCCTTGGCTTTTTCTATTCCCGCGTTTATTTCAAAGCCTAAGATCAGCACAATTGTATTTAGGTATAGCCAAAGCATGACTACCAAGACAGTTCCAACAGAGCCGTAAAGTTTGTTGTAATTCCCGAAATTGCCCACGTACCAAGCAAAGAGAGATGAGACAATGATTAGGCCCAGAGTGGCAAAAGATGCTCCTGCATTTATGGCTCTCCATTTTCCGCTATGTCCAGCTCGATAGAGCACCGAAATAGCTATTTCAAAAAGGATTATTACCAAAATCCACTTGGCCACCTCAAGGAAGAATACCACTACATTACTGCCAATGATATCTAGGTCTTGAAGGTATTCGAACACAGGGCCACTTATCGTAATGAGAACAACTCCGAGAATGATAGTGAGGCTGAATACTAACAAAAGGCCAAAAGAACGAATGTATTGCAGAACCATTCCTTGTTTTTTATCCAGATTATAGCTGTGACTAAACCCGTCCAGCAATGCTTGAACCGCATTGGATGAAAAGAATAGAGTCAGTAGAAAAGAGAGACTGATGAGTGTTTCTTGTTTCTTGTTAATTAAATCATCCAAGGTGCTTTCGACCAAACTGAACGTATCGCCGGGCATCGCGCGATCGAGATAGGACATAAGGCTTTCCTGAAAATTATCAATCGGGACAAAAGGAATGACTGAAAGAAATACAATGAGCAAGGGGGGAATAGCCAATATAAACCGAAAACATACAGCCGAAGCTCTAGTCGTTATCCTCCCTTCATAGAGGCCAATTAGGAAAAACTGCAAAACTTGAAAAAGACTGAGTCCTTCGAATCCAGGAAGCTTAATTCGCTTAAGCGTATTTATAGTTTTTCGAACTAGACCCGATTCAAGTATGCGTTTCTTCTGCTCTTCAAACCATTCAGAAAGTGGAGTACCCATGGGGTGCGAAGATAAAAAAGTGGAGCTAAAAGATGACTATTAATATGCCTTTAGGCTTATGTCCAAACTACTAACGCTGTGGGTGAGGGCTCCCATTGATACGAAATCTACTCCACATTCAGCGTATTGACGTACGTTGTCTATTGTGATTCCGCCGCTGGCTTCAGTTTCTATGCTACCAGGAATTTTAGCAACAGCTGTCCTCATATCTACAAAACTGAAATTGTCCAACATGATGCGATCGATCAATCCTACCCTGAGAATTTCATCAACCTCTTCTAAATTACGTGCTTCAATTTCCAATTTAATGCCGAGCCCTTGATTCTTTCGGTATTCGTCGGCCATGGTAATGGACTCTTCGATGCCACCAGCATAATCGATGTGATTGTCCTTGATCATCATCATGTCATAAAGCCCGAATCGATGGTTTTCGCCACCCCCAATTTGCACTGCGAGTTTTTCTAAAAATCGAATCCCAGGAGTCGTTTTTCGCGTGTCGATAATTTTGGTGTTCAGGCCTACGACTTGATCTACTACTTTTCGCGTAAGCGTGGCAATACCACACATACGCTGCACGCAATTCAATGCCAATCTCTCGGCCATGAGAATACTTCTGGCTTTTCCGCTCACAGTCATCACGACCGTTCCTGTTTCTACCATTGTGCCATCGCTTATTAACGATTTCACCTGAAGGTTGGAGTCGATAAAGTAAAAAATTTGTTCTGCTATACCTGTGCCAGCAAGAACTCCTTTTTCCTTCACAATCATTTTTGCTCTACCTACAGCTCCTTCGGGGATGCAAGCCAAGCTAGTGTGATCTCCTTCTCCAATGTCTTCTTGTACCGCATTGCGGATAAACTCATCAATGGTCATAAAAATGGGACAATTCGTTGCAACAAAGGTGTGAATATTTTGCCGATTAGGTGACGAACGTAACCATTGTTTGGCCTTGCAATCGTTCGTTTCAATTAACTTTGCGCCAAAGTTTGAAAGATGACGAAAGATCAGGTTTTTGATGTAGCAATAATAGGTGGAGGAATTGTAGGGGCGGCAACTTTTTACAAAATGCAGCTTCGGTATCCCGAGCTTAAGATCGTATTGATAGAGAAGGAAAAGGGGCTGGCTGATCACCAGACAGGAAACAACTCAGGAGTAATTCATTCGGGGCTTTACTATACGCCAGGAAGTCTCAAAGCTGAGAATTGTGTCAAGGGCCGAAAAGAATTGGTGGCTTTCTCAAAGGAGCACAATATCCCTCACGATGTTTGTGGAAAGGTAGTGGTGGCAGTTGATGAGAGCGAACTTCCCATGCTCGATAAGATATTTGAAATTGGCAAGCAGAATGGAATTGAAGGGATCAAAAAAATAACCGCTGAGCAGATCAAAGAGCACGAGCCTTTTTGTGTAGGAATCGCGGGAATTTGGGTTCCTGTGACAGGAATTATTGACTACCGGGCCGCCACCGAAAAAATGGTAGAGCTGGCTTTATCCTTGAATCAAAACTCCAAACTCGTTTTGGGTGAGGAAGTGACGGGAATAAATAAAATGAGTGAGCACGAAGAAGTAGTCACATCCAAATCGACTTATAAGTCGAAATACTTGGTTTTTTGTGGAGGCTTACAGGCAGATCGTTTGGCTAAAAAAGACCAAATTAATCTCAAAGAAAAAGTGGTTGGTTTTCGAGGCGACTACTATGAATTGACCGATCAAGGAAAGCACAAGATCAAGAATTTGATTTACCCTGTGCCCAATCCTGAATTCCCATTTTTGGGAGTACACTTCACTCGCATGACCAATGGAGAGATCGAATGCGGTCCAAACGCCGTTTTCACGTTTAAGCGTGAGGGCTATGGTAAAACGGACTTTAGTTTACGCGATTCTTTCGATGCTTTGACATATGGTGGAACTTGGAAGCTCTTTTTCAAAAACATGAAATTTGGAATCGACGAGTACCGCCGTGCTTTTTCAAAAAAGCTTTTTCTCAAGACGCTTCAACGATTGGTTCCTTCTTTAACCATGGATGATCTGAAGCCAGGACGTTCTGGAGTTCGTGCTCTTTTACTAGGAACGGATGGTGATACTCGGGATGACTTTCGGATAGAGTATGGCAAAAACAGTATTCACGTGCTCAATGCCCCTTCACCTGCCGCAACAGCTGCGCTAGCAATAGGTGGTCAGATTTGCGGTATGGCTGAGGATAAGTTTGGTTTAAAAGCCGATACAACGATTCTTGAGTGATTCCACTCAAGGCGGTTTTTGCGCGGAGCTGCAGGGCTTTTTTTGCATATAGGACACTGAAGGAAAGGGGGATAATTAAAGTTCGAATCCGCGGGGTCGTAGAGGATCTCTAGCGGAACAAAGAGAGGTGAGCCCAAGAAGATATCTCTCTCTCTTGATGTCTCATCAATATTGACTTCAATTCCTTGTGATTTCAGAATCTCAAGCCTTGCACTTCAAATTTTTCACTGCGCACTCTGTGTAAAATTGCTCAAGAATGTTTGATTCATTCCAGAGAGCTGAAGAGCATCAGCCTGTTTGAACTACCTTGTACTTCAAAAGAAGACTATCCCAATTCCAAAGGAAATTCTCCATGGCTTCTTTGAGCCGTTGAACTAAAATCGGGTTAGGAGAATCCAGTGATTTAAAGTATGCCTCTTGGTATTGGTTCAATTCGTATCGGCTGAAAACGGTTCGAGCCATAGCGTTGGTAATGCTTTTACTCGGGTGATTCTTGCGCATCATCAGCTTCCGAGTTTCGCTAACTACTTTGGCCAAATTCATTTTGTCCGTTTCGTAGAGGTCTGCGAATTTTTCTAAAATGTACTGAGTGATTCTGCGATCTTGTCCCGCCTCGAAATGACGAGGAATTACTTGTAAGTTCCCTGCCAAAACAATAACCGTGAATGCTCCGCTATCTTCCTTAGCTAAATTCGGAGGAGTTAGGAATTCAGGTGAATCATTGATTAATCCTACTACATCTTCAAAGCCCTCGTCGATCAGCAGTTGCACACCGTTAACGAATATGTTGGCTACTGATTCTTCTGTGAGCTTTTTCTTCCCGAACAAGGTTATCATAAAACTAAAACGGTTTTGTGTTTGAACCTACAAACCAACAAAACTAAAGGCTAAAATAGGTAGTTGCGAGGGGTTAGTCATTTCTATTATCAACAAAGTTTTCAACCTGAACCTCCGATGGATTCCGACTTTAGTTAGACGTAATCCTATTATCCTATTATCCTCTCTATCTTTGTTTTTATGGGAATGAAAGGAAGCAAGCTGTACTCTATTTTTACATTCACTTGTCCTCGGTGTCAAGAAGGGAAGCTGTTTAAGCAACAGGCCACGTATGCCAAAGGATTCACTGAATTGCAAAAGCGGTGTGGCGTATGCGGAGAGAACTTCGAGCGTGAACCTGGCTTCTATTTTGGCGCAGCATATGTGAGTTATGGTTTAACCGTTGCCATCTGGGTCGCACTCTATGTCGCCTTAACGGTTTTTGCTCTGTTTGGATTGATGGAGTTCGATTTCTTCGATGATGGTTTTTTGTTTCTGATACTTGGTGTAGTTCTGCTTTTGGCTTTTCTGCCTCTGGTCTACCGTCTATCTAGAATTATTTGGATAAATCTTTTTGTGAAGTACCGCAAGGATGCTGTTGAATTTAATAGAGAAAAAAAAGCTGAGAAAATGTCGCGCCGAAAGACAACAGATTGAGCCTACTGGAATGTCTGCATTTGGTGCAACCTATGGTATACGCCCTCGGCTTTTAATAGCTCTTCGTGCGTTCCCATCTCTGCAATATGACCACCTTCTAACACCACAATTTTACTTGCATGCCGAATGGTCGAGAGGCGGTGTGCAATAACCAATGAAGTGCGGTTTTTCATCAACTTGTTGATGGCATCTTGAACCAGACGCTCTGACTCGGTGTCCAGTGCGGAGGTGGCCTCATCCAATATGAGAAATGGTGGATTCTTTAGTACGGCTCTAGCGATGCTGATCCGCTGCTTTTGACCACCGCTCAGCTTATTTCCCGAATCACCGACATTGGTGTCAAAACCATCTTCCAATCGTTCGATAAACTCGTAGGCATTGGCAATTTTGGCCGCTTGCACCAGTTCTTCATGGCTCGCTTCTGGCTTCGACATCAAGATATTATTCGCAATGGTGTCGTTAAAGAGAATCGATTCTTGGGTGACGACCCCGAACATTCCCCGCAGTTGTTGAAGTGAAATATTTCGAACGTCAATTCCGTCTATAAATATTTCTCCTTCGGTGACGTCGTAAAAGCGCGGCACCAAATTGGCCAGCGTGCTTTTCCCTCCTCCCGAAGGACCTACAAGCGCTACCGATTCACCTTTCTTTATTTCTAGATTTACGCCACTCAACACCTTTTCTGATCCATAATTGAAGCCTACGTTTTTCAAAGAAATATGCTCCTTGAACTCTTTGTGATCGATCGGGTTTTCAGGCTCCTGAATTTTTTCTTCGGCATCCAAAACATCGTTCACTCTTTCCACGGAGGCCAGACCTTTCTGGATTTTGAAGTAGGCTTGACTAACAGATTTTGCGGGAGTGATAATTTGAGAGAAGATGAGGATGAACGTGATAAAGAACTCTCCCGTAAAACCATTGTCTCCTGCTTCAAGAACTAGCTGGCCGCCATAATAGATCAGAATAGCCAGTGTAATGGAACTGAG
The DNA here is from genome assembly GCA_047633195.1 of Cryomorphaceae bacterium. GTDB lineage: Bacteria > Bacteroidota > Bacteroidia > Flavobacteriales_D > Cryomorphaceae > JAKVAV01. The sequence goes on along the minus strand of JBLIEU010000007.1, from coordinate 79,557 downwards.
GATTTCGGTGAGTGGGCTTCCTAAATAGTGCTTTCGAAATAGTCTAACCATTAGGGTAAAAAACTCGTTGTTTTTTCGGTTGAAGCGCTCTTGAGTTGCGTCCTGTGCATTGAAGGCTTGGATGACTCGCAGGCCTCCCAGTGATTCTTCAAAGACAGAAAGTACTTCTCCCAGTTTTGATTGCCCGTTCCGTGCAGCCCCTTTTAGTTTTTTCCCGATGATTGAGATGAATATCCCGCTAATTGGCAGTAAGATCAAAACGAATATGGTGAGCTTCCAGCTCATAAAGAACATGGTGGCCAAGTAAGTGAGAATGAGTATAGGGTCGCGAAACACCATCTCCATCGAAGAAATAATCGAATTTTCTATCTCATTTACGTCCGATGTCACTCGCGAAATGATATCTCCTTTTCGTTCGTCGCTGTAGTAGCCGAGGTGTAGTTTCAAAATCTTCCTGTGCATGGCTTCACGTACGTCTCTAATCACTCCGATGCGAATCGGTGCGAGGAAATACATTGTCATGAAACGGGTTATATTTTTCAGCAAGAAAATAATCACAATGAAAACACAGAAATTAACCAAGGCTGACTCGGGGCCGTTTTCCAAAATGAAAGAACTGATCTGATAGTCCGCGTACTGAAGAAACTTTGACGAAGTTAAACCAAACTCTGGCGCCACTTCAGGGAGTACGATCTCCTTTGAGCTAAACAGAATGCTTAGAAAAGGTGCTACCGCGGCCAGAGAAAAAAGCGAGAAAACAGTGGACAACACATTGAAGAACAAGTTTCCGGCTACCTCTCTTTTGTAATTCTTGAGTAACTTGAGTATTTGAATGAATCCTGTCATTCTCGCACCATTTGGATGCCTAAATAGTTAAAAGGGGTTATTTCTTTCAATTCGTTTTTTACGTTATCGTTTACTTTTAATCGATCGATAAATGCATGCAGGCTTTCGCGATTTATCGTCTCGTTTGTGCGAGTGAGATCTCTTAAAGCTTCGTAGGGTTTTTCGTAACCTTCGCGCCTCAGCACGGTCTGAATCGCTTCTGCCACGACACTCCAGTTTTTGTCCAAATCAGCAAGGAAAGCATCTTCATTCAGCAACAATTTACCTAAACCTTTCTTTAAAGATTGAAGCGCCACTAGGCTGTAGCCAAATGGCATTCCGATATTGCGAAGTACGGTGCTATCGGTCAAGTCTCTTTGAAGTCTCGATATGGGGAGTTTTGCAGACAAGTGCTCCAAAATGGCATTTGCCAATCCTAGATTGCCCTCGGCATTCTCAAAGTCAATCGGGTTCACCTTGTGGGGCATGGCTGAAGATCCTACTTCTCCCTTTTTTATCGACTGTTTGAAGTAATCGAGAGATACGTAATGCCAAATGTCACGGCACAAATCGATCAATATAGTGTTGATCCGTTTGAAAGCATCAAAGCGAGCTGCCAACTGATCGTAATGTTCAATTTGTGTAGTGGTCTGCAACCGCTCAATTCCCAACCTATTTTTCAAGAAGCTATTTGAAAACTTGACCCAGTCAATCTCGGGGAAGGCTACAAAATGAGCGTTGAAGTTTCCTGTGGCACCACCGAATTTCCCGTACACGGGAATATTTTTAAGTCCATCGGCTTGTATTCGAAGTCTTTCGACAAAAACCTGAATTTCTTTTCCCAAACGGGTAGGAGAGGCGGGCTGGCCATGGGTGCGTGCCAGCATAGGGACGTCCTTCCAATCCGAAGCCATTTTGGCAAGTGTAATGTAGACTTCGTCTAAAAGTGGAAACCATGCTTCGTCGAAGCACTCCTTGATCGACGCGGGCACTGCCGTATTGTTAATGTCTTGAGAGGTGAGGCCGAAGTGAATAAACTCGTTGTATCGCTGAAGCCCTAGTGCCTCGAAACACTCCTTGATGAAGTACTCCACGGCCTTAACGTCGTGATTTGTTACTTTTTCGAATCCTTTTATCTTCTCGGCATCCGCCTCAGAAAAGTTCTGGTAGATTTTTCTGATTTCGCTTTCAGACTCTTTTGGAAAATCTGCCAGCGCGTTAACAGGCTGTTCCGTAAGCGCCAAAAAGTACTCGATCTCCACGTGAACGCGGTATTTGATCAAGGCGAATTCAGAGAAATAAGGAATGAGGCTCGATGTCTTTGATGCGTATCTCCCATCAATCGGAGAGATGGCCGTAATGCTCATGTCGTGTGTATAAGGAAAGCGCAAAAATCCACATTTTTTGGCAAACCAAAAAGCTTGCCTTCTTTTGTGTGCCCGCGTTGAAAAATGTAAGTTCGCAATAAACCTGATCCCATGGAAATTGCCTTGGCTATATTGAGTGGATTGTTCGTTTTAATTGGATTACTCGGAGCCATTCTTCCCATTTTGCCAGGGCCAATTATTTCTTGGGGGGGAATTCTCATTCTGCATTTTACCGATTACGCCGAATATTCAACCACTTTTTTTGTGGTTACGGCACTGATTGTTTTGGCCATCACCGTGTTGGATTATTTCATTCCTATTTGGGGAACTAAAAAATTCGGAGGGACGAAGGCTGGAGTTACAGGTTCTACTCTGGGATTAATCGGTGGCCTATTTTTCCCACCGTTGGGCCTGGTTATAGGTCCTTTTCTAGGCGCGCTAGCCGGAGAAATAGTAGCAAACAGAAAAGAGTTCAAGAAGGCACTGAAAAGTGCAACGGGCTCTTTCTTGGGTTTTCTACTCGGTACAGGTTTAAAGTTGATCTACTGCGGAGTGATGGTCTACTATTACTTCTCGGCAGTATCGGCAGTATTCGTTTAACGAATTGAGTAGGGCTTCCAATCGCGCTCATTGAGCATTATCCCCAAATTTTCATGAAAGTCCTTTAACGATTGCGGAACCCCCATTCGAGCGTTCACTGTATGCGTCTGGTCGTTGATTTGAATTTCCGAAATAGTGGCTGGCAGATCCGTCACTCTGGGGTCATTGTATTCAGATTCAAGATCAAAATAGTTAATCGCATTGGCCATTTCGTAAATCTTGTCTAGATCAGCTTCGCTAAATCGATAGGAGTAAAGTCCCATTTTTTCGGCAAAGTTTAACCCTTCATAAGTAGCAAAGCCACTTTTGTAAACCTTGATTTTAAACACTGGACATCTCCCGAAACAAGGCGTTTTTTCAAAGTGAACGGCTAAGGAATCCTTTGGAGAGGGGGCATCTATTAATACGATTACTGTATCGGGTGCAACAGTCGCTTCTGCTGTAGTAACCTCCTTTTTTAAATTGCAGCTAGCCCCAAAAAACAGCACCATGAAGAACAGGATTGAATACCTCATTAGTTTGGATTGATGCCCCTTTTTTTGGCCATATCTTCCAATTTCTTCTGGAATTTAGACTTTCCCTTGTTGGCTTTTTTCTTCTTGTTTTCCTCAATCTTAGCGTGGATTTTATCTTCGTCTATAAAGACATTTTTAATCACCAACATTTGTCCGATAGAGAACATGTTTGCCAAGAAGTAGTAGTAACTCAAACCTGATGCAAAGCTGTTGAAGAAGAAGAGCATCATAAACGGGAAGATGTACATGATCACTTTCATATTCGGCATGCCAGGCTGGGTCTGCTGAGGCATCTGGCTGGTATTGTACATCGTGTAGAAGAACATACTCACCGCCATCAAAATGGTGAAAAGACTTACGTGATCTCCATAAAAAGGAATGGTGACAGGAAGAGTGTAAATGCTATCGTAAGCGGACAGGTCATCGGCCCATAAAAATCCTTCATGTCTTAATTGAATGCTCGATGGGAAGAATCGGAACATCGCATACAAGATGGGCATCTGAATTACCATCGGGATACATCCAGAAAACGGATTTACGCCCGTCTTGCGATACAGATCCATGGTGGCCTGTTGCTTTTTCATCGGATCGGCATCCTTAAACTTCTCGGTGATTTCGTCTACCTCTGGTTTGATGACACGCATTTTGGCGCTACTGAGGTAGTTTTTGAAAGTCAAGGGAGAAAGTACAAGTTTGATGATGATGGTTAGAATCAAGATGTTGATTCCATAAGATAGTCCCGTTGTTTCGAGCCAGTCGAAAATGGGGATAACCACCCATTTGTTTACCCAGCCAAAGATCCCCCAACCTAGGTTGATGACTTTGTCTAGCTCCATTCCATACTCTTTCAGCACCTTGTAATCATTGGGCCCCATGTAGAGTTGAGCCGAGAAAACCGTCGACGATGCCGAAGGATCGATAGGAAATTCTGCTTTGTAGGATTGGGTGAAATCGGTTACCTCTTCTTCAAAAGGCTTGCTTTCTAGGCTCACTCCTTGATTGAAAGTTCCATTGGCAATGAGAATAGCGGAAAAGAAATGCTGCTTAAATGCTACCCACTGCACTTTCTCGTCATCGATTGTGTCGTCGTCATCACCCGTTTCCGAGAGGTAGTCGCGACTAGCATCCTCTGCCTTATAGAAAATGGTAGAGTTGTTTCGCTCAATTTCGATTCCTTTTTCGTTGTGCCTCGCGGTCATTTCCCAAACCAGTTTTGGGGCAGTCACAATGCCGTCTACATCATAGAATCGAGTTTCCATCCCGATATCGTAAGTGTTTCCAGAAATGGTGTAGATGTTTTCGATTCTACGGCCACCTTCCATTTCAAGTATAAAGGTGATCTGATCAGAATCTTCACCACTTATTGTCTTGCTGCCTTCGCTTGTGGTAAAAAAGAAATTAGAGGTATTCAAGCTACCCAAAGATGGATAGGTGAACTCATAACCTATTTTTGCTGTTTCCTTGTCAAAGAGAATAAGCGGCATGGAGTCGTAAGTCGTGTATTGCAAAAGATTGGCCTTTACAGGAATTCCACCTTTATTGCTAAAAGTGATTTCAAGCAAATCAGTCGTAATGATAATGTCTTGGCTCTCGCCTGCTGCTGCCGTTGCTAAGACTCCATAACGCGCTCTGAGCTCAGCGCCCACTTCGGCTTGACCAGAAGAATCAAGAAGGAATGTACCATCAGCTACGTCGTTACTTTCAGCGATGGCTGTTGCCTCTATTTCGTTGATTGCGTCTTGCTCTACTTGAAGCGCTGCTGCACTATCAATTGCTCTTTGTTGTGCCGCCCTTTCTTCGTCACTGGGTTGAGAGAATATGGAGTAACTTACCAATAAAATGGCAATCAATACCAATCCGATTACGGAATTCTTATCCATTCAAAATTATTTAAGGCGACAAAGATAACCCCTTAACCGTAGGGGACAAGAGAAAGGAAGTTAAGGGCTTAAAGGATTGAGGCTTTCTCCAATACTTTGGATTCAACTGCTGCTTTTACAAATCCTACGAAGAGTGGATGCGCCGCCGCAACCGTGCTTTTGTATTCGGGATGGAACTGAACCCCAATGAAAAATGGATGTTCAGGAATTTCTACAATTTCCACCAATTCGCTATCAGGGTTGATTCCACTGGCGATCATTCCGTTCGCCTCAAATTCGTCGAGGTAATTATTATTAAACTCATAACGATGCCTGTGGCGCTCTGATATCAGTTCTTTTCCATAAACCGAGTAAGCCATTGAACCGCGTTTCACTTTGCATTGATAAGCGCCCAATCGCATGGTTCCGCCTTTGGTCTCTAAGTCTTTTTGGCCGTCCATTAAATCGATAACGGGGTCGGCTGCATTTCCTTTGATTTCTGTGGTATGAGCATTATTAAGACCAAGAACGTTTCTAGCGAATTCGATTACCGCGCATTGCATTCCTAGACAAATGCCTAAGAATGGCAGGCCGTTTTCACGCGCATAACGAATAGCCTGAATTTTTCCGCCTATTCCCCTTTCGCCGAAGCCTGGAGCTACCAGTAATCCTTGAAGACCTGATAGCTTTTCAGCTACATTGTTCTTATTGATATCTTCGCTGTGAAGCCATACCAAATCTACCTTGGCGCCATTCTCTGCGCCTGCATGAATAAATGATTCAACGATGGATTTGTAGGCATCCTTAAGTTCGATGTATTTTCCCACCAAGCCAATTTTAACTTTGGTCTTGGGATTCTTGTGTTGCTTTAAAAAGTGACGCCACTGAGTGAGGTCTGCATTTTTTTGCTCTCGTACTAAGCCTAGTTTTTCCAATACTACACAGTCGAGTTCCTCTTCTTCCATAAGAAGTGGTACGTCGTAGATGGTCTCCGCATCGATAGATTCGATAACGGCGTTTGGCCCAACGTTGCAAAATCGAGCAATTTTTTGACGCAATTCATCTGTTAATGTATGCTCCGTTCTGCAAACGAGAATATCTGGCTGAACCCCTAGCTCCAAGAGTGCTTTAACGCTATGCTGTGTAGGTTTTGTCTTAAGCTCGCCCGCTGCCGCTAAATAAGGCACCAGAGTGAGGTGAATCACCAGGCAATCGTTACCCATTTCCCACTTGAGTTGACGAACAGCTTCAACGTAGGGCAATGACTCGATATCGCCAACAGTTCCGCCTATCTCAGTGATCACGAAATCGTAATGGTTTTGATTTGCCAATAGCTGTATACAGCGCTTGATCTCATCAGTAATGTGCGGTATAACTTGAACCGTTTTTCCGAGAAAATCACCCTTTCTCTCCCGATTGATCACATTTTGATAAATGCGCCCAGTGGTAATGTTATTGGCTTGAGAGGTGTTTGTATTCAAAAAACGCTCGTAGTGACCTAGATCTAAGTCTGTCTCAGCGCCGTCCTCCGTTACGTAACACTCGCCGTGCTCGTAAGGATTCAACGTTCCTGGATCAATATTGATGTAGGGGTCGAGTTTTTGAATGGTAACTGAATAGCCTCTACCCTGCAGCAGCTTGGCCAAAGAGGCTGAAATAATTCCTTTCCCTAAAGATGAAGTAACCCCGCCAGTTACAAAAATGTATTTGGTCTTGTGACCCATGATCGCTGTGATTTAGATAGTGTAGCTACGGGAAACAAAAGTAATACAATTGGGCACGTCTTCAAGTAATGATTTTGTTCAATTTCAAAAACTCTTCCGCAAGGGTGTACTAGAAGGGATTCCGCATTTATTTTTTTAGAAGGAGTATAGAACTCCTAAACTTGGCAAGACAGGAAGCTGATTTACTCGTTCTCCCGATACACGATCCACGAAGAAGATATTCTCGCGCCCATATGTGTTCGTAACGCTAAAACTTGTTTCTAGCATTGAGTTTTCAGAAAAATTGAACGTTTTTTTCACTGTAAGGTCAAGTCTATGGTAGTCGGGAAGTCTGCCTTCATTTAAATTGGCGTACTGAATCTGCGCATCATCACTATTGGTTTGTGTGATATCTGTATTCAACCCGTCGTTGAAGTTTTCTTGCAGAAAGAAACCTTGGTTTTGCGTGAATGGGAATCCGCTTCCATAATTCCATCTTCCGTTGACTTCCCAATTCAGACCTTTTCCAAATCGGTATGAAGCGACTAAATTGACGTTGTAATTTCTGTCAAAAACGGGATCATAAGATCGTATTCCATCCCATCTATCCACATTCGCCACGGAGAATACCGTCCAGATGAAAATTTGCCTGGTTTCGTATCCTACTGTTAAGTCTATTCCGACGGCAGTGCCTGTTTCAACGATGAAATCATTTTTCAAGATGTCGGGTACAGTGGGATCTTGAGTTCTGCTGCTGTAGATTTTATTTCTGTTGATATTTGTTAGCTGTGTGAAGTCCTTGAAGTAACCTTCTAGGTTGATGGAAATGCGATTGGTTAAATCATACTCAACACCTGCGATATAGTGAATGGCTGTTTGCAAGGGGTTCTTTACTTCTCTGGTGCTTCCATCCTCGAGGGTGATTTCGTCTTGAAGGTCTTCTGGCCCTACTAGGAAACCATAAAAGAGGTTCACTACATCGCGGTCCGAATTGGCCGAAATAATGTTTTGCGAGAACATTCCGAATGCCGCTTTCAAGCGCAGTTTTTCTGTCAGATTGTATTTCACTCCAAGTCTCGGCTCAGGACGAAGCGTTCTAATAGAAGCATAGTATTGCAGCCTAAATCCCATATCGAGGATTAAATTGTTGATTTTCTTTTTGTAAGAAACGTATCCTGCTAATTCAGTGTTGTTGTCATTCTGCTCGATCTTTTGTCCCAATGGATTGAAAAACGAAAGCTCTGTTCCGAATCCCGAGATGTCTATTCCATACTTTAAGGCATCGTCGCCAAAGAAGTATTTGAAATCGAGGAATAGATTAAAACTATTCACCGTGCTTGTTCTAGGTTGGAGCAGAACTTCTTCTCCACTATCTCCCGACGAAGGATTGCTGGAACTTGCCCTTTCTTTTAAAGTGATGTCGTAGCTACTAAAGTTTAGTCCACCTTCAAGCAAAGCCGCTGTGGAGCTGGGCACTAAAATAAAATCTGCTCCCCCTCCGAAGGAATTCCAGTTTAAGTTACTGGTTTCTTGAAAACGTACTTCATCATTAAAACTAAAACCAAAAAGGTTGATTTTACTCCCGTTCGATGTATTAAAAGACACCTTACCATAGAGGTCAGTAAAGCTGAAAGGCAAGCCATCCTCATCGATGTAGTCGTAGAATATTTTTGATGACTCATCTAAGTAAGAATGTTTCGCAGAAAGTATAAAAGAGGAAGAAGATTCACCATCATTGGTTTGTTTCTTAATCGGTCCTTCAAAAAGTGCGTTTGCTGCAAATGTGCTTAAACCTACTTTTCCTGAAAACCTTCTTTTGTTGCCATCACGGGTTGAAATATCCATAATAGAAGAAATTCTACCGCCGTATTCTGCACCAAATCCTCCTGTGTAGATGTCGGCGTTTTTGATCACCTCCGTATCAAAAACCGAAAACAACCCGATACTGTGGAATGGGTTGAAGATGGTAGCTCCATCTAAAAGTACTTTGTTTTGAATAGGTGATCCACCTCGAATGTACAGCTGCCCTCCTTGGTCTCCGGTGAAGATCACACCGGGCAACACTTGAAGGTACTGAGCCAAATCAGCCGTGGCACCAATAGTAGGAATCTGCTTAATTTGTTTTGGCGTAGCCTTCGTTACTGACATGGTTACGTTCGTCTGTCTCTCCTGTCTCTCGGCTGAAATTTCAACTGTCTGCATTTGAACACTAGACTTTTTCAAGAAGATTTTCTCCGTAGTGATGTCACCAGCTCTTACTGTTATTTCTTCTGAAAATGTGTCATAACCAAGGTAAGTCACCATGAGGGTATATTGCCCTTCGGGAATTTGTGTGACTGAAAAATACCCGTTGACATCAGTTGAGGCTCCTATGGATGTGCCTTTTAAGAACACATTGGTAAATATCACCGCTTCTCCTGTTTCTTCTTCATATACGAATCCACGCACTGTTCCATTTTGCGCTTGGGCAATCAATGAAACAATGACAAAAATAAAAAGAAGAGAAAATTTAGTAGGGTTCAACATTCGGGTGGTTTTTCTTAAAGTCGGCAAATGTAAACAATGTGGGCCTTGAATACAGCCTCGCTTGAAGTCACAAATAAGTAGTCTTGGATTCCAAGATTAATGCAATCCAATCACGCTCTTAGAATTCTGGCTACCATCTCATTCATCAGTTCTTTGTGGCGAGCAGATGAGTTTCCGAGGCCCTTCATTTTAAGATCAATGTCATGAAGGATTTCCATCACTTTCATTAGCTTTATTCTGGGGTAATTGGCCGCAGCTTGTTTGTAATCCTTCACAAAGTATGGGTTAACTCCTAAGGTTCGAGCGAGTTTATGTTGATCGGCATGATTTTCGGCTCTATGGTAGCGAATGAGTTGAGTAAAGTACCGGTAGAGGCCATAGGTGACCGGGATTAAATGGTGCTCTTTCTCATTATTTGCAAAATAATTGGCGATGTAAATTGCTCGCGCATTATCCTTAAAGCCGATTGCTTTCTGCAATTCAAAGATGTTAAAGTCCTTGCTGATGCCAATGTGTTCTTGGATCAGATCAGCGGTTATTTTTTGACCATCAGCCACCAATTTAAGCCTATCCAAGGCTTTCTCAAGGCTAATCAAATCTGCCCCGATATGTTCGCTCAGTAGCACAACAGCCCTGGGGTCAATGTCTAATTTGAGCAACTTGCAATGATCGTTGAGCCAAGATGTCACTTCGTTGTCGCGAAGCTTTGCACTGTTAAAGTAGGTGCCCTTGCTCTTGATGAGTTTGGTCATAATACTGCGGCCATCTAGCTTCTTACCTTTGTAGCTAATCGCCAATATGGTAGTTGGAACAGGATTTTCCAGCAGCGATTGAAGAGCTGACAAATCCTTCCAATTCTGAGCTTCTTTAACAATGACCACTTGATACTCCGACATCATGGGGAATCTCTTCACTACAGGAATCAAATCCTCAGGAGAAATATCCCTCCCGTAAAATATCGATTGGTTAAATTCTCGCTCACCTTCATTTAAGACATTGCTTTGCAGGTAATCGATCAGCTTATCGATATAAAAAGACTCATCACCATCGAAAAAGTAAAAAGGCGAATATTCCTTTTTACGCAGTGATGTCATTATTTGGCTGAAGCTCATTTAGAATTTCAAGTGTTTTACGGCGCGTCCTTGGGAAGCAATTTCCTTCATGGCACCAATACCAAGATTGACGTGAGTATCTACAAATGATTTACTCACATTCAGATCACTAGCAATGGTTTTAACCCCTTCAGGGACCATTGGCTGGTCAGTAACCAGCAGAAAAGCTCCTGTCGGAATCTTGTTGGCAAATCCTGCCACAAAAATAGTTGCTGTTTCCATGTCAATAGCCATGGATCGTGTTTTTCTTAGATACTTTTTGAACTTATCATCGTGTTCCCACACTCGACGGTTGGTGGTGTAAACCGTCCCTGTCCAGTAATCGTGCCCCATGTCTCTTATGGTAGACGAAATGGCCCTCTGCAACATAAAAGACGGAAGTGCTGGGACTTCCTTAGGAAGGTAATCGTGGCTGGTTCCTTCGCCACGGATGGCAGCAATCGGGAGAATAAAATCACCTACGGCATTCTTTTTCTTTAGGCCACCGCATTTTCCCAGAAACAGAACTGCCTTGGGCTTTATGGCGCTTAGGAGATCCATTATGGTGGCCGCATTGGCACTACCCATTCCGAAGTTTATAATACTCAGGTCTTTGCTATGGGCACTGGGCATTGCTTTGTCTGTGCCTTGCACTTCAACTCCTTGAATATGAGCGAATCGATCTACATAATCGTCAAAATTGGTCAGTAGAATATATTCGCGAAAATCTTCGAGTGCAACACCAGTATATCTGGGAAGCCAATTGTCTACTATTTCTTTTTTGGTTTTCATGTTATGTTTGTTTGATGCAACCGCTCAATCTACCACCTTATCCCTTTCAAATCTTTAAAGAAGGCGAAAAGTATAAAATCCTTGACCCGATCCGAAAGAAACGGCTTGTATTAACACCCGAAGAATGGGTGAGGCAACATATGGTAATGTACTTAATAAAAGAGAAAAATTTTCCTGCGGGCCTTCTCAAATTGGAAACTGGAGTGAAACACAACCAGCGATTTGGACGAACTGATGCACTTTTTTTAAATCGAGATGGAAAACCGCTGCTGTTGATTGAATGCAAAGCACCCAGCGTGAAGATAGACCGAGAAACCTTCTATCAAGTGGCGCGTTACAATAGTGCAATTGAGTCGCCTTATGTGATCATGACCAACGGGTTGGAGCACATAGTTATCCATTTAGCGATCCAAGAAAGAAAAATCTTGTCTTTGACGGATTTGCCCGACTATAAATACCTTTAATCAAAATTGAATCTCTTTATGAAATACTTTATACTTCCTTTTCTGTTCTTTGGGTTAGCTCTTCACGCCCAAAAGCGAGAGAATTTCAATTTCGAATTAAGATCTGCGCTTAAAACGATGGAGCCTTCCGAAGAACTTCACCTCTACCTTCGTGGCGACCTGAGTCAAATTACTACTTACGTTCGGCAGAATGAGGGGGTAATAAAAGGTGCGATTGGAAATATCGTTTCGGTGAGAATTCCTGCTGGCAATATGGAAGCATTGCGCACAGCTGAATATATAGATTTCATCGAGTTCACATTGTCCAAGCCGCAAATGCTGGCTGATGTGATGATTACCAACAACAATATTCAGCCCATACATGCTGGAGCAGAACCTCTGGCGCAGGCCTATTTGGGAGAAGACGTGATTATTGGAATGATTGATTCTGGAATCGAATTGGATCATCCCGATTTTCAAAATGAAGACGGTTCAACGAGGGTTATTGCTTTATGGGATCATGTCCAAGACGAGGATGATCAATTCAGAGTGCCTGAGCCTTATGGGTATGGCCAAGAGTGGAATGCAGAAGATATCAATCAGGACATTGACGGGCACGACGATCAAGCTCAGTGGTATGGTCATGGTTCAACTGTAACTGGTGTGGCTGCTGGAAATGCCAATGCTACAGGAAATTTTATTGGAGTAGCTCCACTTGCCGATATCATCGTCGTTTCTTCAGATTTTTCGATGCCCAACTGGAAATCTACCATCGCTGATGCGGTTGACTTCATTTTCAATAAAGCTGACGAGTTTGGTAAGCCCGTCGTGATCAATGCTAGTTTAGGTGATTACTATGGTTCACACGATGGGCTTGATGGAGCAGCCTTGTTTATTGACGAGTTGCTCGAAGAGCAATCTGGAAGATCGATGGTTTCCGCAGCTGGAAACAGCAATAACTTTGATCCTTATCACTTGGCTTACGAGGTGCCTGAGAATGATACGGCTTTCACATGGTTTTCATATAACCCCAATTCTGTCATTGGAGAACCATCGGTGTTCTTTGAACTATGGGCTGACTCTGCGGACTTTTACACGACTTCTTACACCATTGGAGCTGATTTGGCAGAACCATCGTACTCTTTTGAAGGATATGCTCAGTGGAGAACCGTTGAAGCCAACTTGGCAGAGGTAGTCGCGGACACCATTTTTCAGAATGGAAATATCCTCGGGATTGTTGAGACCTGGTGTGGTCAACGTGGCGATCAATACCAGCTTCAAGTTGTCGTAAGAGAAGCCTTCAGTGATCAATACAAATGGCGATTTTCTACAACTGGAGGAGGAACCTTCGATGTTTGGAGTTTCGGCCCTTTCGGTTCTTCAGTCATTGAAAGTCAAAATTTGCCCAATCAAGGTCAGTTTCCAGATATGATCAATTATCAATTGCCAGATAAATTTAAAACCACCGTCGACTCTTGGACTTGCTCTGACAATGTGATCACCGTAGCCAATTACGTAAATCGGAATGAGTACGTGAATTACTTGGGCGAGACCACTTTCGTCCCTGGAATAGTGCCGCTTGATATTTCGATAAACTCGAGTCAAGGACCTACCCGTGATAATCGACACAAGCCGGATATCTCAGCCTCTGGAGATTATACGCTAAGTGCAGGCCGACTTGTCAACTTGGCTTCTCTGATTGCTAGCAATCCTGATCGAGTTGCAGAAGGAGGAATGCATTACCGAAACGGAGGAACATCAATGGCTTCTCCTGTAGTTGCTGGCGTTGCGGCGCTCTACTTTGACCGCGATCCTGAAGCAACTTTTGAAGATGTTAAAACGGCGATCATCGAAAATGCTCTGGCAGATGAATTCACTGGAGTACTTCCGAATTTTCGTTGGGGGCATGGAAAACTCAACGGCTTTGCCACTCTAACAGAACCTTTTGGAGTGACTTCTTCTGAGTTTGTCGCTGCAAATGGAACGATCAAGATTTACCCCAATCCGACGAGAGGAGACTTAAACATTGTAAATCACCGGGGCGATCTTCGCAGTATAGATCTTTATGACCTTTCGGGACGACTCGTCAAATCAATTAATTTGAGTGGAAATAGCGAAGGAACCATCAATATTTCTCTTCAAGATATCGCCAACGGAGTATACATTGTGCAAGCACTCCAAGGGAATGGTGAATTGCTTCAGTCGAAATTGATGATTGAAAAGTAATTCTTTAGATTTGCGCCCTCTCAAAAAATAATTAATGGATTTATCTCAAATATTGTCAATCGCCGGAAAGCCTGGTCTTTTCAAAATCTTAAACCAATCTCGAGGTGGTGTAGTGGTTACTTCACTAAACGACGGTAAAAAGATGGTGGTCGGCCAAACGCAACACGTAAGTACCCTGAGCGATATTTCCATTTACACCCTTGAAGGTGACGAGCCTTTATCCAACATCTTTGAAATGATGCGCGAGCAATCGGACGGAAAAGAAGTTGAGGTAGATGCTAAAGATCCCGACGCTTTGCGAGAATATTTCTTCAAAATATTTCCCGAGCACGATGAAGACCGCGTGTATCCTTCTGACATCAAAAAGATGATCAAGTGGTTCAACCTTCTCTTGGAAAAAGGTCTTCTTGAAAAAGAGGAAGAGGAGAAAAAAGAAGAGCCAAAAGCCGAAGAAAAGAAAGAGGTTGTTGAAGAGGATTCTAAGGTTGAAGAAGCAGTAGAGGCTGAAGCCAAAACAGAAGAAGCTCCCGAAGCTAAGGCAAAGCCAGAAGGAGAGTAGGTCAGAGTTTTTCTTTTGAAATGTGTCCTCTGTTGGAGTTTTTAAATCAGTGAAAAAGGTGGATTCTATCCAACCATTTTTAAGTCTGAATCGAACATTCTGCGATTCAATTAAACAATATTCACTTCCCTTTCCAGCTCAACCCCAAATTTCTTTTTGACGTCTGCCAAAATCTCTGTCGAGAGATCGTAAATCTGGCTTCCCGTTGCGCCGCCGTGATTCACCAAAACCAAAGCTTGCTTGGCGTGAACGCCGTAGTTTTCTCGTCGAAATCCTTTCCAGCCTGATTTTTCAATAAGCCATCCTGCCGCTAACTTGTACTTGCCTTCAGGAGCAGGATAAAAGGGCATTGAAGGATTTTCATCAACGAGTCTTCGGTAGACTTCTTCTGTCACAAGGGGATTCTTGAAAAAGCTACCCGCATTGCCGATCACCTTCGGATCGGGGAGCTTGGAGCTGCGGATATTGATCACCGCTTGACTTACATCGACGATGGTGGGCTCGTGAATTCCCAAGGAATTCAATTCTCCTTTAATGGCTCCGTATGATGTGTTGAGTTGCGGTTTTTTGAGCAATCGAAAAGTCACCGATACTATAATGAATTTGTTTTTTAGTTGTCTTTTGAAAACACTTTCTCGGTAACCAAATTGACAGGCCTCCGCATCGAAGGTTTCCGTTTCGAGCGTCTCTAAATTGAACGCTTCCAATTCGTGAAAACAGTCTTTTACTTCCACACCGTAAGCGCCAATGTTTTGCATTGGGCTGGCGCCAACATTACCTGGGATCAGCGAAAGATTTTCCAATCCCGCCCATCCGTTGTTGATGCATTCCACTACGAGTTCGTGCCAATTCACACCTGCACCTGACTTCACATAAAAGTGTTCGTTGTCCTCTCTGATCAGTTCCATTCCAGGAACTTCGTTTTTCAAAACAAGTCCTTCAAAATCTGAAGTGAGAAGGAGATTGCTTCCGCCGCCTAAGACGAGTCTAGGCATAGCGCTGAGCTCTTCGTTACTGAAGATTTCTCTCAAATCTGCTGCTGAAGAAAAGCGAACCATCTTAGCAGCTTTGGCATCAATTCCAAAAGTGTTGAACGCTTTGAGGGAAGCATTTTCTAAAATCTCCATAGGGGCAATTTTGCTACAAAACTAAACTGAATTCCGGTTCGAACGACTTCACTACTTTTGGCAATCGTGAAAAAACGAATAATCGTATCCGTAAGCAATGACCTAGCCACCGACCAACGGGTGCGCAAGCAATGTGACGAGCTGTGGAAGGCGGGATACGACATTTTGCTTTTAGGCAGGCTGCTGCCGAGTAGTCCAAATTTCGAAAGGGCATACAAAACGCAGAGAGCCAAGTTGCTCTTCAATAATGGAGCGCTCTTTTACGCTTCGCTCAATGTTTTTCTCTTTTTCAAGATTCTCTTTTCGCGCGTCGATATCCTTTGGGCCAATGATTTGGATACGCTCCCTGCGAATTGGCTTGTTTCATTGATCAATCGCAAACCACTGATCTATGATTCCCACGAATATTTCACGGAAGTGCCCGAAATTCAGCACAAGCCAAGAGTGAAAAAAGTCTGGCGATTCTTTGAAAAGAAATGCATCGGCAGAGCTGAGGTGGTGATCACAGTGAGCCCTTCTATTGCCAATTTGCTCAAAGAGACCTATCAGCTTGAAGAGGTCCTCACCGTGCGAAATGTTCCGATGGGGAGTACTGATTTACCTCTGGCGACAAAGACCGAATTGGGATTCGATGAAAATCGATTTATGCTTTTGCTTCAAGGCGGGGGAATCAATATGAATCGGGGAGGAGAGGAGCTGGTGGAAGCCATGAAGCATATCGAAAAAGCCGACTTGGTGATTATTGGCAGTGGAGACGCGCTGCCAGATTTAAAGCGAATGGCCAATGAGTTTGACTTGAATGATAAGATCAGTTTTCTACCTAGAATGCCCTATGAGGAAATGATGCGCTACACTTCGGCGGCCGATTTGGGATTCTCCTTAGACAAAGACGGGAATCTGAATTACCGATTTAGCCTGCCCAATAAGATCTTCGATTACGCCATGGCTGGTTTGCCAATGGTCACATCTGATCTTCCTGAGGTAGCCGCTTTCGTAAAAGGAAATGAAATTGGTCATGTCCTAACTGAAGTCACACCGAAAGAAATTTCGATGCAAGTGAACCAATTGCTTTCCAATCCAAGTAGATTGGAGCTTCTCAGGAACAGGGCTTCTAAGATGTCGGCAGAACTATCCTGGGAAAAGGAATTTGCTCCTGTATTGACAAAAATCAAGGAGATCGATGACTGAAGGAATCCATATCGTTTCATTCGACGTGCCTTTTCCGCCCGATTACGGCGGGGTGATGGATGTCTACTACAAAGCAAAGGCTTTGGCCGATGCTGGGGTCAAAGTGAAGCTTCACTGCTTTGCATACGGCAGAAGTAGAAACGCCGATTTCGAGAAGGATTTTGATGAGGTGGTATACTACGAGCGAAAGCTAAGTGCAGGAGCGATGCTCTCAAAAATCCCCTTTATCGTCAAGACGAGAAAGAGTCAAGAACTGCTCGATAATCTCCTCAAAAACGATTGGCCGATACTATTCGAAGGCCTTCACACTTGCGCTTGGTTGGATGATCCAAAGCTGAAAGAAAGATTTAAGATCGTGAGGGCTCACAATATCGAGCACGAGTATTATTCGAGACTAGCAATGTCTGAGAAAAGTGTTTTTCGGAAGCAGTACTTCAAGGCGGAAGCCAAGAAGCTAAGGTCGTTTGAGAAGGTTTTGAGAAAGAGTCAAAAAATACTCGCCATCAGTCAAAGCGATCAAACTCATTTTGAGAAGCGGTACGGGAATTCGGATTTGATTTATCCTTTCCATCCTCAGGTTGAGATGCTTCGAAAGGATAAAGGCGATTATGCATTCTATCACGGTAAGCTGGAAGTGGCGGAGAACCAAGAAGCGCTCAGTTTTTTGGTGAATGACGTTTTTACCAAATCTAAGGTTCCTTTGGTGGTGGCAGGAAAAGGCTCAGAAAAAGACATTGCCCAGTTTCGAAGCTCTTCGGCAAACGTGACATTTCAGCTCAATCCAAGCGATAAAGAAATGAAGCGCTTGGCTCAAGGTGCAGGCGTGCATGTGTTGCCCACATTCCAGACTACGGGTTTTAAGTTGAAATTGCTCTACGCGCTTAAAACTGAAATAGAAGTTGTCGCGAACGAAGCGATGGTTAAAAACACTGGTTTAGAGAATTTAGTTACTCGAGCCGAAACAGCCGCCCAGTTTCGGAAGACCATTGATTTGGCTTTAGCAAATCCCTTGTCAGCAGCTAAAATTGAAGAGCGAAAAGAATTATTAGAGCACCATTATTCCAACGTGCGGCAAGCAGAAATGATTATTCAGTTGCTTGGTTAAATTTTTCCTGAGTCACTGAATTTCCCTCACATCGAATCACCCTCGAAGAGAATTTTTTCATGTGCGCGTAATCGTGGGTGGCCATCAATACGGCACGTCCCGACTTGGAAATACTGTTGAGCAAATTCAAGATCTCTTCAGTAGTATTGGGATCGAGATTTCCCGTGGGCTCATCGGCCAAGATGAGGTCAGGATCGTTGAGCAAGGCCCTGGCAATGGCAACCCGTTGCTGCTCACCACCCGAAAGCTCGTGCGGTAATTTGTAGCCTTTGTTTCCCAAGCCTACTTTTTCCAAGACTTCTTGCATGCGTGCTTTCATCTCATTTTTGTTCTTCCAGCCAGTGGCTTTCAAAACGAAAAAAAGATTGTCGTTGACCGATCGATCTGTTAAAAGTTCAAAATCTTGAAAAACGATTCCCAGCTTTCTTCGCAGAAAAGGCACTTGACTTCGCTTCATTTTTTTCAAATCGAAATCGCCAACAAAACCCTCGCCCTCTGTCAAAGGTAAAGCACCGTAAAGTGTCTTCAATAGGCTGCTCTTGCCCGTTCCCGTCTTCCCGATAAGGTAGACGAAGTCACCCTTGTCCAGTTGTATGTTGACATCTGAGAGCACGAGATGGTCGCCTTGAAAAATCTTGGCATCTTTTATTTGGACGATGGTATCTAGGGCCATGCAATAGAATTTTGGGCAAAGCTAAAATAATTTGGCGTGCCGTTTGGCGTTTTAGGGGCCATTAAGGCTATTGATTTATCGGCTATTCTTCACATTTCTGAGTTCAAAACTTTAGATCGCAAACCCTCATAAACCCTGCTATAGGCCTTTACCTTTACGCGTTATAAACTGACTATTCTATTATGCCAAAAGTACTGCCGGCAAAAAGTCTGCTATTCGTTTTTATGAGCCTTTTTTTCGGTTCATCATTCGCTCAACAAACCGAGAAATACCGTTCAGATTTGCTGCCTTACTACGAGGCGTTGGCATTGATGGAGCGGAGTCATTACGAGCCAGCTCGTAAGGGGTTCGAGGAGTTTCTGTCTTCCGACAAAGTTGATCACGGAGAGTTCAAAGTCAACGCGTTATACTACCGTGCGAAATCTGCCATGGAGCTATTTCACAAGGATGCTGAATTTTTCATGGAGGAGTTTGTCCTCGGTCACCCCGAAAGCATTTGGTATCAAACTGCAGTGCTTGATTTGGGGCGTTACAATTTCAATCGACGCGATTACGACGATGCTTTGCGTTGGCTGAAAGAGTTGGATCAAAGAGATCTAGATGCTGAGACGGCTGAGGAGGTTGAATTCAAAATGGGTTTTGCTGCATTCGAATTGGAGGATTACGAGCAAGCCAAAAAATCATTCTACAAACTGAAGAATAGCGAAGGCCCATACTCTGGCCCAACGAGCTATTATTACGGGCATATCGCCTATACCGAAGGGAACTACCAGACAGCGCTCGAGTCTTTTAATAAAGCCGAGTCGGATGAGAATTTCGCGAAAGTGGTTCCTTACTACGTTGCCCAGATTTACCACTACCAAGAAAAGTACGACGAGCTGATCGAGTACGCTACACCTCTTCTGGCTGAGGATGATGTTCAACGTGGCGAAGAGATGGCGCTTTTGGTGGGGAACGCCCATTACTCGAAAGAGCAATATGCCGAGGCTGTTCCATTCCTGGAGATGTACATGGCTTCAACTTACAATCCTGCCCCCGAAGACTCCTACCGAATGGGTTATTCCTATTACAGAACAGGGGATTTCGAAAAGGCCATTGACTATTTCACCAAAGCCTCGAAAGAAGACAATGCCTTGGGTCAGATTGCCACATACCAATTGGCAGATTCTTACCTCGAGCTCGATCAAAAGAAGTACGCACAGAATGCGTTCAAATTGGCTTCCAAGCAATTTCACGATCCAGAGATAACTGAAGACGCCCTTTTCAATTACGCCAAATTGGCCTACGAATTGAGTTATGATCCTTTTCATGAAGCGATAATTGCTTTCGAGCAGTATTTGAAGACATACCCCAACTCCGATAGGCAGGATGAGGCATTTGAGTTTTTACTCAAAGTTCATTTGGCTACAAAAAATTACTCAGCGGCAATTGATGCCTTGGACAAAATCAAAACCCTCGACCCCATTCAGAAAGAGCATTACCAGCTTTCTGCTTACAATCTTGGGGTGGAGAATATGAACAAGAAAAACCACGTAGAAGCGCTAAAGTACTTCGCCATGTCGAAGAAGTACAATGTGAATCCTGCCGTGAGTTCATTGGCCGATTATTGGAGAGGAGATATCGCTTACCGCGAATCGGAATACGATGATGCCATTTCTGCTTACCGCACGTTTCTGAACAATCCATCGGCTTATGGAACGGATTACTACAATTTGGCAAATTACAATATCGGCTACTGCGCTTTCAAAAGTGGTGATTACGATGTCTCGCTCATAGCCTTTCGGAAATACGTTACCGCTGCGGATATTGACGACAAACGAAAGAACGATGCCTACCTCAGAATAGGAGATTTGCACTTGGTCAACAAGAATTACAAAGAGGCCATCACCAGTTATGAGATGGCTGTTACTGCCAAAGACATAAACGTAGATTATGCGCTCTTTCAGCAAGCAATGGCAGAAGGATATGCCGACAATTTTGACAACAAGACGGCAAAGTTGAGGGAGTTACTGACTTCGTTTCCGCAAACAAGTTTGGCTCCTGTGGCCAATTTCGAATTGGGTACCGCTTACTTTATGCAAAATAAATTGGAGCCCTCGTTGGTTGCGTTCAATACGGTGGTTGAAGATTATTCGCAGTCGCCTTACCGCAAGCGTGCCATGCTACAGCGCGGTTTGGTGCAGTATCGCCTCGGGAAATACGATGACGCGATAGCCACCTACGAGCAAGTAGTAGAAGATTACGGAGTTGATTCAGAGTCGCAAGAAGCCATAGCCACTTTGAAGAACATCTACCTCGACTTGGGTCGAGTTGAAGACTTTACCGACTGGCTCGGCACTGTTCCCGATTACGAAGTATCGCCGATGGAGATTGACAGCTTGACGTATCAAGCCGCAGAGAACCTGGTAGCCGATGGAGATTGCGATCAAGCGATCACCTCTTTTGAGAAGTACTTAAATAAATTCCCGAAAGGTTTATTTGCGACCAATTCGAATTACTATTTGGCCGATTGCGCTTACCGCAAAAACGATTATCCCACAGCGCTCAGTGGTTTTGAATACGTGGTGGAACAACCGATAGGCCAGTTCACCGAGCCCTCGCTTTTGGGAGCTGCAGTCATTCGCATGAAGCAAAATGGTTACAAAGAAGCGCTAGCACACTTTATGTCTTTAGAGGGAGTAGCCGAGTTTTCGGTGAATGTTCTGAGAGCCCAAAAAGGACAAATGCGAGCGAATTACCAACTGGGTAATTACGAAGATGCTTTGGTAGCGATCGAGAAAGTTCTCAGTAGCGATAACCTGACCGATGAACTGGAAGTGGAGGCCAGACTCAACAAAGCGAGAATCAACTTTACCGAAAGGGATTACGAAAAAGCAGAACTTGACTACGAGTGGCTCGCTGCTAAGAAATCTACCGAAGAAGGAGCTGAGGCCAAATTTCGTTTGGCGCAAATAGCCTACAGTCGGGAAGAATTGGACGGAGCTGAAGCAACTGTTTTTGAGTTGATCAAAGAATTCCCTGCATCCGATTACTGGAAAGTGAAGTCGTTCATTCTGCTGGCAGATGTGTATGCCGCCCGCGACGATTTCTTTCAAGCGAAAGCCACCTTGCAGAGCGTAATTGACAACGTGGAGACTTCTGCTTTGGTCAAAGAAGCCCAGACCAAACTGGACTTGATTGTCCAAAAGGAAAACGAATTTATGTCTGCGGGAGATACCATTGCCGCACCAGACACTTTGGATTACGAAGATGAGTACCGCGAACTAATCAAAGAAGATTGATGAAAGCCATGAAACGACCTATCCTAACTTTCTTTTTCGCTTTTGTTGTGGCCATCGCTTCGCAAGGGCAAGAAGGAGGAGAATTTGATCAAACCCAAGTGATCACGGGCGATCGAACCCTAACCGTCCAAAAGGCATTCAAGATCTCGGAAGCGGCGACGCCCAAAGAAATTAAGGTGACGCCTGGAGAGCTGTCTTATCAGATGATACCAAAAAGGCCTGCGCTGTCGGTGGAGGTTGATACGATCGAACCAGCTAAGGTGAAAGTGCGTGAACCGTTGGAAAAACTCTACAAGGGGTATGTTAAAGGGGGAGTTGGAACCTTTGCGACTCCTTATCTAGAAGCCTATTACGCCTCTGATCGCGATCGTGATCTTTCTTACGGGGCTCATCTGAGACACCTCTCTCACAACGATGGAGTCAATCGTCCGGTCGGTTTTAGCGGCATGAGTCAAAATGCCATTGACGTTTGGGGAAAGAAGATTTTTAAGCAACACAGTTTTGAAGCTGATCTGGGCTACGAAAGGAATACTTGGCATTATTACGGCTTCGATCCGCAGGATGCTGATATTGATAGAGACGACTACCGACAGCGTTTCAATATGTTTGATCTGAACACAGGCTGGCGCAGTTACTACAGAGATTCATCTAAGGTGAATCACGAGATTGGTTTGGATTTTTACTACCTCGATGATAGCTACGAGTCCAATGAATTTGGGGTAAATGCCACCGCCGATTTATACAGTTATCGCGGAGATCAATTTTACAATCTCGATTTGGGATTTGACCTGATTAGCTACAACGGGGGTGAGCTCAGCACGTTTTCGTTTATGACTGATAGTTTGACGCGACTAACGGCTTCCGACGAGACCAATGCCATTCTACACGCCACTCCAAAGATAATACTGAGAAGAAATGGCTTGACAGCTGAAGTAGGGCTAGGGCTTTATGGAAGATTTACCAATCAGGCGCGTTTTCATGCCTTTCCCGATTTGGAATTTAGTTATGCTTTGTTCAACAATATATTCGTGCCCTATGCTGGGATAACAGGAAATGTGGAACGAGTGAGTTACAGAACACTTACTGAGAATAATCCATTTGTGCTTTCGCAAATTCCATTGGAGAATACCATTAATCGATACCGCTTATTTGGGGGTTTTCGCGGAAGCGTGAGTAGCCAATTGAGCTTTAATGTGGCGGCTTCATATCAGAAAGCAGATAACACTCCGCTCTTTGTCAATGACATTTCAGTAAGCCAAGAGAATCGTTTCTCCGTTATTTACGATGAGGTAAAAACACTTACCTTCATGGGGGAAGTAACCTATCTGAACGAGGGGCAGTGGGGCGCGACATTCCGCGGTCAGATATTTAGCTTCGAGACTGAGAACGAGGATGAGGCTTGGCATTTACCGAATTTCGAATTCAACCTAGAAGGACACTACAATCTATACGACAAGTTTATCATTGCCGCCAATATCAACTTTATTGGTAGCCGCCAAGTGAAGTCGCTCTTGCCAATTCCCGATCAAGGGGTGGAACAGGGAGGCTATTGGAAAGTAGAATTGGATCCTTATCTCGATCTGGGTCTTTCTGTTGAGTATCGATACACGGCTAGACTTTCTGCGTTCATCGAAGCCAATAATCTTACGGCATCGAAGTATGATATTTACTACCGCTTCCCTGCTCAGAGAGCTTTTCTAATGGGTGGAGTGAAGTACTCTTTCTAAGCCAGTTTTCTTTCTTCTTGACGACCGTTTTCACCCCTCTGTTGAAAACGCACATTATTTGTTAATAAACGTCAGTATTTACGCACCTTTCAGGATGACTTAATGGATGAAAATGCGTATTTTTGTAAGCAACTATAATATCTATTAATCAGACGTTTATGACTGAAGATCAGAAAAATAAGCCTAGCGAATATTCAGCTGGTAACATTCAGGTACTGGAAGGGCTGGAAGCGGTACGGAAACGACCTGCAATGTATATCGGTGATGTGGGATCGAAAGGTCTTCACCACTTGGTTTATGAGGTGGTTGATAATTCTATTGATGAAGCCTTAGCGGGTTATTGTGATGCGATTGATGTGGTCATCAATACGGACAACTCCGTTGGTGTAAGAGACAACGGCCGTGGAATCCCAACTGACTTTCACGAGAAGGAAGGAAGGTCTGCCCTTGAGGTAGTTATGACCGTTCTCCACGCAGGGGGTAAATTTGACAAAGATACATACAAAGTATCTGGAGGTCTGCACGGGGTTGGTGTATCCTGTGTGAATGCACTTTCAGATAAATTGGTAGCCACCGTTTACCGCGATGGAAAGATTTGGGAGCAGGAGTATAGTGAGGGTAAACCTCAATACGACGTTCGACAGATCGGAGAAACTGAGGAAAGGGGAACGATGGTTACTTTCCATCCCGACACCACTATTTTCGAGATAGTTGAATACAGCTATGACATCCTTGCCACAAGAATGCGCGAGTTGGCCTTCTTGAATAAGGGTATCCGAATAGGTTTGAAAGACCTCAGAGATCTCGACGAAGAAGGGAATCCCAGAGATGAGTCTTTCTTCTCAGAAGGTGGTCTTTATGAATTCGTAGAGTTCTTAGATCAATCTAGAGAGAAGCTTATTGCTAAGCCCATTTACATGGAAGGCGAGAAGAGTGGTATTCCTGTTGAGGTTGCCATGATTTACAACACTTCCTTCACCGAGAACATTCACGCCTACGTTAACAATATCAATACCCATGAGGGTGGAACACACCTTCAAGGTTTTCGCCGTGGATTGACTGCTACACTTAAGAAGTATGCGGAAGATTCTGGAATGCTGAGTAAGCTCAAGTTCGAAATTGCTGGTGATGACTTCCGTGAGGGATTGACTGCCGTTATTTCGGTGAAGGTTCAAGAGCCGCAGTTTGAAGGCCAGACCAAAACGAAGTTGGGTAACCGCGAAGTGAATGCTCCAGTTTCTCAGGCCGTTTCTGAAATGTTGACCCATTACTTGGAGGAGAATCCAAATGAAGCCAGAACTATTGTAAACAAGGTGATTCTTGCGGCTACTGCTCGTCATGCAGCCCGAAAGGCTCGTGAGATGGTGCAGCGCAAGAACGTTCTTTCCTCTACTGGTCTTCCTGGTAAGTTGAGTGATTGTTCTGACAAGAACCCTGAAAACTGCGAAATCTATCTCGTCGAGGGAGATTCGGCAGGAGGCACGGCTAAACAAGGTCGCTCGCGTGAGTTTCAAGCCATCTTGCCATTGAGAGGAAAAATCCTCAACGTGGAGAAGGCGATGCAGCATAGGATTTTCGACAACGAAGAGATTAAGAATATCTACACTGCTCTTGGAGTACGAGTAGGTACGGAAGAAGACAGCAAGGCTTTGGATATTTCAAAGTTGCGCTACCACAAGGTGATCATCATGTGTGATGCCGACGTCGATGGTAGCCACATTGAGACTTTGATTCTCACTTTCTTCTTTAGACATATGCGCGAGTTGGTTGACGGTGGAAACATCTATATCGCCACGCCGCCGCTTTACCAATTGAAAAAAGGTAGCCAGGTACGCTACGCTTGGGATGATGAACAGCGTGATGAATTTGTTACCGCAATGAAAGGTGCAGCAAAAGACAGTAATGTTGGAATTCAGCGTTACAAAGGTCTTGGAGAGATGAATGCTGAACAGCTTTGGGAAACAACAATGAATCCTGAAACGAGAACTCTGAGACGCGTTGAAATTGAAAATGCAGTTGAGTCTGATCGAATCTTCTCTATGTTAATGGGGGATGACGTTCCGCCACGTCGCGCATTCATCGAGAAAAATGCGAAATACGCGAATATCGACGTCTAATATTTTCAAACCAATAGAATTGAAAAGCGGCTCCGAAAGAGCCGCTTTTTTTATTTGAAGTCATTTTGTTTATCCATGCGAAGGGAGTATGCCCTAAGCACCAATATGGATGCAGTGTCAAGACTGGAAGAGATGGTTCGATACAAACCTCATGCCTTAGAAATGAAATGCATCTAGCCCAAGCCAAGGTCTATAAGGGAAAATATATTTAAGGTTTTGGCGGGTGTTTATTTCATTCAAAAATCCTGATAGAATCGGTCTACTTCACTTTTTTTTACTCATTACTCATTACTATTTCTCATCAAGATCAAATCCAAAAAGATCGGCAAGTGATCGCTGTATCCACCTTTGTAAGCTGGCCCTTGATAGGTGCGATTGGTAACCGAATTGCCTGCAGCGTTCTTTTTGAGCAACCATGGTGCATCGAAGATTCCAACATGTCCGTAGTTAGTGAAGGTTTTCCCTTCTCGCAATAGATTTTCGCTTACAATAAATTGATCCAGCACACCCCATTCACCTGCAAAACTATGCGTGCCGAACTTGTGCTTAATGGGAGACATCAGGTTTACAAGATTTCCTGCTTGGATATTCTCCAAACTGTTTTTCGACCCAAGGCTTTCAGTGAGACTCAAATCGTCCGGCTCATCGTTCAAATCACCGGTGATTACGATCAAAGGGTTGTCAAAACGGTTTTGCAGGCTATCAACTTTTTGCCGAAGAACTGAGGCGACATATGCTCGCGAAGGTTCTGATACAAACTGTCCCCCCCAACGAGAGGGCCAATGGTTTACAAAGAAATGCAATGTGTCTCCATTTGGAATGATTCCCTTCACGTAGAGCATATCTCTGGTTTTTCGATCGGGGTCGAAGGGAAATTTGATGCGGAAATACTTGTAGAGAATCGGTTCAAATCGAGCGGGTTGGTAGAGACAGGCCACGTCAATTCCTCGTCGGTCAGGAGAGTCTTCATGGATGTATTCGTATCCTGCATTTTTGAGAGGAGAGAAATTGATGAGTCCATCCATGACCCACTTACTCTCTACCTCGCAGAGGCCCATAAGTTCCACGGGCTGCCACCCACCCAAAGCCAGGATCGTTCTTCCTAGACCATTTTTCTTTTTGTCGTATCGACCGAAAGTATATCGATTGGTTCCTTCGGGAGTAAAGCTCTCATCGCGTGTGAGGCTGTCGTCTTCGAGATCGAATAGGTTTTCAACGTTATAGAAGCCTATTCTGAAAACATTGTCGTTGTGGTCGTCGCTCTCTAAATCTGAAAAACGCATAAAAGATTCTTGACCAATGCTCAATGAGCTCGTAAATAAACAGAGCACTATGAGTAGTTGGTTTTTCACGAATGGGTGAGGCTTTTTGGCTTCGGTCTGAAAATCAAATATATACCGGCCAACACGAAGGGGATACTCAGAATTTGTCCCATATTGATGGGGAGGTCATTTTCAAATGCTTCTTGGTTGATTTTGACAAATTCATCCAAAAATCGAAGCGAGAAAAGAATCACCATGAATACTCCGAAAATGAAACCGCCCTGAAGCTTCTGTCTTTTTTCTTTCCAGAGCCAAAAGGTTATTCCCATTAAAAAGAAGCAGTAGATAGCCTCATAGAGTTGGGCTGGGTGTCTTGGGTCTTGAGAAAGAAAATCGGGGTAGGCATTTTCAAAAACGAACCCCCACGGCAAATCTGTAATGGTCCCAAGAATTTCTGTATTCATTAAATTCCCGAAACGTATACAGGCACCGGTGAAACATACTACGATAACTAGACGATCCATAACCCAGAGGAAATCGAACTTGTACTTGCGGCAATAGAGGACGATGGCGGTAAGTATTCCGATGGCTCCACCATGGCTTGCTAATCCGCCTTCCCAAATTTTGAGAATGTCTAAGGGATTACTGAGATAGTTGGCTGCATCGTAGAAAAAGACATGGCCCAATCTTGCTCCAACTATTGTCCCGACGACCACATAGACGGCCAAGTCTTCCACATTTTTTTTGGTTTTCCCATCCTTTTCGAAAATATAGAAAAGTACATATTCACTGACTAAAAGTCCGAGGACGAATAGAATACCATACCAGCGCACAGGCCAGTCGATGAATGGGATAGTAAAAGCGGTAGGATCTATGTCCCAGTGAATAACCAACAGTGAACTCAAAAACGAAGTCATATGCGGCCGAAGTTATGCATTTGTCGGCTGTTTGAATCCACCTTGTACGTAGTAACTTATCTAATTAAAGTTATAAAACCAGTTAGCTCGTACTTATCCTCTGTCGTTGCAGAAGTGATTTCCAAAACGTAGGTGTATATATTAGTACCAGAGAAATACTCCGAATTTGTATTACTTCCATTCCAAGGGGTATTGATATCAGATGATTGGAATACCACTTTTCCCCACCTGTCGTATATCTTACACGAATATGATGTGAGATCAACGGTCGTTCCAACGGGTTTCCATAGGTCATTAATTCCATCACCATTAGGAGAAAAAGAGTTTGGAATAAACCAAAGCAGATCGTCATTGATCACCAGTACCTTACTCAGAGTGTCAATACATCCGTTTGCGCTTTCGCTGATAAGCGTAATCAAATATTCGCCCGCAGTATCTGTTGGGAATTGGTATTGAGACAATCTGGAATCACTTTCAGCAAAAGCTGGATCACCGTACAAGAATAATGTTTTGGCAATAGGGCCAGGACGAGACACATCTTGGAACGAAATTAATGGGCTTTTTACTGTCGTTGGATTTGGATTGATATTGAAATTTGCAAGGTAAGGTTCAGGGTTATCCAAAATCAAACTGTCATAAAGCTCACAGCCAAATTCATTTCTTATCCCAACCGTTGCTATTGTATCGGGACAAACGTAACCAATACTGTCCAACTCCCAATCCAAACCTCCGTTATAGCTATATTCTGTAGCGTCGGCGGAAGAAATAATCACTCGAGCATTGCAGGAGTCTTTACAAAGAGCTCCTCTTCCGAGAATGGACATATCCATAGGTTCGGGTTGTCCTATTTCGAAAAATGTAGAATCCACGCAGCCAACGTTGTCGGTGACTTTTGCGGTAAAAATACCTAGGCAAAGGCTATCTCTTAATTGATTGGCGCCTCCTTGAACTCCTCCACTCCATTCTATGCTGTAAACTCCTGTGCTGGATGTACCTCCCGATGGAATAGCAATAGCTGTTCCAGAACATTCATCAAAACAGATGGCATCTTCGGTTAATACGGCAATCTCGAGAGAATCTGCCAAAACAACTTGGATGACTTCTGAATTCTCGCAAAGTGCACCATTAAAATCAGTCCATGTTAGGTCATACGTTCCACCTGGAGACGGCGCGGTAACTGCTGATAGAGGGTCGTTTATATCACTAAAAATTAGTGTTGAGTCTCCTGTCCACGTGCCAATTCCTACAGGAATATCTGCTTGAAGCTGGTAAGTAAGGGCACAAGCTACTGCATCAGGCCCTGGGTTGGCATTGGTCTGACAGCATGAATTATTGGTGACAGGCAATACCGTTATTAAAAGATTTGACGAATTGGAGCAAAGTCCATTGGATACAGTGTAGGTCAGACTAAAGTTGGCTCCGTTGGGATAATCAGTTGGGCTGAATTCCATAGAAGGGAATTCCACTCCTGTCGCATTATCGATCCACGTACCGGTAACCGCAGGATCTCCACCCAAAAAAGAAGTCAATAAGTTTGAAGGTAAATTGTAGCACAAGGTTGTGTCTGTGTCAGTTCCTGGATTTACTTCTTGATCTGGGGCTACTAGCACTTGGTCAGTAATCAAGCATCCAGGCAATCCTACAGGATAAGCAGATACAGTATAGATAGTGGGTTGTGTAACCAATGCAGTTGGGTTCTGAACATTGGGGTCAGAAAGACCAGTAGCTGGACTCCACGTCCATATCAGACCAGATCCTCCGTCGCATGAAATCGAGATATCTATGGCATCTTCAAATCCACCTGCGCAGGAGCCACCAAAAACTCCACTTGTCAATTCAAAAGTTAGGCACCCTGTTGGGTTTGTAGCAATAAAAACTTGTCCAGACAGATCACCGTTGAAAAAGGTACCAAGAACAGGCGCTCCGGTATCATCTCCATCGTAGACTATAAATGAGTTCCCGAAAAATCCGATCGTTCCGCTGTTGATAGACATTTCCATTAGTGTACCGTCACCAGGTGTGTCAGGGCAAAAAGTTTGTGTTATTTGGTCATTCGTATCGTAGCAATAATTGTAGTTTCCTGCTGCAGCCGAACATTCTCCAGCAGCTCCTACAACTGAAGCTTGCAGAGTAACGGGGTCAGCACATAAAAATAAATCTTCGCCAGCAGTGATTTCAGGACCTTCTACGACTTCAAGAACAATGGTTGTGTCGAATGTGCAAGCAAAATTATTGGTGGCAAAAAAAGTGTATTCATAGGTTCCTGGTGTATCAAACAGGATGTCTATAGAATTTCCATTCGCTGATGTGCTAAGAATATTCGGTCCCTCCCAAAATGAAGAGTCAGACTCCAATCCAACGATTGGTGTAAACGTAGTGACATCTGGGAATAAGGAGGGATTCCATTCAATTCCCCATTCGAAGATGTAGCCATCATCTGCACCGAGGTTATCGGAGACACTGAAAGTCCATTCTCCGTTCAAAGGACAACCAACGAAATTGCATAAATCTTCTTCACTCTCATAAATTCCTGGATCGACAATATTTCCCGACGCAGCGTTCCCAGCGGTATTTATGAAATCAGTTGGAGTGGAATTATCATCCCAAATAAACCCATTGGTGCTGGTAGGCGACCAACCGTAATCATAGCCAACTCCTTGGTCTAGATTATCGGGACTTCCTTGTCCATCATCAACGGGTTCTCCCAAAAATGTTCCTCCACCTCCGTTGGTGGCAAAGGTTAACATATTCACAATGGTTCCATCAGGACAGGTAAGTGAGAAACCTAAATCCCCGAGATAGGAGTGCTCCATATTTATGAAAACGCTCAAGAAATCATCGCAAGTTTCCACCACTGCGCCTGGTTCAAAAAAGTCAAATACCAGTGAAGTAGAATAAGAAAAACCCGCACCGTCGGCCAGATAGGTTTCTCCAGCTACTGTTTGCGGTGGAAGTGCGGTCCATGTTATACTTTGGACTGGATTTCCGTCAATGGTTGATGGGCTTCCAACGCATATGGGTGATTCGAAGTTGGTATTAAACACTGGAATTGTACTAACCAATATCTGCAATGGATCAAGATTGAGACTTCTGCATCCATTGTTATCAATTACAGTTAAACCCACAAGATATTCGCCGGGTTCGGTGAATGAATGAACTGCATCAGCTGCTGAGGTCAAACTATCTACTATCCCATCGCCATAGTTCCATTCCCAGTATGCTATGTTAAATCCATTGGCTGGAACGGAACCATTGTCACTAAAGGTTACTGGGGAATCCAAGCAAACACCTATTGATTGAAAAGCGCCATCAGGGGCTGGATCTGAGATTAATGATGCAGCCGTAGGGTTATCGCATGGAGTGGTACATGAGATAAGAGCCTCCCAACCTGGGAATCCAGGACTGTTCACCCCTGATGTGAATACAAATGTCATGCACCCTGTTACATTCACTACGGTTCCTGTTACTGGTACTCCCTGAAGTGCATCTCCAGTGTAACTCCCTAAAGTCGCTGCACCTGTGTTGTCTCCATCGAAAATAGCTAAGTAGTCACTATTGTTGGGATTGGGACTTTGAAAAAGAGAAAAGGCAACAAACTGGACTGAGATAACATCTCCTGGAGAATCTGGACAGAGTGTAAATGTGAATGTGCTGCCAGGCGTATACTCATTCGTGCTACCATCATCTTGAAAAACACCCGTGCAAGTGTTTACCGTGCCATTTTCAATTAAAAAGATCTGTCCAAATACTTGACTTGAAACCAAAAGAGAAATCGCAATAATTACAACATGGTGAAATGTGAATCCAATCGGCTTAATTCTGCTGATTTTACTAAGTCCACTTTCCAAAGTCAGAATGATATTATGTTCAGTTTTCAATTTAATCCTCATTTTGCAATTATTCAAATCATTCGGTTCGATGATCAAAGATCTAGTAAAAGAATTAAGGAATTGAATTCCAAATTTAAACTAAACCTACTTACTCTTATACAGCTGTCTTATCCATTCTTCTTTGTGACGAATCATTGTTGGAATAGTTGGTCAAAAGCTTATCGGATGACCGTTACAGTTCCTTTAAAATCAACTTTCTCCAAAGACATTGGATTCTTAGTTTCAATTTGCCAAACGTAGACTCCTGTTTTCACGTAGTAGTCATCATTGTTCATGCTTCCATTCCATGCTTTATCTGGGTCACTTGTTTCGAAAACGGTATTGCCAAATCTGTCAAAAACAGACAATAGATAATCGTTCTCGTCAATATTTGATAACACTGGTCTCCAAAGATCATTGAGTCCATCATTGTCAGGCGTAAATGCTGTAGGTACATAAACCAGCATCTGTGGTTTTACTTTGATAATGTCTGACCATTCGTCGATGCATCCTGTTAATGGGTCAATCGCCGTGAGGGTAACTGTGTAATTGGCCAACACCCCTCCAGGGAATTCATACACTGGGTTGAATTCCTGAGACGTGTCCAGAGAATCAAACTCCCAGAAGTAAATGGCTTCATCACCTAATGACGACTGATTTAGAAATCTCACCTTGGTATCTTCAGAATTTACGGGATTCGGGTTGTAGGTAAATCTTGCTCTTGGTCCTGGGTCAACAGTAATGGTTAACGTGTCGTCCGCTACACAGTCTCCGTTGCTAGCCGTTAGTATAAAAGTATATTGTCTTACGAACGGGCTGAAGTCATCATCGCCCAATATAAAAGTCGGGTTCGGGTCTTTTGGATCAGATAATCGATCTGCGGGTGACCAGGTGTACTCCAACTCAGGCACGCCATCTATTCCTATTTGAACCGAACCTGCATCAGAACAGATAGTATCGTCTTGCAAGATTGGTGCATCGGGTAATTCGCCTACTGGAATAAATTTCGAATTGTTCGGAGTGTTAGAGCATACGGGATTCGAGCTGTCTTCGACATAGAGTACTTGTGTGAACACAGGTGTTGTGGGTTGAAGTACCTCGAGGTAATTAGTAGTTAATCCTGTTAAAGTAATCGTATCCTCATCCAAAAGATATGTCATTGTAAAGGGTGGTGTTCCCTGTAAGTCGTAAATCAACTCCAGCTCTTGGCCAATGCAGATTTGATCTTGATTTGAAAGAACTTCAGCTGTCGGAAGGAGGTTCACGATCAAGGCAGCATCACTGTCTAGAGCTTCACCTGGACAGCTTTGATCATTGACTTGAGTAATGGTGTAGTCACCACTTACACTAGATGAGAAAATGTAACTGTTGTCAGAAGTAGTAATGCTTGGTTGAGGGATTCCATCAATGGAGTAAATAACATCCCAAGGGCCATCTCCCGTCAGCTCTACTTCAAATGGAAGTTCATCCCCTTCGCATACAGTTCCTCCTCCAGATATCAAGGCGGTAGGTGCAGTCAGGATAGTCACATCGAGAGCTCCAGAAAATGAACCGACACAGTTGGCATCGCTAAGAGATGTTAGCATATAATTTCCGTCCTCTTCGGCTGGAATGGTGAATTGATTGTTGAAAGTCGTTATTGGATCAGTACTTTCTACTCCGTCAATACTGTAGAAAATAGTCCATGGAGCCTGACCTGTGAGATTCACTAGAGGTCCGTCACCACTGTTTTCACAAACATCTCCATCTCCCGAAAGCACAGCTGTAGGAGTTGCGAAGTTTGAAACTTGAACCAACCCTGAAACGGATCCGTCACAATTTGCGTCACTTACTGACAAGAGCGTATAATTGCCAGCAGTAGTAGTTGGAAAAATATATTCGTTATCAGTCGTGCTTACTGGAGTTTGAGGAGCAGCATTGATGGCATATTCGATAATCCATGGCCCCACTCCTGTGAGAGAAACTGTAATATCCAGAGCTTCTCCTGGACATATTGTTCCAAATCCTGAGATCAAAGCGGTAGGTAGTGCATGAAAAATCACTGGAATACCGTTGGTTTGATTTGTGCAATCCTCGGTAAGGATCACGTTTCCGAAAGGATCTGTGTTTCCTGCCACGCCAGTTATGTAGTAGGTCTGTCCAAAAACGATTCCGCTGGGAGTCGGAATTGTAGCGGCAGTATATCGATCCACTATAAATCCGATGTTCGTTTCACTTCCTTCATGCAGAATGAACTGATAGCCGTCATTTCCATCCAGTACATCATCTCCATTAAAGGGGATGATCAAATTTTCATCTTCACATATTTCTATCAAACCTGGTGCAATGGTTCCTGCATCTGTAATGCAAACACATTGGAAAACACCTTCTACGGGAACAGAAGCACAAGCTCCCGCATCAGAAACAGCAAAGGAGTATGGATCGCCACTGCTAATAGGGAAACTCTCATAAGCTCCCCCCACAAATGATTGGCCGAATGGATTGACTTGATAAGTTCCAGGAATTCCGCCATTCACTGTAAAACTCACGGTGTAGTTTTCATTGACAGCATCGCAAGTTTCGGTCAAGTTATTTATCGAAAGAGGTGAATCCACGGTTACCGTCACGGGTAAACCATTTACAAGCCCTGAACAGTTCACATCATCTACAGACAGAATGGTGTATATAGCCGTCGCCGAGGGGCAAACCGTCACCATATGTCCATTGGCAATGTCAATAAGTGAGATCGGGTTGCTAGCGTCTAGTGAGTTTTCATAGACTACATCCCAAGGTCCGTCTCCTTGTAGGTTAAAGGTTAATGTTGCACAATCACCGTTACAGATCGAGGTAGTTCCGCTCAGCGAACCTGCAGCAGGGCAGTCACAATCGGGGTCTAACCCTGCGACGATTTGATCAG
The DNA here is from genome assembly GCA_047633195.1 of Cryomorphaceae bacterium. Lineage (GTDB taxonomy): Bacteria > Bacteroidota > Bacteroidia > Flavobacteriales_D > Cryomorphaceae > JAKVAV01. Next base: position 44,889 of record JBLIEU010000007.1, on the reverse strand, counting down.
AACAAGGAGAACCATCGGAGATAGTGAAGCTGTAATCAGTATCATTGGGAATTAAGGCTGATTGATAAGAAACAGGCGAGCCTGGAAGTATGGCTCCAGCATAGGAGCCGCCTGCAGCAACTGCATAATTGCCATCTCCTCCTTCAATGTCAAAACTCACGATATATCCAGTTTGAGCTGAATTGCATTCAACTAGAATATTAGAGATTGCAATTGGATCGTTGATTGTAACAGTGTACGAAGCTTGGTCTGAAGGGCAAACCGTTGCACTTACCTCGTATGTATATACATCTGATGAACTGCTGTTAAGGTTAATCGTGTTTCCAGGCACCTGAACTCCGCCTGAATCAAAGAAATTTCCTGTTGTCTCTGCAACGGCACCATCCACTAAGGTTGATAGATTGAAAGCAGCGTTACTCGCACAGAAAGCCTCGATCACATCAGGGCCTGCAATAGGAGGCGCTTCAACCACGACTGTAATCGCATCAGATGCGCTGGTATTGCAGTTTTGATCTGCAACGCCGGTGAGGGTATATGTAGTCGTTGTGGCTGGCGTTACTTGAAGAAAATCACCTGAAACATATGGTCCCTCATTAGTAAAAATGTTCGTGCCATCGGTATAGTCGATAGTAAACGGAGGAGTTCCCGTGGGGAAGTTTAGTTCAATATTGGCAGTACTTCCTACGCAAATTGACGTAGTATTATCAAAGAATTGGGCACTAGCAGGACAAGAACAATTCGGTGAATTGATTGGGCCAGCAGATACATCAGGACATGGCCCCGTATCGCTTACGTTATAACTGTAAGGCGTTCCTGATGGTATTGGGTCAGAAACGAAGGTAGTTCCTATGACTAGGCCTCCGGGTAATAATCCTGTCACGGAATAATTTCCATCTCCACCCGAAATTTCCAGAGTCACCGTATAGGCTGTTTGAGCTGCGTTACAGACCGCGGAAACAACATTGACGCTTATTGGGTCAATGATATTTAATGTGTAAGTAGCTGTGGCGTTTGGACACTGCGTTCCGAAAACAGTATACGTATATACATCTGAGGCAGCAGAGGTCTGAGGAATGTTGGTCACAACGGCCCCCAGCGAATTAGTGAAAACACCTGGTTGGTCTGCCGAAGCGTCAATAAGTGAAGAAAGAACAATTATTCCACCTGAACCACAGAGATCTAAGGATACATCAATTCCTGCATCAGGCGTAGTCTCCACGTTAACCGTGACAAAGTCGTTCACGCTGGTCGTACAGTTTTGATCTGAAACCGCTGTAAGAGTATACGTAGTGCTAACAGCAGGTGTAAGTTGTAGGAAGTCACCTGTAGTGAATGGCCCTTGGTTGGTAAATATGGTCGTGCCATCCGTATAATCAATGGTGAATGTAGGAGCACCAGAGGGGAAACTCAGCTCAATATTGGCTGTACCTCCTTCACATATATCGACGAAAGTATCTACAAATTCCGCATCAGCAGCACAAGCGCAATTAGGCCCAGGCGTTACAGCTTGAACGAATGATGCGCAAGGCCCTGTATCTTCTACAGAAAAAGAATAAGTACTGCCTGCGGCAATAGGGACAGAGACATAGGTGTTTCCAACAAAAGGACCTCCAGGTAATCCCGTCACGGTATAGTTTCCATCGCCACCAGTAACCGTAAGAGTTACGACGTACTGCGTTTGCGAAGGAGTACATTGAGGATCTATGACTACACTTATGGGAGTCTGCAAATTGAGTGTGTAAAAGGCAATATCATCGGGGCATTGACCGCCAGGGACGGTATAGGTATAAGATCCTGCCGCTCCTGCAGAAAGTGTGACAATTCCTCCTGGGACAGCAAGTCCTGTGGTGGTATTGGTAAATGATCCTGCATCAGCTGTGGGATCCGAAATCGAGAAAAGATCAAAACCACTATTGTCTGCACATTGAGTTGTTATCACATCAGTACCTGCATTTGGTGGACATTGAATCGTCAAATCCAAGGTAGAGGAGGAAATGCAAATGCCAGCATCAACTGTGTATTCCAAAGATACTGAGGAGCCGCATGACCCAGCTAAATTGTACGGGTTTGAGACAGCGTTTCCTGTAGCCAGATCAGTCCAAACTCCGCCTCCGACAGGTGTTCCATTTAGTTCACCGGTTAAGTCAATATTCCCAAGAGACTCGCACAAAGTTACAGCCGTATTTTGGCCCGCATCTGGAGGGCTCTGCAGGTTTACGGTAAGTGTGGATATTGATGAGGCACATCCTGGATTTGTAATCAAATAGGTGTATGCTCCAGGTGCTGATAAAGCCGGATTGAAGAGGGGCCCTGAAGGGAACCAATCTCCTCCTCCGTCAGGAGTGCCATTCAATGAATCCAGCATATTGAATGTAGCATCAGTTCCACAGACCGTAATGGTATTGTCCAAACCTGCATCACCAGTAGCAATGTAGGATGCATTAATGGTGGCAGTAGCAGTACACAAATTATTTGGCAGAGACTGCACTGTATAGGTGTAAGCTCCTGCGGGATCGCTTGTAGGGTCAAAAATCGGATTGCCTCCTGTTAAGGTCCAGCCAGCGGGGCCAGTCCAAGTTCCTCCAGTTGTAACCCCTGCGCCAAGAGAAGCGAAAAGATCGATAGTTACAGTGCCATTGTCGCACACTACCAAAGGACCACTGTTGCCAGCATTCGGAGTAGTCTCTATTGAGATGAAAACAGTAACATCATCGCTTCCACAGCTATTTGTTACCGTGTAGGTGTAGTTTCCTGATCCAGCAGTAGCTGGATTAAAAGTACTGCCTGCGACTGGTCCTAATGGCCCCGTCCAAAAATCTCCTAATACGGATGGAGGAGTTGTAAATAAGGTGCTTAAGGAGAAGCTTGCGTCAGCCTGACAAAATTCTTGAGGGACTGCCGTAAGAACTCCTGCAAATGGCCCAGGCTGCAGGCTAATGGTAACTTCAGATAAATCGGCGCATGTTCCTGTCCCGACTGAATACTGATATACTGCTCCATCTGCAACAGTATTTCCATTTACCGTTGGAGGTACAACGGGTATTCCGCTTAGTGTCCAAAAACCGCCTCCTTGAGGAGCACCGCCAAGTCCATTAATCAATGGAACATTGAGGTCTGCAGGACAAATATTGAGGGTTCCGTCTATACCCGCGTTAGCCAAAGTAATTACATTAATGGTAAGCGTATTGGAATCTGAACCACAAGGGCTACTTATCGTGTAAGTATAAACTCCCGCTGGATCACTTCCAGGAACGAAAAATTCTCCGCCTCCGAATCCAGGAGGACCAGTCCATATCCCTCCAGGTTGAGGAGTCCCAGTCTCGTTTAGCGTGTCTGTCATGCTAAATGCGAGTTGAGTCTCGCAAACCGTCACAGCCATTGGATTACCCGCATCCGTGAAATTGGATAAAACTGTTAGCTGCATTACCTGCGAATTGAAACAACTCGTTCCTGCAAATCCACCGCTGTATATCAGCGTATAAGTAGAGTCAGGAACGACTGCTGCGGGGTTGTAAAGATTTGCAACTGGATTGCCGTTAATATCTTCCCAGTCTCCGCCAATGGTAGGGGTTCCTAAAAGTAGTGACTCCAGAACGACAGGAGCGTCACCTTCACAAATCGTAGCCGATGTAAACAATCCAGCATCAAAGACTTCGCCAACGTCAATGAAAATAGTATCTTGAGCAAAGCCGCAAGCTGGGTCACTGGAATAATAAACAACGTATCCGTCTACCATTTGATCTCCGTCGTTATAGTCTGCTGGATTTAGCATCCAAGTCGCAGCACCACCAGTACCTGAGAAGAACAAGAAGTCATCAAGGGCAGGCGGGGGTGTATATCCGTAGTAAACCCAGCTCCCACTCAATGAGGCGGGCGAACCAAGCAGTGAGTCGAAAGGAGCAAATGGAGGGTCCAGAAGACAAACCGTGATATTATTTGCTGGGAACCCTACTGCTCCTCCTGAAGAGACATTCAACTGCATAGAAATTGTCGTGGGACAGCCACCTGCGTCTACATAGTTATACGTATAGATACCCGAAGGGCTTGTGGTATTGTCCACTTGACCGCCTGGTACAATTGTACCGTCAGGAAAAGTCCAAGTTCCTCCAGGAGGTAGAGTGATAGAAGGGTTAAGCCATAAATCAGCTAAAAGGGCAGTACCCTCGCATAAGCTGTTGGTTGCCTGAAGTCCCAAGTCGATAAACTGCATGGTGATAGTCGAAGACTTCAAGCATCCGTCTGACCCGACTACGGTATATGTATAATCTCCAGGAGGGTCACTTAATGTCGGATTTGTAGAAGGGTTAAAAATCGGATTTCCCCCGGTAAGAGTCCATCCAGCTGGTCCTGCCCATGTTCCTATTGGGTCAACAGGTGGTCCAAGAAGGGTTAAAAGACTAAAAGGAGTATTTCCACAAATGTCAATTGGGCCAGCGGGTTCTACACCCGATTCAGCATCGCAGCAATCTAGCACGACCGAAATGGTAGGGCCATCTACGAATTCTGCAGCCGCACAGCCAGTTCCTTGCGTCCAACTTCCTACTTCACTGTCCGAATAAGCTTGAATGGCCGGTGTAATATCTGTTCCATCCCAAGGGTTAGTGCCTCCACCACAATCTGCATCCAAGGTAATGTCAAAACAAAATGACCAGCCTCCGCATGGATTACTTCCGTCTCCCCAGTTATTGCATGGGTTTCCATCTTGAGGGCCACTTACATTTGAGTCGTAGTAAAAACCGGGGTTAGTAATGACTAAACCACCACAGGTCAACGTTTCTAAATAGACCCATTCTCCTGCTCCGCAACCCGTTGGTCCAACTATATTGGTCATGCTGGCGGCGTCCCATCCTGGTGGAAACACGATAGCCATACCCGATAGCCAGTTGGCTCCACCTGCGGTGTAGGCCGTAACTTCTCCACAGAGTGTAAGGACTGTCCCTGCATCATAAGCGCCGCCTGGCGGGAGGGGTGGATCAAATGTCCACTCTGTCTCTATATCACATTGGCCGAAAGCATAGCTCCCAGGTAATAAGATTAAGACAAAGATTAAGGGTAGGAATCTTAGCTTTTTCAGGATCTTCAGCATTTCTGAATGGTTTGCTTCTTCGATTTGTATCGATGGTGATTGGTGGTGATGAGAGGAGCAAAAATAACTTCTCTCAAATGTGACGTTCAGACTTTATTTAAGTTGCCCATAAAAAAGCGAGAAATATTTGAATTTCAAAGAGTGAAAATAGGACAATTATTGAAAACTCTTGCATACCTTTTTTCCAGTAATATCAACACAAGCAAGGCAATTAGCTCTTCTTCGATAGCTAAGGTTCCTGAAACGTCGAATGGCGAAAAGAAGACGATAGGAATACCAGAATAAAAAAGGCCCGTTAAAACGAGCCTTCTTTTCTATCTTGTACAAGATTGTCTTCTATCGAACACTTAAAGTACCATGGTAAATGTTGAAGACAACTTCAGAGTCGACTATCATCATCCACTCATATTCTCCCTTGATTACTCCTTCACCTTTTTTGTTTTTTCCATTCCATCCTTTAGAACCAGAAGACTTGAATATTTCTTCACCCGTACTCTTTTTGAATACTCTAAAATCAGTGACCTCTCCATTGTCAACAATTGCTCCAGGAGCAAAATCGCTGGCATAGGCAGATGAGTATAGTTGAGGGAATTGATTTCCTGCTTTTATGATGTGAATCTCTTTAGTCAAACTATCAGAGCAGTCCCCCGCGTTTTCGGCAACCAACTCAACGTTAAACTTGGTGTTGTCGGCGATACTGATCAATATATCAGAGCCTTCCGACGTCTTCTCTTCGCTATCTAAGATCCAAGCAAATTCCACGGCGTTCAATGACTTATCTATCAATTTGATTGCTCTCGTAGAGCTGATTTCAAGATCAAATCTTGCCTCAGGTGCTTCGTGCACTTCGATCATCGCTTGCACTACATTGGAAGAAATTTGCCCTGACCCAACAGCGTTGACTGATAAAGAAACATCAAAAATCCCTTCTTTATTAAATGCATGTGTTGGGTTTTCCTCATTGCTAAAGTAGCCGTCTCCGAAATTCCATAAGTATTTAGCATTCGTTCCATACTCCTCTGGAGCGTCAAAGTCGATAGTCAAACCAGTACAACCTATTTTTACAGAAGCAGATGAATTGTCTTCATTTGCCGTATTGAGATCTTTGGAACTATTTGTGTCAGTAGAATTTTCAGAGGAAGAGATCTTTTTTGCTTCAGCAAGCACAGCGGCTACTGTTGATTTCTGCTCGATGGTGAAATTGTTGCTTCCACTTTTTTCTAATTTGTTCAGATTTAAGTCCGTACTTGCTTCAGTAAGAGACTGCTCTTGGTTGGAATTATCTTCAATAGACTTTTCGAGGATAAATGGCTCATTGATTTGAGACGTTTCAGATTTTGACTTGTCGGCTGTAGGTTCGTTATATACTATAACTTTCTGATTTTCGGCAAGCTCAACAAGTGAACCGGTGTCTGAAGTGAAAATAAGCATAGACGCAAAAACGGCACCTGCAATAGCTAATCCTGTAGTAACAGATTTAAAAAAATCCAACATGCCAGGTGAAGTAGCACTAAGTTCTTTTTCAACTCCATCCCAAACGGTCGAGTCGTAAGGAATTTCGTAATTTTCGTACGTCTCTTTGATCAATCGATCAAAATCATTCAACTGATTTGCCATCTCTACTTTTTAATTCTTTAAGCAGTATCTTCTTCATGTTGGCTCTGGCTTTCGCCAAATTTGATTTACTAGCACCAACACTAATATTCAATTCTTCCGCAATTTCTTGATGAGAATAATTCTCAAAAACATAGAGGTTGAAAACGTTTCTGTAGGCAGTTGAAAGTTCATTCATACCTTTTTTGATATCTGAAACTTCTAACTGAAACTCTTCAGGAATTTCTTCCTCATCCTCAATTGCAATATCTCCGTAGTCCTCAATCGGTTTTGTCTCGTTAGACATTTGATGGGAACTTTTTTGTTTTCTAGTGAAATCAATGGCTGTATTAACCATTATTCTTCTTATCCAACCTTCGAATGACCCTTTGTAATTAAACATTTCAAGGTTCTTAAAAACCTTGATAAAGCCATCCTGTACTATGTCTTTTGCCTGATCATCATCAGGTGTATATCTCCTGCAAATGGACATCATTTTGCTGTAAAAGGAGCGAAAAACCAACTCCTGACTCTTGCGATTGTTTCGCAAACAACCATCGATCAGTATTTTAAGCTGATCTTCATCCATATTTTGCAGGTCGATCATGTGTTAGACGTGGCCAAGGGGTGACGGTTGCCATTCATTCTACAAAGTCAAAGCTGTAAGTAGTCAAGGTGCAATGGTTTCTTATTTTTTAGCGCTTAAAGATACATTTGATAGTGAAACGACAAAGGATCGGCAATTTAGTGTCTTGATTTGTTGATAGTCCTAATTAACTAAATTGGTGGTTCCTGCCAGAAGGAGTAAAGCTATCTCTTATATTTGTGGAAATTTTGAAAATCTCAACAAACACAATCATACCATGAAAGTTACTGTAGTAGGTGCGGGAAATGTAGGAGCTACCTGCGCCAATGTTTTAGCCCATAAAGAAGTGGCTAATGAAGTTGTTCTTTTGGATATCAAAGAAGGATATGCTGAGGGAAAAGCGTTAGATATATGGGAGACTTCTCCTATTAATCTTTACGATTCTCGTATAACGGGTTCTACCAACGATTACTCAAAAACAGCTGGGTCTGAAGTCGTGGTTATTACTTCGGGTTTACCCCGCAAGCCAGGTATGACTCGAGATGACTTAATCGCTACCAACGCTGGTATTGTAAAGAGTGTGACGGAACAAGCTGTCAAGTATTCTCCTGATGCCAAAATAGTCATAGTAAGTAATCCTCTAGATGTAATGACTTACGCGGCTTACCTTACGGCAAAGGTTGACTCGAGTCGTGTATTCGGGATGGCAGGTGTACTTGATACAGCGCGCTACCGATCGTTCATAGCCATGGAACTGAATGTTTCTCCAAAGGATATTCAAGCGGTTTTGATGGGGGGGCACGGAGATACAATGGTGCCTCTGCCAAGATATACTACTGTTGCTGGGATTCCTGTTACAGAGATGATCTCTGAAGATAAGCTCAACGCAATTATTGCGCGAACCAAAAAAGGTGGTGGAGAAATAGTAAATCTTCTTGGAACCAGCGCTTGGTATGCTCCAGGAGCTGCCGCTGCTCAGATGGTAGAAGCGATCGTCAAAGATCAAAAGAGAATCTTCCCAACTTGTGCATGGTTAAATGGTGAATATGGCTTGAAGGATATGTATTTGGGCGTTCCTGTGAAGCTCGGCATCAATGGTATTGAAGAAATAATCGAACTGGACCTGAATGAGCAGGAGAAAGGTCTTCTTTATGAATCTGCGAACTCTGTAAGAGAAGTAATGGAGGTATTGGACAAAATGAATCTGAAGTAGTCCGAATGAATTGATCAATAAGACTTAAGAGGTCGTCCATCAGGTCGGCCTCTTATTTTTTGATCAATATTTCAGATGCCAAACCATTGCTCAGTTTAATGTTGACTATATAAGTTCCTGGAGCTAATCTACTTATATCATAAGTGCTCAGCAGCACGTTGCTTTGAAAAACGGTCCTGCCATCTAGGCTGGAAATGATAAGCCTTTGAAAGGCGCTTTCATTGTCTTCTAGCTCTATCTTTAGTTCTCCTTGCGAAGGGTTAGGAAATATACGAATTCCCAAGTCTTCAGAGTTCTGCCTGGATTCAGTACTCAAAAAGCCGTCGCCTATAAAGAATTCCAATCCTCCAGTTACAAGCCCTGTGATGACTTCAGGAATGTCATCGTTGTTTAAATTCACAATTACTGGCTTTGTGCTAAGGCCAGAAGGGGAGGCATCAAAGGAGCCATATATTTCAAAACCTTCCTCTATTTCAGCCCACACTTCACTAGCACTTTCTACTTGGTATTGGAGTATTTTTCCTGATTTTGATCCTACGGCTAAGTATTTTACACCTTCAAAATCAAAAAAGAAGGGTGCACTCTGTCCTTCAAAATACGGAGGTGTTATTGTCGTATTGATTCCTCCCAGCTCTTCATTTTCCAAAGTGAAAAGTGGGCCGCTTGAATTTCCTGAGTTTCTAAAGTAGTTGAGGTTTCCCTCTTCTTCGCCTACTACAAGATCTAGATTTCCGTCATTATCGATGTCGCTAATACTTGGTGTCGCTGAATTCCCGACATTATTAATTTCGTTAGTAGTGGGGATAAGGCCAGTGTAATTCCAACCGTTTTCATTTTCGAAGTAATGTAAACTTCCGTTGAAAAACCCTACAACAAGATCGTCGTCACCGTCATTGTCAAAATCACCAAAAGACGGAGAGGGGTTCCTACTTGAAAAGGTAGATGAGAATTCTAGCCAATCGGTATCCACGATCTGAAAAGAGGGATCAGAAAGAGTGCCTACATTTTCGAGTAAAATCAATCTGGGCCAGTTTAATTCACCTCCAGAAAGATCGCGACTACAACCGATGACTAAATCCAATAGGCCGTCATTATTGTAATCTACCACAGAAGGAGAGGCATGACTCCCCCAATCCAACATTTCATTTTGAAGAAAGGAAGAGGTCACGAAAGAAAAGTCAGGAGCGCTTTCACTACCTGAGTTGAGGTAAAGTTGCACTGATTCGTTGGTGGCAGCTCCAGCTGAAGCATTGACGCTAACGATCAAATCCGAAACATTGTCTCCATCGACATCTTCGTAAAAAGCAGATGGAAAGTTATCAATGCTCACAGCGTCTCCGCCCATAGTGGATGGGAAGTTGGGATCAAAATCTATGATTTGATCAGGCTCTCCTCCTTGGCTGCTGTTCTCCAAGTAAACCAAGTTATCGAAACCAACATCTCCTAAGACGATATCTTGCAGGCCGTCATCATTGCCATCTAAAGTCAGAATGGTAGAGCCGACATGTCGCAATCCAGCATTATTTCGTGGATCTACAACATTAAAAGTGCACTCATTCGCAACTTCACCTGGATCAATAACAATATCATTGCTGTCGTCACCTTCTATGAATCCGCCATAACAACGATTAGCTAAGAAGTATTCCAGTCCACATTCACCTGAGTTATCAACTGATGTGTTTAGGTGCAATTCGATAAAAGTACCGCCAACATTAAAGCTCATGACATCCAGGTCGCCATCACCATCGTAATCGAAAATGGCAGGAATATCTTGAGACGAGGTGTAAATATTAGTGATGTAGGAAGTGGATCCGAAGTCGTAAAAACTTAAGGCTGCTTCGGAAGTCAACTCCCAACTCAAGTTCTGTTCGTTACCTGTGTTTCTAAAAATTGCTATTGCACCGCCTAAAAGACTGTAGGTGAAAATGTCCCTTCTGCCGTCGCAATCAAAATCCCTAAGCAACGAGAAGTTTCTCATATTTGGGAAAGATGTTCTGAAGTTGGAGTCGTATGTATAAGACTGTTCTCCGCTTATTTCTTCTCCAATTAGAATGATAGTTCGGTTTCCTGTTCTATCAAATAAATAGATGTCATCTTCATCGCCATCAAAGTCGGCATCCAGTTTTGATAGTTGAATGGCATTAACCCCGCCTGTCCACGGATTTAAAAAAGCCGAACCTCCTTCCCTCAATACCGTAACATCATTTGTTGCCTTCACAACAAACTGTCCTTTGGAATCAAAGACCGTGGATAGGAAAAAAGAAACTAATAACATCCGTAAGAGATATCGGAGTATCATATATTGCCAATTAAATTAATTTGAGCGCGCACTACCAGAATACAGTTTTCTCCTTCAATGCCCTATTTTTTGGGCAGGTACGAAAAAGTCCTGATTGGGAAATTATACATTTAAGTCTATATTTGCCGCTCGATAAAAAATCGCAAAACCGAACCTATGCAAAATAAAGGCGCTATCTGGCTGTTTACCATATTATTAACTACGGCCTGCCTCTATCAGATTTCGTTCTCATTTGTTACCTCTGCTTTTGAAAAAAAGGCGGAAGAGTATGCCGTAATCAAAGTTGATTCGGTCCGAGAAGCACAAAATGGAGAACTCGATCTTCTGAAAGGGACTTTACTTCAAGATGATTTTAAATCAGAGTTTCTCAGTAAAAATGCAAACGAAGAAATTTATCCTCTTTTTGGTTACACCTACCAAGAGTCCAAGGAAAAGCAGATCAATCTAGGCTTGGATTTGGCTGGAGGAATGAGTGTTACCCTAGAAGTTTCCATTCCCGACCTCATTATCAATTTGAGCAATAATATACGGAACGAGGATCTTTTGAAAGCCGTTCGGTCCGCTAAAGAAGAGCAAAAGGATTCCCAAAATGATTTCGTTACTCTTTTTGGCGAATCATGGGAGAAGATGTATCCTGATGTGTTAATGGCTACTGTCTTTCATAGTAGAGATAACAAAGACCGTTTTCCTAGAGAAGCTTCAAACGAAGAAATTCTCGAGATACTTACTGAAGAAGCTCAAGTTGCCATAAACAACACAGAGAAGATCATCCGAACCCGTATCGATAAATTCGGTGTTACTTCTCCTACTATCCAAAAACAACAATTTTCAGGAAGAATCTTGGTCGAGTTACCAGGTGTTAGCGACAAAGAACGGGTGCGAAAGCAACTTAAAAGCACCGCTAATCTAGAATTCTGGAATACTTACGAAAGTTCTGAAGTTCTTGGTTTCTTGGATCAAGCAAATTCTGTCTTGAGCGAAAAGTATTTCCCTGATTTCAATTTAGAAGGCGACGATTCTTTGGAGGATACTGATTCGACTTCCTCTGCTGCAGATAACACAGCCGCCGCTGATTCATCTGGCGCAACTACTGAAGATGACTTGTTGGGACTGTCAGATGATGATTCGACCGGAACGGCTGATACGCCACTTGAAGAATTAAGCGATGTTGAGCGTTTGAAAGCTATTCCACTTTTTTCAAAATTGAGTCCTGCTTTTGATCCTCAAACAGGTCAAGCGATGACTGGTCCAGTTGTCGGGTTTGCTGAGATTTCTGACACTTCTGCGGTGAATAAAATGCTCGCTGAATCAGAAGTGCAAGAGCTTTTGCCGCGTGATTTAAGATTGCTTTGGGCTTCTGAGCCATCAGCAAGGTTCAATAACTTGATGCGATTGTACGCTATCAAGGTTGACACGCGAGACGGTAAAGCTCCATTAGATGGTTCGGTAATCGTAGATGCTTCCCAGCAATATGATCTTGGTGGCAATGTTGAAGTAGAAATGGTGATGAATAGCCAAGGAGCTCGCACCTGGAAAGAAATGACTGCTGAGGCAGCTTCTCAGCAGCCAAAGAGAAGCGTTGCAGTTGTTCTTGATAACTATGTATTTACTGCGCCTGTAGTACAGGGAGAGATTCCTACTGGACGTTCTTCTATCAGTATTGGTACAGGCACAAGAAATGAGCAAATTCAAGAAGCACTCGATTTATCCAACTTGCTTAAAGCGGGTGCGCTTCCTGCTCCTGCCAACATTGTTGATGAGAGTATTGTAGGTCCTTCATTGGGTCAAGAAAACATTGATGATGGTCTGAAGTCATTTATCATCGCTTTGGTCTGTGTGTTATTCTACATGTTCTTCTACTACAAAGGAGCAGGTATTGTATCAGACATTGCTTTGGTCGCAAACTTATTCTTCCTCATTGGAGCGCTTGCTTCAATTCAGGCAGCACTTACACTTCCCGGTATCGCAGGTATCGTCTTAACCATTGGTATGGCCGTGGATGCAAACGTGCTGATTTACGAGCGTATCCGCGAGGAACTTCGGCATGGGAAGGGCACTAAAGCCGCAATAAAAGAAGGGTATCAAAAAGCATACTCTGCCATTATTGATGCGAACTTAACAACATTACTTACGGCTATTGTTCTTGTTACTTTGGGTACAGGGCCAATCAAAGGTTTTGCTACGGTTTTGATCATCGGTATATTTACTTCGCTCTTTTCAGCGATATTCATTACTCGATTGATTTTCGAGAGCCGACTTTCGAATTCCAAGCCTGTTACTTTCTTTATGGGTTGGTCAAAGAATATCTTGGTCAATGCCAATGTCAAATTCATTAGCAAGCGGAAGATCTCTTACACGATTTCATTGTTCTTGATCATCGTTGGAGTCGTGAGTATGGCGACCCGTGGTCTTAACCTAGGAGTAGATTTTACTGGAGGTAGAACGTATACCGTTCGTTTTGATCAAACTGAAGATCTAGATAAGGTGAGAACAACCTTGGCTTCTTCATTCGTGAATGATGAAGGAAATCAAATGCAGCCTGAGGTGAAAACCTATGGTGCTGCAAATCAAGTTAAGATCACAACGAAGTTCTTGGTAGACAATGACAGTCAAGATGCAGATCAAAGAGTAGAGGATGCACTCAATGCAGGACTTGCTGAGCTAGGGGTGGGTTACTCCATCGAAGAGTCAAGAAAGGTTGATCCTTCTATTTCGGATGACTTCCAAACTTCTTCTACCTCTGCCGTGATTTTCTCACTGATTATCATCTTTGCTTATATCGTTTTCCGATTTAAGAAATGGCAATATGGTGTTGGTGCTATCACCGCTATGTTCCACGATGTTTTTGTGGTATTGGGAATATTCTCACTAGGTCATGGATGGCTTCCATTCTCTTTAGAAATTGATCAGGCATTCATTGCGGCCATACTGACGGTTGTGGGTTACTCCATCAACGATACAGTAATTGTATTTGACCGAATCAGAGAGTACATGTCCGATCACAGAAAAGAGGGAATGGCTAGTGTCGTTAATAAAGCACTAAACAGCACGCTTACTAGAACATTGAATACATCGATGACGACCTTCGTTGTTCTCTTGATTATCTTCATCTTTGGTGGAGAGTCTATTCGAGGATTTATTTTTGCCTTGATGTTAGGTGTGCTTGTAGGAACTTATTCTTCGTTGTACATAGCATCCCCTATTGTGGTTGATCTTACAGATAAGACGGGTACTTCACTAGAAGAGAAAAAAGAAGAAAAAGTGGTTCTGACTGCTTAATCAGCTTAATCGAAAATATAAAAGAGGGGCGGATGCCCCTCTTTTTGTTTTGCCTCAATTCGACACCTTTCACTTACATTTGCGCACATGAATTTGCTCAGTGTTTTATTAATTGGTATTAGCGGGGGAGAAATTATTGTCGTCTTTCTGTTTATTCTGATTTTCTTCGGATCAGATAAGATTCCTGGATTTGCTAGAACTATGGGTCGAACCATTCGGCAGGTGAAAGATGCTACAGGCGATATTCAGCGAGACATTCAAAATTCAGTGAAGGATGTGAAGGATGAAGCTAAGAAGGCTGAAACTTCGGTGAAGAACACACTTGATCAAATGCACAAAGACGATAAAAAGGATTAGATGGAATTCATCCAGATAGTTGCAGGCCTATTGCTGTTGGTTTTAGGCGGTGATTATTTAGTTAAGGGAGCTTCTGGGATTGCACTTAAGATGGATATTCCACCCATGTTGGTTGGGATGACAGTAGTAGCCCTTGGTACTTCTTCACCCGAACTTGTGATAAGCTTGAAAGCTGCTTTGGATGGAAAGCCCGATATCTCAGTAGGAAATGTTGTTGGTTCCAATATCGCCAACGTTGCCCTCATCCTTGGAATTACAACCATTATTTTCCCAATGGCAATCCAGAAGCGGGCTCTTAAGGTCGACTGGCTCGTGATGATGGTTGCCAGCATCCTATTTTATCTCTTTGCCCTTGACGGTGGTTTTTCTCGATTTGAAGGAGGGCTGTTCGTCTCATTATTAGCTATTTTCATTGCCGTAAGCTTTTATCAAGCAAAGAAGAACAAAACAGGTATTTCGATCGAAAGTGATGTGCCCAAATCCACAACGGGTCGTAAATGGGGGATCTTGGTTTTGTTTGTTGCTCTAGGAACCGTAGGATTACTTTTAGGTGCACAGTGGTTTTTGTTGGGGGCAGAATCCATAGCGCGAAACTTCGGAGTCTCTGATCGGGTCATCGCTATTACTTTGGTTGCCTTTGGCACTAGCGTGCCCGAGCTCGCCGCTTCCATCGTTGCAGCTTTTAAAAGGGAGACGGATATTTCATTGGGGAATATTGTCGGGTCAAACTTATTTAACCTTTTTGCCATCATTGGAATTACCTCAATCGTTACTCCGATTCGAGTGGCCCCCGAAATTTTATCCAATGATATTTTCTGGATGTTGGGAACCTCATTTGCCATTTTACCTCTGGCATTAATAAAGATGCGTCTGGGTCGAATTGACGGAATTATTTTTCTGTCCACCTATGTGTTGTTTGTCTATCTGCTTCTGTCGACCCTATAAAAACACCCCTTCCTCAGTGTTATTATGTGTTTTATTTCAATATGACCCCAAAAAAAAGGGGGTGTTGACAATTTTTAATTTTTTTTTGTCGTTTACCTGACGGTAAAAATTAATTTTGGCCAACAATTCCAAAAAACTACCATGGCAATTTTTAGATTTAAAGCATTAGAAGATGTGTTGGGCAGAAAAGCTCTAACACATCAAGCCCCTTCAGACAAGATTTCTGACTATTTCGGTAAGAACGTTTTCAACATGAATCGCATGCGCGAACATGTGTCTGAGCAAGCCATGAAGGCTCTGATGGTTGCAATGGATACAGGCTCGCGGATCCCAAGAAGTCTTGCAGATCAAGTTGCTCTTGCCATGAAAGATTGGGCGATCGACAATGGTGCCACACATTATACGCACTGGTTTCAACCATTAACAGGGTCTACTGCAGAAAAGCACGACTCTTTTTTTACTCCATTGGAAAATGGACATTCTATGGAACGTTTCTCTGGTACTAATTTGGTGCAGCAAGAGCCTGACGCTTCCTCTTTTCCGAATGGAGGAATTCGAAATACATTCGAAGCTCGAGGCTACACAGCATGGGATCCGTCTTCACCCGCTTTTATTATTGGAAAGACTCTCTGTGTTCCAACAATCTTTATAGCCTACACAGGTGAAGCGCTCGACAATAAGATGCCGCTTCTCAAATCAGTTCATGCCATTGATAAAGCGGCCGTGAGAGTTTGCAAGTACTTTGACAAGAATGTCAATAGAGTAATGACTACTCTTGGTTGGGAACAAGAGTATTTCTTAATTGACAGTGCACTTTACAATGCGCGTCCAGATATTCAATTTACGGGTAGAGCTCTTTTCGGACATAACCCAGCGAAAGGACAACAACTCGATGATCACTATTTCGGAACCATTCCTGAAAGGGTTCATGCTTTCATGCGTGATTTTGAAATGGAGTCGCATCTATTGGGCATACCTGTTACCACACGGCACAATGAAGTGGCTCCGAATCAGTTTGAAGCCGCTCCAATGTTTGAGGAGGTAAACCTCTCAAACGATCACAACCTTCTTTTTATGGATATCTTAGAGAAGGTGGCACAGAAGCACCAGTTTAGGGTACTTCTTCACGAGAAACCCTTTGCAGGCCTAAATGGTAGCGGAAAACACAACAACTGGAGTTTGGCTACGGACACTGGAGTGAATTTGCTTGCGCCCGGTAAGAATCCAAAGTCGAACATGCAATTTTTGACTTTTCTCATCAATACCATCAAAGCCATTGCTGACAATGCCGATGTGCTGAGAGCAACAATTGCAACGGCAGGAAATGAACACCGCCTTGGTGCCAATGAAGCGCCACCAGCAATTATTTCTGTCTTCATTGGTTCGCAGTTGACAAGGCTTCTAGATGATCTTGAAAAAAGTATCAAGGCTGGGAAGATGACTCCCGACGACAAGACTCAACTGAAGCTGAACATCGGGAAAATTCCCGAGATACTTTTAGACAATACTGATCGAAACAGAACTTCACCTTTCGCCTTTACAGGAAATAAATTTGAATTCCGTGCGGTTGGCTCAACCGCCAATTGTGGAGTTCCTATGACTGGATTGAATGCCATCGTTGCAAAGCAGCTAGATATCTTTGCGAATGAAGTGGATGCTGCTATCAAAAACGGTGTAAAGAGAGATGAGGCCATTTTGAAGGAGCTTCAGAAATTGATTACGGCCTCTAAGCAAATCAGATTCGAAGGAAACGGCTACGGTGATGAATGGGTAAAAGAAGCCAAAAAACGAGGTCTAGCAAACGTCAAAGATGCACCCAGAGCTTTAGTGGCTCTTAAGAGCAAAAAGGTGAAAGACCTTTACGGAGAGTTGGGTATCCTCACCGAGCGAGAATTAGAAGCGAGAGTCGAGATTGAATTGGAGAAGTATCAAATGCAAATCCAGATTGAATCGCGTATGTGCGGAGAGGTGGCAAACAATTACATCCTTCCTGCAGCTTTGAGGTATCAAAAAATGTTGACCGACAACGTGAAAGGAATAATGGATGTTCTTCCAAAAGATGATGCGGAAAAATCGTCCAAAGTTCAGATAGGCCTTATTAAAGAAATTTCTGAACGGGTAGAAGTGATCAAGACGTCGATCGATGAAATGATTGAAGAAAGAAAAAAGGCAAACAATATAGAAGATGCTGAAAAGAAAGCAGAGGCGTATTGCGATAAGGTTAAGCCATTTATGGGCGTAATAAGGTATCATGCTGACAAGCTAGAACTCATCGTCGACGATGAGATGTGGCCCTTGCCAAAACTCAGAGAAATACTCTTTACTAAATGATTTTAAAAGGCTCCTTGAGGAGTCTTTTTTTTTTGACTTCAATAGTCTTGCTCTTCCTTTTAGGCTCGTTTGTAGGAAATAATTATTTTCGGGCATTCATTTCACTACATGACTAATTTCAACACGATGATTATTACGAAAGGGTTATTTACTTTTTGCCTCGCTGCACTGGTGTCGGTATCGCTTATGGCTCAGGCTGATCAGTTTACTAAAGAGGCTGATAATGCCTATGCGAACGAAGCCTATTTTGAGGCTATTGATCTCTATAAAAAGGCTTATTCGAAAGCATCTGACTCGGAAGAAAAGTCGCGTATGCTGTTCCAAATTGCAGAATCGTACCGAATGATACTCGATTATGATCAACAAGTAATTTGGTATGACAAAGCGCTAAAGGCACAATACGACAATCCAGAGGCATTTCTCTACTTGGCTCAGGCCTATCACCGTCAAGGTGACTTTAATCAGGCCATTGAGTATTTCAATAAATATAAAGATGCAGCTCCCGACCCCATGAAGGCCGAAATCGGTTTGGAGCAGGCTGAAATTGCCAAAGAATTTAGAGATAACCCTTCTCGCTATATTGTTCAGAATGAAATATTGCTCAATTCTGCTGAGTATGACTTTTCACCTGGATGGGCAGGAGAGGACTTCAATACAATCTACTTCAGTTCTTCTCGTCAAGGCGCCCAAGGCATGGCGATAGATCTCAGAACTGGAGAAAGTTTCCAAGATATTTTCTTCACTACTCGTGATCAGAAAGGAAAATGGAGCGAGCCTGAGCGCTTAACCTACCGCATCAATACCATTCACAATGAGGCTACACCACGTTTGACAAGTGCCTTTGACATGATGGTGTTTACGAGGTGCGAGAGTTCAAAAGATGACAATAAGGGTTGCGATGTTATGATTACTCGTAAAACAGGAGATAAATGGTCAACTGCACAAGTGGTAGAAGTGAAGAATGATCAAAGTACAGATAACACTACGGCAGGTCATCCCGCTTTGACGGTCGATGAGACGCACATTGTTTTTGCCAGTGATATGCCGGGAGGAATGGGAGGAAGAGATCTTTGGATTGCTCCTTTCGACAAAGCCTCAATGACGGCGGGTACACCTGTAAATTTAGGGCCCTCGATAAACACAAAAGGGGATGAGATGTTCCCTTTCATTCGTCAGAATGGCGCACTCTACTTCGCTTCTAGTGGTCTCATTGGAATGGGTGGGATGGATAATTTCGCTGCAGAAAGCAATGGAGAAAACACCTGGGGCAATGTCGAGAACCTTGGAGCACCAATCAATTCAATCGGTCACGATTTTGGAATTATCTGGGAAGGAGATTCTGAAAGAGGATACTTCTCGTCAGATCGAAACGGAGGGAAAGGAAAGGATGACATATACTCGTTTAATCTTCCACCACTGCTATTCGCACTTGAAGGTGTAGTTTATGACAAAGACTCCCAGCAACCCGTTTCAGAAGCAACAATTAAGGTCATCGGCAGCGATGGAGCATCTTTCGAAGCTTCAACAGATGCAGGCGGAGCTTTCGGTTTTGCAGAAAAAGGAGAGGAGCGATACATCAACCCAGAGACGAATTACTCAATTGAAGTTTCGAAACCAGACTACCTCGTTGCCAAAGATCAAATCAGCACGGTAGGTATTCCTGAATCAACTACTTTCTTGAAGGAATACTTTATCACATTTACTGCTCCTGATAAGGCCATCGAATTCCCAGAAGTTCGGTATGCATATAACAAGGCAGAACTTCAAGTAAATGATGAGGTAAACTCTTTGGATTCATTGGACTTCCTTTTCAATGTATTGTCAGACAACCCAACGATTATCATCGAACTACAGGCGCACACAGATTCTAGAGGGAAGGATCCTTACAACAAAGACCTTTCTCAAAGAAGGGCTGAAAGTTGTGTTCAATATTTGTCATCTAAGGGAATTCCTACTGAGCGAATGGTGGCCAAAGGATACGGTGAGGGCAAACTTCGGATAACCGACAAACAGATTGCTGCCTTGGCAACCGAAGAAGAAAAAGAAGCTGCTCACCAGAAGAATAGACGGACGGAATTCACTGTACTAAGTTTCGATTATGTGCCGATGGAAGAGTCGGACAACTAGATACTTTTATATACTTTCTAGGCATTCCAAATCTTTTGGGATGCCTTTTTTTATTTTATAAATGAGTCAAGAGAAAAGATACCAAGCCAGAGGAGTAAGTGCTGGAAAGGAAGATGTTCATGCCGCTATCAAAAACATGGATAAAGGCCTTTTTCCAAAAGCTTTTTGCAAGATTGTTCCCGACTACCTCACTGGCAGTGATGACCACTGTTTGGTGATGCACGCTGACGGTGCTGGAACAAAATCGTCTTTGGCATATGCCTATTGGAAAGAAACGGGTGATCTTTCCGTCTGGAAGGGAATTGCTCAGGATGCACTGATCATGAATATCGATGACCTTTTATGCGTAGGCTGTGTCGATAAAATATTGGTGAGCTCGACGATTGGGCGAAACAAGAACCTGATCACCGGTGAAGTCATCAAAGCCTTGATCGAAGGCACTGAAGAAGTGCTGGAAAGTCTTCGGTCGATGGGGATAGAAGTCAGAAGTACAGGCGGCGAAACAGCCGATGTAGGTGACTTGGTTAGAACAGTGATTGTAGACAGCACGGTCACTTCTAGAATGCGTCGTGATGAAGTGGTCGATAATTCGAATATCAAACCCGGTCAGGTGATCGTCGGGCTATCCTCAACAGGACAAGCCTCCTACGAAAGCGAATACAACGCAGGCATGGGCAGCAATGGCTTAACCTCGGCAAGACACGACGTGTTTAGCTCTGAGGTGGGTCAAAAGTTTCCCGAGACATTCGACCCTGCCGTGCCTAAAGATCTTGTCTATTCAGGTGCATATGCGCTCACAGATCGAGTGGATTCAATGCCCATTGATTTAGGCAAAGCGGTACTTTCCCCAACTCGGACATATGCCCCTGTTATTAAGGCAATTTTGGAAAAAGGGCGAGAACAAATTGGCGGAATGGTTCACTGCAGTGGTGGAGCACAAACCAAGGTTTTACATTTTATTGACGAGTACCATATTATCAAAGACAATTTATTCCCTGTTCCACCGCTATTCAAAGTCATTCAAGAAACTTCGGGTACTGACTGGAAGGAAATGTACAAGGTTTTCAATATGGGACACCGGATGGAAATCTATTGCGATCCAGCTTTTGCCAATACGATTATAGAAATTTCTAAATCCTTTGATATCGATGCGCAAATCGTGGGAAGGGTAGAAGAAGGAGAGAAAGCTTTGACCATAACTAGTGAAAATGGAACATTCCAATACGATTAAGCAATGAATGAAAAAGAGATATTGTCAAAATTGGGTGCCATCAAAGATCACTACCTCGAGGTAGGTAAAAGAATCATTGATCCTGAGGTTATTATGGATACCAAGCGCTACGTCAAGTATTCCAAGGAATACAAGGAATTGGAACCTGTTGCTGAAGCGTTTGATAGCTACAAATTGCTTTATGATAATATAGACAATGCCAAGGAGATCATCCAAAATGAAACGGATGCGGACTTCAAGGAAATGGCCAAAGCAGAGCTCAATGAGCTTTTAGGCGAAAAAGGAAAGCTGGAGGAAGAAATTAAACTTCTTCTAATCCCCAAGGACCCCGAGGATTCTAAGAATGCTGTTGTTGAAATTCGCGGTGGAACTGGAGGAGACGAAGCCGCTATATTCGCTGGAGACCTCTTTAGAATGTACACAAAGTACGTAGAGAGCAAAGGATGGAAGATGGAGATGGTTGATACCAATTACGGTTCGTCAGGCGGCTTTAAAGAAGTCATCTTCAATGTAACGGGAAACAATGTCTACGGGATCATGAAATACGAGGGTGGGGTTCACCGTGTGCAACGAGTTCCTCAAACGGAAACCCAAGGACGAGTTCACACCAGTGCAGCTACGGTTATTGTTTTACCCGAAGCCGAAGAATTTGATGTGGAGGTCAAGGAATCAGATCTTCGTGTAGATAGTTATTGCAGTTCTGGGCCAGGAGGACAGTCTGTAAATACAACGTACTCTGCTATTCGATTGACGCACATTCCAAGTGGTGTTGTCGCTCAATGCCAAGATCAAAAGTCCAAGTTGAAGAATTACGACAAAGCACTCAGCGTGCTTCGTTCACGGATCTACGAAATCGAGCTTCAGAAAAAATTGGCTCTGGATTCTGCAAAGCGAAAGACAATGGTTTCTTCGGGAGATCGTTCAGCCAAAATCAGAACATACAATTACTCACAAGGTCGAGTTACGGATCATCGAATAAATTTGACAATCTACAATCTTTCGGGGGTAATGGATGGAGACCTTGATGAAATTATTGAATCCCTCCGTGTAGCTGAGAATGCCGAAAAACTTCAAGCCAGTATAGATACATAGACATGAAGAAAGCCGATCTGATTCGATTGATACACGAGAGAAAAAGCTTTCTCTGCGTTGGTTTGGATCCGAATCCCGAGAAGATGCCTCAACATATTCTTGAGATGGATGATCCGCTCTTCGAGTTCAATAAGCGCATCATCGATGCTACAAGAGACTTCTGTGTAGCCTACAAGCCCAATACGGCTTTCTATGAGTCCCATGGAGCCAAAGGTTGGGAAGCTTTGAAGAAGACCAGAAATTACATCGGTTCCAGTCATTTTACCATTGCAGATGCCAAGCGCGGCGATATTGGCAATACTTCGGGTATGTATGCGAAGGCATTTTTCGAAGATTCGGATTTTGACTCAGTAACCGTTGCCCCTTATATGGGAAGCGATTCGGTAAAACCCTTTCTTGGGTACGATGAGAAATGGGTCATTTTGCTAGCGCTCACTTCAAATCAAGGTGCCGACGACTTTCAGCTCTTCTCTTCCGAGGAGGGTGAAAAGCTTTTTGAAAGAGTCCTTCGAGTAAGTCAGAACTGGGGCGATGATCAAAATATGATGTACGTAGTGGGTGCCACACGGCCCGAGAAGCTCAAAGAAATTCGCAAAATTATACCCAATCATTTTCTTCTAGTACCTGGAGTCGGTGCTCAAGGAGGCAGCCTTGAAGAAGTCTGTAAATATGGCTTGAATGCCGACGTAGGTCTTTTGGTCAATTCAAGTCGTGGCATCATTCACGCCAGCTCTGGAAGAGATTTTGATGAGGTTGCTCTTGCTGAAGCTCAGAAGATTGCAGAGAAAATGAAGGTTATTTTGTCTTAGATTTTTTTATCTTGAGGAAAATTCACGACGATGAACGAGGATTTCCTTCACTATTTATGGAAGCATAGACAATTCGATCCATCCAACCTCAAAACCGAGCAAGGCGAGGAGTTAGAGATTATTCATACTGGTTACCACAACGAAAATGCTGGCCCTGATTTCCTAGATGGCCGAGTCCGAATCAATGGAACTCTATGGGCGGGAAATATCGAAATCCACATCGTCTCTTCCGATTGGCACAAGCATGGTCATCAAAATGACCCAGCATACGACAATGTTATTCTGCACGTGGTATATAATCAAGACGAAGAAGTCGAAGCCCCCAAGGGAAGTGTTATTTCTTCACTCGTATTGAAGGATAGAATCGATTATCAATCCTACCGCAAATACAAAGCCTGGGTCGCTGAAGGGAAGTTCATTCCCTGCGATAAAATTGTCAATCAGGTTCCTCAGCTCATCAAAACTTCGGCGGTGCATGCCGCTACGGTTGAGCGCCTATCCGTAAAGTCCGAGATTTCTCGAGATCATCTTTTGCAGACAAAAGGAGACATGGAGGGGGCCTTCTATAGAATCTTTCTGCGGGCGCTCGGGATGAAAGTCAATGCGCTGCCATTCGAGCAATTGGCTCGAATTATACCTTATGAACTCATCCGAAAGGTGAGTCCCAATAAAGTTCAACTGGAATCTTTACTACTTGGTCAAGCGGGCTTTTTGGCTGAAGCCAAAACGGACAACACCCATGTAAGCCAATTGAAATCGGAGTATGATTTCTTGAAAAAGAAGCACGATTTAAATCCAATGCCAATTTCAGCTTGGAAGCTCTTTAGGCTCCGACCTCAAAACTTCCCTCAGGTGCGTTTGGCGCAATTGGCCATTTTTTACCACCAACATTCTTCCGTTGCCAGAGCCATTTCTGAAATGGAAAGTCCGGAGGTTTTGTATGATTTTTTTTCAGTAAAAATTGAAGATGGGTTTTGGTTAAACCACTATACTTTGGATTCTGAATCTCCCGCTCGCAGGAAATCTTTTGGTAAAGATTTTCTCAAGCATTTGGTTATCAATGCGGTTGTGCCTTTTGTTTTTTCGCTGGCTGATTACAATCGCGATGAATCGCATAGGGGAAGGGCCATAAAATTATTGGAAAGCCTCCCCTCGGAAAGAAATTCTATTATTCGTAATTTTGAAAAACTCGACTTTACGCTCGAATCTTCTTTAGACTCCCAAGGGATTATACAATTGAAGAGTAGCTTCTGTGATAGAAAGAAGTGCCTGCGCTGTAAAGTTGGAATACATTTAATGAAGCATTATGCAGAAGTTGGTTAACCACATTTACACGTTTTTCGAAAAGCAAGCCTTTGGAGTTTGCGATTGGTGGGGTAGGATTTTAGGAATTTCTTCCTCTAAAGTTCGCATGTACTTTATCTACATTTCTTTTATCACTTTGGGGTCACCTCTCATCGTTTATCTATTTATGGCTTTTTGGCTTGGGCAAAAAGATGTCTATCGCCTGCGTCGTAGAAAGACCATTTGGGAACTCTAGATACCACCTCCTCGACTATTGTATTTTGTCAGAACACGGAATTTTAGTTCTTTAGCAAGCTGAGCATTGGTGATGGTGCGCGCACAATTAAAACTATGAAGAAAATTTCCTCCCTTTTCGGAGCCATTTTGTTAACTGCCTTGTCTGTAAATGCACAGCTTGAGGCCACTCTCGAAGTTTCAAATGACAGTGAAAATATTAAAGATGGGAGGGCCGAAGTGGTTGTTAGCGGTGGCGTTCCTCCATACGTTTATAAAT
Organism: Cryomorphaceae bacterium; assembly: GCA_047633195.1. Lineage (GTDB taxonomy): Bacteria > Bacteroidota > Bacteroidia > Flavobacteriales_D > Cryomorphaceae > JAKVAV01. The sequence continues at coordinate 20,143 of JBLIEU010000007.1, read as the reverse complement.
GGTCGAACCCCGATACTCCGCTCAGCTCGTCTAGCAGCACAGGCTTAACCGAAGGGCTTGATTTTAGCGTTACGGTTACAGATGCTGCTGGAAGCGCACTGACTTTAGATGGAGAAGTACAGGCTGAGTCGACGGAAGAAAACATCAATTCCATCTTTTTGCCTATTGTCGGTGGACTATCATCTGTCCTTTTTTGGGATCCCTTTGAGGCCATTGGTATTTACGACCCAGTAGTCTATGCCGACGAGTTGCCAGTTTTTGCCACTGGATTTAAAGAGGATAAAGTTCAGCGTATCTTCATGATGAAATGGCACGCTTCCAATGGCTCTGAAGTCTCGAAAGGCGACAAAATCGCTTTAATAAGAAGAAATTCAAATGACACGATTAGTGTCTATGCTAAAGAGTCGGGTACATTGGTTCACACTTTTCCCGAAGGAGAAATGGTCTTCGATCGCAGTGATGTGCAGGCTATGGCTGGTATTGAAACAGGCATCATGGCGCGCATCACATACAATGAGCCTCGGCCTTTGCTTACCGCAAACGGTGATGTTCAGAAAAAGAATATTCCGTTTATCGTAGTATGGCTTGTAGCTGGTGCCATCTTCTTTACTCTCAAGATGAGATTCATCAATTTCAAAGGAGTGAAGCATGCATTTCAGTTGGTGGCGGGTAAGTACGACGATCCTGACGACAAAGGAAAGGGAGAGGTTACGCATTTTCAAGCACTCACCACTGCACTCTCTGCTACTGTGGGTCTGGGGAATATCGCGGGTGTTGCCGTGGCCATCGTTGTCGGCGGGCCAGGAGCTACATTTTGGATGATTGCTGCCGGGTTACTGGGAATGGCTTCAAAATTCACCGAGTGTACACTTGGTGTGAAATATAGATTGATCAACGACAAAGGAGAGGTTTCAGGTGGGCCAATGTATTACTTGAGTCAAGGCCTCGAAAAACGAAATATGAAAGGCTTGGGGAAAGTGCTTGCTGGTCTTTTCGCTGTTCTTTGCATTGGTGGATCTTTTGGTGGTGGAAATATGTTTCAGGCCAATCAAGCCTTTGTGCAGGTATCTAGTAAAGTGCCACTCTTTGAAGGAAACGGGGCACTCTTTGGTTCTATTCTGGCTATTTTAGTGGGCTTGGTTATTCTTGGAGGGATAAAGAGTATTGCCAAGGTTACAGACAAGATTGTGCCGGTTATGGTTGGCGTTTATGTTGGCTTTGCCTTAATTATCATTCTGATCCATATCGAAAATATCGGAGCTGCTTTTCAGGCGATTTTCGACGGAGCTTTCTCACCTTCTGCAATGAAAGGAGGAGTAATAGGAGTATTGATCGTTGGTTTCCAAAGAGCTGCCTTTTCGAATGAGGCAGGTGTTGGTTCTGCTTCCATTGCTCACTCAGCTTCTAAAACAAAACATCCCGTTAGTGAAGGGGTCGTAGCTCTTCTAGAGCCGTTCGTAGATACTGTTTTGGTTTGCACCATGACCGCTCTAGTTTTGATCTTCACGGGCTTTGCTACAGATCCTGCGGGCTTGACTGGTTCTGAATTAACGTCGGCAGCGTTTAGTAACGTATTCCCTTGGTTTGATTGGGTCTTGCTTATCGCAATAGTGTTGTTTGCATTCTCGACCATGATCTCATGGTCTTATTACGGTCTGAAAGCTTGGAGTTACCTTTTTGGCAATTCGAAAAAAGCTGAATACCTCTATAAACTGATCTTCCTCATTTTCATTGTAATCGGATCTTCTGTAGGTCTGGGAAGTGTCTTGGACTTCTCTGATTTGATGATCTTGGGAATGGCCTTCCCGAATATTTTGGGGCTGCTAATTATGTCCAATGAAGTTAGAGATGATTTGAAATTGTATTTTAAACGAATCAAATCAGGGGAGATTAAACAGTTTAAATAAAACGATGAAAGATGCTGGAGCGGGTCAAATCATATTTTAGACATTACCGCTCGGAGCGTCGAGGAGTAATCGTTTTAGCTATTATACTCTTTTTTGCTGTCGCAGGCGTTGAAGTATTCAGACTTGTTTACGAACCTAAGATCGAACGAATAGATATTCTTTTGATTAGCGAGGACGAAACGACAGGGAATGGCCAAGTCGCATTTTCAGTTAGTCCCGAAGAAATTATTCCCTTCACGTTTAACCCAAATACCCTCAGTGATTCAGGATATGCTGCCCTCGGTTTTTCCGAAAAGGAGATAAAGACACTGAGGAACTACCAAAAGTCAGGAGCAAGTTTTGAAATCAAGCGCGACTTTGCCAAGCTCTTCTTTGTGGATGAAGAAGAGTATGCCAACCTCGAGCCTTTCATTGATTTGCCTGAATCAAAACCCAAGAAACAGTATACCCCATCGTATGACAAGGCTCGGGACAAACCGAAAGTCAAATGGTCTGATACAGCATCTACCAAGAATTATTCTTATAAGGAGTTCACTTGCAATATCAATACAGCCGATACAAACGAGCTGAAAAAATTAAATGGAATCGGTTCGTTCTATGCAAAAAAGATCATCGAATACCGCGAAGAGTTAGGAGGTTTTCACAGCATTGGTCAGCTTGGGGAAATGTGGAAAATGACCCCCGACAAGATTGATAAATTTGCCGATCAAGTTATTCTTGATCTTTCAGAAATCAAGCAGGTTAACATCAATTCAGCTTCTGCGCATGAGTTATCTCAGCACCCTTATTTGAGTTTTGGTGAGGCAAACAAAATAGTGTTGAAAAGAGAAGAGTCGGGGAACTATGCTGATTCAAACGCATTCTGTTCTTCGGGTTTGTTAGATGCTGATTTATGCCGTAAACTTGTGCCCTATCTAAATTTTTGAATGGATCTTCGACAAGAACTGCTTTCTATAATTCGCGATGTGCCTGATTTTCCGAAGCCAGGCATTCTTTTTCGGGACATAACGCCCATACTTGAAAACCCTACGGTAAGTCGTGCTGTTGTAAACGAAATGTTGCATCAGTTTGAAGGAATCAAGATTGACGCTGTGGCTGGGATTGAAAGCCGAGGCTTTTTGTTTGGGCTTCCATTGGCAATGGAGATGAACGTGCCTTTTATCGCTATTAGGAAAAAAGGAAAACTACCTGCTGAAACAGTTGAGTATAGCTACGATCTAGAATACGGAAGTGCAACGATCGAGATGCATAAAGGGGTAGTAGTGCCTGGTATGAATGTTTTGATTCACGACGATCTTTTGGCTACTGGCGGAACAGCCGTGGCTAGTAGAGAACTCATTCACCTGGAAGGAGGAGCCGTGGCTGGATTCTCTTTTCTTATTGAATTGAAGGGTTTGCTCGGAAGGGAGAGACTCGCAGCCACTGACAAGCCGATTTTAAGTGTTGTCGATTACGATTGAACCACCAACTAAAAACAGATGAATTCACAACTAACAGAAAACCAAAGGATGATTGCACAAATGGTGCAAGATTTTGGTGAGCGGGAAATTCGCCCGCATTTTATGGAATGGGATGAGGATCAGTATTTCCCCATTGAAACCATGAAGAAAATGGGAGAGCTAGGTCTCCTAGGAGTTTTCGTTCCCGAAGAATATGGAGGATCTGGTTTCGGCTACTTTGAGTACTACACGGCTGTTTCCGAAATAGCGAAGATTTGCGGTTCTCTGGGACTTTCAGTTGCAGCGCATAACTCGCTTTGCACAGGTCATATATTGGCCTTTGGCTCAGAAGAGCAAAAGAAAAAGTGGCTTCCAAAACTGGCAACAGGAGAGTGGATAGGTGCATGGGGACTAACGGAAAGTAATACAGGTTCCGATGCTTTGAGAATGAAAACCACAGCTGTGAAAGATGGCAAAGAGTGGGTAATCAACGGCACGAAAAACTGGATCACTCATGGAATTAGTGGAGATGTTGCCGTGGTTCTCGTTCGAACAGGTGAGCTGCTTGACTCTCGCGGAATTACTGCCTTTGTGGTAGAGCGTGGAACGCCTGGTTTCAAAGCTGGAAAGAAGGAGAATAAGATGGGAATGCGTGCTTCGGAAACCGCTGAGCTGGTTTTTGAAGATTGTCGAGTTCCAGAAGAGAATGTTTTAGGAAACCTTGGAGAAGGGTTTATTCAAGCCATGAAGGTTCTTGATGGCGGAAGAATCTCAATCGCTGCTTTGTCGCTAGGAATTGCTAAAGGCGCTTATGAAGCTGCTTTAAAATACAGCAAGGAGAGAGAGCAGTTTGGTAAGCCAATTTCGAGCTTTCAAGCGATTGCCTTCAAGCTTGCCGACATGGCTACTGAAATTGAAGCTGCAGAATTATTGACACTTCAAGCGGCCGATCTCAAGAATAGAAAACAAGAAATGACGAAGGAATCTGCCATGGCGAAATACTATGCCTCAGAAGTCGCTGTAAGAACAGCAAATGAGGCAGTTCAAATTTTTGGGGGATACGGCTATACCAAGGATTTTCCAGTTGAGAAATTTTACAGAGACAGCAAACTCTGTACAATAGGAGAAGGAACTAGTGAAATTCAAAAGCTCGTGATTTCGAGAAAAATTCTTTCTTGATTATTACATAATTTAATTCATATATTTGCAGCCCAAAATTGAATACAGACACATGCTTATTATACCAGTTAAAGAAGGCGAAAACATCGAGAGAGCTCTCAAAAAGTTCAAGAAGAAATACGATCGTACAGGCGTAGTTAAAGAGTTGCGTCGTCGCCAACAGTTTACAAAACCCTCAGTCTTGAATCGGAAGGAGAAATTGAAAGCCATTTATGTGAACAAAATGTATGGCGATAACGATTAGTAAGTTTGTAATTTAGATATTTAAGGCAGCCACTTGTGGCTGCCTTTTTTTATGATCGAAAAATTCCTGGCATATCTTCAGTTCGAAAAGAACTACAGCATTCATACCGTGGAGGCCTATCGCGGTGACTTGGAGAATATTTCTATCTATTTGGAGAAAAGCTTTGATTGTGATCTTGAAATGGTTTCTCATCACTTCCTAAGGTCATGGATGGTTGATGCGCTCGAATCTGGATCTTCTCCTTCAACCATAAAAAGACGAGTCAGTGCCCTCAAGTCATTTTTCAAATGGAGGAAGAAGACCTATGGTGTGCTGAGCGATCCCACAGCCAAACTGGTTCTTCCCAAGATGCCAAAGAGGCTTCCTGTATTCGTGGAAGAATCCGCATTAAATACCGATCGACACAAAGAGATTTTTGATGAGTCACGTGATGGAATAAGGGATCAGGCAATTGTTGAGCTATTCTACAATACTGGAATTAGATCTGCGGAACTTATCGGTTTAAAAATCAATACAGTTGATTTTGAGCAGGGTGCAATAAAAGTTATGGGAAAGCGGAACAAAGAGAGAATTGTACCCGTAGGACTACCAATGATTGCCGCCCTAAGATCTTATCTCCAAGTCCGATTTGACCTCCAAAGTATTCAAGACACTGACTATTTTTTTCTAACCCAAAGAGGAAAGAAGCTATATCCCAAACTTGTATATCGAATTGTCAATGACTACCTATCTAAGGTTAGTTCAATTAGCAAAAAGAGCCCACATGTTTTAAGGCACACATTTGCTACGCACATGCTCAATAAAGGAGCAGACATAAATGCGATCAAAGAACTGTTAGGCCATTCATCCTTGGCAGCTACTCAAGTATACACACACAATAGTGTCGAACAATTGATTAAAGTATACCGAAGCAGTCATCCTAAAAGCTGAATTAAATTAGTTACTAACCGTAAAAAATTGGGCAACATGCAGATTAATGTTCACTCCATTCAATTTAAAGCAGACGTTAAATTGGTAAACTTCATTGAAACGCGACTTCAAAAATTGGAGCAATTTCACGATAAGCTCATAGATGCTAACGTTTATCTTAAAGTCGAAAAGAACAATGAAAGAGGAAATAAGATTGCCGAGATTAAATTGAATATGCCTGGAAAGGAAGTCTTTGCTAAAAGGCAAGCGGCCAGTTTTGAGGAAGCTACTGACGATGTGATTGAAGCTTTGAGAAGGCAAATCAAGAAAACAAAAGAAAAGAGAGCAATGGCATAGCTCATTGCCCATCCAATTATTAAATTTGACCACTCCAAAACGGGGTGGTTTTTTTATTTATGGAAGTCAAAAGGCCCGTGCACTCTTTTATTTCGGAAAGACGTGAATTCTTTTTTTGCTTTCTTTCTTTTCGACTGAAATCTTTTATACATTTGCAGACCTTTTTGGAGAAAGGTAGGGCTGTAGTGTCCGAAAAGTTCTAAAAATATTGATTTTGCCGATGTAGCTCAGCTGGCTAGAGCAGCTGATTTGTAATCAGCAGGTCGGGGGTTCGAGTCCCTCCATCGGCTCTTAGTATTACTGTATTGAATGGGGAGATACTCAAGCGGCCAACGAGGGCAGACTGTAAATCTGCTGGTTTCACCTTCGCAGGTTCGAATCCTGCTCTCCCCACAGGTATTAAAAAGTTTAAGCGGGAGTAGCTCAGTTGGTAGAGCATTAGCCTTCCAAGCTAAATGTCGCGAGTTCGAGTCTCGTCTCCCGCTCTACTTTTTATCAAGCCGATGTAGCTCAGGGGTAGAGCGCGTCCTTGGTAAGGACGAGGTCACGGGTTCAATTCCCGTCATTGGCTCATTGATAGGGCAATTTGCATTTGAAATAAAAGAATAAAATAATCATTTAAACTACTTAGCAATGGCTAAAGAACAATTTGATCGCTCCAAACCTCACCTAAACATAGGTACTATTGGTCATGTTGACCACGGTAAAACGACGTTGACGGCTGCGATCACCGCAGTACTTGCAGGTAAAGGCCTGTCTGAATTGAAGTCTTTCGATTCAATTGATAATGCGCCCGAAGAAAAAGAGCGCGGTATTACAATCAACACGTCACACGTTGAGTATACGACGGAAACCCGTCACTATGCACACGTTGACTGTCCTGGTCACGCTGATTACGTGAAGAATATGGTAACTGGAGCTGCCCAAATGGATGGAGCTATTTTAGTGGTTGCTGCTACTGATGGCCCTATGCCGCAAACACGTGAGCACATCCTTCTTGGTCGTCAGGTAGGTGTTCCGCGTATCGTTGTCTTCATGAACAAAGTGGACATGGTAGATGACGAAGAGCTTCTCGAACTAGTTGAGATGGAAATTCGTGAACTTCTTTCTTTCTATGAATATGACGGAGATAACACACCTGTAATCGCGGGTTCTGCTCTTGGTGCGTTGAACGGTGAAGAGAAGTGGGTTAAGACTGTTGAAGAATTGATGGCTGCTGTTGACGTTTGGATCGAGATTCCACCACGTGAAATAGAAAAAGATTTCTTGATGCCTGTAGAGGATGTATTCTCTATCACAGGACGTGGGACGGTTGCTACAGGTCGTATCGAAACAGGAGTTATTAACTCTGGTGACGAGGTTGACATCGTAGGAATGCAGGTTGAGAAATTGAAATCAGTTGTTACTGGTGTTGAGATGTTTCGCAAGATCCTTAACAGAGGTGAAGCGGGAGATAACGTAGGATTGCTTCTTCGTGGTATAGATAAATCTGTTATCCGTCGTGGTATGGTTATCTCTAAACCGGGTTCAATCACACCTCACACTAAGTTCAATGCTGAAATTTATGTGTTGAAGAAAGAAGAAGGTGGACGTCACACTCCATTCCATGACAAATACCGTCCCCAGTTCTACTTTAGAACGACTGACGTTACAGGTGAAATCATTCTTGGCGAAGGCCGTGAAATGGTGATGCCTGGTGATAACGTATCTATCGTGGTAGAATTGATCGTTCCTGTAGCGATGGACAAAGGTCTTCGTTTTGCGATCCGCGAAGGTGGTCGTACGGTGGGTGCTGGTCAGGTAACTGAGATTATTGAGTAATTAAATAACATAACTTGACAGTGAAGGTGGATGCCAATTTGGTGTTCACCTTTCCCTGTCAATACACGGGTGTAGCTCAGCTGGTAGAGCACTGGTCTCCAAAACCAGGTGTCGGGAGTTCGAGTCTCTCCACCCGTGCATAAAAAAAACAAGAAACGTGGCTAGTCTTCAAACAACGTTCAAAGAGTCTTACGATGAGTTAGTTCACAAAGTGACCTGGCCCTCGTGGAAACAGTTGCAAAGCAGTAGTATTCTAGTGCTAGTTGCATCACTCATTATTGCTGGGATCATTTTCATAATGGACTATGTTTTTGGTGTACAAGTAGTAGAAGCTGGGAGCGATGGTTTCCAGTGGAGAGGAATTCTCGGGTTTATTTATGACTTACTAGCCGATCTATAATAGTATGGCAGATTCTGCACCAAAGAAGTGGTATGTCGTTCGAGCGATCAGCGGCAAAGAGAAGAAGGTTAAGGATATGATCGAATTGGAGATCAGCCGAAGCAAGCTTGATCACCATGTGTCTCAAGTACTAATCCCAACGGAGAAGGTATTTCAAATACGCAACGGTAAGAAGATTAGCAAAGAGCGAAATTTTTTTCCTGGTTATGTCTTGATTGAAGCTGATTTAGTAGGAGAAGTTCCTCACCTTATTAAAGGGGTAAACAATGTCATCGGTTTCTTAGGAGCTGAGAAAGGAGGAGACCCTGTTCCATTGAGAACCAATGAGGTGAACAGAATATTAGGGAAAGTTGATGAACTTGCTGAAAGCGAGGAGGAAATCAATATTCCTTATGTAATCGGAGAGAACGTAAAAGTTGTCGATGGCCCATTCAATAACTTCAATGGAGTAGTTGAAGAAGTAAATGAAGAGAAGAAGAAGCTTAAAGTGATGGTTAAGATTTTCGGACGGAAAACACCGCTCGAACTTGGCTACCTTCAAGTGGAGAAAGATGGATAATTATTAACTAAACAAAGGATACACCAGAGTCCCTTGGCCGCTTTGTGAGAGTGGTCGCTTCCAGAGACACTGAATATCATAAATTAAAAACCCAAACTTGATATGGCTAGAGAAGTAAGCGGGCTAATCAAGCTGCAAATTAAAGGTGGGGCTGCCAACCCTTCACCTCCAGTCGGACCGGCACTCGGTGCGAAAGGGGTGAATATAATGGAGTTCTGCAAGCAGTTTAACGCACGTACACAAGATCAAGCTGGAAAAGTTTTACCGGTAGTCATTACTGTTTATGTCGATAAGTCATTTGACTTTATCGTCAAAACTCCTCCCGCGGCTGTGCAACTCCTTGAAGCTGCCAAGCTCAAATCAGGTTCTCCTGAATCAAATCGTCAAAAAGTGGGAAATGTTTCCTGGGATCAAGTTCGCGCGATCGCAGAAGACAAAATGCCTGATTTGAACGCTTTTACAGTAGAATCTGCAATGAAAATGGTAGCAGGGACAGCACGAAGCATGGGGATAAATGTCAAGGGTGCAAGCCCTTTTAACGGTTAAAACTTTTGTATGCGAGTATCTAAGAAAAGAAAAGAAGCGCTAGGCAAGTTCGATCCAACTAAAGTTTACTCTCTGGAAGAAGCATCTGGTATTGTGAAAGAAATTTCTACTACCAAATTTGATTCCTCTGTAGACTTGGCTGTTCGGCTTGGCGTGGATCCTAGAAAAGCAAACCAGATGGTTAGGGGAAGTGTTTCCCTTCCACATGGTACAGGAAAGGACGTCCGAGTTTTAGTACTCTGTAATCCTGACAAAGAAGCTGATGCCACTGAGGCAGGAGCTGATTTTGTTGGATTAGACGAGTACATTGAAAAAATTAAGGGCGGCTGGACTGATGTTGATGTAATTATTACAACTCCAAACGTAATGGGGAAAGTCGGTGCATTAGGACGAATACTAGGGCCACGTGGTCTTATGCCTAATCCCAAAACTGGAACCGTAACGATGGATGTTGCGAAAGCTGTTAGTGATGTAAAAGCAGGTAAAATCGACTTTAAAGTTGACAAGTACGGCATCATTCACGCTGCTGTAGGCAAAGCATCTTTTGATGCCCAGAAAATTCGCGAGAACGCAAAAGAAGTGTTGCAAACTCTCATGAAGTTGAAGCCAGCAGCAGCTAAAGGTGCATACATTAGAAGCATAGCCCTCAGTGGTACTATGTCTCCTAGCGTCAAAATTGAAGCTAAATCGGTTTCTGCCGAATAACGGAAAACTCAAAAAATGACGAAGACAGAGAAAAATCAAGTTATCGATGAGTTGGCCGAAACGCTTTCAGCTGCAAACGTAATTTACCTTGCAGACACTTCGGGACTAAATGCTGAAGCGACCTCCAATTTCAGAAGGGCATGTTACAAAAAAGAAGTTAGTCTTAGCGTCGTTAAGAATACGCTTCTAAGAAAAGCCTTCGACAAAGTCGAGGGAAAAGACTTTTCAGACATGTACGATGTATTGGCAGGGCCGACTTCCATTATGTTGAGTGAAACGGGAAACCTTCCCGCCAAACTCATCAAAGATTTCCGAAAGAAGCATTCAAAGCCAATTCTTAAAGCGGCTTACGTTGAAGAGATGTGTTTCGTAGGAGACGAACAGTTAGATGCATTAACCGAAATTAAGTCTCGTGAAGAGCTTATCGGCGATGTAATCGCCCTTCTTCAGTCACCAATACGCAATGTAATGGGAGCTCTGGAGTCAGGTAAAAACACACTGGGCGGTCTTATAAAAACACTCGAAGAACGTCAATCGTAATTTTTTAAACAAACAGAATCACAAACTTAAAATCAAATAAAATGGCAGACGTTAAAACTTTAGGCGACCAATTGGTGGGCCTTACTGTAAAAGAAGTTAACGAACTAGCAGAATACCTCAAAGAAGAGCACGGTATTGAGCCTGCAGCTGCAGTAGCAGTAGCAGCTGCTCCAGGTGCTGGAGGTGGCGGTGAAGAAGCCGAGGTGCAAACAGAATTCGATGTAATTCTTAAAGCTGCCGGTGGCGCTAAATTGGCCGTTGTGAAACTAGTTAAGGAACTCACAGGACTTGGTCTTAAAGAGGCCAAAGGTGTTGTAGATAGCGCTCCGAGCCCTGTAAAGGAAGGAGTATCTAAAGAAGAAGCGGAATCGCTTAAGTCACAACTCGAAGAAGCTGGGGCTGAAGTTGAAGTTAAGTAAGACACAAACATATTCTTACGCTTATTGTTAGTCTCTGGGTCATCTCGCTTTGGCGAGATGACCAGATTCTTTTTATGCCTTATTAATATCACGTTTTTTCTTAATCATACCCAAACCCTGCAGTCTTGGCTACACTTACAAAGAAAAAAGACGAGCGAATAAATTTCTCTTCTAGTAAACACAAGATTGAATTTCCTGACTTTTTGGAGGTTCAAATCAAGTCGTTTCAAGAGTTTTTTCAGCTCGAAACAAATCCCGATGATAGGGAAACTGAAGGCCTTTACAAAGTCTTCACTGAAAACTTTCCCATCACAGATACAAGAAATCAATTCGTACTTGAGTTCTTGGATTACTTCGTAGACCCACCTCGTTACAGCATTCCAGAATGCGTCGAGAGAGGGTTAACTTATGCCGTGCCACTTAAGGCAAAGCTGAAGCTGTACTGTACTGATCCAGAACATGAGGACTTTGAGACCATCGTCCAAGACGTGTATTTGGGTACCATTCCATATATGACCCCTCAGGGTTCATTCGTAGTAAATGGAGCAGAGCGAGTTATTGTATCTCAGCTTCACCGCTCTCCTGGAGTATTCTTCGGCCAGAGTCGTCACGCTAACGGAACGAAGCTTTACTCTGCAAGGGTGATTCCTTTCAAAGGGTCATGGATTGAGTTTGCAACGGATATAAATGCCGTGATGTATGCATACATTGATCGTAAGAAAAAGCTTCCTGTTACTACGTTGCTTCGAGCCATTGGTTACGAAAGCGATAAAGATATTCTCGAGATTTTCGACCTTGCCGATGAGTTCAAGGTGACGAAGACTGGGGCCAAAAAACTACTGGGAAGAAAGCTTGCTGCTCGTGTTCTTAAAAGCTGGGTAGAAGACTTCGTAGATGAGGATACAGGAGAGGTAGTTTCTATTGAAAGAAATGAAGTAATTATAGATCGTGAGACGATTATCGAGGAAGAGCAAGTAGAGCAAATCCTTGAATCAGGAGCTAAAACGGTAATTCTCCACAAAGAGAATATCAACGCTGCTGACTTTTCGATTATCTATAATACACTCCAAAAAGATACTTCTAACTCGGAGAAAGAAGCGGTAGAGCACATCTATCGTCAATTGCGTAATGCTGAGCCTCCAGATATGGAGACGGCCCGTGGTGTTATCGATAAACTTTTCTTCTCTGAAACCAGATATGATTTAGGTGAAGTTGGACGTTTCAGAATCAACAAGAAACTCGGTTTAGATACCGACTATTCTGAACGTACACTTACCAAAGAAGACATCATCAAAATCATCAAGTATTTGATAGACTTGGTGAATAGCAATACTGATGTTGATGACATCGATCACTTGAGTAATCGACGTGTACGTACCGTAGGAGAGCAGCTTCACAACCAGTTTGGTGTAGGTTTAGCTCGAATGGCTCGTACCATCCGTGAAAGAATGAACGTTCGTGATAACGAAGTCTTCACACCAACTGACTTGATCAATGCTAAGACATTGTCTTCAGTGATCAACTCGTTCTTTGGAACGAATCAGTTGTCGCAGTTCATGGATCAAACCAATCCTCTTTCTGAGGTAACTCACAAGAGAAGAATGTCTGCACTTGGACCAGGAGGTCTCTCCAGAGAGAGGGCAGGTTTCGAGGTTCGTGATGTTCACTACACGCACTACGGTCGTCTTTGCACGATCGAAACACCTGAAGGACCAAACATCGGTTTGATCTCTTCGCTCTGTGTGTTTGCGAAAATCAATAGACTCGGATTTATCGAGACACCTTATAGAACGGTTTCGAACGGTCAAGTAGATTTGAAGACTGAGCCTATTTATTTGAGTGCGGAGGAGGAAGATGAGAAAATGATTGCACAGGCCAATGCTCAGGTTAGTGAGAAAGGAATTCTTGAATCTGAAAGCGTTAAAGCTCGAAAAGAAGGAGAATTCCCTGTTGTCGCTGCGAATGAGATTGACTTGATCGACGTTGCTCCGAACCAAATTGCCTCGATTGCTGCATCACTTATTCCATTCTTGGAGCATGATGATGCCAACCGTGCATTGATGGGATCGAACATGATGCGTCAAGCTGTGCCACTTTTACGCCCTGAATCTCCTATTGTAGGAACTGGGTTAGAAAAGCGTGTTGCTCAAGATTCTCGTGTATTGGTTTCTTCAGAAGGAACAGGAGTTGTAGAATACGTTGATGCGAAGAAAATCGTGGTTCGTTACGAGCGAACTGATGAGGAAAAACTCATCAGTTTTGACGGTGATACGAAAGAATATCCACTCATTAAATTCTTAAAGACCAACCAAGGAACTAGCATGAACTTGCGTCCAATGGTGGCTAAAGGAGACAAGGTAACCCCAGGTCAAGTATTGACTGAAGGTTTTGCTACTCAAGGTGGAGAGCTAGGAATAGGTCGAAACTTGATGGTGGCATTTATGCCTTGGAAGGGTTACAACTTTGAGGATGCGATCGTAATATCGGAGGAAGTTGTTCGAGAAGACATCTTTACATCGATCCACATCGATGAGTACATTCTAGAGGTAAGAGATACAAAACGTGGACAGGAGGAATTGACTCCTGATATTCCAAACGTAAGTGAAGAAGCCACAAAGAATCTTGACGAGAACGGAATGATCCGTGTTGGAGCTGAGATTCGCGAAGGCGATATTTTAATCGGTAAGATCACTCCGAAAGGAGAAACTGATCCTTCGCCTGAAGAGAAACTTCTAAGAGCGATCTTCGGTGATAAGGCTGGAGACGTAAAAGATGCTTCTTTGAAAGCTTCGCCATCATTAAGAGGTGTAGTTATCGACAAGAAGCTATTCGCTAAAGCGGTTAAAACGCCTAAGACCAAAGCAGCCGAGAAAACTATTGTTGAGGAAATCGACAAGCAGTTTGCCAAAGACTGTTCAGACTTGAAAGTATCTTTGATTGACAAGTTGAATAGCCTCGTAAGTGGTAAAACTTCTCAAGGAGTGTTCAACAACTTCAAGGAGGAGCAAATCAAGAAAGGGGTTAAGTTCACTCAGAAGGCATTGAATGCAATTGACTATGCGATTGTAAATCCAAGCAGATGGACCACTGACGACCACATCAACCTTTTGATCAAAAAGCTAATTCACAATTTTAATATCAAGCACAATGATTACGTAGGTGCACACAAGCGTAAGAAATTCCAAATCACCATCGGTGATGAGCTACCAAGCGGAATTTTGAAATTGGCTAAAGTGTACATCGCTAAGAAGCGTAAGCTCAAGGTGGGAGATAAAATGGCGGGACGTCATGGTAACAAAGGGATTGTTTCGAAAATCGTACGTAAGGAAGATATGCCTTACCTCGATGACGGTACTCCTGTAGATATCGTACTTAACCCACTTGGAGTACCTTCAAGGATGAACCTTGGTCAGATCTATGAAACCGTTCTCGGTTGGGCAGGTCAGAAACTTGGGTTGAAATTTGCCACTCCGATTTTTGATGGTGCTACCATTGATCAGATCAATGAATACACTGATAAAGCAGGCGTTCCACGTTATGGAGTGACAACACTTCGCGATGGTGGTACGGGAGAGCACTTTGACCAGCCAGCAACTGTAGGCGTTATCTACATGCTGAAACTTGCTCACATGGTTGATGACAAAATGCACGCACGTTCCATCGGACCATACTCACTCATTACACAGCAGCCACTTGGAGGTAAAGCTCAGTTTGGAGGCCAGCGTTTTGGAGAGATGGAAGTATGGGCACTCGAAGCATTCGGTGCAGCAAACATCTTGCGGGAAGTGCTTACAGTTAAGTCAGATGACGTAGTGGGTAGAGCAAAAGCCTACGAAGCTATCGTAAAAGGAGAGAATATGCCTGAGCCAGGTATTCCTGAATCATTCAATGTGCTCTTGCACGAATTGAATGGTCTGGGACTTAAAGTCACTCTAGACTAAGTATTGTGTTAACGGAGTTTTCAACGAAAGAATATCATTCCTATGGCCTTAAAAAGGGATAAAAAAGTAGCAGCAAGCTTTAGTAGCATCACCATTAGCCTTTCTTCTCCTGAAGAAATTCTTGAGAAGAGCCACGGTGAGGTTTTAAAGCCCGAAACCATAAATTACAGAACCTACAAACCTGAGCGCGATGGTTTATTTTGCGAGAGAATTTTCGGTCCTGTAAAAGATTACGAATGCCACTGTGGTAAGTACAAGCGAATCCGTTACAAAGGAATCGTCTGTGATCGATGTGGTGTTGAGGTAACAGAAAAAAAAGTGCGACGTGAACGTCAAGGACATATTTCCTTGGTTGTTCCTGTAGCTCACGTCTGGTATTTCAAATCATTGCCAAATAAAATCGGTTACCTTCTTGGTCTTCCTACAAAAAAGCTTGACCAAATCATTTACTACGAGCGCTATGTTGTAATCAACGCAGGTCCAGCTGTAAATGAAGAAGGTGAGCAACTTTCTCGTATGGATTTCCTTACAGAGGAAGAGTACATCGACATCTTGGAGACGCTTCCAAAGGAGAACCAATATTTGGATGAGAATGATCCGAATAAATTCATCGCCAAGATGGGAGCAGATGCACTCCACGATTTGTTAAAGACTACCAATCTCGATGAGTTGTCATATGAGTTGCGCCACAAAGCCAATACTGAGACTTCTCAGCAGAGAAAGAATGAAGCGCTGAAGCGTCTTCAAGTGGTTGAGGCATTCCGTGAAGCAAACACACGCATTGAGAATCGTCCCGAATGGATGATCATCAAAGTGGTTCCTGTTATTCCACCAGAATTGCGTCCACTTGTCCCCCTAGATGGAGGACGTTTCGCAACATCCGATTTGAATGACCTTTACCGACGAGTTATCATCCGAAACAACCGTTTGAAGCGATTGATCGAGATCAAAGCTCCTGAGGTTATTTTGAGAAACGAGAAGCGCATGCTGCAGGAAGCTGTAGACTCACTTTTTGATAATTCTCGAAAGTCATCAGCAGTAAAGACTGAATCAAACCGACCATTGAAATCTCTTTCAGACAGTTTGAAAGGAAAGCAAGGTCGTTTCCGTCAGAACCTTCTCGGTAAGCGTGTTGATTATTCTGCACGTTCGGTTATTGTTGTAGGTCCTGAGTTGAAACTTCACGAATGCGGATTGCCAAAAGATATGGCAGCAGAGCTATACAAGCCATTTATAATCCGTAAGATGATAGAGCGCGGAATTGTGAAAACGGTGAAATCAGCGAAGAAAATTGTTGATAGAAAAGAGCCTGTAGTTTGGGATATCCTTGAAAATGTATTGAGAGGACATCCTGTGCTCCTTAACCGTGCGCCTACATTGCACCGTTTGGGTATACAGGCTTTCCAGCCAAAATTAATTGAAGGTAAAGCAATTCAGCTGCATCCACTCGCTTGTACTGCATTCAACGCCGATTTTGACGGTGACCAGATGGCAGTCCACTTGCCACTAGGTAATGCGGCGATTTTGGAAGCGCAGCTTCTGATGATTGCATCGCACAACATTCTTAACCCTGCCAATGGAGCACCGATTGCCGTGCCTTCTCAGGATATGGTATTGGGACTCTACTACATTACCAAGGGTCGAATCAGCGATAAGGAACTTACTGTTAAAGGAGAAGGAAAAATCTTCTATAGTCCCGAAGAGGTTGAGATAGCGTACAATGAAGGCATGCTTGCTTTGCATGCTCACATCAAGTTCCGCTACACAGACATTGACGGAAAAACACATATCCTTGAAACGACTACAGGTCGTGTGCTTTTTAATAACATGGTTCCTAAGGAAGTAGGTTATTTGAACCAAGTTCTTACCAAGAAAGCTCTTAGAGACATCATCGGTACAGTTATTAAAATTGTAGGAATGGCTCGTGCAGCTAAATTTCTGGATGATATTAAGGAAGTAGGTTACTACATGGCTTTCAAAGGCGGATTGTCATTCAACTTGAATGATGTAATTATTCCACCAGAGAAAGAAGTTCTTGTAGAAAAGGCCGTTGAAGAGGTGAAATCCGTAACGGACAACTACGGAATGGGGCTAATAACGAACAATGAGCGTTACAACCAGATCATTGACATCTGGACGCACACTAACTCGAAGTTGACCAATATCTTGATGGACAACCTCAAGAAAGACAAGCAAGGGTTCAACTCTATATACATGATGTTTGACTCTGGTGCACGTGGATCTAAGGAACAGATTCGTCAGCTCTCAGGAATGAGGGGACTGATGGCTAAACCTCAGAAATCTAGTGCTACAGGTGGCCAGGATATTATTGAAAACCCGATTCTTTCGAACTTTAAGGAAGGACTTTCTATCCTTGAGTACTTCATCTCAACACACGGTGCACGTAAAGGACTTGCTGATACGGCCCTTAAAACTGCCGATGCAGGTTATTTGACTCGTCGTCTAGTAGATGTGGCACAGGATGTTGTGATCTTAAATGAAGATTGTGAAACCCTTCGTGGTTTGGTAGCAACTCCATTGAAGAAGAATGAAGAGATCGTAGAGACTCTCTATGAAAGAATCCTAGGACGTACTTCCGTTCATGATCTACTCCACCCTGAAACGGACGAAGTTATCGTTGAGTCAGGAGAGCAGATTACCGAGGAACTGGGTACGATCATAGCCGAAGCAGGAATCGAAGAAGTAGAGATTCGTTCAGTACTTACTTGTGAGGAAAAGCGAGGAGTGTGCGCGAAGTGTTACGGTAGAAACCTTGCTACAGGTAGAATGGTTACCAGAGGAGAAGCTGTCGGTGTTATTGCCGCTCAGTCTATTGGTGAGCCAGGAACACAGCTTACGCTTCGTACTTTCCACGTAGGAGGTACAGCTTCTAATATTGCTGACGAGTCAGAAATTAGAGCAAAAGCAGCAGGTACGGTAGAATTGGAAGAACTGAGAACCGTAGAAAGCGAAGCTGCCGACGGATCTAAAAAAGTTATTGTGGTAGGTCGTTCAGGTGAGATGCGTCTGTTTGACGCTAAGACTGGAGTAGTGATTGCCACTAATAATATTCCTTACGGAGCTGAAATCTTCATCAAGAATGGAGCTAATGTGAAGAAGAACGATGCTATCTGCCAATGGGACCCATACAACGCCGTGATTATTTCGGAAGCAGGAGGTACCATTAAATTTGACAATTTTGAAGAGGGAATAACTTACCGCGAAGAGGTTGATGAGCAAACAGGTTACCGCGAGAAGGTAATTACCGAGCGTCGTGATAAGAAAAAGAACCCAGCTATTCTCATCGTTGACAAGAAAACCAAAGAGGTTGTAAAAACTTACAACCTACCAGTTGGGGCTCACGTGAACGTCGAGGAGGGAAAAGTGATTATTTCAGGATTCATCCTAGCCAAGATTCCACGTATTTCTGGTAAGACTGGAGATATCACTGGAGGTTTGCCAAGAGTTACGGAGCTTTTTGAAGCACGTAACCCTTCAAACCCGGCAGTGGTGAGTGAAATCGATGGTATTGTTTCTTACGGAAAAATCAAGCGGGGTAACCGCGAGATTATGGTAGAAAGCAAAACGGGTGAAATCAAGAAATACCTTGTTTCCTTGAGCAAGCACATACTCGTTCAAGAGAATGACTTTGTGAGAGCAGGTCAGCCTCTATCTGATGGAGCAATCACACCAAGCGATATTTTAGCTATCCAAGGACCAACCAGAGTACAAGAGTACTTGGTTAACGAAATCCAAGAGGTATACCGCTTGCAAGGAGTGAAGATTAACGATAAGCATTTCGAAATCATTGTTCGTCAGATGATGCGTAAAGTAATTATTGAAGATCAGGGAGATACACGATTCTTAGAGAAACAAAGCGTTGAAAAGATCGACTTCATGATCGAGAATGATAACCTCTTTGGAATGATGGTAGTTGTTGAGCCAGGCGATGCTGCTAACATCAAGGCAGGTCAAATCATATCTGCAAGAAAGCTACGAGATGAAAACTCTCAACTGAAGCGTAAGGATATGGAGCAAATCGAAGCGCGTGAAGCAATTCCTGCTACATCGCGTCCATTGCTTCAGGGAATTACTCGTGCTTCACTTCAAACGAAGAGCTTTATTTCAGCCGCATCTTTCCAGGAAACCACAAAGGTTCTAAACGAAGCTGCAGTAAACGGAAAGCGAGACAACTTGATGGGATTGAAGGAAAACGTGATTGTAGGACATTTGATTCCTGCAGGAACTGGTTTGCGCAAATTCCAAAAAGTAAATGTTGGCTCGAAAGAAGAATACGAAAAACTCGTAGAGAAAAAGAGCAAAGAAGTCACCGAAGTGGAGGCTGGAGAATAACTTCAAACACAAACAAAAGGCCATCCATACAGGGTGGCCTTTTTTTATACTATTAATTATGGCTGATCAGAATCAAAATAAGGACCCGAATAAAAATCAACTCAATATTGAGTTGAAAGAAGACATTGCTGATGGCATCTATTCAAATCTTGCTATCATCACACATTCTAATGCAGAATTTGTTGCAGATTTTATTCGAGTAATGCCAGGGATGCCAAAGGCCAGAGTGAAGGCTAGGATCGTATTGACTCCTCAACATGCCAAACGTTTGATGAGAGCATTGCAGGACAATATTCAGAAATACGAGGCAGTTCATGGAACCATTTCCGATAGTAAGCCAAATGACGGCGGTGGAGGCATTCCAATGAATTTTGGAGGTCCTACAGCTCAAGCTTAAAGCTCGTAAACGCTTTTATTGAAGATGGTGTAGCCAAAGTTGAAGAAGAAACTCCAAGGTCCTTCGTCTCTGCTATCGTAGTAGTTCAGATTCAGGCTTACAGGCCCAAGAGGGCTGTGGAAGATCAAAGCTGAAGCTCCTATAAAATAACGGTCCTCGAAAGGCTCGGTAAATTCAGCACCGTTTGACTCATTTCTTATTATCTCTTTGCCTGGCTGAAAAGCATATCCTTCTATTCTCAATTCTAAATTCTTTCTGATCTCCAGGATTGATTTCAATCCTAAAGCCGCATATTCGGTCGTTCTAAACTCGTCTAAAAAGATGGTTTTACTCTCGGGAATAGGAGTGTAGGCTGGCGCTGATATTAATGAGGCAGTGTAATTTTCAAAGAAAGGTTTGTTGGAATACAAAACTTCTGCATCGAAGC
>JBLIEU010000006.1:0-112157 GCA_047633195.1 Cryomorphaceae bacterium | reverse complement strand
CTTCTGGAGAAGAGGTGATGATGAACCTAAGCAACCTAAGCCAAGAGCAGCAGGAAGTGATGGTAGAAGTGTATGACCTCTACGGGAAGAAAGTACATGCTGAAATCCTAGGCAACAACGGATCACAGATGAATGCAATCATTCGTTTGCCCGAACTCGCTTCTGGAATTTACACAGTGAATGTTGTGGTAAATGAGGAAAGAGTTGGAGCTAAGAAGCTAGTAGTAAGGTAATAGTTTAAACTACCTTCGATTGAAACCCGCCGAGTTCGCTCGGCGGGTTTTTTTTATCCAGACAATTAGAGAAAAGTTCCCTCTGAAGGTAAATCCCACATTCTATTGATTAGTGTCGGGCATTATACTCGAGAGTCTGAACCAGAAAGTTCATTTACAAGCATCTAGACCAAGCCGACGGCAGGGGAGTAACTGGTTTTGAAAACCAAAGTTCCAATAGCTATCGGGATGAGATGCCCTGAGTCCCTCAGAAGGGACCGATTTCAAAACAAGTGTAACGCAGAGAAGCCGCCATATGGACAAACTCTAGTTAATGCTGAAATAGTACTTTGGTTTTCCCCGAGTGAATTAGATCACTCTGAATTTCTTCGCCAAGACTGAAGTGAACAATATGTGTTTGGTCGGAATACACAGACAAGAGAATTTCATTCGTTACTTGACAAACATTTTGGGGATTGATTTTGTCACTTTCAAGATAAATCCACGTGACGTCATATTCCCTCTCACTACCGATGAATTCTAAGTTGATTTTATCCTCTGATCGTATTTCAAAATTCTGATCGATGTAAACTGACATAAGACTATCCGAGACTTCCGTATAACTCGAGTCAGTAATGTCTAGACTCAGGCCTGAGAATTTTTCAAGCCCCTTTTCCAAATCGTCGGTAAAAAGTTTCATACTGACCTGATAAGTTTCCGTGATTGGATTGTACTCGATTTCGATAAGTCCAACATGAAAAGGGTGCAGTAAAAACCATAGGATCAAAGAAACTGTCATATTAAGCAAAGTTAATCCTTCGGTGCAACCTCAACTATTGATTTTTCCTTTCAACCATCAAAACGTTAAAACTTCTAGACTTCAGGGAGAATAGGTAGGGGAAGTTTTAAATCTTTGATGCTTTAATATTTGAGCATTTATGTTGAGCACTTATTTTGAATTGGGAATCCGACATATAGCAGATATCAACGCCTACGATCATATAGTGTTTTTACTTGCTTTGATTGCCGTATATCAGTTGATAGATCTTAAAAGGATCGTCTTGCTGGTTACAGCTTTCACTATAGGGCACAGTATAACTTTGGTTTTGGCCACTTTAGAACTAGTGAAAATAGAGTCGAGATACATCGAATTCTTGATACCAATCACTATTCTCATCACTGCAATTACAAACTTAGCTCAAGGAAGAAGTGCAAGCAAGAGTGCAATGGGCTGGAAATATTTCCTGGCCACATTTTTCGGACTCATCCATGGGTTGGGATTCAGTAATTATTTGAATGCACTACTCAGCAGAGAACAAGATGTCTTCATTCCTATGCTAGGATTCAATTTGGGAGTCGAGATCGGCCAGCTGGTTATAGTACTCATTATTCTTGCGATTGGAACCCTTAGCTTTCAGGTATTCAGGTTTAAACATAGAGACTGGATCTTGGTTATATCTGGAGTTTGTGCAGGCATTGCACTTATCTTAGCAAAGGACACCGTCTTTTGGTAGATTCGCACCTTTCTAAAAAGCTTATGAAATATACGTTTGCGATCATTTTGATCTTCGTCACTGGTGTTCTTTTTTCACAAGAAAACTCCGAATCAAACAAATTCAAGCAATTATACGATGAACTCCCGACTCCCAATGTCTATCGAACGGCTTCGGGAGCGCCCGGGCATATGTATTGGCAGCAAAGAGCAGACTATGAAATCAATGTAAGACTGGATGAAGAGAATCAAGTTATCTATGGAGAGGAGACCATCACCTATTTCAATAATTCACCTGATGCTCTCGATTACCTCTGGGTTCAGTTAGATCAAAATAGAAGAGCAATCGATAGCGACGGGTACAAAGTGCGTCAGAGTGAGTTGAAAGACAAATATAGCTTGGAGAGTTTTCAGAATTTGACACCTTGGTTTGATGGTGGATTCAAAATTGAATACGTTCAAGATACCAAGGGAAACGAGATTCCATTTACCATCAATCAAACGATGATGAGAGTTGATCTTCCCGAAACCCTTCTGCCAGAGGGGGCTGTTAGCTTTAAAATCAAGTGGCATTACAATCTTAATGATCGGCTGAAAATAGGAGGTCGATCTGGATACGAGTTTTTTGAAGAAGAGAACAATTCCATATATACGATTGCTCAATTCTATCCCAGAATGGCCGTCTATTCTGATAATGAAGGCTGGCAACATAAGCAGTTTTTAGGTAGTGGAGAGTTTGCAGTTCCATTCGGAAATTACGACGTTAAAATTACCGTGCCTGCTGACCATATTGTGGCCTCAACTGGCGAAATTCAAAATGCCAAAGAGATACTTGGAGCCAATCGGTTAAATAGGTTTGAAATGGCTAAAAGCTCCGATCAACCTGTTGAAATAGTTACTCAAAGCGAGGCAGAGGAAACGGAAAAAGGCCGTTCCACGGAGATGAAGACGTGGCATTACAAAGCAGAGAATGTGCGCGATTTCGGATGGGCTTCATCTCGAAAGTTCATATGGGATGCTCAAGGTGTGAAGCTCGGCGAACGAACGATCATGGCAATGAGCTATTACCCGAAAGAGGCGAATCCACTTTGGGGTATCTACTCAACCAAAGCCGTTAAACACACGGTAGAGACCTATAGCAAGTACACATTTGATTATCCTTATCCCGTGGCCATTTCTGTAAATGCAGCTAGCATAGGTATGGAGTATCCGATGATTTGCTTCAACTACGGAAGAAGCGAAGCTGATGGCACATACACCGAACGCATGAAGTATGGAGTAATCTCGGTGATCATTCACGAGGTGGGTCACAATTGGTTTCCAATGATTATCAATTCAGATGAACGACAGTGGACTTGGATGGATGAAGGATTGAATACTTACTTGCAGTATCTCACAGAGCAGGAATTCCAAAAGGAGTATCCAAGCAGGAGAGGAGAGCCTCGAAAAATCGTGGACTATATGAAAGGGGATAAGAGCAACATTAGTCCCATTATGACGAACAGCGAGTCGGTGCATCAATTGGGCAACAATGCCTACGGTAAACCTGCCACTGCGCTGAATATACTACGCGAGACCGTTGTAGGCCGCGACCTTTTTGATTTTGCCTTTAAGACTTATGCGAACCGTTGGAAGTTTAAGCATCCTTCGCCCGCAGACTTTTTTCGCACCATCGAAGACGCTACAGCTGTGGATCTGGATTGGTTTTGGAGGGGTTGGTTCTTTTCCACCGATCATGTCGACATTGGAATCGATCAAGTGAAGTACGCCACCCTTAATTCTTTTGAAGCTGGCGGCGAGAAGAATAGCGTCAAGGCAGCGGAAGAAAACCAGCCAGAAAGCTTGTCTAGTATGCGCAATCGAGAGCAAATCAAGGAAACTTATGCCGATAGAGATTCTACTTTGAAAGATTTCTATTATGACTACGATGAAAATGCCCTCACGGAAGATGATCTGACAGCTTTTGAAAAAATGACTGAGAATCTATCCGATGAGGAAAAAGCACTTTTTTCAGACGACCGCCATTTCTATGAAATTTCGTTTACCAATCATGGTGGACTAGTGATGCCTTTGATCGTTGAGTTTACATTTGAGAGTGGCGAAAAGAAAATAGAGCATATTCCCGCAGAGATTTGGAGGAAGGGCGATGTGACCGTGACCAAAGTTTTTGTGATGGATGAGAAAGCGACCAATGTTGTTCTTGATCCCTATTTGCAAACGGCCGATGTGGACTTGAATAATAATGCTTGGCCTGCGGTGGGAGTACCGACAAGGTTCGAACTTTTCAAGGAGAACAAGAGGGTTTCTTCCCCGAATCCGATGCAGAGAGCCAATGAGCTGAAGAGATAGCTCTCTATTGTCAAACCACCGAAATTTCGGATGGATGGTTTTGGCATTCAGACTAAGCTGATTGCTAAAAAGTAGGTCCTTGGTTGATTATGTGGAAACGCATCAAAAAATACAGTACCACTGAGTATAAAATAAGAGGCTGGGCGTTAATCGGCCAGCCTCTTATTAATTTAAGGACAAAGGACAAAGGACTAGTGCTAGTAGTAGTGCTTTCGTCTAACCTTAGCTACATACTTAGCCAGGCGTATTACTTGTTTCGTGTATCCGTATTCATTGTCGTACCAAACGTACAGCACCACGTTTTTCTTGTCAGGATGGACTAGAGTAGCTCTACTATCGTAAACAGAGCAACATGTATCTCCAACAATATCGCTTGAAACCAATTCTGGCTCGATGCTATAGTGAATCTGGTTTACCAAATCTCCCTCTAGAGCAGCTTTTTTTACCAAAGCGTTTACTTCCTCTTTACTTGTTTCCTTGTTGATCGAAAGATTCATAATCGCCAAAGATCCATTGGGTACCGGAACTCGAACCGCATTTGCAGTCAACTTGTCCTTTAGCTCAGGGATAACTTTCGTCACCGCAGAACCAGCTCCTGTTTCGGTAATTACCATATTCAACGCTGCTGAACGACCTCTTCTTTCTTTCTTGTGGAAGTTGTCTAGAAGATTCTGATCGTTTGTGTATGCGTGAACGGTTTCGATGTGTCCTTTCTCAATGCCGTATTCTTTCTGAATAACGCTTAACACAGTGCTTATCGCATTGGTCGTGCATGATGCAGCAGAATATATATTCTCATTGTCTAGGTCGAGCGATTGGTGGTTGATTCCGTAAACGATATTCGGAATCCCTTTGCCTGGAGCGGTAAGAATCACTTTCGCTACTCCTTTGCTCTTAAGGTGCAATGAAAGTGCTTCACGATCTCGGAAAGCTCCTGTATTGTCCAAGACAATCGCATCAGAAATCCCGTAATCCTCGTAATTTACTTGATCGGGCCCTGGGGCTTGGATCATCTTTACGATTTGGCCATTAATAATGATGGCTTGTCTTTTCAAGTCAGGGACTACCGTACCAGAAAATGGACCGTGGACTGAATCCAATCGAAGCAAATCAGCTCTTTTGATGATTTCTTCGTCGGTCACCTTGCGGGTCACGATAGCTTTCAATCGCAATTGCTGGCCTTTCCCGAATTGTTGGATCAGCTCTCTGGCTGCTAGGCGGCCTATTCGGCCAAAACCATACAATACCACATCGCGTGGACCTTTGTTCTCAGATTCTTCAAAAGAGGTAAAGCCCTTTAGCTTAAAGCTGAGGAACGAATCGATCGAGTCGAAGTCGTTTTTTACTTCCATCCATTCTGCTGTGAGGAGTCCCACATCGATTTTTGATGGTGCCAAGTCCATTTTTACAAGTGCCTGGGCTACTGCAGTAGTCTCGTGTACGGAAATTGGTTTTCCGACCACGTCTGCGGCATACTTATGAAGCAACAATACTTCACTCACGCTGGTGTCAACCAGGTGGTTTCTAAAAAGAACAAGCTCCACGGAATTATCGTAGAGCAAGTTACCAACGGCATTGATCAATTTGACCGTGGCCTTTTTTTTACTGATCCAGGAATCGAGCTCCTCATTATAGGTAGCTCTCCCTGCACTCAATAGGTCAGTGGACATTTGCTAGTAGGTGGTTATTATGTTGATGGTTTAATTAATTCAATTATCCCAAATAAGCCTTCAAATGCTTACTTCTAGAAGAATGACGAAGTCTTCTGATTGCTTTCTCTTTGATCTGTCGCACACGTTCTCGTGTCAATCCAAATCTGTCACCAATCTCCTCCAAAGTCAACCCGTGCTTCATTCCAATTCCGTAAAACAGGCGAATTACTTCTCTTTCTTTCTCTGTAAGGGTAGAAAGAGATCGCTCGATTTCTTGGACAAGAGACTCAGTCAATAGACCGAAATCTGCGGTTGGAGAATCGTTATTCACCATTACGTCTAGCAATGATGAGCTGTCATCTTCAGTGAAAGGAGCATCAACAGACACGTGTCTTCCACTTACTTTCAGTGAGTCAGCAACTTTCTCGGCAGGAATGTCGAGTGCAGTGGCAATTTCTTCAACAGTAGGAGGGCGGTCGTATTCTTGCTCCAACTTGGCGAACATCTTGTTAATTTTGTTCAAACTTCCCACTTGATTCAGTGGCAAGCGAACTATACGCGATTGCTCAGCAAGTGCCTGAAGAATCGACTGACGAATCCACCATACAGCGTACGAAATGAATTTAAATCCTCGAGTTTCGTCAAACCTCTGTGCTGCTTTGATCAAACCAAGATTTCCTTCATTGATCAAGTCAGGAAGAGAAAGCCCTTGGTTCTGATATTGCTTAGAAACCGAAACTACAAAACGCAAGTTAGCGCGTGTAAGTTTCTCCAAAGCAAGTTGATCACCTTTCTTAATTCTCTGCGCCAGTTCTACCTCTTCCTCAGCAGTAATAAGGTCTTCACGTCCAATTTCTTGAAGGTATTTATCAAGTGATTGGCTCTCCCGATTCGTTATGCTTTTGGTGATTTTAAGCTGTCTCATGTATCTTTTGCTTTAAAGTTGTTAAAATCAGAGGTGAAAATAAGGCGCAAAGATAGACCAATGCATCCTAATTCCAAATCTGTTAATATTCTGTGAGTTCTTCAAAAAGTATAAAAGCGACCCACGCTCGTTTGCGGGGATCGCTTTATCAAATTCAAAATAATGAGATATCGATAGAATTGAGATGAATCGATGTTTACGGTTTCTGATGAGTATCTCGCAGGTTTTATTTTGAATTGTAAAATTTTTTTAAACGCCAAATCCATAATAGTCAGGCATCCCGTTTTGGTGAAACCCTTCCACCAAAACCCCGCCACTTTTGGCGTTGAGAATACGTTTTACATCTTCAGGCGATTCAACGGGTTGTTTGTCAATATGGGTGATTATAAACCCCTCCTTTAACCCGGCTCTTCTGAATTTGCCTTCCTCAATATCCGTTATTTTCACGCCATTTACAACTTTCAGCGCTGATTTTTCCTGTTCGTTCAGTACCTCAAATTTGGCTCCAAAAATCATATTCAATTCTTCCTCAGAACGTTTCTTCAATTCTGTGTTTCCGTTTCGGTCGCGTAAATGAACTTCCAAAGAACGTTTTTGATTTCCCCGCAGTATGCTCACCTCTATTTTATCGCCTGGTCTGTATTTTCCCACTTGCTCTTGAAGCTCGGTGACGCTTCGCACAGGAAAGTCTTCCACTGAGAGGATGATATCTCCTTCTGAAATGCCCGCTAGCTCTGCAGCCCCACCTTCAAGAAGGCCTCTGACGTAAGCTCCTTCGCTCACATCAAGTCCTTCGGTCGTTCTTAGATCAGGATCAATATTGCTGATGCTCACCCCTATGTATGCTCGTTGAACTTTGCCGAATTCAAGAAGATCAGCAGTTACTTTTTTAACAATGCTAACGGGAACGGCAAAACTATATCCACTGTAAGAACCAGTTCTGGAAGCTATAGCGGTGTTGATCCCGATTAATTCTCCTCTGCCGTTTACCAACGCGCCTCCGCTATTGCCAGGATTTACTGCAGCATCCGTTTGAATGAAAGACTCTAACGGAAAAGTTTCTGAGCTTGGATCGTAGTCTAGAATATTGATATTTCTAGCTTTTGCACTTACAATCCCCGCTGTGACTGTGGATGTGAGGTTGAATGGATTTCCAACCGCTAATACCCATTCGCCAATTTGAAGTGCATCGCTATTCCCCCAAGTAATAGACGGCATGCTTTCGCCTTTTATTTTCAAAAGTGCGATGTCCGTCCCTGGATCTCGTCCTATTAAGCTTGCTTGAAAAGTTTGATTGTCATTAGTCGTGATTTCTATCGTTTCGGCATTTTCGATCACGTGATTATTAGTTACAATGTATCCATCAGCGCTAATAATCACACCTGAACCCGAAGCTCTTTGCTGTTTTGCAGGATAGGGTTCTCCACCAAAATAGCGACTCCAAGGATTGTAAGGTTGCCCCGCTGTTGAAACTGTCTTGACGTGCACAACAGCGTCTATCGATTTATTGGCCGCCTCCACAAAGTCAATGCTCTCCAATGGCATAGACGGGGAGGTCGCATAATTGGAGAGTTTAAACTCTGCTTTCGACTCAATAAGTGTGGGTTGATTTCCGCCTTCAAAAAGCGCAACGTAGGTTCCCAGAGCAATGAAACCTCCGAACAATGCTGCCGCTGCTGTCTTAATCAATTGTTTCATGAGTTTCATTTAGTCATTCGTTTCTATAAACAACCGAATTCCCTATTTTCTTTCGTCTGCGTTGTTAATTCGTGTTAAGCTGCATTCCTGAATTCATTCAGCACATTTTTATTTTGTGTGTCAAAAGAAGGTGCCGCGCAAATTGTTCGTTTCATCTTAGTCAATCTGGTTTTTTTTCTTGAATAGGCCGTTTATATCTATTGCAATTAACTGCTACTTTTGTCAACTTATCATGCGAGTACACTTTGTAAAATACAGCGGTACTGGAAACGATTTTATTCTAATAGATGATCGCGACAGAACTTTCCCCGAAAAAGAGGAGTCTCTTATTCAAGCCATGTGTGACCGTCACTTTGGAATAGGATCGGATGGTTTGATGCTTTTGCGCAATCATGCTGATTGCGATTTTGAGATGCTCTTTTTTAATCCCGATGCTTCTCAAAGTTTGTGTGGCAATGGGAGTCGTTGCGCAGTGCACTTTGCTCAAAAGTTGGGCCTAGCGGATGATACAGGTGTTTTTACGACAACTGACGGTCTTCATGATTATCGATTTGTAGACGCTGATCAAGTTCAGATAAGCATGAAAGCTGTGGGACTGGTGCACGAGATGAATGGGTTGGATTTCGTGAATACAGGATCTCCTCATCTCATCATAAGCACAGAGAATATTGAGTCAATTGATATCTTAGAAGAAGGAAGGAAATGGAGATACGATGAAAGCTTTGCCAAATCAGGAGGAACCAATGTCAATTTTGCCCAAGAAGTTGATTCCGATACAGTCCGCGTTCGGACTTACGAAAGAGGCGTAGAGGCAGAAACGCTCAGCTGCGGAACGGGAGTCACAGCCGTCGCTCTAGCAAAAAAGAAAAACGAAAAGGGAAAACATCACGTTAACGTAATTACTGAAGGAGGAATTCTTAGTGTTACGTTTATTCGAAATGAAAATGGTTTTTCGAACATCATGTTAACTGGCCCTGTACTTGAAATATTTGAAGGAGTTTACTATGCTTGAGAATGAACGAATAAGATTGAGAGCTCTCGAAACAACTGATGTAGATAAGCTATTCATTTGGGAGAATAACCGCGTCAATTGGCGTGTTTCACAAACCGTCACGCCTTATTCAAGGCACATATTAATCGATTACGTCAACGCTATTTCAGACGTTTTCACCGATAAGCAGCTGAGACTTATAATCGAAGAAAAGGACTCTCAAGCAGCCATTGGAACAGTGGATATTTTTGATTGCGATTTTAAGAACAAGCGAGCGGGCATTGGAATACTTGTGGCCGAACCTGAAAAAAGAGGAAAAGGATTCGCTTCAGAAGTGATGGAAATTTTACTGCCTTATTGTTTTCAAACCCTTTCGATGCATCAGGTCTATTGCAGCATTCTAACTGACAATACGGAGAGTATCAAACTCTTCAAGAAATTTGGATTCGAGAAAGTGGGAGTGAAGAAGGATTGGACTTTTTACGAGGGAAAATTCTATGACGAAGTGTTGATGCAGAAATTTAGAAGCAATGATTAAGAAAATTGTGCTCGCTCTGGTTGTGCTATGCTTAATAGTCGGAGCAGCCATCGGATATTATTCTTATCGAATGCTCTACTGGCCTGCGCTGGATCTTGAAACCGAGAGTATCGTATTTTACGTCAAAAGTGATTGGGATGAAAAAGTCGTTCTCAAATCTCTAACTGATCTGGCAGGCCTGCGCAATCCTGCTTTTGCCGAAAGGCTAATGGAAAAGAAAAATTACCGAGGAGGCTTGGTGGTTTCAGGAAAATATACATTGACAGGTGGGATGGGACTCAATGAACTGATAGACCACTTGAGGGCAGGAAACGGAGAAGAAGAAGTTCAAGTGACTTTTAATGTGGCTCGAAGACTTTCCGAATTAGCTGGCAGCGTGGCTTTAAACATCGAGGCAGACTCGGCCCAGATAGCACATAAACTCACAGATCCCGAAGTGGCTAAGAAGTATGGTTTTAGTTCTGCCACTTTCATCGCCATGTTTTTTCCCGATACATATAAGATGGAGTGGGACACTGACGCTGACGAATTCATTGCGCGAATGGCGCAAGAGTACAAGCGTTTTTGGTCGGAAGACCGAATTCAAAAAGCACGACAGTACGGGCTCTCCCAGAGCGAAGTCAGCACTTTGGCGAGTATAGTCCAAGCTGAGCAGCAAGTGCATCTCGATGAGCGGAAGGTGATAGCGGGATTGTATCTGAACCGATTGAGAAAGGGGATGCGTCTGCAAAGTGATCCTACAGTGGTTTACGCAGTTGGTGATTTCTCGATCAATAGAGTCTTGACCAAGCACCTCTCAACCCCAAGTCCTTACAATACATATATAAATGCAGGGCTCCCTCCAGGACCGATAAATTTACCTTCGAAACAAACCATTGATGCGGTGCTGAATGCGGACAAGAACAATTATATTTTCATGTGCGCAAAAGCTGATTTTTCAGGGTACCATGCCTTTGCTACAAATTTGAGTGAACACAACCGGAATGCCAGGGCTTTTCAAAAGGCCTTGAACGACAGGAAGATTTATAAGTGAGGAGTTCATATGATCTCAACTTTTTGAATTGTTCACTGTTTTCCTACTTGAAACCAAGCCAAATGAGATTTACCTTAACCTTCGCAGCGTTCATGGCTGCGATTTCTGTTTTTAGTCAATCTGGTACCATCAAAGGTCGCGTGATTGATGATCTAACGAACGAACCCGTTCCTTTTTCCAATGTCGCCCTCCAAGAAACAACCTACGGTGCTGTTTCTGATATTGACGGGAACTACGAGATTACTGGAATCGAACCAGGACTTTACAATGTTCAAGCGAGCTTCGTCGGGTATAAGACCAAAACCATTTTTGAAGTGGAAGTACTCGCTTCGAATCCTACGGTGTTGGAAATTCCTCTGGAAGGGGGTGCAACGAATCTTGCCGCCGTTGAGATCACAACAGAAGTTTTCGAACGCAACGCCGAAAGTCCTGTTTCCCTCCAGCAAATCGGCGCCAACGAAATTCAACGAAATCCAGGAGGGAATAGAGACATCTCTCGTGCACTGCAAATATTACCTGGTGTGGCTTCCTCTCTTTCTTTCAGGAATGACATTATTATTCGTGGAGGAGCGCCCAACGAAAACCGTTTTTTTCTCGATGGCATTGAAGTGCCCGTGATTAACCACTTTGCCACTCAAGGTTCCTCGGGTGGGCCAGTAGGTATCTTGAATGTGAACTTCATTCAAAACGTCGACTTCTATTCAGGAGCCTTTCCTGCCAACCGCGGTAATGCCCTAAGCGCCGTATTGGAGTTCACCCAAAAAGATGGGAATACAGAGGGGTTGAAAGGGAATTTTACCTTGAGCGCCACTGACGTAGGACTCACGCTCGACGGTCCGCTGGGCGAAAAGACCACTTTCATAGCATCTGTGAGAAGGTCTTATTTGCAATTTCTCTTCGGAGTGATAGGATTGCCATTTTTACCGACATACAACGATGCCCAGTTTAAGGTGAAGCACCGCATCAATGAAAAAAATGAAATCACCTTTATCGGTCTCGGTGCTTATGATCAATTCGAATTAAATAAGGGCGCGGCAGAAGACGCTGAAACCCCAGAGGAGAAGCAAGAGATCGACTATGTTTTGGCAAACCTTCCAGTAAATAATCAGTGGAATTATACCGTTGGAGCCAATTACAAGCATTTTTCGAATAAAGGATTTCAGAACTTAATCTTAAGTCGGAGTCACCTGAATAACCAAGCTGAGAAATACGAGCAGAATATTGAAATTCCCGAAAACCTTATTCTCAACTACGAGTCTGAAGAAATCGAAAACAAGTTCAGACTGGAGCATACACAGCGCACAAATGGTTGGAAACTGAATGCTGGTTTTAACTTGGAGGATGTGACCTATACCAATAGCACGTTCAACCAAATTAGCGTTGATACAACGTTACGGACGATCGATTTCAACTCTGAAATCAATTTCCAACGCTTTGGGTTTTTCGGCTCAATCAACCGAAGTTTCCTCCAAGAGCGCTTGCTGCTTTCGTTTGGTTTGAGAACCGACTGGAACAATTGGGCTGAGAGTATGTCCAATCCAATCGACCAGCTTTCACCACGATTCTCACTTTCTTATTCCATCACGCCCGAGCTTTCCTTTCAAGCAAACGTAGGTCGCTACTACCAACTTCCGCCATACACAGTGTTGGGTTTTAGAGACAATGAGGGCGATCTGGTGAATAAAGACAACGGTGTCTCTTACATTCAAAGTGACCACTTTGTTGCTGGTTTAAAATACATTTTCCCGAGTAACACAAAAGTTTCAATCGAAGGATTTTACAAGATTTACGACAACTATCCCTTCGCAACTCGCGACAGTATTAATCTAGCCAATTTGGGTGCTGATTTCGGAGTGGTTGGAAACGAAGAAGTTGTATCCATTGGCCAAGGACGGGCTTACGGAGTTGAATTCTTAATTCAGCGCAAGCTATACAATGGACTTTTCGGGATAGCTGCTTTGACTTTAGTTCGGAGCGAATTCACAGACAAAAACGGCGATTTTGTTCCTTCTTCTTGGGACAACCAGTTTATTCTGAGCCTCACCGCAGGAAAGAAATTTGGAAAAAACTGGGAAGCAGGCACACGCGTTCAGGTATTGGGAGGGCCACCTTTCACCCCTGTTGATGCTGAAACCTCTTCTTTGATTCCTGTTTGGAATGTGAACAATAGAGGGCTTCCCGATAACAATCGACTCAATCAAGAGCGCGCACCCGTGAGCTACCAGGTAGATTTTAGAATTGATAAGAAATACTT
The DNA here is from genome assembly GCA_047633195.1 of Cryomorphaceae bacterium. Lineage (GTDB taxonomy): Bacteria > Bacteroidota > Bacteroidia > Flavobacteriales_D > Cryomorphaceae > JAKVAV01. The sequence goes on along the minus strand of JBLIEU010000006.1, from coordinate 99,013 downwards.
CTTCGACAAGTGGTCGCTCAATCTTTACATCGATATAGAAAACATTACAAATGCGGTTGTCGAGTTGGAGCCGTTTATAGATGTCCTGCGCGATGAAAGTGGACGACCTGAAGTTGATCCAAACGATTCCTCCAGGTATCTTTTGACCACCATCCCGAATACAAGTGGAACGCTTCTTCCGAGTATTGGAGTGGTGGTAGAATTTTAAATTATAAAACGCCAGATTTAGTGTGGTAATTCTTGCCACCAGTTTCAAGTAAATCTGCATAGAATTCGGCCATTTCTTCGATCGTCTTGTCTGTGTTTAACTTCTCAGCTATTCTGCTTTGGGCTAGAACTCCTAGCTTTTTCGTCCAGTCTTTTTTGTCGTAGGCAGCCCACATCGCACCTGCCAGAGCTTTAGGGTTTTTAGAAGGAACCATAAATCCGCTATGAGCATGCTCGATTAGGTATTTATTTCCAGGAATATCAGTTATCAATGGTGTCGTTCCCAATGACATGGCCTCAATGGCTGATTTGGTAATGGATTCACCATAAATAGAAGCCAGTAGAAAAACGTCACTGGCTTTGTCAATCTCTAGTGCATTCAGCTGAAAGCCAGTGAATATGACCCGATCCCCATAGCCACTCTCATCTGCAACTCTTCGGTATTCATCGGTTTCCAAATCATTGCCCACCATCAACAGATAAAAATCCATATCCTTCGGTAAAAGGTGCAATGCGTGCATGATGTATTTCACGCCTTTCATAGGCCGGGTGTTTGCCACACAAGTAAAGATAAAGCTTCCAGGCTTGACGCCAAAAACAGAAAGGTCAGCCGGCTTTACATCTTCATACCATTCCAGTCGATGCCCCTTGTTAATGGTCACCACCTTTTTCCGTGCATTCGAAAAGGGTTGTTTTCTAAACTCCTCTTCCACACCAATGGAATTGCAAATGATCTTATCGACCCGAGGGTGGTAGTACTTAGTATAAAGCGAAGGATCATACCAGTGAAGATTTCCCTGGTATCCTCTGTACAAAACGATCTTAACGTCGAGTCCTTTTGCAGCTTTGATACCATTGCTCGAAGCTTTGCTATTGTAGAGTTGAAGGATGTCAATTTTTTCGTCAATCAGGTGCTTTCGTATTTTCTCAACGGCTTTCGGGTCGAATTTCTTTTCTGGATGAAAATCAATCACATTGACTCCCGCTTCTTTGAAGTTCTTGACATAGGGCGAATCACCGTATGTCATGACATCAATTTCCCACCCCTTCTTGGCTAATCCTATGAAAATCTCTGCTTCAGGCCTTACGGTAACGGTACTACGGTAATTGCTGATGACTAAAATTTTTGGAGGCATACCGCGAAATTAAGGTTTCTCAACTTGGTACAAAACCAAGGTGTTTTGAGTCCATTTGTCTTTAAATTCAAAGTAGATTTTACCACTGTGATTCAGCGCGTATTGCTTTTCGCCAAGTAGCCATGTTTCTTCTTTTGGCTGAGCCAAATACAGTAATCTGCTGTCTGTAGTTAAGGTGAAATAATATGGGATTTGATAGGCTAGAAGAGGAGGAGTTGAGATGCTGTCTGTCATGAAGCTCTTGCTAGCCAATGACAATTCAGGTTTAAAAGTGTAAAGATCTCCTGTCCAATAGACCTCCTCGTTATCGGCGATTTCTATGAATTGCTTCACTTGATTTGCGTAGTAGGTGGCCTTGCTTTCTGCCGCTTGAACTGGGAGGATGCACACATTGTAAGAGACTCTCAAGAAAGCCAGGATGAGTGCAATATGTAGAAATCCATTTTGCGAAAAGCGAAACTGAAATGCAGATACTGCGAGAAATAGAGCTCCGCACACGAAGAATCGAATACTAGAAACCTGCTCCACTGGCAGAACCTCTATAAAGGGCAAGACTATAAACGCCACTCCAATGATAGCAGCCAAAACTGCCCCGATTCGCGAAAGCTTGAAATCAAATCTTTCCGTTTGTGTAAGCTTGGAAATGATTTGAGAAATAAGGATGGCAAGAAAAGGGAAGAAGGCATAGAGGTAGCGGTTGCGCAGTTCAGGTGATACCCAGTAGAGCCAAATATTTGCGGTGATAAACACCAACGAGAAGACTGCCAGGGGTGATTGATTCCACTTTGCTCGTTTTGACCAAATGAAAAAGATGCTCCAGGGCAAAGTAATCTGAATAAGCTGCAGTGGGAACGAGTAAATAGCTTTGAAAATGCTCTCCATTCCTGCGTTATTTGCAGATTTCGAGGAACTTTCGGACCAAAGGTTTAGCGCAAAGGCCAATGCATCTTCGTACTCTGAATATGCCAAGAAATAGCCTCCGACAATTCCTGTGAAAAGTAAAATTCCCGCCAAGTGTTTCCAGGATAGCAAGCTTTTCCAATCGCGAAGCCAAGCGAGATAAGCAAAGAGAGTGAGACCTTGAAAAGCTACTGACGGCAAGCCTTTGGTGAGTGCGCCGATTGCCACGAGTAAATAGGATACCAAGAATAGAAGTAAGATATTCCTTTTTTGGTGAAAATGAAAGATGGCAATTGCCTGCAGGAAGACAATCAGGGAGTAAAACAAGTCTATTTCTCCTGCATTGACGGCACCGTAAAAAACCAAGTCACCAAAAGTCAAGAAAATAATTGCCGCATAAAGGGCAGACCTCTTTCCGTCGTACTTTCTGGCAATGCAGAAAAGAAGAACGGCAATAACATATATAGAAAGAACTCCCGGAAATCGGACAGCCGAAGGAGAGAAGGAGTCATGAATGATAAAGGAAGCAGCCAAAACCCAATTGTAGACGGGCGGTTTGTTGTAGTAGGGCTCTCCATGGATAGCAGGAACTAGGGCATTGTCGCCAAGGAGCGTTTCAATGCCTACAACGGCTCTTCTAGGTTCCTCCGCTCTAAGTCCAATAACGTGATTGAAAAAGAAATATCCCGCGATCAAAAGAACCAATAACAGAATGACTTCAATCTTACCAGCTTTGTTCATTGCGTCAAAAGTTCAAAAATTTTCTGAGTGAGCACCAATTAAATTTGAGAAGTGCCATTGTCTTCTAATTGGGTATCAAAACTTAATGAGTATTGCCCACGCAATTTGCATCGGAAAAGCCATTCTTATACAACTTGCACATCTTCTGTTCGTCAGTTTAGAATACCAAGAGTAGTGCAGGAATCCAAAGCGCATCCTCCTTATAAATGATGTACCTTTTGGCCATAATTGTGAAATCCATATGTTGAAGAAGAATTTCTTCCTTTTTGTTATGCTAACTATAGCATTCGTTTCTTGCAAGGAAGAAGAGGAGCCACCGGTGGAGCCAAAACCTAAGCCGCCGATCAGCGCGTTACCAGTCAATGTTGAATTGGACTCTTTGCCTTACGCGACACTTGCTGAATACAATTTTTTTATAGGTGATAATATGGCGGACTTAGCTCCGAATGAAGGTCTTTTGCTCTATGAGCCTATTACCCAACTTTTTACCGACTACGCCAAGAAAACACGCTATGTTTGGATGCCCGAAGGAGTATCTGCAAATTATGTTTCGGACTTCGAATCTTTCGATTTTCCTGACGGAGCGATATTGATCAAGAATTTCTTTTACGAGAATGTTTTGCCAAACAATGACCGAAGAGTTATGGAGACAAGGCTCTTATATAAACGAGATGGTGTTTGGGAGTTTGCTGATTATGTTTGGAATGACGAGCAAACTGAGGCATTGTTTGACTTAGGGGGCTCAAATAAACCCATCGATGTAGTCCTCGATAATGGCGAAAGTTTGTCCATCAACTACCGAGTCCCCAGTGAATCTCAGTGTATCACTTGTCACAAGATTAGCGAGATCGCTTCGCCGAATGGGCCGAAGCCTCAAAACTTGAATGCCGATTTGGAATACCAAGAAGGCGTTATGAATCAATTGATGAAGTGGGCCGAATTGGGATATTTGGAGCCAACATATCCTTCAGAGATCGAAACGATGGTCGACTGGGAAGACGAGACTCAGCTTTTGCAAGACCGCGTTAGAGCATACCTCGACGCAAATTGCGGCCACTGCCATAAGAATGAAGCGCACTGCGCATACCGTAATATTCGCCTGTCATTTGAAGACAACGATCGCGACAATAATCTAGGGATTTGTGTTCCATTCGATGAATTTGTCCCTGGCCAACCTATGATGGAATATATCATAGAAGCTGGTGATGCTGACAGGAGCATGTTGGTTTACCGCATGCTCGCTGAAGAAGAAAATGTTCAAATGCCTCTTATTGGAAAAAGCGTGATTCACCACGAAGGCATAGAGCTTTTAACCACTTACATTAATTCACTTGAAGAAATCTGTAATTAAACTACAAACCATGAGAAAAGTCTACCTGTCATTTTTAACCATAGTTTTTGCCAGCGCTCTACAGGCCCAAAATTCTTGTGCGGAAGCACTCGAGATTACAACTGGTCTGCATACAGTCGACACTGTTGATGGAGTAGAAATTCCAGATCCAATTTGCGCTGGTAACGGAACAGGTGCAACTAACGGTGAATGGTACATTTACCAACCCACCGACACTTTTAATTTGACGATCACCACTTCTCTTGACCAAAATGCTGGAATTGATACCCGTGTTCATCTTTATATCGGAGAATGTGGAGATCTAATATGTGTTGAAGGAGATGATGATGGAGGATCAGTTTACCTCTCTATCTTGGAAGCAGTTGTTTACCCTGAGAATGTCTACTTCATTGCTTTTGATGATAGGTGGGATTCTGAAGGATTTGATTTTGAGATTATTGAAGACGAATTTGTTACACCACCTCCTCCCGTGCCATCTGTATTCTCCTTTACTTCTCAGTCCTTGGGGCTAGAAGGTAGTTTAAGAGGAGCTGTGGATATGGACGGCGATCATCTGGATGATATTATCGCTATCGAGAATGATGCCGTGAATGTGTCAATCCAAACGACGATTGGTATGAGTACCATCTCTATTCCTACGCCAAACGCTGTGTACTCGCCGTCTTGGAGTCTTGCTGCGGGAGATGTTGATGGAAATGGATGGAATGATTTGGTTTATGGCGGTGGTTCAGGCGCTAGCATTATGCTTCGTGCAGATGATGGTGAGTCTTTCGACGAACAAATCACCAGTGACTTTTATCTCTTTTCGCAAAGATCAAACATGGTTGATATTAACAATGATGGAGATCTTGATGTTTTCGTTTGTCACGATGTTGAGCCGAATACTTTCTTCATAAATCAAGGTGATGGCACTTTGGACTTTATTCAAGGAGGCCTTGGAGATGATGAGAATGGTGGAAACTACGGTTCTATCTGGACTGATTACGACAATGATGGAGACATTGACATGTTCATTGCTAAATGTCGCGGTGGCAACAACGAGATCAAGATTAATGAAATGCACCGGAACAATGGAGATGGAACGTATACTGAAGTAGGTGAAGAGATTGGTCTTGCTGATCCTGTTCAAACCTGGTCTTCCGCTTGGGGAGATTATGACAACGACGGCGACATGGATGTGTTTGTTGGTGCGAGTTCTTTTTCTGACGGATCACATAAAATGATGGTTAACAACGGTGATGGAACTTTTTCTGACATGACTGTTGGTACAGGGTTGGAAAGTTTAGGTGGTACAAGTATCGAATGGGTAACGCATGACTTTGACAATGACGGTTACCTAGATATTATGGGCGGGGCTGGAAATATCCTCAAAAACAATGGAGATATGTCCTTTGCCATAACCAATGTGGATTTCTTCAATGGTCCTGTTGGCGATCTGAACAATGATGGTTTCCTCGACGTAGTTTCCAATAGCCAAATTCAGTACAACGATGCCAACGAAAACAACTACCTCGTAGTTAATACAATTGGTACGGAAAGTAATCTTAACGGAATCGGCTCGCGAATTACCGTTTATACTGAATCGTTCAGTCAAATCCGCGAAATTAGAAGTGGAGATGGATTCCGCTACATGAGTTCACTCAACGCTTATTTTGGCCTAGGTCAGGATGCCGAAATTGATAGTGTTGTAGTTAATTGGCCTTCAGGAAATACTGACGTGATATACAACCCAGAGATCAACACTTCACTTTCAATCACGGAAGGTTCAAATCCACTTTCCATCGAAAGTGAAATTGAGGCATCGCTAAAGGTTTATCCCAACCCTGCCATCAACGAACTCTTCATCGACGCTTCTGAAAACCTAATCGGCAGCAAAGTTGACATTTATGATGTTCAAGGAAAAAGAGTTCAATCAGGAATTTTGAATTCCAATAGAGTTGACGTTTCAAGCTTGGAAACGGGCAATTACATTCTCCAAATTGTACTTGGTGAGGTAGCGGTTGAATCTAAGTTTTACAAGAAATAATCACATCGCTTTTTATTGGAACCCCGATCGTATGATCGGGGTTTTTTATTTTACACATTTTTCTTTTCACATTAATGAATCACACGTATTCAAGTGGCTGAGGCAATACTTAACTTTACGCTGTGCTAGCAAAAGAAACGATAGTTTTAGTGGGACCCGCTTATCCGCTTAGGGGCGGAATAGCTCACTTTAATGAGTCTTTTGCAAATACTTTGGCAGCGGATGGATACGACTTAAAAATCGTTAGTTTTTACATGCAGTACCCTTCGTTTCTGTTTCCAGGAAAAACACAGACAGCAGAAAGTGATCCACCCCGTGATTTGGAAATATATCCCTTGATCAGCAGCATTAACCCACTTTCGTGGAAAAAGGCAGCCAAGGTTATATCCTTCTGGAAGCCAACTGTCGTTGTCATACGTTTCTGGATTCCGTTCATGGGTCCTGCTCTCGGCACAATTGCACGGATATTACGCAAGAGAGGAGTGATGGTAATTGGATTGGTTGATAACGCTCTGCCACACGAGGCGAGACCAGCCGATAAAATCCTCTCACGCTATTTCTTCAAAAATTGCGATGCTTTTTTTACGCTCTCAAAGAGTGTTGGAGAGGATATAAACCGATTGGCTCCAGGTAGACCAGTTGCCACTAGCCCGCATCCACTCTATGACTTTTTTGGCGAGAAAGTCTCAAAAATTCAGGCAATAAAGGAATTGAATCTGAATCCTGACTTTCGATACATCCTGTTCTTTGGATTTGTGAGGAAATACAAAGGGCTCGACTTATTGATGGAGGGATTTGCCAAGTCAGGTCTGAAAAGCAAAAAAGTCAAACTCATTGTAGCAGGAGAGTTTTACGATGACAGTTCCACTTATTTCGAGCTGGCCAAATCTTTGCAAATTGAGGAATCAATGGTGTTCCGAAATGAGTATATCCCCGAAGCTGAGGTGAAAAATTACTTCTGTGCTGCTGCTCTTGTTGCTCAGACCTATAGGTCGGCAACACAAAGTGGGGTAACACAAATAGCCTATCATTTTGAGCGTCCAATGCTCGTGACTGACGTCGGCGGCCTCTCAGAAATCGTTCCTAACGGCAAAGCGGGATTCGTCGTAGATCCACAGCCTGATGCAATAGCTGAATCTTTGGCCCGTTTTTTTCAAAATGACTTGGAAGAAGAGTTTGAAAAGAACGTCGCAGTTGAGAAAGAACGGTTTTCATGGAGTCATTTCAAACATGAGTTTTTATCGTTTGTTAATCAAATCAGGAACTAGTCTGGCTATGAATAGGGTTATCTTTTTGTTCTTTTTTATGTGTTTGTTTCAGCCTTTGATCGGTCAAATCAATCAAACCGATAGTGATGGCAAGAACCATGGCCCTTGGGAGAAACGATACGAAAACGGAGAGATCCAATACCGAGGTGAATTCAGTCATGGAGAACCCATAGGAACGTTTGAGCGCTTTTACGACGATGGCATTTTGCAAGCCGTAATTGAATACAGGAATTCGAGTGAGAATTACGCGACTTTGTATTATCCTGAAATCGAAGTTAGGATGGCTGAAGGGAGATACATCGATCAAGAACGAGATAGTGTCTGGACATTCTATTCTGAAGAGGGCAGCCTCACCTCAAAGGAGTCTTATCAGAATGGCGAAAAGGAAGGGTCTACTGAAATATACTACGAAGATGGGAGTATCTCAGAACGAATCATGTTCAAGGGTGATGTAAAAAACGGAGCATGGGAACAGTATTTTAACAATGGAAATCCGAAGCTAAAAGCCAGCGTGATAAACGGAGTGAAATACGATGGACAGTACACCACTTACAATCTCGATGGGATAAAACTAAAAGAGGGGAAATACAGCGATGGTAAGAAAGAAAGCTCTTGGTATATTTTCAATGAAGACGGTTCGGTGCACATTATATACGTTTACCGCGATGATGAGATAGAAGAAGAATTTCCCAAGAATGGAACCTTCGAGCTGTTTTGGCCCAATGACATAAAAAGGTCGGAATACACTTACCGAAATGGAAAGCGTCAAGGAGCCTTTAAAGAGTGGTTTGACAAAGGCGAGTGGAAAAATGAAGAGCGGATCGATGAAGCTGGAAATCGGTATCCGATTCAGAAGCTTCATGGCACTCAGCTTCGTCGCGAGGGAATTTTCAAGGAGGGAAAGCTACATGGTGAGATAATTACCTACGGCGAGGATGGATCAGTAAAGAAGAAAGCCACCTACGAAATGGGGGAAATAGTTGATTAACTTGTATTTATCCCAGAAACAATGAGGAAACTTTTCTACATCATTTTCGCTTCTTTTATTTTCGGTGCATGCAGTGAGGACGAAACGGACGAATTGACCCTGAATTTGGGTTATGATTACTTCCCCATTGAAGTTGGAACTTTTGTGGAGTACCGTGCCGACAGCATTTGGCATGACCAACCCAACCCAAACATTGAAGGCATTCACGATACCACCTCTTATTTTATCCGCGAAGAAATAGAGTCAGATATTTTGGATGCGCAGGACGAGCCGTCTCTGAGAATTGTTAGATATAAAAGGAATACATTGTCGGAAGACTGGAATTTGGTAGACGTCTGGTTCGCTAAAAGGACTGCGCAAAATGCAGAAAAAGTAGAGGAGAATGTGCGGTACATTAAATTGGCTTTTCCCGTAAGGGAATCAGCAATGTGGAATTTGAATGCGTTGAATGCAAATGACGAGTGGCCTACATTTTACGACAGCCTCTTTGTAGAAAGGGAAACGGAAGACTTCCTATTTCCGAAAACAATAAAGGTTTTGCAGAGAGACAATAAGAATTTGATTGACGATGAATTGGCTTTTGAGATATACGCGGAGGGTGTTGGGTTGATCAAGCGCTACGAGCGGGATTTAACAACGCAACTCAATTTTGTCAACGAACCCATTGCGGAGAACATTCGCTTGGGACATGAATTTAAATGGGAAATAATAGATTATGGTGTCAATTAGATTATTCATTCTCGGTGTTTTGTGTTGTCTGGTATCCAATGCTTTTTCTCAGGTTGGGGAAAACAGATACTTAGTATTCTTCGGAGATAAAATAGGTACACCGTATTCTATAGAACAACCAGAGGCTTTTCTATCTGAGAGAGCCATCATGCGACGCATGAATCAAAGTATACTGATTACAGAAGAAGACCTTCCCGTAAATCCCGAGTACATAAATCAAGTAAGAGATTTGGGAGATTTGGAAGTTATTTATTCCTTAAAATGGTTCAATGCTATTCTCATTGAGACTGAAGATCCTGAAGTGATTGATTTGATTCTTGAGCTGGACGAAGTCATTGGCACACAAATTAGTCAGGTTATCAAAGATGATCAGTCCATCGAATTTCCGACGGATGAGGTCATTTCATTTCCTAAGAACAATTATTCCTATGGCCCTTCCTTTAATCAAATCAACATGATCAATGGAATTCCATTGCACGAAGCCGGCTATGCTGGAGAGGGAGTTTGGATTGGCGTTTTTGATGGAGGGTTTTCATTTGCACTCCAAGATTTATCACTTCAGAATCTCATGAACAGTGATCGAGTATTAGGTACGAAAAATTTTGTTGATGGAAATGATGATGTTTATCAAAGAAGCACCCACGGATCTTACGTTTTGTCCACCATGGCGGGCTTTCTCGAGGACAGCTTGATTGGAACAGCACCAGATGCTTCGTACTTGCTTTGCATCACCGAAGACGTTGACGTAGAGCGAAGAATAGAGGAGGCCAATTGGGCAGTTGCAGCTGAATATGCCGATAGTGTGGGAATAGATGTGATCAATACGAGCCTCGGTTACACGCTTTTTGATTTGGAAAACGAAAATCACTCCTATGAAGTACTCGATGGCAATTCAACTCTAATCACGCGCGCATCTAACATTGCCGCTAGCAAGGGAATGCTAATTGTTACTTCGGCGGGGAATTCAGGAAATTCACCTTGGTACTACATCAGTGCTCCTGCCGACGGGGATAATGTTTTGGCAGTTGGAGCAGTGCGACCAGATGAAACAATAGCCTCTTTCAGTTCTAGAGGTCCTCGCGCTGATGGAGCTGTGAAGCCCAATATTGTAGCTCAAGGCCAAGCGACTGTTATGGCCAATCTCGGTGATGGAATAAGGACTGCCAATGGGACTTCTTTTTCTTCACCTGTTATTGCAGGAATGTCGGCTAGCCTTTGGCAAGCTGTTCCGCAGGCCACGGCGCAAGAAGTATTTGAAGCGATCGAACAAAGCGCCCATCTCTACCAAAACCCGAATGATAGCCTAGGTTACGGGATTCCCGATTTTGAATTGGCCTTGCAGGAATTGCAAGATATTACCAGCACTAGAGATTTAGCAATTGGAAAGAATGATTTGACAATTTATCCAAACCCTTTGACAGATGGCGAGACACTCAACTTTAGGGTGCCCGAAGAATTTGGCGCACAAGTCACACTAGAAGTTTACGATATCACTGGAAAGCGTGTGATGAACCGCCTCCTTAGCGCATACGACGGTCAGGCTAGAATTCAGTCAATGCCTGTTCTAAGTAATGGACTTTACCTCTTGAGTATAAGGGGCGAAGACCAGCAACTTGCTACCTCTAAACTCTTAATTCAGTAAATCAACAACCCAAGTCTTGAAACTCTGCTGATTTCACGAAAGGTGAAATGATCTTTTGGCGTTATTTGACCACATGTCGCCAACCAGCATCATTCTTCTCATAGCGGGGTATTTTCTCGTGCTCATTCTTATTGCCAGAATTACTGGCAAGAAGGCGGATAACGACGGTTTCTTTGTGGGAAACCGAGACTCGCCATGGTATGTAGTGGCTTTCGGTATGATTGGAGCTTCCTTGAGTGGAGTGACTTTCATCTCAGTTCCTGGTTGGGTAGGGGATTCGCAGTTTTCTTACATGCAAATGGTTCTGGGCTATGTGCCCGGATACTTTGTAATTGCCTTTGTACTCCTTCCACTTTATTACCGACTCCAGCTCACGAGTATCTATACCTACCTGCGCGATCGCTTTGGTAGATATTCCTATAAAACGGGGGCCTCATATTTCTTGCTTTCGCGAATTATTGGAGCAGCATTTCGGCTTTACCTCGTGGCAATGGTTTTGCAATTGGCCGTTTTCGACCGAATTGGTATGGAAGTGCCATTCGCTGTGACGGTCTTTATTACCGTATTTCTCATTTGGCTTTACACATTCAGAGGTGGCATCAAGACCATTATTTGGACGGATACTTTGCAGACAGCATTTATGCTTCTCGCAGTTGGAATAAGCGTCTATTCTATTTCGAGTTCTTTGGGATTGGATGCGGCAGGTTTGGTAGAGAAAGTAAGAGATAGCGAATACAGCCGTATTTTCTTTTTTGACGACATAAATGACTCACGACATTTCGTGAAGAGATTCCTAGCTGGAATGTTCATCACCATCACCATGACGGGTCTCGATCAGGACATGATGCAGAAGAACTTGAGTTGCCGAAATCTTCGCGACGCCCAAAAGAATATGATCTCTTTTAGCATAGTGCTCGTCGCGGTCAATTTGGTTTTTCTCACGCTCGGAGCTTTGCTGTTCATTTATAGTCATGAAAACGGATTGTCCATTCCAGAGCAAACCGATCAACTCTACCCCTTGCTTGCAGTAGAAGGATACCTCGGTCCAGCCGTTGGGATTCTCTTCGTGCTTGGACTGATAGCCGCAGCTTATTCCAGCGCCGATTCTGCTTTGACTGCGCTTACCACTTCTTATTCCCTCGACATTTTGGAAGTGGACAAACTCGATGAGAAAACCGCTAAGCGAAAAAGACAACAGGTTCACATTGTGATGTCACTGGTTCTCATCGGGGTTATTCTCATCTTCCGAGTCATTAATAATGATTCGGTGATCGCGCAGCTCTTTACCGCAGCGGGGTATACCTACGGTCCACTCTTGGGTCTTTATGCTTTTGGACTGTTTACCAAGTTGCCTGTCCGAGATCGTGAAGTGCCATACATTGCGGTAGCTTCTCCTATTTTGTCCTTTGTCCTTGATTACAATTCTGCCGAACTTTTCAATGGCTACGAAATCGGGTTTGAAATTCTCCTAATCAACGGAGCCATTAATTATTTTGGATTGTGGTTGAGTAGTTTGAGGGCGAGGAAACTCGGTGTCTGAATCAAGGGGGAAGAAGATGACCCTACCATTCTTTCACCATATCCACCAAATCCTGGTGAATCAGTCCATTGTCGCAGACCAGCGTACTACCGAATAGGTAATCTTCCTTTCCGTAAAAATCGGAGACCTTTCCACCTGCTTCTTCAATGATCAAAGCTCCTGCTGCCACATCCCAAGCGCTGAGTCCGTATTCGTAAAAACCATCGAGTCGTCCGCAAGCCACATAGGCCATATCTACCGCAGCTGCTCCGAGTCTGCGGATACCGCGAGAGTTGGAATTCATCTTTGCCAAGATGTTCAAGTACTCCATCTGACGGCCTTTGTTGTCGTAAGGGAAGCCAGTAGCAAGCAGAGAAAGCTGCATGTCTTTTTGAGCGGATACATTCATGGGTTCGCCGTTCAAGAAAGCCCCCAATCCTTTTGCTGCGCTGAAGCACTCATCGTGTTCGGGATCGTAGATGACACCTACTAGAATTTCGCCTTCCTTCCATAGTGCCACGCTCGTGCAGTAGCAAGGAATTCCAAAAAGGTAATTGGTCGTTCCGTCCAGCGGATCGATAATCCAATTGTATTTCTCGGCTCGTTCGCCGGTGCCTTCTTCGGCTATGTAGCCAGCCTCTGGCAATACTTTTCGGAGATAATCGACGAACCGTCGCTCGGCTTCTTTGTCGGCGCGGGAGACCAAGTCGTTCTTTCCGCTCTTCATCTCAATCTCAGAAGTCTTGATGCTCTTGCGTTCGTCTTTCAGGAATTTTCCTGTTTCAATACTGATCTCGATTACTTGATCTAAAATTTCCTTAAGCATGAATCGATTCTTTTAGAAGTTCCACCTTCATCAATCCGTCTCGATCAATTTCGCTCAGAGATACAGTTTGAATCGTGTTGATTAGACTTTCGTCGAATGGGATTTTCACCTTGACGTAGTTCTCGGTAAACCCATTCATTGTGCCCGATTCTTCCTCGGCTTCAACCAAAACTTCTCTCGTCGTTCCTATCTGTTCTTGATAAAAGGCTTTTTTCTTTTTGTGGCTCAATACACGGAGCATTTTAGTTCGCTTGTAGCGCACGTCTTTCGGCACTACCTCTTCCAATCGAACTGCTGTAGTATTCGCTCGTTCTGAATAGGTGAATGCGTGAAGGTAGCTTACGGGCAAGTCTTTCAGGAAGTCGTAGGTCACTTGAAACTCCTCTTCCGTTTCGCCAGGGAATCCTGTGATCACGTCGACGCCAATGCAAGCATCGGGCATCAATGTTTTGATCTTTTCTACTCTCTCGCGATAGAGATCACTGCGGTAGCGGCGGCGCATGGCCTGTAGTATTCTGTCAGATCCCGACTGCAGCGGAATGTGAAAATGAGGAACAAATTTCTCGCTTGCTGCCACGAATTCGATGATTTCGTCATTGAGCAAATTGGGCTCAATGCTCGAAATCCGGTAACGCTCGATTCCCTCTATTTTTTCTAATTCTTTGATGAGGTCTAGAAAACTTTCATCCGTTCCGTTGCCATAATCACCGATGTTCACTCCCGTGAGCACCACTTCTTTGGCACCAGCCGCAGCTGCATCTTGCGCTACTTTCAAGGTTTCCTCAATGGGCTCACTTCGCGATCTTCCCCGAGCCAAGGGAATGGTACAGAACGCACAGAAGTAATTGCAGCCGTCCTGAACTTTTAGGAAAGTCCGTGTGCGGTCATTGGATGAAAATCCAGGAACGAACTCTTTGGTGTGCTTAATTGCTCTCGCGGCGGTTTTTCCTTTTTCAGAAATGTCTTCGCGCTCTAAGTATTCAGCTGCGTTGAACTTTTCTTCCGCTCCGAGCACCAGATTAACTCCAGGTATCTCGGCAATTTCGGTGGGTTTCAATTGTGCGTAGCAACCGATCACAATTACTACGGCATCAGGGTTTATTCTGAGCGCCTTACGCACTACCGATCGGCACTTCTTGTCGGCATTGTCCGTAACGGAACAAGTGTTGATTACAAACACATCGGGATTGTCTTCAAACGCTACCCGTCCATAACCTGCATCTTGCAATTGCCTTGCAATGGTGCTGGTTTCAGAAAAATTGAGCTTACAGCCCAAGGTGTAAAAAGCTACCTTCTTAAATTGAAGCATGGCGCAAAGGTACGATGGATTTGAAAGAAGATAAAAGCAAATCAGATGGCATCTTTGTTTAGGATTTTTAAGGCTGGAAATCAATTAGTCGATAGCTGGATATAGAACTCCTTTATTACTTTTACAACTCACTAACGACCAAGTATTGTTTTCAAAAACCTGCGAGTACGCCATAAAGTGCATGGTCTATTTATGGCATCGGGATTATTCAGATTCTCCCTGGGCTGGTTTGAAAGAGATAGCAGAAGCTATCGACTCTCCTCCTTCATTTACGTCTAAGGTTCTTCAGCGACTGGCTAAAAGTAATTTACTTCTTTCGATGCGAGGGCCGACTGGTGGCTTCAGCAAATTGAAGAAACGCGATGTCAAATTAGGCGATGTGGTTCTGGCGATTGATGGCTCAAAGATTACAAAGAAGTGCATCCTCGGCTTTGAAGAATGCGATATCGATTACCCGTGTGCTCTTCACGATAAGTTTTTTGAAACGAGAAAAGAATTGAACAAGGTTTTAAATGAAACCAGCCTTGAAGGATTGGGTGATCTTTTTGGTGATGGTGCATTTTACCTGAAACAAGAATAGTCTTCACTAAGCTAGAAATCCTTTTTTCCAGCCTTGAATACGATCCGAAAGGATAGAAAGAATGTCCATGCGATCAGTGTGACCATTGACAAGAATAAACCCTGACTGGTTCCGAAGAAATCTTTGAAGACGGCTCCTGTATAGCCCAATAGGGCTGAGATATCTAGCTTTAAGAGGATAAGTGTCCTGGATAAGTCAATTGGGTTAAACAAGGTGGCGATCAGAGAAAAAGTATCGAGAGGGTATTCCTCAAAAATGATGAGCGACATTAAAAATGCCCCATCGTAAATCACTGCAAAGAACAGCCACATCAGCACCGCGTAGCCAAAACCCTTGATCTTGTTTTCGTTTGAAAGGGCAATGTTGAATGAGATGGCTGTAAAGATTAATGTGAGAAAGCTTCCTACGACCAGGAGGAGCAGAAAATCGTAAATGGCGTCGCTCACGAACAAACCATAGAGTATGAAGGGAATTCCCAAACCAAAGATGAGACTTAAACTAAGAGATCCCGCCACGCCTAGATACTGTCCCATAAAAATGGAAGAGCGCTTAACGGGTTGTGCGAGAAGGAGCTGAGTAAACTCGCGGGAATTGTAATAGTACATCACACCAAAGATCGTAGCGATAAGTGGTACCAAAATCACGATGACATTCATCAAGGTGATCACTGCTTTTGAGAGGTCGTTATTCAAGAAAAGCAATACGAAGCCAAGGATCATATAGAAAACTAAATAAACCAAGCTCCACATGCTGCGCATCAAGTCGTAAAAGCTGTATTTGAGAATTTTAAACATGGATTTCGACAGAGGTTATTGCCGCAATGGCATGTTCTAAATCGGCTTGGCCCGTCTTTTCGCGAAGTGCTTCTAGGCTGCCCTTGAAATAAATCTTTCCTTCGAGAAGGTAGATCACTTCATCGGCTATTTCCTCTACGAATTGCATAATGTGCGAGGTGATCAATATGGTTTTCCCCCGTTCTTTTTCCTGTCGAATGAGCCCCCGTAAATGAATCATCGCTTGAGGATCAAGTCCCGTAGTTGGTTCATCGAGAATAACCATCGGTGAATCGAACATAAAAGCCAGTACTACATTTACCTTTTGCTTAGTCCCTCCCGAGAGTGTTGAAAGCCTTTTTTTGAGGAACGGCTCTAAGCCAAAGAGCTGAATCAAGTCCTTTTCCTTACTCTCAGATTTCCGCATGTCCTTAATCATCTTGATCAATTCAATCACGCGCAGGTTTCCAGGAAAGGTGGCAATTTGTGGTAGGTATTGAATTTCTTCGCGGTACCTCCACTTTTTTTTGATGTTTTCGCCACCGAGCTGGATGGTTCCCTTATCGGGAATGGTCATTCCCAGAATAGATTTAATCAAGGTTGTTTTACCAGAGCCATTGGGGCCTAATACAGCAAAAATTCCAGGCTTTTGAATGCTGAGATTCAAATCGACTAAAACATTGTTTTTGCCAAAACGCTTATGCAAATTTTCAACTACTATCATTCTAATCTTCGCATCATAGGATGTTTGTCCATTAGGTTATCAGGGGTAAAGACTGGGCTTACTTTTTCTGAAAAATCTATGATTTCCATAAACAAGCTCCTTAAAAGAACTATCGTTTCGGGAGTTCTGTTTACAATGTAAGAGAAGAGTTTTACAGGGCGGTAAGGCACATCCCCAATCTTGTCCTTATCGAGATCGTAACCTGTGTAGCTGCTCCAGTAGTTCATGTCGAACTCATTGTCGTTGAGGTTGCTGTTGTAAGAAACATCAAAGCTGTTGTACAGGAAGTTATTCTTTGAGAATTTATTGGAGTAGCAAGCGCCCACCACTTTTACTGCCCATCCATTCCCGATGAAATTATTACCGGTATAATTGATTCTGTTCGAGCCTTCGATATTGATTCCAATCGAATTCTCTTCAAAGGTATTCCCTACAATTTCAGCATCGTTAATCTCCTTGAGAAGCATCCCATAGCTGGCCGTACCCCAATTCATCCGAAAAGTGTTTTGGTACATTTTGATCCTCTTGGAAAACATGACAGCTACCCCCGCTCCGTTATTCTCAAAAGTGTTATTAGAATAAACGTCATCGTCTGAAAACATGAAGTGCAGGCCATACCTCAGGTTTTTCGTTGATATGTTATTGCTGATGGTTATGGTATCCGAAAACTCGAGGTAAATTCCATCCCGCGTGCCTTGAATGATGTTTCTGTCCACTTCAATATTATTTGAATACCATAGCTGGATGCCGTTTCCCGAATTGTACTCATCTACCGCATCGCCAATAATCTTGTTGTGGTAGATTTTTCCATAGCTGGCTTTCTCCAAATAGATCCCAAAGAATAGTTTTTCTAAAACCACATTCTGAATGGTGAAATACTTACTCTTCACCACACGTATGGCGGCATAATCGGTAGTGTAGCTGGTGCCGACATTTATGATAAATAGGCCATCAACGGTAACGCTATCTGAATATATAGTAATGATCTCGCCCTTGTCCTCCCCGTCAATTATGGGATACCTGTCGCCTTTTATAGTGATGGGTTTATCGATTTTAATATTGTACTCCTTGTAAGTAGCCTTCTCAACCCACACCGTGTCGTGAGGAGCTGCGGCGTTGATTCCCGCTTGTACACTCTTAAAAACACAAGTGGGACATACCTTTACGGTAGCCCCACTTGCTGGTTTTACAACCATGAAAAGAAGGTGACACAGTGCAATAAATCCTAAAAACTGCTTTGCTGTGCTCATTTTGAAATACTCTCTTTCTACCAATCACCACGCCTAGATTCTACTTCAGCGCGTACTTATTTTTTGAATTTTTCTATTAAACTTACCCAATTGTAAAGGTCTCCACCATGGATTGTGTGAGCAGCCAGAGCTTCTTCCTGCGTTCGAAATCCAGTTAAAAATTCTCCCATTGGGCTTGGAATTCCCTCGCTAATTAGGTAGGCTGATTTCGTGGCATCCATCAATTCACCAGGATTGTTGTAGTCATTTACCATATAGATCGCCACGGTTGGTGCATCATTTTCATTGAGTTCATTCAGCATGCATTCGGCCGCGTCATAATTGAACACTTTTCCTTTATCCGTTACGATCTGAGCCGCGTGTTGCTTATCGACAATGGTCATACTGCAATAATTGCAAGCTACCTCTCCGTAGTTGATCGGTTTTTGGCCAATCGAACAACTTGTAAGAAAAGCCAGGGCAAAAAGAACCAACGATATTGAATCTATTTGCTTTCTCATGTTCCTATTTTTTAGATGCTTTCCAGCCCATTAAACTAGCAATAAATGTGACTCCCATTCCCCCAAATACCATGTAGGCACCCATCCTAGGGTATGAATACGCATCGAAATTCAACATTTTGGCGTGACCAAAAAGAGGCGGCTTGTAGCTCATCGGTGTTCCATCAGGATTTTGAAGCTTAAGTATAGCATGCGGATCGAGGTTGGTGCCATAATCTGTCATCCAGAGATTAAAATCATACATTCCCAAAACTCCAAGTATGGACATCAAAATAAACCAAGCAAAAAACCACGGGTATTTAAGTTTTCCCATGAAACCAAGGAAACCGATGAATACGCCAAGGATCACCATGGCAATATTTATCCTTGAGAACCACGTAAACTCCCACATATCCTCTGGCTTGGGGAGAACTTTCATTCCAATGTAATGATTAAGCCCATCTATGTTTTGAACATCAAATTCATTCTGACCTTCTATTCCATCTATGTGGATATTGAGTCCGAGTGGCTCTGGGTACTGCGGCGCACCCAATTCAATATTCCAAAGCGGAAATGCAAATATTCCTAAAAGCATCAGTGCTCCTACAATCATTACAACACTTGCCTGTTTCATGTAACTACTATTTAGTTCGAATCTCTTATAAACTGAAAATCTCTACAAGATTTTTGAATAGGAGCGGGGAGTGGTATACTTCCCACTAGCTATCCTTAATTGAATTAGTCTTCGCCTAGGCTCCAAGAAAGTTCTATGTTAGAATTCGCTGGAGAAACCCTCACGTATCCTTGCATTTCTTGGTGAAGTGCCGAGCAGAAGTCAGTACAGTAGAATGGCCAAACTCCAACTTGTTTTGGTTGCCAAACCGATGATTTGGTTTGGCCCGGCATGATGAGCAACTCGGAAGTGTTTTGACCAATCATCGCAAATCCGTGAGGTACATCAAAATCTTGTTCGTGGTTCGTGATGTGGAAGTACACTTTATCTCCAACTTTTACTCCTTCAATATTGTCAGGGGTGAAGTGAGATCTGATAGTAGACATGTATATATGTACTTCATTACCATCTCTTTCTACACGAGCCTTATCAGGACTCTTGATGGCGTATGGGTGTTCGTTGTCATCCAATCTGTAGAGTTTTTTGGAGTTGGCCATGATGAGTTCTGCAGGACAACCAGCAGCGTAGTGCGGTTCTCCGTGAGTTGGGAAGTCGTAAATGAGTTCCATTTTCTCACCAGAAATATCATACAATTGCGCACTGTGTTCCATTTCAGGACCTACAGGCAAGTAACGGTCTTTGGTGATCTTGTTCATCGCAAGAACATACTTACCAAAAGGCTTTCTGGAGTTACCTCCAGGAATCATCAAGTGACCTACAGAATAGTAAGTTGGCTTTCTGTCGATAACCTCAAATGTTGCGACTTTCCATTTAACAACTTCTGATGAGATGAAGAAAGTGGTGTAGGCATTTCCCTTATCGTCAAACTCAGTGTGGAGTGGTCCAAGACCTCCACTTGAAACGACTCCACCTAGGATGTCTTCGAATTTCAAAATCGGAATGCCGTATGCGTCTCCATCAAACTTTTCGTTCTCAATAGCATCGATCATTTTAGTGAAAGAGTGAACGGTGAGATCTGCCGATAGTTTTCCATTACCAATGATGTATTCACCTGTAGGGTCAACATCACATCCGTGGGGCGATTTCGGAGTAGGTAGGAAGAAGATGGCACCCGGAACATCTTTTGGGTCAACCGTTAGAACTTCTTTCATCATAGTCGAAGTAGCCATATGAGTATCGTCGCTATATACGTTGTGAGCATAGTTAGCTGGCATCATAGTACCACCGCCATTGTTCACATATTCTTCAATTTTCTTCCAGTTAACAGCGGCGATAAAATCCTTATCATTTTGAGAAGCGTTTACTTCCATTAAGGAGTTTGCTTCCTCAGTATTGTATGTGGTCAAGAAATGCCAGCCGTGCGACTTACCTCTTCCAGGGTGAGAAAGGTCATAGTTGAAGCCAGGCATCAGGATTTGGAATTTAATTCCCATTCTTCCCGTTTCCTGATCTACACTGATGAATGAAACAGCTCCCTTGAAGTTACCCTTCATTTCGTTGATAGGCATATCTCTTTGGGGAACGGGCACCGAAAAACGGGTGCCAGCAATAACATACTCGGTGTTTTCAGTTACGAAAGACGAACTGTGGTTACCAGCAGAATTAGGAATTTCAATGATCTCAGTAGTTTCAAATGTGGTCAAATCAATTCTTGCGATACGAGGTGTATTGTTTCCATTGATAAATAGCCATCGTCCGTCGAGCTCACCAGTGGTCTGAGAAATGTCAGGGTGGTGGCTGTCATCCCATGGCACAAAACCAAAGGAGGTGTTTAGCATTGGCTTAGTCTCTTCAGAGTATCCATAACCCGAAGTTGGGAATTGAGAAAAGACAGGAATCTCTTTGAACATACGTCCAGAAGGAAGGCCGACCACAGAGATATTACCGCTGTATCCACCTGAGATAAAAGCGTAAAACTCGTCGTATTCTCCAGGTGCTACATACACCTTCTCAGCGTTGTTTGAAGCGAGGGCTCCTTTGTTGGAAGAACCATTTTGATTTCCACATCCAGAAATCATCAGCGCGATTCCCAGAAGGGCGATCAGGCTATATCTTAGTTTAATCATGTCGTTGAGTATAATGGGTTAATTATTTAGAAATCAAACTTATTTAGCAGCTGGTAGGATCACTTTGTCGACTACATGTACAATGCCGTTTCCAGCTTCTACACTGGCTAGGATTTTGGCTCCGCCAACGTAAACATCATCACCTTTTACCTCAATCATTACACTGGTGTCATCGGCTTGACCAAGCTTCTTGAATTTCTTCAAGAAGTCCTTGGAGTAGTTTCCAGCCGTAACATGGTGCTTGAGAATGGTGGCCAATTGCTCTTTGTTTTCGGGCTTGAGAAGTGATTCGACGGTTCCTTCAGGAAGTTCATCAAATGCTGCGTTTACAGGAGCGAAAACCATAAGTGGCCCAGCATTTACGAGCACATTTTCCAAATCAGCCGCTTGAACGGCAGCAACCAGTGTGGTGTGATCGGGCGAGCCGATGGCAATTTGAAGTACGTTTGGACGCCCTTCGTCATTCTCGATAAAGGCTTGTCCAGCCTCTTTTTTGACTTCTCCTGTCTCAGCTGGAGCAGAAGAACTTGAATCCGCATTTGGCGATTGGCACGAAACCAAAAGCAGTGATGCTAGGCAAGGAAACAAGATGTTTTTGAGAGATGTTTTCATGGTTGGTAATTATAGGGTTCTAAAATATTCAAGGATTGAGCGCGTTTGCTCGACGGTTAAATTCTGATTGGCCATGGCAGCTCCGTTAAATTCAACGAGTAAATCCATTGCGCAGCGGTCTTCTTCTACCATGAGTTGTGGGTCGAGAATCATATTCATAATCCACTCAGGGCTTCGTCGCTCTAGAATGCCTTTTGGCGAAGGACCGATAAAGCGTTTTTCAATTTTGTGGCAAGCTGTGCAGTTGGTTTTGAAAATGTCAGCTCCCTCGGCTACCCAGTCTTGGTTGATCTCTGGATCAAGGGTGACTTCTTTTATCTCTCCTACTCCTTTATCATCGAGTGTTATTCTTTCCGATGCAGGTGCAAGCTTTTCCTGTACCATCGACTTTGGCGGAGGTGTGCTTGAGTTGCTTTTTGGTTCTTCTCCTCCGCAACTCATTAATGAGAGACATAAAACAGGGAGGGCAAATTTCAGAAGGTTTTTCATGGATGTGCTTGTTTATCAGGACAAATATATTGAGGACTCTTGGGTTTAAATATGATAAATGTCATAAAAAAGATAAAAACATCTTTTTATCTGTTATGGGAGTTTTTTAGGCTATTTTTGCCATTCGAGAGCTTGGAGTCTAGACGAAAATGAGATAGCTATTTTGATTCGTAATGAGATTCGAAGATCAGAGATGCATCTGGCTATTGAGAATAAGCACATTTGGAAATGACTACAAATGAATGACCTTTGTCATAATTAGGATATTCTTGTCCTTAATTAATTCAAATGGCCGTAATTGCGACAGTGATTGCGAGCTGAAACAAAAACCAACAACTATGAAAATCTTTTCATTTCTGAACGATTTAGAACCAAAGCCCGAAAAAGTCCTAACCAAAGTCATTCTGGAAACCTCATTCTCGAAAGAGATCAGAATTCAAATGGAAACGGGACAATCCATGAAGGAGCACCAAACGCCATTCCCTATTATTGTTCACCTCCTAAAAGGTGAGATTGACTTTGGTGTCAAAGGTGAATTGCATCATCTCCATGCAGGAGATATCGTAAGCTTAGAAGGTGGCGTGCCTCATGATCTCTTGGCGAAAGAAGCCAGCATTGTCCGCCTTAGCCTTAGCAAACTCGACAGAGCCGAGAGGGTTCAGCAAGTAGCTCAAAATTCTTAATTCTTTCTCATGAAAACGCTTACTACTAAAGAAGATATTGCTGGCCTTGTGAATGCGTTTTATGCCAAGATTAGAAAGAACGAATTGCTCGGCCCCATTTTCAATAGACACATCACCGAAAGTGAATGGCCCGCTCATTTATCGAAACTCACCGATTTCTGGGAAATGAAACTTCTTGGCGGAGCACAATTTCGAGGAAGTCCATCTCAAAAGCACATAGACGTAGATCGTGCTTCTGGTCACACCATTAAGCAGGAGCATTTTGCTCACTGGCTTGAGTTATGGCTAGAGACTATCGATGAGTCTTACACGGGACCCATTGCCGAAAGGGCAAAAGCTCAAGCCCGAAAAATGGCAACCGGGCAGTACATTAGTATTTGGCAGAATAGGCCTGCCGACAAACGTTGATTGTCATATCATCCGCAGTTCCAAACTAACTCAAGAACTGAAATCCGCTCTGATTTTTCTTTCATTGTTGTTTTCACCTTCATTGATACAGACCCTGATTAAAAAAGCACTTTCAAAAAGGACATCTCCTGGGACCTGAATGGTCAATTCATTGAAAAACTCTTCAGTTCGATAGACTAGGGTTTTCATACCGTTGTGGATGATTTCATTCTCATTTGAAACCACCGAGTTATCTCGTAACAAACTTATGTGAATCGCTCTGCCATCGAAATTGGCCATTTCAATCAAAACGAATTTCGTGAAATTGGGCAGTATGACTTTCAATAGAGGCGACGTGAATGCGAGACTTTTGATATCCTGAGATTCTCCGATGGTGGCAATAGCCATTCCTTGACCAGTGTTTTCCGTCTGGATTAAATATCCCTTGTGCTCAAAAGAGCCAGTGATTTGAAGATTCTCTTTCAGCTCCGAAAATTCAAGGCATTCTACTTTTTCTTCGGGTGTATCGCTTTTGCAATGATGCGGTTGAATCTGATAGAGCATGGCGCTATCCCACCTTACAATGCTCTCGCGGTCATCGGTTTGTTCCAATCCTAAGAAGAGTGTGATTTGTTTATTTTCGGCTTGAGTCCGCACCGTTATATTCTGCCAGTCAAAGTGCATTTTTGAATCCACCCAGACTATTTGAGGAGCTTGAGGATCTGATTCGCCTAGCGGATCGATGCCCAATCGCACCTTAGCTGTTGAGGCCATAATGGGGAAATTGAAACAGGCGGTAAGTTCGTATTGCCATCCCTCATTCACATCTATCTTCTGAACGATACCAGCTACGCCTGAGCCACGCAGATTTACTTCTTGTGCCCAATGCCCGTCGTCATTTACGATATGGCTCGCTACCCCGCGAAATGCCCCTGCAAAATTTCTGCCCTGAGCGGGCTTATAGTAGGCATACCAGTCATTGGCAATCTGCGCTTCCATTCCCTCTACGATCAACATTTCGCGGAAACCAAGGCGCATGTCGGCATTCTTGATGTGATTCACCTCGACGATATGCCTTGCCTCTCCCATTCCTCCGTCATCGTCGATAATTTGCAAATGGGTCTCGAAGCGGCCACAAGTCTTGTAGATGTGCATGATCTCAGCGATGCCTTCAGAAGCAGGTGGTTGGTTGGTCTCAGAAATAATCGTTCGTCTGGGTTTGTTGCAATCACCTGTATCCCAAATTCCAATATGTGAATCGCACCACCCGGCATCTATGAATTCACCAATCAGTCTGATCGGCTGATCTATCAAAGTGTAAACTCGATCGGGTAAGAACACCTCAGGAATCACGTTCTCAACGTTAATCTGCATGGTGGCTGTGCCAATTGAACCCACGTCGTCCTCGACTTCGAGGCGCAAATTGTACACACCATTGTCACAGTACGCATGCGAAAAACAAACCTCTCCATTTCCCATTGGAGCTTGGTGGTTTTCAGTTACGTTTAGATCTCTTGGCTTGCTGTTATCCCCGAAGAATACAGTGGCGGTATGCGTATCAAGCCAATTCTCATCCGTAAAAGTGCCCTTCAAGGTAAACTCTTCACCTTCATCTATGGTGAAATTGGGCGGTAGCGAAACCACGGGAGCAGTATTTTCAACTTCAGTTTTGGCAAAATGTCTGGTGGTCACACCACCTTCTTCGTTAACGGTGCTTTGGAACTTAGTGACGTACAGTCCTGACTTGCCATACCGATGTGCAGGCTTTCGAATGATTTGCGAATTTCCGTCTGCGAGATCCCAGTGCACCTGAGTATTCGCCTTTTCTAAACCTCCATCAAATTGAATAAGCTGATTGCCCACAATGGCATACGGGCCATGTGAATCAGCAGGGTCGAGCATCGTCAATTCGTGTCGGCTGGTGATCAGCATACTCCCATTGAAGATGATACCGTCTGGCGCGATTGGAACGGGATTACCAAAACGTGCGCTGACCTCTCCGATGTCATCCAAAGACTGAGGCCATGCGGCGAGTACCTTCAGTTGATCGCTCACTTCATCTCGCGCTACACTTGCCCCAATGCTTTCAGCAACATTTTCTACCACAGCCATTACGACTAGCGCAATGATTCCTCCAACTATTCCAAAGGTGATAAATCCGATCAAAAAGCTGAGAATCCAAGCGAGTAGGGATAGGTCAACGTCAGGATCTCCTTTGAGTTTGGGGATAAGTGTCTGCGATCCATCTGGGTTGTCAACCCATTCCAAGATTACTTCAGCATCAAAATCAGCATCTACATCAATACTATCCAGTATGGCATCTACGACGGTAACAGCACCTGAAATTTCAATGCAGCCATTTTTTAGGGAAAAGCTAAGTCGATTCAACTTGACCGTTTTGCCATCAATTTCCTCATCAAAGGTGTGAGGAAATTTGGGATATGTTTCGTTTTTGACCTTGTTGAGTTCGTCGATAATTTTATCCTTTGAAATACCAATCGCAAAATCAAATGAGCCCGATAGGAAACTGGTGATAGCGAGTAAATTGTTCGGATTACTTGGGTTAACCCCGATCGCCAAGAAGTCAATCTTCGCTTGTGTTTGTATCGAACTAATACTCTGTCCGCTGTCTTCGGGAGCTTCGGGTCTGTATATGAATATCCGTTTTCTACTGAGGAGTTCATTCAAAACTTGCGCAGAGATAAACGCCTCAATCTCTCCGAGCTGAGGAACGTCAACGACTATTGTACCAAGGCTGGTCTTCAAAACCAATGAAGCTCCTGTATTAAAGCCTGACACGATGAGGCTGTCCAAGTCTATGCCTGCAAAGCCGGTTAAGGTTTTATTCGAAGTGTAATTTGCTCCTTCGGGCGCTATCGGCGACGGATTAATATCTACCAAGTCGACCGTTGCCAAGTTAAAGTCGGCACTGATTAGATTTGTATCATCAGAGTATGGCGCAATAATTCGTGCCGTTGCGATTACCCCCATAGGTGTCGCCAAAGGAACACCTGAAATATTGTAAAAAAACATGTACACGGGAACGTCCAGCTGGACATTGTCCGCATCTGGAAATGAAACACTTACCCTTTTGGCAGGGTCGACTGGATCATCGAAGAGTTCAATTCTTGCGTCCATAGTCAATGGACCGAAAGCTATCGGTATGGGATCAAAAATTTTCTGGAAGCCAGGTTTGGAAAATTCATTATGGACAAATTCCTCAATGGCATCGGCTGTAATGGCGGGAATGGGGTTGCCACTTGTAATGGTGGTGTGGACATTGGCCACAGTCAATTCCTGAAAGTCGGCATACACATCTTGGTCGCCAAATACGCGTATCGGAGTCTCAACTTTGATATCAGCATTGATGTCGAAGAATGTCGCACTTGCGATCGGTGGATCGTTTATTTCAATATGATTGATCGTGCCAAGCGTAATGTCTACGCCGTTTATTGCAGGATTCATTTTCAGCTTGAGCTGCTCCTGCGGAATTTGAACAGTTCCGTCTTTAAGGGAGTAGGGACCAAAAGCCAGTCCTTCCGGCAATTGGATGTGCTGAGGTATTACACCTTCATCACTGCCGTCGCTGCCTGATTTCCAAGCTTTTTTGAGAATGGTATCGAGAATGGCTTCCTTGACTTGGGCTACCATCTCATAACCTTGAGTATTGGGCATTTGGTTAGAGTTTAAGGGGGTAAGTAAATTGGTTGTGCTTTACTCTTCTTTGAGTCGTTCACTGAGTCGAAACCGTACGGAATTGATTTTTATTCCGCCGATTTTTTTGTCTTTGAGGGCTTTATTGAAAAGCTTTTTTGAACCCAATTTCGGTGCGTTGAGTTCATAGTCTTGGTATTCGATTAGCTTTGGAATGACCTTGTGCGTTTTAGAGAAACCTGCATAAGGGCTAGTGGCTGTCTTTTGCAACGAGGCCGATTTCAATTGACTTACTCCTTGGTTACTGGAGAGCCTTATCCTTGCGGATGGCTTTGCCAATACGGCATTTTCTTTTATAGAAATGAAGGGGTGGATGTTTTTGCGAACTTGCTTTTCGTCTTGAAGGTCAAAGGATTTGCCCACGTCTATGTAAATATCCTTTTCCAATTTGAGAAGCCGCTTTTTCTTCTCGGGTCCAAAGCGAATGTGGTAGTCTAATTCATGCTTTAACTCATCGCTGAGTTCGTATCCGATATTCTCTAGAGCGAGAATTGGATTTATCATGGCGGCTCGTGCCAATGCGGTATCGTCGCCGTATTTCTTTATGAGGTCAGGTATTTCCTTTTGCAACTGCTTGAGCTGCGTCAGTTTCTTTTTTACCATTGTTGTTGAAATATTTGCTTAGGATTTTTGGTTGCATATCTGTCAATGTATACTTAGCTATGTGCGTTAAGTCTTTGGTTAATTGCCAAGTCCAGTTGCCGTAGACACCTGGTTCGTTTGCTACATCTCTTCCTAGCTGCGATGCTATTTCAATGGCATCTGAAGAGACCTTTCTCATTTTATTTATTCCGCCCAGTAAAGTGCCCGCGGCCTTTCCTCCGAAATAGAATCCTGTTTGCAGAGCTGTTTTCATCAGGAAGGCGGGATGAACTACTTCGTTTGCTGGCACAACTCCAGCGAGAATTCCTCCCGCGATTTTTGCATAAGCAGGATCATAAGAGGCTCGCTGTATAATTACTTGAAGCATTTCCATCCAAAGTGGATTGAGGTTTCTATTTCTGATACCTTGAATCACAACCCGAGATAGAGCCAAGTCGTACCCAATCTTTCTCTTTACCATAACCGCAAAATCGGTGAGGGTTTCCTTTGAGAAATCATTTTGTGTAAGCGCTGAATGCAGCACTTCGCTGGCCCATCTTCCGCTTAAGGTGGCGTATTGAATTCCTTCACCATTTAGGGAATTGATCAGGCCTGCTGCATCACCGATTAGCAAAACTCGGTCTTCGCAGAAATCCAAATCGGGATCATACGTAGAAAGCGGCCATCCTTCTACTTTTCCAATTAGCTTCCCGTTTTTCATTCGAGCCGAGAGTGCGGGATCGTTTACGATCAATTCATTGAGCATTTCCTTTAGGTGCTTCTCCGATTTGGGAAGTGTTTCCATGACCATACCCACTCCTATGTTGGCTTGCTTTTTCCCTGTTGGAAATAGCCAGTAGTAGCCTGGGAAGGTGCCTTCCGTAAAGAATAAATCTGCACGATCTTCAGGTCCAGGAACATTGTCGTAGTAGGCTCTCACCGCCAGAATCTTGCTCTCTTTGGGATGTTTTTTGCCGTTTAGTTGTCTGGCAATTGTCGAGTTGCTGCCATCGGCGCCGATTAGCACTTTGGATTTGTATATGGCCTCTTTCCCGTTGTGCTTCGCTTTTGCTTCTACATGAGATGCCCGAACGTCATAACTCAATACTCGGGTATTTTCGAATCCTATGGCACCTACTTCTATGGCTCGATTATACATCTTGTGGTCGAGCTCCATTCGTGTAATTACCCTTCCGTAGTTGGGCAATCCATCTACCTCTGGCAGTTCTTGCTCAATCAGCATTTCACCATTGAGAAAAACTCCTGAACGATTGATGATATTGCTCAATTGAAATTCGTCGAGGATACCCATGCCTTCCAGTTCTTTCAAAGCTACAGGGCCTACAAAATCGCCGCACACTTTGTCGCGTGGGAATTTACTTGCCTCGAGAATGATGACTGCATGGCCGTTTTTGCGCAAGTGAAAAGCCAGTGCCGCGCCAGCTGGCCCTCCACCTACTATAATCACATCGGCATCGAGTCTCGGTGTTTCTACTATTCTTACCATATCAGTAATCTCTGTGGATCATATATAAAACCAAGTCTTCCAAGAGTTCTTTATCAGGGCTTGCAGGAAGTGAGGAGAAAATCCTCGTGAACTCGTGCAATGCAGCACCAGCAAGTTGCTTAGAAGACACAATACCGTGATCGATACTTCCGTATTTCTGCATAAGCAACATCACCCATTTTATGTCACAAGCTTTGCCCGATGACCTCGATGTGCCTAGAAATTCTCTGAGAGCTGCTCTTTCTTTCTTGGTGCATTGATTCATCAAATGAATCAGCATCAGCGTTCGCTTTCCCTCCAGAATATCGCCGCCTGTTTCTTTACCATACTTCTTTTCATCGGCAATAAGATTTAGCACATCATCTTGAATTTGAAATGCTGCGCCCATGTAGTAGCCGAATAGATTGAATTCGTCAGATGCCACTTCTGCATTGGCAATCATAGCTCCCAGCCGCATGGGATGAATTGTGGTGTACCAGCAGGTTTTCTTCAAAACCATTTCGAGGTAATCCTCTTCGGAAATGAAACTTTCATTTGCTCTTACCCAAGCCAATTCCATCGCTTGCCCCTCCACACTTTGACGCACCATGTGCTCTACTTCAGTGAAAATCTCCCACGTCATTTCGTGACCGAGGGAAGAAATATTTGCCATCAGTGGTCGCATGCCCAATACATTCATCGCGTCACCCACATTTACTGCTATGGCAAGTCCTTCCTTCTCGTGCATGGTCGGTTGGCCTCTGCGGAGGTGGCTTTCATCTTCAATGTCGTCGTGCACGAGAAATGCATTGTGAAACAGTTCCAAGGCGGCAGCGGTATTCAACGCCAAATCATTGTTCCCGCCAAAGGCATTGCAGGTAGCCATGCACAATCCTGGTCTAAAGCCTTTGCCACCACGAGTGGGATAATCGAGCACCAAGTCATACAAGCTTGCTCTGGGTCCTTTTTTAGGTATGTGCTC
The DNA here is from genome assembly GCA_047633195.1 of Cryomorphaceae bacterium. GTDB lineage: Bacteria > Bacteroidota > Bacteroidia > Flavobacteriales_D > Cryomorphaceae > JAKVAV01. Next base: position 68,930 of record JBLIEU010000006.1, on the reverse strand, counting down.
CCTTATTTTATCTACCGCTCTGGCATGGTAATTCCCGAGTTGTTTTTTGAGGTTTTGATATGGGGGAGCCTGCGATTCCATATCATCATTTTACGGTGAATTGGAGTATCGCCCTCAGTTCGGGAATATTCTTTGCTTGAATTTCTCCAGAGAATGCACCTTTTACCGTGCTTTGAGGAATGTATACTTTGATGTTAACTACACCTTTCTCTTCTGGTTTTAGAGATAAAATTTTTGGTTCAAATGATATATTTTTTTTATTAATAAGCTTATCATCATTCGATTTTAGTTCTTGGCCTTTGAATTCTACCTTCATGACTTCAGTCTTGCTCTCATTTTCCAAGGTTAGTGGAATCAAAACTTCATCACCAGGTGAAACGGAATTGTCCAAAGTCAAAATGGGCACTGCGACTTCTTCTTTTTTCTCTGAGGCTTCTTTGAGCTCGTCTATTTTTGTCGAATACTCTTGAATCTTTTGGGTAGCCAACGATAACGTATCAAAGAGGATGTCAAGAGCCTGATGCGTATCAGTCCTGAATTTGTTCATTAAATCATCTTTGTCTCCTCTGATCTTTTCTGGATCAAGAAATTTCTTCTCAACCTTTTGCGCGGCCAATACTCCTTCTGCAATATTCTCCTCCAAGATACTTGCCGCTTTTAGAACGATGTTGGAAACACTGCCAATGAGATTTGTGGCTTCTTTCGTTACTTTAGTCTTCATGGTGCTGAATGGGTAAAATGATGTGTTACGCCTTCGAATCGAAGCACAGCTCTATGAGTCCTGCTTCGTTACTTCCTCCTGATAAGAGAATAGTTTTAACATTATCAACTGGAACCAAAATCTTCTGTTGGGAGTTTTGGATGGCAATTTGATCGCTGAACAATTGAGTTTCTCCCGAAAGGGCTTCAATGCTGATGATCGGATCTCCGAAATTGGCCACACTCAGCTCAAGCTGACTTACGGGTTCATCAAAATCTAGCCGAAGCAGATCATTTTCGATAAGCATTTGAGTAGGTGTAGGTGGCCCGATTAGGGATACAAACCTCACAGTTGCGCTTTGAGTCGAATAGGTAACGCCATCACGATTGTAGGGTGATTTCGCGACTTTCCCTGACTTACAATCTTCAAACCTGAGGCATATGCGCTCTTGTTTTTCGTTGTCTTCACAGGCTGCAAGTCGTGTAGTTCCTTTCACGCCGATCTCGGCAAGTGGTTGTCCGAACAAAGTGATACCCACTTTGTAATCGCTTACGGCACAAATGGGCTCACAAATCTTAATACAAACAGGAATAGCTTCTTTCGCTGAAACAGCCATATTCATGGCGACATTCATCGGCTTTTTCTGGTCTGTATTCACTTCTACGGGTACTGGCTTGTCTTCAAAGAGAATCGATACGGGACAAGGTTTGTCGAGTTGAAACGTGTGTTCTAGGAAGGCCTTGGATTTTGGCCACTCCACAATGCGGACTTTGTTTTCTTCCATTGCGAGATAGTTTAAGGTTCTTTTCGGGGGACGAAAAGAGAGGTTGGTTATCATGGTTGGTGCGTGTCTAATGAAATCTGAAAAGGGTCAAAACCTGGAAGAGGAGTTTGCCAGAGGAGATTGCATCAACATATACAATGTCAGAATAAAATATGGTTTTACAAAGGGGAAAATACTGGAAATCAAAGATTAGTAAAACTAAATGCTGTATTTTTCAAGTTGATTTTGTCGACGAGGCTTTCATTTCTCTAGAACCTGACGATTTTTTTAATCACTTTTCTAATCAGGTTTTAGTCGTATTATAAAGCTACTGACTAAGAAGCCTTTCAATCTACCCGATGATATTCAAATTGAGAATATCTTCAGTTCAGTATGTCCATTTCGGTTTCATAGGTTTATTCCTGTCTCTGCCAAACATGGTTTTGCCGTAACTTTGTGCTTCTATGAAAATAAAGGTTTTAGCTATATTCATGTTTTGGGGAGCGATCAGCGTTCCTGCCCAAAACATTCAAAAAGACATCGCTCTCGGAAAGCAGTATTCCGAACAAGTCGAAGCGGCGGTTGGTATTTATGACAATCCCGAACTGACAGCATACATCAAAGCAGTGGGAGACAAGCTCACCGCTCAAATGGAAGAACCGCTTTTTGAGTACAAGTACACCATTTTGGCAACGCCTGAACCCAACGCATTCTCCATTCCCGGAGGGCACTTATACATTACAACTGGTATGTTTCCCTTTCTTGAGTCAGAAGATGAACTGGCCTGTATTATGGCGCATGAGATTATCCATGCGAACAATCGACACGTGATCAAGTCCAATAGAAAAGGAATTATCCCTGGAATACTTCAAATTCCCGGAGCTATCATAGGGGCGGTGATCGACGAAAATATTGGCAACGCATTGCAGTCACCTTTTCAGCAATTGGGATTATTGACCCATGCCTTGTACAATCGCAAGCAAGAAACGGAGGCTGATTTGGAAGGCGTGGAAATTGCCGCCAAGGCGGGATACAATCCAAATGCCCTCAAGTCTATCTTGGCGCGAATCGGAGAATATGGCGAGATTGTTTCTGGCGAAGCAGAAGAGAAGAGTGCATATGCAAGTCATCCCATGACTGACGATCGAGTAGCAAAGATTGACAAGCACGTAACCAGCTTAGCAATAGGCGAGAAGGCTTATTTAGCGGGTAATTTTCTAGAGAAATTTGACGGAGTATTAGCGGGAAGCGATCCTTCTCACGGTGTTTTTATTGAACAGATTTTCCTTAATCCTACAGTTGGTTTTAAGCTCATTTTTCCTGATGATTGGGAAAATGGCTTTATGGGAAATCTTATAGCTGGGGCCAATTTGGAGGAGAAAGAATACATGCGAGTGACGTTTGAGGAAAGTGAGATCAATCCAACTGATGCTGCGCAAGAATACCTTGAAGGTCTAAGTCCTTATGCAAAAGAAGCTGTGATCGGATCAGAACCCGTTTCGATAGGCGATAAGATTGGTCATATTGTCGCCTTCAAAGAGGAATCTGGCGAAGATGTCTATTACGGTTCCAGAACTTGGGTAAAACATGGAGGACTTCTCTTCAGCTTTATGGCAATAAGCACTAGCGAGGATCAAACCAAGATGGAAGAGATTCTTTACAGCTTGAGTAATCTGAGCGAAGATGATATCCAAACAATCGATGTCTCAACGTTAAAATTGGTGAGTGCCCAAGAAAACGAAACAGCCTTTTCACTCATCGAAAGAACAAAAGCAGAATTGACTGAGGCAGTCACTCTACTCATCAATCAAAAGAAAATTGGGGATCTTTTTCAAAAAGGAGAGACGGTGAAAGTGGTGGTGTCTGAGAAGCTCTAAGGCCATTTCGTTACTTTTAAGTCGATCATCTTATTTTTACTTCTTATGTCTTCAAACCAAAACTACGTCGACTACATCTTAGACCACATTGAAGATTCTGGAGAAATCCTGGCTAAGAAGATGTTTGGCGAGTATGGAATCTACTCAGATGGAAAAATATTCGGGTCTATTTGCGACAATCGTCTCTTTATCAAACCCACCAAAGCAGGTCGGGCGTTTATTGGTGAACCTACCGAAGCACCTCCTTACCCTGGAGCTAAACCCAATTTTTTGATCGAAGAGAAAATCGAGGATAAGGAATGGCTGAGCCAGTTGATTCGGGTTACTGTAGAGGAACTTCCTGCGCCCACCAAAGAAGAAGAAAAAGTCCTGAAGTCAATTCGCATTCTTTTTATAATTCTCGACCGTCTTTCCCGTTCTTTTTCGGTTCTTGGAATCAATACATGAAGAAAATCCTTCCATTAGCCTTTATTGCGTGCTTAGGCTGTAGCGAAGAGCCACGAGAAGAGAGCTTGAATTGCTTCAAGGTTTCTGTGACTGCTTACAATAGTTTGCCATACCAAACACGTCCTGGCACTCCGGGCAATATTGCCGCTTGGGGCGATACGCTGGAACCCGGAATGAAAGCCATCGCTATTTCACGCGATCTGCTGGATAGCGGACTCGTGAGAAATGCACGTGTGCTGGTCGAAGGTTTTGAAGGTGATACCTTTTTGGTCATGGACAAGATGCACCACCGTTTCCGTCGACGGATTGATCTCTACATGGGTGTCGATGTCAAATTGGCCAAAGAGTTTGGTTTCCAAAAAAGATGGATATGTCTGATTGAAGATAAGTCTGTGGGAAACGAAAATTGAATTTCAAATTCGACATGGCAAAAGCTGCTTAATTTGCATCAATGAGAACGATCATCTTCATATGCGTCTTGTTTCTTTTCGGCTGTGCTGTCCAGCACGCCCATCCTGACAAGATGATCTTCCGCTACAACGAGTCGGCGGGGATTTCTTCCCTTGATCCGGCTTTTAGCCGAAACCTCGAAAACCTCTGGGCCTGTAATCTTCTTTTCAACGGGTTGGTAGAAATTGATGACGCTTTAATGGTGCAGCCGGCCATCGCCCATTCTTGGGAGGTAGACTCGACTGGAACGGTTTACCAATTTTTCTTGAGAAGCGATGTGTTCTTTCACGATAGCGAGGCTTTTCCTGAAGCCGATGGCAGAAGGGTCGTGGCAAGCGATTTTGTATACAGTTTCAGTCGCGTGATCGATCCCGTCAAGTCGACTCCTGGGGCTTGGGTTTTTGGAAATGTAAGCGAAGTTGAGCCTTTCAAAGCTATTAATGATACCATACTGGAGATTCGCCTCAACCGACCTTTCCCACCGTTTTTGGGCTTGCTCGGAATGAAGTATTGTTCGGTCATTCCGCATGAAGCCATCGAGAAGTATGGCGACGATTTCCGCAGCAATCCCGTTGGAACAGGCCCGTTCAAATTCCATTTTTGGATTGAGAATTCCCGACTGGCGCTGCACAAAAACGAAATCTATTTTCAGGTGGATGAAGCGGGAGAGAAGCTTCCATACTTAGATGCTGTTGCAGTTTCTTTCATTCCCGATAAAAGCGCGGCCTACCTCGATTTTCTCAAAGGGCACTTCGATTTCATGTCGGGGCTGCACGCTAGTTATAAGGACGAACTCTTATCGTCGAATGGTGAACTCAATCCGATTTACACGGACAAGTTTTACCTGCAGAGACATCCATTCTTAAAGACGGATTATTTCGGTTTTCAAATCAGCGACTCGCTAAACGAAGGCAGTCCTTGGCTTAATGCCGATTTACGTCGAGCGGTGAACTACGCCATCGATCGCGACGCTATGGTTCGCTACTTGCGAAACAATGTTTTCACTCCTGCCCACGGGGGATTCATTCCAAAAGGGATGCCTGGTTACAATGAAAATGCTGGTTATACGTATTGTCCCGATTCAGTCAGGGCCATCCTCAATCGCACGGGATACGCAAATGGAGAGGGGCTTTCTGAGTTAACCTTGAGCACGACCAATGACTATGTCGATCTCTGCGAATACGCCCAGCATCAGTTGAGCGAATTTGGTATCAAAATCAAAGTCGACGTGCTACCCGCATCTGTGCACCGCGAGAGCACTTCAAAAGGAAACTTGCCATTCTTCCGCAAGTCGTGGTTGGCTGATTATCCCGACGATGAGAACTTCATGGCCTTATTCAATTCGGAAAATAAATCGCCGAATGGCCCGAACTACACTCATTTTGATAGTCCTGAATTTGATGACTTGTACCACAAAGCACTCAGCGAAATCGACCCAATAAAACGGGCGTCACTCTACGCTGAGATGGATAGCGTGATGATGTCGCAAGCGCCGATTGTAGCGCTTTATTACGATGTGGTGATGAGATTTGTCTCGAAGGACGTATCTGGCTTGGATTCCAATCCCATGAACGTGCTCGACCTCCGACGGGTGAGAATTGAATGATAGGGTTTGTCAATAGAGACAAGTGGCTTGGCCAGAAAGTTCAAGGCTTTCGCAGAGCTGAATACTTAGCGCAGCGATCTCACAACCGAAGGGCGTAATAAGGAGTCCGACTCAGGCGGATGACTGTTTTTAAAACAAGTGGAACGCAGATAATGGACTTTATAGACGGACTCTAATCTTTTCGAGTCCAAACCAGAGAACTAATCGCATTGTGGTCAGAAATGCCCTCTTCATATCGCGTATACTCCGCCGACTCTAAATCCTTTGAATGGAAAATATAATCGATTCGAAAAGAAGGGAATGCCCCGAGATAGGTGCTCCCGATTCCCATTCCTCCACTTTCCCGAAAGGTATCCACTAAGCCATCAGAAATAGTGGCATAGCTGTAAGAGACAGGTGTATCATTAAAATCGCCACTGATCACCACGGGGAAAGGACTTTCAATCGAGTGTGCCTTCACCTGTTCCACTTGTTTGGCTCTTCTTGTAAAAGCTCCTGCCAATCTTTCTACGATGCCCAAAGCTTCGTCCAGTCCAACATTTGCTTCCTCTTTTTCTTCGTTTAATTCCTTGATGAAGGCATATTGAGAGTCGCTGAAGCGGATTGACGCCGCGTGAACGTTATACACTCTGATCGTATCGCCATAAGCCACCACATCAGTGTAGATACTCATGTTGTTATTCGTTTCTCCCTTAAAGCGAATTTGGCCCTGTCCCACAATTGGAAATTTGCTGAACGTAGCTATTCCATAGTGCTGGTTTTTCCTGACTGTAGAGGTATATTCGTCGTAAAGGTAGGGAGCGCCCAAGGTCAATTTCAAGAGTTCCTTGGTTTCAAATATGCCTGGGCTTGAATTGTGAAAGAACTCTTGGAAACAGAAAATATCTCCCTCCATTTTCTCCAATTTCCTTAACATCTGGTCTCTTTGAGCAATGTTCTCTCCCCAGTTGTACCAGCCAAAAAGCTTGACATTTTGAGAGACTACCTTGACCGCCCTCGATGGTGGGTTTTTTGAACGCAGATCGGGAATGGCCTGAAAATAAGAAGAGAGGTAATTAAATCCCAAAAGGATAACCAAGGTTGAGATCAAGGCGAGTCGTTTTCTGACCAAAAGCCAGAACACGATGAAGATGATATTGGCTATTAGGAAGAAGCCGTAGGCAATTCCAAAAAAGGCTAGGTAAGAGAATGTTTCGGGGCTAATCTCAGTTGCGGCATAGGCTAAAGCAATTCCGATGACCACAATTAAATTGAGGGTCAACATGGCGGATTTACTAAAAGACCTGAGGCGCTTGATCACTATTTCTTACTTGCATTAAACAGAAACTCCTTTTCTGCTTTCGTCAAGCTGTCGTAACCGCTTTGGGAAATCTTGTCTAGGATTTCATCAATCTTCTTCTGCTGCGAGACTTGTTCTTTGCTTTTCTTCCGCTGAGTTGTCGAGCTCTTCGTTGAGCCAGTGGACTGTCCCTTTGAAGAAGCCACTTTCATCTTCGGTTTTGATTTTACCAAATCGCCAAAGAAATTGACGAACGAGTAAAACCCGATGGCCCAATCGTTTCCTTGTTTCAGACTTCTTGCGTAAGAAAAACCAAGCAGGGCGCCACCGAGGTGAGCGAGTCTACCACCTGTATTTCCACCATCGAGGAAAAGAATGTCTAAGCCCACGAAGAAAATCGCAACGAACTTGATTTTCACATTTCCGATGAGCACAAGCCGCACTTCCATGTCGGGGTTGTAAGTGGCTATGGCTACCAAAATTGCGATAACCGAAGCGGAGGCTCCGATGATCGTGCTTTCAGAGCCAGAGAAAACAGGGAAGACATTGTAGGAGATGAAATAGAGAAGAAAACCAGCGATGCCACCGTAGAAATAAACTGCCACCAATTTGCGATCACCCAACAGATCGCCAAAAAGACGACCAGAAAACCAAAGCATGATCATGTTGAAGAAAAGGTGAATCAGCCCCTCGTGTACAAACATGTATGAAACGATTGTCCAGGGACGAAAGAGCATGGTTTCCCAACTGGAGCTTCCTGCGATCCACGGAATTATGGTTCCAAGAAAATCACTCTTGTAAAAGAAGCCAAATACGCGAATTAAACTCAATAATACAAACACTCCGACATTGAAAAATATCAGTCGGGTAACCATGTTGCCACTGTGGTAGCTGCGTTTTAAGTCGTCGAGAATCGAGGCCATGTTAGTGTCCGTATGAAGAGTTTCCTTTGTTTATATTCCAATACTTTATTAAAATGAAGCCAAATAGCATACCGCCCAAATGTGCAAAGTGCGCTACATTATCGCCTGGTCGATTGGCTATACCCGAGAAGAGCTCGATGGCACCATACCCGATCACAAAGTACTTTGCTTTGATTGGAACGGGAAAGAAGAGCAACATGAGCCGAGTATCTGGAAACATCATCCCGAATGCCAAAAGAATACCGAACACGGCACCCGAAGCGCCGACTACAGGAATGTTGTAGAGCAAGTTCAACTTAGCGAAAGTTGGGTTGGTATAATTTTGATTGCGCATGAGAATATCCAATCCATTGGCTTTGATATCCTGCAGCATCTCAGGACTTACATCTGGCATGAGCTGCTGCACTTGAAAAGCCACGATGGCATAATGCAAAATAAAAGCTCCAAAACCTGTGATTAAGTAATAAATCAAGAATTTTTTAGCTCCCCATATTTTCTCGATAGCCGAACCAAACATCCACAAAGCGAACATATTAAAGAAAATATGCATGAAGCCGCCATGCATGAACATGTGCGTAACAATCTGCCACACTCTAAAATGCTCTGACTCCCAATAAAAGGCTCCTAGTATGCGACTAAGATCAACCGACTGAGCTTCCATTGCGACGGTAGCCAAAAAGAATAAGCCATTGATGATCAAGAGATTTTTGACCACTTCGGGCATATTTCCAAATGCGCTACTACTTTGAAAACCTCTCATCTATGATTTAAATTTTCTTTGAATTTCATCCAATGTAAAGTTGAGAATCACTGATTTTCCCGAAGGGGTCATTTGTGGTTGATCGCAAGCAAACAAGCGATCTACCAAGTCGAGCATTTCTGTGTTCTCCAATTTTTTCCCTTCTCTTATTTTCAAACTTCTGGCCATTCCCGCTGCTATCTGGTCGTGGTGATCATTTTCAAATTGACCTACTGAGCTCTTATATTGCTCCAAAAAGTCCTGAATCAAGCCTTCTATGTCGAGGCCTTTTGCTTCCGCTGGAATTCCATTTACTACTGCACTTTCATTGTCGAAAGTCGAAATGTCAAATCCGAGCTTAAACAGATCATCTTTCAAGTCTTCCAGCAATTGCAAGTCCTTTACATCGAGTTCAACACGCTGTGGAAACAATTGTTGCTGGCTGAAACCGCTGCCGCGCTCTAATCCTTTCTTGATTTCCTCAAACAATACGCGCTCATGAGCCCGCTGCTGATCGATGATGATAAAGCCCGATTTAATTTGGGTCAGAATGTACCGCCTGTGCAATTGAAAAATGGGTCGTTCGCGATCCGTTACCGAAACGTCAGGTCTGCTCTGATGCTCTTCTTGTTCGCGCTCAAAAAGTGGGGATTGTTCTTCTCCGTCTCTTCTTTCAGTTATGCTGTAGAGTTCTTTCCAATTTTGGCTGAAGCCACCTGATCTGCCAGAATTGAATCCACTACTATTTGCTGGTTGTGGAGCCTTCGTCTCAAAAGGGTTGAAATCGAAGTCTTTTGGTTCTGGAGGGGCTACTCCCACATTTTGCGGAAGCGGCCGAATATTGAGAATAGCCTCTTGGTCAAAGTCCAGACTTGGAGCGATATTGTATTTCCCCAAACTATTCCTTACTGAGCTGTGCACGATAGCATAGATGGAACGCTCCTCGGTAAATTTGATTTCTGTTTTCGTTGGATGAATGTTGACGTCAATGCTTGCTGGGTCAACTTTCAAATAAAGAAAGTAGGATGGGTAGGATTCCCTTCCGATCAAGTCATCAAAGGCTCTGCTTACGGCATGATTGAGGTAGCTATTCTTGATGAAGCGATCATTCACAAAAAAATATTGTTCCCCGCGGGTTTTCTTGGCGTATTCGGGTTTCCCAATGAAACCTTGCAAGCCCACGATCACCGTGTCTTCTTTTACAGGCACCAAACGCTCGTTGAATTTTGAGCCGAATACATTCACGATCCTTTGCCTTAAAGCCGATGACTTCAGGTTGAAAAGCTCATTGTCATTGTGGTGAAGCGAAAAGCCAATGTCGGGATGAGCCAAGGCTACCCGCTCAAATTCCTCTACAATGTGGCGCATTTCCACTGCGTCCGACTTGAGGAAATTTCTCCGTGCTGGCGTGTTGTAGAATAGATTCTTTACTGAAATTGACGTTCCGTGGGCCGCAGCGCAAGGCTCTTGGTTTTCTACTGCGCTTCCAGCAATCGATATTTTAGTGCCGATTTCGCTTTCGCGCAAACGGGATTTCATTTCCATGTGAGAAATCGCGGCAATCGAGGCCAACGCTTCACCGCGAAAGCCTTTGGTGCGAATTTGCCACAGCTCTTCTGCCTTTCTGATTTTGGAAGTGGCGTGGCGCTCCAAGCTCATGCGAGCATCGGTTTCGCTCATGCCGCAGCCATCGTCAATCACTTGGATTAAGGTCTTCCCCGCATCCTTAACGATGAGTTGAATGTTTTCCGCGCCAGCGTCCACCGCATTTTCCAGCAGTTCTTTCACCGCCGAGGCAGGCCGTTGAACTACTTCGCCGGCTGCAATTTGATTGGCAACGGCATCTGGAAGAAGGTGAATAATATCTGGCATTAGCGCAGTGAGACGTTTTAACCTAAGAAGTAATAAACAACAGCTATAAGGGCCGTCAAAATTAGCAAAAGTCTCAAGCCTGAGTTACGTTGTACGCGCCTAGTTTCTTTGCGAGACCAAGATTCGCTGATCCGCTCCCGAAGGTGCTCTTCATAATTCTTCCCAAGCTTCTGTTCCAGTGCCAGTTCCTTCTCGATTGCCTTCTTTTGTTTGGCCAAACGTTCTTTGCGCTCGTCGAAGGTGCGGGGCTCATAAGTAAAGCTCTTGTAACGGTTGTGATCCGTCAATTTAAACACAGATGGTAATCTTGGTGGTCTCATCGATCAAGGGTTTTTACACTATCCAATTTCAAATTTCGTTCTACGTTTACGATTGGCAAAGTGATGTGAATAAAATTACTGCCTTTCTTCGGCGATGGTTGACAAGCATACTACTTTAGTCCTGTTTTGTTTGAAGAAAATATTCTGTCAATTCGAGTGAATTTTCCGATTGAAAAGTGGAAAATTTGTATCGAGAATAAGTATTTTCTTGTGCAAGGCTGTTCTCGATACGATCCGCTTTGGGCGAATCACTCGAACCGACACCGCGACTTTTTATGTTCAATTGATTTAATAAGTTCATTCAATATTTCTCTAACAAATTTCCATTAATGCAAATTGCCCTAAAGCTCCTCTTTTTCTTCTCTTTAACCGTGTTTGCCTTTTCGGCGAAAGCCCAACCCATCTTTGATAAGGCTGAAACTCCTTGGGCCGATAGCGTTTTGACTTCACTTTCCGTCGAAGAAAAAATTGGGCAACTCTTCATGGTTGCTGCTTATAGCAATCGCGATGCCAAGCACGAGGCAGGCCTTCTCGAATTGGTTGAAAGGTACAAAATCGGAGGCTTAATCTTTTTTCAAGGAGGCCCCGTGCGCGAAGTGAAAATGTACAACCGACTTCAAGGTGCGTCTAAAATTCCACTGCTTATTGGGATGGATGCCGAATGGGGACTTGGGATGCGGCTAGATAGCACGCTGAGCTTCCCACGACAAATGACTCTGGGAGCGATTCAAAACGACTCGCTGATTTATGCCATGGGAAAAGAAATAGCCCGACAGAGCAGACGAATTGGCATACACGTCAATTTTGCACCCGTAGTGGATGTGAATAACAACCCAAGTAATCCAGTGATCAATAACCGCTCTTTTGGTGAAGACAAAGAAAATGTCGAGCGCAAAGGGCTGGCCTACATGCATGGAATGCAAGACAACGGCGTTTTGGCCAATGCCAAACACTTTCCCGGGCACGGGGATACCGATACCGACTCGCATTACAACCTTCCCGTCATCAAGCACGACATCAATCGACTGAGAAGCGTAGAACTTTATCCCTATTCCAAAATGTTTGAAGAGGGACTCGGTTCCATTATGATCGCTCATTTGTCTGTTCCCGCTTTGGATTCAACTCCAAATCGCGCCAGTACGCTTTCGCTAAATGTGGTGACGGGACTGCTCCAAGAAGAAATGGGTTTTGAGGGATTGATCTTTACCGATGCCCTCAATATGGAGGGTGTTTCAAAATTCTACGAACCAGGCGAGGTGGATTTGCTTGCCGCAAAAGCGGGCAACGATGTTCTGCTTTTTGCCGAAGATGTTCCAAAAGCCCTTGAGAAAATCCGTAATGCCATCGCCGATGGTTCATACTCAGAGGCAGATTTGAACCGCAGTGTCACGAAGATTTTGAAGGCAAAAGAATGGGTGGGGCTTCACCGCAATGCATTGGTCAATGACTCAAATGTCTTTGATGACCTGGATACGCCTGAAGCCGATTTTCTCAAACAGAAACTGAGCGAGGCGGCCATCACCTTGGTTCAAAACAAGAATGGGATACTCCCTCTCGGGGATTTGGACACGCGCACCATTTCAGTCTTGACCATTGGTGGCGACGGCCAAGTATTCAAGAACCGACTCGCCAAATACACCGATTTCAAATCGGTAATAACAGTGACTTCTCCAGAGCCTGTTGAAGCTTTGCGCGTTCGCGATGCTGTATTGAAAAGCAATACCGTCATCATCAACATCGAAGGAACTTCGAATTCACCTTCCAAGAATTTTGGGCTTTCTGCCAATGCGGTAGACCTGATCGAGACCATCGCCGCCGAGCGAGAGGTGATCTTGGTTTTTATGGGCAATCCGTATGCCTTGGCAAAGCTGAAGCATCCCGACCGCTACCGAGCCATACTTGTAGGTTATCAAGACGATGCTCAACTCAATCGAGCCGCCGCAGCAGCCATTATGGGAGCGATTCCCGTTACGGGGAAACTCCCTGTGTCGGTGGGAGATTATTTCAAAGTCAACGAAGGTATAGACCTGGCAGAAGCCACTCGACTCCACTATAGCTGCCCGATGGAGTTTGGTTTATCGCCCGAGGCTTTCGCCAAAATTGATTCCATTGCCATGGATGGCATCCAAAAGCGCGCCTATCCCGGAGCGCAAATTCTCATTGCCAAAAAGGGAAAAGTCATATTCAATCAGAATTACGGCTTTCATACTTACGATGATCAAACACCCGTCAGAAGCACTGATGTTTACGATTTGGCTTCCATCACCAAGGTTGTCGCGTCCGCGCTCAGTTTAATGAAATTGGATGATCTTGGAAAATTCGACTTGGATGCCCCTCTGGCCAATTATTTCCCTGAAATAAGATCGGAGAGTCCATACTTTTCCATGCAGCCGCGAAGGATGCTGGCGCACGTCGCAGGGCTCAAAGCGTGGGTGCCGTTTTACGTAGAAACGATGAATGACGGCCAGCCGAAATGGGATGTGTATTCAAAGACTGAATCGGATCTCTATTCGAGGAAAGTGGCTTACAAGATGTACATCAATCAGGTGGTGAGCGACTCTTTGCTCTATCGAGTTTTGGATACTCCACTTCGACCAAATCGCGATTACAAATACAGCGACCTCGGTTACTACTTCATGCGTGAAATCGTGAAGCGACAAGGGGAGCTGCGCATCGATAGTTTTGCCGCGGCCAATTTTTACAATCCAATGGGCTTGCAAACGATGGGGTATTTGCCCTTAGAGCGCTTCCCGAAAGACAGAATCGTACCGACTGAGTACGACACCTATTTCCGAGGCCAACTCGTTCACGGCTACGTGCATGATCCAGGGGCAGCTATGCAAGGAGGAATCGGCGGACACGCAGGAGTTTTTAGCAATGCCGAAGACTTGGCTGCCATTATGCAGATGCTGATCAATAAAGGAACCTACGGCGGCGAGCGCTTCTTGAGCCAAGCGGTCGTTGAGGAATATACGCGTTGCCAGTTTTGCGATTCCGAGCTAGACGAGGAAAGAAGAGGAGCGGGGTTTGACAAGCCCGTGATCCCAGACGGCCCAGGCCCGACTTGCAAATGTGTAAGCTTTGAGTCCTTCGGTCATTCGGGCTTCACAGGCACCATCGCTTGGGCCGATCCAGTGGAGGATATCGTTTATGTTTTCCTCTCGAATCGTGTATACCCCAGCGCCGAAAACAAGAAGCTAGCGAAGATGAATATCCGCACGAATATTCAGGAGGAGATTTATCGGGTGTTGGGAGCGGTCAATTCCACTGAGACGGCAAGAGTTTCTCCTTAATTACTGAACCACAAATTTCCCGCCCTCAAAGGCCTTATCATTAAAAGGCTTCAGGAAATATACTCCCGTTGTGAAACTCTCTGTTGAAAAATAGAACGGGCTTCTGTCTATTCTGAAATTCTCGAGTTCTTTTCCTAAGAGGTCGTACACGGCGAATTCACCGCGCCAATCTGTTTCGATGAATAGATTTCCGTTACTCGGATTTGGGTAGATATTGATCGCTGAACGAGCGTCTAGTTCACTGCTTGAACTCACTCCTTCCACTGTGAATTGGGTGTATGCCGTATCGGCGACAATATCTCCGAATACTCCCGAGATCATGACGTATTCGACTTGATACGTTCCTGGTGCATAACTTCCCAATGAGGTCGTATCTATGGAGTTGCAAATCGCAGTAGCCAAACCAAGCTCGTGTTGAACAACTACAGTTATAGTGTCTTGACTAAAGACGAATTCGGTTTCCACAATCGGGCAACCTTGACTAGGGTGCCAAGCGGTAGCGATCACTGAGACTACATCCTCTGTGTTGATTGGGTCTTCGGGAATAATAACTAGTTCATCGATGCTTTGTCCCACACCTAAAATGGCGCTGAAGGAAAACAAGAATATTAATAGAGTGCGAGTCAGTAGGTTGTCTTGATACATGATAGTCGTTTTAGGTGAGGCTAATTTAATGATTGATTATTAGAGAAGTAAGGCATAGCCTTCAATGGAGAATGAAGCTCCAGTGTCTCGTAGGGTATGACTCATCTTGAGCTGACTTTCGTCGTAAATCAAGTAGGCATCTAAACTCATAAACGGCGGCACACAAGAAACAATTCGGTTGTTTTGATAGCGGATATCCTGGTAGTCAAAAGTCGATAAGAAGCCGATTTCCTCTCCAATAAATGCTTCTCCGTTTTCATACTCGAGGAAGCAGGTACCTTGATTGAGATTGAGGTCCTCGGGCTTGGTGAGATGAATGGTATCATTTCCGTAAAAGAAGAACAAATAGGAGAATTGTCGTTCGGGAATGAGGATGTATCCGTCGTGAGAAATAACTCGGGTTTCGGATGGCTCGACTCCAACCATATTGGTAGATCCTTCGGTAAATTCCTCAAAAAACGCCATACCTTCGATGGTCATGATTGTCCTTACCTCAAGCGTGTCTCCGGTGTAAGTGAAGCTCCCTTCAGGGTCGCTGCAATCCGCGGTATATCGAAGGTAACGGTTGATCTGGCCTTCTTGAATGTTATTGAGTTCGATGGTATTCTTTGGCGCTGGATGTGAGGGCGGAGAATTCGAATCCTTGTCGTCAGAATTGCAAGAAAGGGCCAAAAACGGGATGAGGAGTAGTGCAAGATTTCTTTTCATGTCGGTTGGTTTAATTGTTTGGTAATAGAGTGCCGAGAATTGGTGTTTGGTTACAAAACCGTCCATAGTCACGATATTTTTAACTCGCCAAAGCATCCCTGAGAGAATCTTAAAATGACGATATCAGGGATAATCCGGTTCAGTAAACAGCACATCATTCCAATTAGCCTTAACTTGTATCCTGTTACTAACAAATTCGATTAGAACACTTTCCAATTGAACCTAATTAAAGCCTAAATCTATGCGCTATTTATTGGTCGCACTTTACACGATTGTATCCTTACCCATTGTAGCTCAGCATGATGTCAACACCTTTTGCAAGGATTTATCTCACATTGTGGAGATGGAGAAAAAGGGGAAGGGTCAACTGTTGAATTTCAAGACAAATGAAGCTACCCAGAATTACGATTTGAAATACCACCGTATGGAGTGGACTGTGGATCCGGCTGAGAATTATATTTCTGGAGAAATCACTTCCTATTTCGTACCTACTGAAGATGAATTTCAGCAGATCAACTTCGATTTTGCAGACAACATGACTATCGTCGAAGTTCGCTACGGCTCAGAATTACTGAACGCTCAGCAAGCGGATGACAACTTGAAAATCAACCTGCCGGAAATCCTTCCTATCGGCCAGCTCGATAGCATTTCTGTGAAATACGAAGGAGCTCCAAATTCTACAGGATTCGGCTCTTTTATACAGGGCACGCACAACGGTATTCCGATTTTGTGGACCCTGTCGGAACCTTATGGTGCAAAGGTTTGGTGGCCTTGTAAACAGGACCTAACGGATAAAATTGATTCGGTTGATATCATCGTAAAAACACCTGATGCCTATCGTGTTGGCTCAAATGGAAAACTAATCAGTGAAATACCGGAAGGTGACCTGATGGTTTATCATTGGAAACATCGCTATCCCATTACAGCCTATTTGGTGGCTATAGCTGTTACCAACTATGAGGTTTTTTCTGATTTCGTGGAGATTGATAACGGAGCCATTGAAGTGTTGAATTATGTTTTTCCAGAAGATCTATCACAAGCAGAAGATCAACTGGAGTCCACAGTGGAAATAATGGAGCTTTTCAATGAGTTGTTTGAGATTTATCCATTTGCCGATGAAAAATACGGACATGCCCAGTTTGGTTGGGGTGGCGGTATGGAGCATCAAACAATGAGTTTTATGGGAAGCTTTTCTTATGGCCTTCAAGCTCACGAATTAGCTCATCAATGGTTTGGAGATAAGGTGACCTGTGGTTCTTGGGAGGATATTTGGCTCAATGAGGGATTTGCGACCTATCTAACTGGATTGACATCCGAATTTTTAGGGACCTCATCTGAGTGGTACGATTGGAAATTGAGCCAAATCAATAGCATCGTTAGTGTGCCTTACGGCTCGGTGTGGGTAGATGATACTACCAGTGTTGGTAGAATTTTTAGTAGCCGTCTCAGTTATAGCAAAGGAGCATATTTGCTCCATATGCTTCGATGGAAATTGGGTGATGAAGATTTTTTCCAAGCCACTAGGAACTATCTCGATGATCCTGATCTCGCTTTTTCCTATGCGCGTACTATTGACTTAAAAGCTCATCTAGAATCGCAAAGTGGTCAGGATTTGACTGAGTATTTCGAAGATTGGTTTTATGGTCAAGGTTATCCGAGCTATGACATTGATTGGTATTTTTCAAATAACTCGTTGAATCTACAAATCGAACAATCTACATCTCACAGTTCGGTTGATTACTTTGAGATGCATTTGCCTATTTACGTGACTGGACAAGGCCAAGACAGTATCATAAGACTTGACCACAATTTCAGTGGGCAAACGTTTGAGATAGACCTGCCGTTTGTAGTAGAGCAGGTGCAGTTTGACCCTTCTTTGTGGTTAGTATCGGCTAATAATTCAGTTCAGGAAGTGAACGTGAGCCAAGTTCGGGATAGTCAGTATTCGAATGGGATAAGGTTGAGTCCAAATCCTACGGAGAATCAGGTGAAGATTGTGTTTTCTGATAAAGTACCAGAGCCCGATAGAATTGAAGTGTACAATGAGTCGGGAATGCTCCTTGAGAGTCTTTCGAGTATCCCTTCAGATTATACTTTGATTTTGGGCGACTGGCCAGCAGGTGCTTACCATATTGCCTTTTATTGGCAAAACGAAAAAGTATCCAAAACGATAATTAAGAAATAGCCTTACCGAGTCATAGCGACTTGGACTGTGTTGGAATACTCCGACGAGAAGTTCTGATTAACACCTGAGTTAAATGCCAGAAGAACTCAGGCCATTATTTCCCGAGTCGATATACAACACCACCGATTATTGCTACTCCAAATGGCAGCGTTCTGATTTCCTCGTTTTCAAAAATCGGCGTCATCCAGCCTCGGTAACTCGGGTTGAGTCGCAGCGACATGCGTTCTGAAATTCCATACTCTACTCCAAATCCTGCTTGAAAGGCCAAGTACGTTCCTTCCACGGCTTCTACTTCGCCCACTTCAAATCCTGGTGCGTCGGGTTCAACTTCGAAACTAAAGTCCGATCCGATAATGTGATTCACGGAGATTCCACCACCTGCTGTGAACCGAAATGGGTAGGCATTCAATACGTATTCTAAAGTGATTGGAATAGCGAGGTAGGAAATCCTTCTTCTTGTCTCAAGCTGGATAGCCAGAGGTTCAAGATTTGGACTCGCCGTGGCGAAATCTTCTCCAAGTGGATTTTCGGCAGTACTTGAATTGTAAAAGTTTGATCCAAACGAACTTTCAATGTTTCCGTCGAAATTGAATTCAGCAAGCTCTGTAAGCGTATTTGTTTCAACGCTAACATCTTCAAATTGTACCTCTATTCCGTAGGAGCCTTCTTGAATCCATTGATTGTATTCAGCGCCAATATTCAAGCGTAATGAGGGGCTGAGTTCTCGGCTTAGCTGCAGTCCGCCTCCGGGAGTGATGAGTCCGTTTTCAGCTTTGTCGAGTTGGTTTGGGAGTCCTTCGGAACCTTCTGCCTCGACGATGATGCGGCGGTGAGTATAGTTGGCCATTCCGTAAACAAACAGGTACCAGCTTTTTCCCGGTTGTTTGTAGTAGTCTACCTCTCTGGTAGTGTCAATGAATTCAGGACTTACCAAAGCTGACGGGATAATACTCGATATACGTATCGGATTGAATGGCATCGAAGAGTTGTTCAACTCAACCTCTGACTCTGCGAGAAAGCCGCTATTGGATTGAGGCTTATTTTGTGATTCCTCTTTAGTGGTTGCAGTTGTCTTTCCTTGGTTGGAGTCTCTGGTATCATCTGACGAATCGACATTGGCCGAGGGGTTCAAAGCCAAGCCCATGTTCGCCAGTTTCTCCGCTTTTGAATCAGCTGGATTTGTCTTGCCCAAAGTGTTAGGCTTTGAAGCCAACTGTTCCGATTCTGTTGGATTTTCCGATCCGATCGGATTATTTTCTTGATTGGACTTTTCTGCCGCAGCTATGGTTTCTGAATCATTTTCCCCGACAACCGGAGATGAGCTTTTTTGATCATCTGATGAAATTTCACTTGAATTTTCTTTCTCCTTCGCAACAGGATTCTCTTCGCTTTCAACAACAGATTCGTGCTCTTCGGTTTTTATTTTCTCTTCCAATTCTGCAACACGTGAATCCATCTGGTAAAGGCGTACACCTAAAAACGCTGCTCCACCAATCGAAATAAACAGCAATAGCAAAAGAAGATATCGCTTGTTCCAAACGAATCTACCTTTGGGCAATTGCGAAGCGATACCATCCCATATTGCGGGTGGCGGCTCCTCGGTATGACCCGCTAGCTGCTCCTGAAAGTATTTATCTAAATTGTTCTCTTCCATCACCTGTCAATTTCAAAGATCAAGGTTATTTTTTCTTTCAGCATGGCTCTGGCCCTAGTGAGCCTCACCTTGCTGTTGCTCTCACTGATCTGCAGCTTCTCAGCCACTTCTCGGTGAGCGTATCCTTCCAATGCCACCAAGTTGAACACCAATCGAAAGTCTTCAGGTAGACTCTGAATCACGGCAGTTAAGTCTTTTGCATTCATTTCGGTCGATGGGTTGGTATGAGTCACCGAATCCCATGACATTACTTCCTGTCCGTGACTCTGCGGACGACGGGATTTCTTGCGAATGTGTTCTAGTGCAGTATTGACCATAACTTTTCGAATCCAAGCACCTAGAGGCGCATCGGGTTTATACTGGTTCAAATCGCGGTACACTTTCAGAAATCCTTCTTGGAGAATATCCTCGGCCTCTTCACGAGAAGAGGAATAACGCAGGCACAAGGCGAACATCACACCCTTGTGGGTATCGTAGATCGCCCGCTGGGCTTTCTTTTTGCCTTTGAGGCAAGCCTTTATGAGCTGCGTTTCATTCAGGATCTAGAGGGTTGCTTCTGATGGCACCTATTGTCTGTCTATATAGTCCATTATCTTCGTTTCACTTGTTTTAAAAACAGTCATTCACTAAAGTCAACTCCTTATTTTTCAAACTACGTATGCCTTGCTAATGAACTCTCTAGCTGAGCCAATCTATTACACGAATAGTCTTTAACCAAAGTAAGAGTGCCATGAAATCAGAATCGTTACACTAAGGACGCGTTTTTTCCAATTTCGCTGCCAGGCGATTGAGCAACGTTCGAAAACGAACGGAAAGTAGGATGGCCGAAAGGGTCAATCCGCCTGCTAAGGCGTACCAAATACCCATAGCGCCCAAAGAGGTATGAAGGGAAAGGAAGTAGGCCGCAGGCAGCACGAGCAACCAATAGACACCGAAAGTAATCCAAGTGGGCACCTTCACATCTGTAAGGCCGCGCAGTGCGCCGAGTGCCACGGATTGAATGCCGTCAGAGAGCTGAAATACTACAGCCACGATCAGCATTTTCGAAGCGAGGGCGAGCACCGCAGGATCGTCAGAATAGAATCCAGCCAGCTCATTGCGAAAGATGAAAATGAGGATTCCTGCAACAAGCATGAAGTATGCTCCCATTTTGAAAATAGTCGTTCCTGCTCTTCTGAGGTTTAGCGAATCGCCCATTCCCGCCTGGTTGCCAATGCGCACCGTAGCAGCAGCTCCGAGACCCGTTACTGCCATATAGCTTACACTAGCAATGTTGATGGCGACTTGGTGAGCCGCCAAAGCAGTAGCGCTGATCATTCCCGCGAAGATTGCCGCAAGGGCAAAAGCACTCACTTCGAAGATGTATTGCAAGCCCATGGGTACGCCAAGCTGGATTAGCTTTCGGGCTATCTTTTTTCGAAAGGTGAAGCCAGCTAGTCGGATTCCGTTGGCTCTAAATTTTTTGCTTTTCAAAACATACCAACCCATCCAGAAGACCATCAGAACTCTCGCGATCAGCGTGGCCCATCCAGCTCCGTTTAGTCCCATTTCAGGGAAACCGAACTTCCCGTAAATGAGGAGGTAATTAAGTACGACGTTGATGAGGTTCGAAACGATGATCACCTTCATTGCTTCCTTCGTGTCAGAGAGCCCTTCGGCAAATTGCTTGAAGGTTTGGAAGAGCATCAGCGGAACGATGGTCGACCCTATAATCATGAGGTAAGGCAGGGCAAGTGGGAGCACGCCTTCGTCTTGTTTCAAGAATTGTAAAAGCGGCAGGACAGAAAGCAATCCCCCGAAGAGAATAAGTCCCACCAAGAAGTTTACCCGCATGGAGTGGCGCAGGAGCGTACCCTGAAGATTGGTTCTTTTCTTACCCGCTGATTGCGCTACGAGTGGCGTAATGCCAAAGGTCATCCCAATCCCAAAAACCATGAATATGATGTAAATGCTATTGCCCAATGCGACCGCAGCCAAAGGCAACGTTCCCAACTGACCCACCATAATGCTGTCCGCCACGGAGACCATGATCTGGCCGAGTTGGCCGATCATCACGGGCAAGGCGATGCGCAAATTGAGTCGGTAATGTTCTGTGATGGTCATTGGAGGTGCGAAAGTACTGCCTTTGTTCAAGAAGCCACAGTGAAAAATTCGTCTTTAATACAAAAAACCCCTTTCACATTTGTGAAAGGGGTTCCTTTTTCTAATCGGTTGGCTTTAGTTTTTCACCAAAACTTCTGATTTGTCATTTTCGGGGTAACCGAAGAGTTCCTCTAAAGTGAGTTCCTCAAGTGTTCCGAGTTCTTCTAAAACTTCTTGGTTTACCAATTCTTTGTTACCAATCACACTGAACGTGTAAGGCTTGCCTTTGATGTTGGTGTCAAAGAAAGCTTGCAAATCTTCAAAGCTCATTGCTTGAAGTTTGTCATACACTTTCTCGCTCATGTCGTAGTCAAGTCCTCTCTTCTGGGCGGTCATGTAGCTCCAGAAAATCGACTCGCGAGATGTACGGTTCGTTTCGATTTGCTTCATGGCTGCATCGCGGGCAGACTCGAATTGAAGATCGGCGCGAGGCATATCGTTCATCAAAGTCATCATGGCGTTGGTTGCCTCGGGAAGCTTATCCACTTGAGCACCGATGTAAGCGCGCACATAGTGGCTTTCGTCTTTTTCAGAAGGCATCGTGAAGTAGCTGTAAGCCGAGTAGGCCAAAGCTTTCGATTCGCGAATTTCTTGGAAGACGATCGATGACAATCCGCTACCAAAGTACTGGTTAAAGAGATTTACCTCTGGAGCCAATTCAACGTCGAACTTAGGGCCTTTAGCCGTCATCAAGAGTTCGCTCTGAACCATATCGTAGTCTACGAAGTAAACTTTGTTGTCGTCAATTGGAATCTCAGCATAAACCTTAGGAGCAGGAATTTCCTTCATTTCAGTGGGAACAACGTGGTACTCGCCAATAGTAGCCATTGCCTCTTTGTAGTCTTGTGGACCGTAGTAGAACATTTTGTGCTTGTAAGAAGTGATCTCTTTCAAACGGTTCACCAACTCTTCTGGCTTGATGTTTCTCAACTCCTCTTCAGACATGATGTTCTTAAGCGGATTGTCAGAACCATACTGAGCGTAAGAGCTCATTGCGTTAAAGAGAATCTGTCCTTTGTTTTTCATTGCATCCTGACGCTCTTTGAGCATTCCTTCAATCATGTCGTTCATGGCTTGCTCGTCTGGCTCAACATTCGCCAATACTTTTTCGAAAAGCTGAACGCCTTCTTCTAGAGACTCATTGAGTCCGCTAAGTACAACGTAAGATCGATCACGTGAACTAAACACGTCAAAGCTCAAACCGAGTTTGAAAAGCTCTTTGCGAAGCTCCTCAGCCGTCATGTCTGAAGTTCCAAGGTAAGGAAGGTACTCAACTGCCAACGGAAGAAGTTGGTCGTTATCCGTTCCCATATCCAAGATGTAGTAAAGACTGAAAAGGTCGTTGTTCTCGTTTTTGATGTTGTAAAACTCAACACCATTGTTGAAAGCATCCTTTGTGATCGCCTCGTCGTAGTTTACGAATACAGGATCGATTCTTCCAGACTCAACACTATCCCATGTCAGGTAGAAGTCAGACTGCGTCTCGCGGTCGATATCAACAGGAGTGATTTTAGGCTTATCCACTTTCGTGGCATTGTTTTCACCCGCGCGCTTGTTCACTTGCACGTAGTTCTCGCCAAACCATTCATTGGCGAAAGCCATGATATCTTCTTTGGTAAGCTTGGCCATATTGTCGTATTGACCCACTACATCATTCCACTTTTCGTCGTAGACAAATGCGTCAACCATCTTACCAGCGCGGCTCCAGTTGCTCTCAGACTGCTTGAGCTCGCTGAGTTTCATGTCATTTACAACGGCTTCCACCATCCAATCATCAAAATCTCCGTTTTTGATCATCTCTACCTGACCGCGCAGCAAATCAGCTACTTCGTTCAAGTCCTGACCTTCACGTGGATTTCCGTTGAGCATCAGCATACTGTAGTCTTTTAGCACTGTAGGTGAACTGTATGCACGAAGCACTTGTTGCTTTTGCACCAAGTTCAGGTCAATCAAACCAGCTTGGCCGTTTGAAAGAATTCCGTCCATTACCAAAAGCTTCATCGCTTCGGGAGTACCTGCGCCAGGCAGACGGTAACCAATGTTTACAAACTCCGCTTGAACACCTGTGATGTCTTTCACGATCGGTTCAGCGATAGGAGCTTCTTGAGCGACGGTAAATTCAGGAACAACCCCTTTTTCGTAGTCTCCGAAGTATTTTTCGATTAGCTCAACCGTTTCGTCAGGATTGATGTCACCTGAAAGAACGATAGCCATGTTGTTTGGCAAGTAGCGTTCTTTGAAGTAGGCGTGAATCTTCTCCATGGAAGGATTCTTCAAGTGGTCGCTTGTTCCGATAGTCGTTTGAGTTCCGTACTGGTGCTCTTTGAACATCTCGCCCATCATCATATAGTATGCCTGACGGTAGTCGCTGTCTTGTGTTCTGTTGTACTCTTCATACACCGCTTCCAGCTCAGTGTGGAAGAGACGAAGAACCAATTCTCTGAAACGCTCAGACTCGAGTTGAGCCCATTTTTCCAATTCATTGGCAGGTACATCGTTGATGTAAACTGTTTGCTCGTACCAAGTGTAAGCGTTGGTTCCTTGAGCTCCCAGTGAACCGATCATTTTGTCGTATTCATTGGCGATGGCCAATTTTGCTGCTTCACCTGAAATACTGTCGATCTGACCGTAAATGGCGATTCTTTCTGCAGCGTCAGTGGTGTTTCTGTGCGCCTCGTAGAGATCAGAAATCTGAGCGAGAAGTTCTTTTTCACTTTCCCAATCCTTGGTTCCGTACTCAGAAGTACCTTTGAAAAGCATGTGCTCTAAGTAGTGAGCGAGTCCCGTCGCGTCGGCAGGGTCTTGCTTGCTTCCTGTGCGCACGGCAATTTGGGTTACCACGCGTGGCTCATCTTTGTTTACGGACATGTAAACCTTGAGGCCATTGTCCAACGTGTAGATCATAGCACCGAGTGGGTCGCCTTCTACAGTTTCATAAGTGTATTTGTTGTTTTCGGCGTCATTTCCTCCTTCTTGCATACAAGAAACTAGGAAGAGAACGGGCAGAAGCCAAAGCAATTTGTGCAGATTCTTCATGGTTTTACTTTAATTTTCGTAAATGGATTTGACGCGCGAAGCTAACTGTTATCCATGAAATCGTATCGTTCAGGATATTAATATTCGTTAAAGGCCATTCAGGAATGCAGGGATGGCAATTTCTTGGTACTGCCATTTAGAGGGAAAACTATATTTTTAGAGGAGATACTAACTAAAGCCTAATTACTTATGAAACATATCTTCCTCTTTACCGCATTGCTTATTGGAGTTTCTGCATTTTCTCAGGAATGGGAATATCCTATCATTCTGGAATATGGCGACACTATTTCTTTCTCGGAGTCTTCTGACATCATTTTGATGGATACGAGCATTACGAATCTCTGGGAGATTGCAATCCCTTCCAAAGACTATCTAGATTCTGCCTATTCCGCACCTTTTGCGATAATTACAGATTCGAGTAATACGTATCCAGATTCTGCTGACACCTACTTCGAGCTTCTCTTTTTTCAAGAAGGAGATCCGTATTACTATATGGAGCAGTTTTTTATTGGATTCATTCACAAATATGATTCGGATACCCTGAGAGATGGTGGGTTCATGACAATATCATTTGATAATGGAGAGACATATAATAACGTAATTGAGAATCCGAATGGGGACTCTTGGTACTATGATATTTATCCCAACGACGGTGAAAATTCCACAAATCTTTATTCCGCGGCAGATACTCTTTTTAATGGTGAATTTGGATATTCAGGAAAGAGCAACGACTGGGTATCTACGATGTTAGGTTGGAATTTAATTTTTATCGCACCACCAAAAGGAGGGATGATGGACACGATCAGATTTAGGTTCAATTTCATTTCGGACTCATTGGATAATAATCGAGAAGGCTGGATGATAGATGATATCTACACTTTCAGAGTTGAGGTTTTGTCGTCGGTGAAAGACCAAAACCAAGTACTATTCAAATTATTTCCCAATCCCGCCTCGAATCGAATCATGGTCGAAACGCAAAAGGACTACCAAGATCTAAAGATGGAAATCCGAAGTATTACTGCGAAGGAAACCATTCATTTGAGCAATGGCTCGGGCAATCGCCTCGAGGCTGACGGAATCGATTTGGAAACAGGAGTCTATCTCGTAACCGTATATGGAGATGGTGAATTTCTGGGCACTGCCCGCTGTGTGATGCATCGGTAGTCTTTAATCCATCTTTATGGTCGAATGGAAACCTCTATCTTTGTCGATCTGACACTCTGATATGAAAATAGGAATAGTACTCTACCCCACATTTGGAGGTAGCGGTGTAGTGGCGACGGAATTAGGGAAAGCGCTTGCGCTAAGAGGACATGAGGTTCATTTTGTCTCTTACAATCAGCCCGTTCGACTGGGTTCATTTACTCAAAACCTCTTTTACCACGAGGTGATTGTTTCGGAATACCCCTTGTTCGATTACCCTCCCTACGAGACTGTTTTGGCGAGTAAACTGGTGGATGTGGTAAAGTTTGAAAAACTCGACTTGCTGCATGTACACTATGCGATACCTCACGCTTCGGCAGCCTATATGGCTCAACAAATATTGGCCGACGAAGGCATTCATATTCCGTTCATCACCACTTTGCATGGAACGGATATCACACTCGTGGGACGAGACAATAGCTTCGCACCAGCCATTACATTTGCGATTAACAAGAGCAATGGCGTCACGGCTGTTTCGGAGAGTTTGAAAAACGACACTTACGAGCATTTTGATATCAAGAATAAAGTGGAAGTCATTCCCAACTTTATTTGCCCTGAGCACTATCTTCCACGTCCCGAAAAGGATTTTAGAGATGATTACGCTCCGAATGGAGAGCGCATCGTCACTCATATTTCAAATTTTCGACCAGTAAAGCGGGTCGAAGATGTAGTGCGCATTTTCAAGAAAATACTCGAAAAGGTGCCGGCCAAATTGCTATTAGTAGGTGATGGTCCCGATCGGCACCGGGTTGAGCAGCTTTGCCGCGAACTGGGTACTTGCGAGCACACACACATCATCGGAAAGTTAAAGAAGCCCGAAGAGGT
The DNA here is from genome assembly GCA_047633195.1 of Cryomorphaceae bacterium. Lineage (GTDB taxonomy): Bacteria > Bacteroidota > Bacteroidia > Flavobacteriales_D > Cryomorphaceae > JAKVAV01. The sequence continues at coordinate 42,263 of JBLIEU010000006.1, read as the reverse complement.
GCTTGGCCTCTCTGACCTCTTCATTCTCCCTTCGGAAAAGGAGAGTTTTGGTTTGGCAGCGCTTGAGGCAATGGCCTGTGGTGTTCCTGTCATATCTACCGATACGGGTGGACTTCCCGAACTAAATATTGATGGGTTTAGTGGTTACCTAAGCTCTGTAGGCGATGTGGATGGTATGGCAAAGAATGCCATCAAAATTCTGAAAGAAGATGCTGTTCTAGACGAATTTAAGAAGAATGCAAAAGCTAGGGCAAACGACTTCAGTATTGACAAAATATTACCCCTTTACACCGACCTTTACAATCGCGTACTAGAAAAGCAAAAAGAAACCGTCGCATAAACATGGCAAATCCTTCTGTTAAAGTTCTGGACCCGAAAGTGAGCTACACGAAGTCGGGTGAGAACCTTAGAGTAATCGTATTGGGAAAAATTGAACGCTGGAAGGAGGGGCTCCTCATGTCGTGGGTTGCCGCTTGGATTTTTTGTGGCGGCATTATTTTCATAGAATGGAAGAAGTCTACCGACGAAGAAATGCAGGTAGCCTTCTTTGCGTTTTTGACTTTTTGGGCTTATTTCCTTTGGCGAGCTGGTCGCACGATGCTCTACCGGATGGGAGGTAATGAGCTGATCGAGGTAAATGAGGACGAACTCCTTCTGAAAAAGAGCTTTTTCACCTACGGAAAGACGGAGTCATATTTTCTCGAAAACATTGAGGATTTCAAACCCGTCAAGCTTTCAAAAACATCATTTGTCTATACCTACGAAAATGGTTGGTGGAACCTAGGCGGCGAGAAATTCACTTTTAAGCACCGAGGACGGTACATCAAGTTTGCGATGCAAGTTGAAGACGCATCAATTGACAAAGTCTACTCTTTAATCAATCGACAGATTAAGGACAATCTTAAAAAGAAGTCTTAAAGGCAATTCCAGAAAGTCTCGTGGTGCCTGCTCCTTCTTGATTCTCTTCCAATCTCATTTGCTGCGCCGTTTCTCCATCCAACACTGAGTCGAGTGTTTTTATTTCCCCAAAGGGAACCCTCGCCTCACTCATTCGTTTTGATAATTCCGCGAAATTGAATTGCAGGATAGATTGCTTTAAACGTTCGTTTAAGGCTTCGCGATTTTTTACTCTGAGTATATTGCTTGCAAACCTTGAATCCGACGCCATCTTCTCGAGATTTAAGACTTCTGTGAGTTGAACGAAGTGTTTTTCGCTTCCGACAGCAAGGACAAATCGGACACCATCTTTTGTTTCGAACCAGTCTCCGTAAGGCGCGATATTGGGATGGGCTGTACCAATGGGCTTTGCTACTTTTCCAGCCATTAAATAATTGGACGCTTGATTTGCTAAAGCAGCTAGGGACGATGCTTCCAGAGAGCAGATTGTGTATGAGCCTTCTCCTGTTTTCTCTCGATGCAGCAGGGCCAGAAGCGCGGCTTCTTTTAGCTGATGACCCGCCAGAACATCGATTAATGCCACAGGAAGTTTTGCTGGATTATTGGCATCTGTTCCAGTCATGGAAATCCAACCAGTCTCGGCTTGAAGAACCACGTCGTATGCTGGCCTTTCTTTATTCTCGTATCCTTTCAGGTCGAGGAATATTACCTCGGAATTTTCGCTTTCGATGGATTCATAGTCGAGTTTAAATTTCTTGGCGATTCTTGGTAGATAGTTGGAAATGATGAGGTCTGCTTTTTTGGCCAATTCCAATACTTCGTTTAAGTCCTTGTTATTGGTTAGGTCGGCGAATAGAACTTTCTTCCCGTAGTTTACTGAGGCATAGTAGGCCGAAGTTCCGTTTTCGGTTTCACCAGATACACGCCACCCGCGAGTCACGTCGCCGCCAGTCTTTTTGTTTTCTACCTTGACTACCTCGGCGCCTAGCTCGGCAAAGAAGGTTCCTGCAGCTGGCCCCGCCAAAACGCTAGCCAATTCCACTACCTTTAATCCTTTGAAAAAATCTCTCATGAATCGACTGGTATTTCTTGTTTTTTCGAGCGCTACAATCTGCCTTTTGGCCTGCGCTCCAACTAACGTTCACAAAGATGTGGAATCTCCACAAACGCTTACTATAGAAAAGACGGTTTCGAGTTCGGACAATGAAGTTGTTATCGCGCTAGGCGAAAAGGTCTCCGAGATTTTCAAGAATCTTCCTTCTGATGTGAGAAAGATCAGCTTTGAGCCTGGAGAACACTTTGCTGCAGATACCTTGCACCTCCCGCGCACGGGTGGATTGGTCATCATCGATGGAAACGGATCCGATCTCAAACTAGCTAAAATGGGTTTTTACTCTATGCCCAATTCAAAAGATCAGGCCATGCTTTACAATCATACCCGCTACCTGATCAAAGACTTTTCGACCATTTCGGGAGGAGAGAAGGGAGTTTTGCTTGGCTCTTCGTTCAATACAGTTATCCAAAACATCGAATTTGTAGGGCAGAAAAATGCCGCTATCGATTTAATATTTTGCTTGATGTGCACTGTTGAGAATATTCTGGTCACGAATAATTTTCACGATGGGATTGTGCTGCGCACTGGACGTAATATCGATACCAAAAAGATAGAGTGGGATAGGGCAGGCTTGAACAATTCGCAGTGCAATCACACCGAAGTGCGTTCTTGCCGCGTATACAACCGCAAGGGCTGTACAGGAACTTCCTTTAAAGTATTGCAAAGTTCAGGCGTCAGGCTAGTCAATTGTATCTCGGAGGGATGGCCCAATAAGCGAGCGGTATACTTTGACGCTCTCGGAGCGTCCACGGCGAAGTACTTTTCGATTGAAAATTTCCATTTGGAACACGTTCCTGAAGAGGGCGGACTTTGCTTTCGGAATTTCGGGAGCTTGATTGAGGTCGATGGTTTTTTCGTTCAGAAGGGAAGTGCCGTATCACCCGTGATCAAAATCGAGAACAACGGAAGTTACGTCTTTCGCAACTTTCCCTATTGGCCTGGACGCGCTTGGATCGCCTCCAGCAATTCACCGAGTGTGGTGATGGAAAATTGCCCGCCGGATATGTATAAGATTGATAAGTATTGGACGAATATGGAGAAAGAAGGCGAGAAGATCTTTCAGGAATACTTTAAGTTGGACAAGATGATGAGACCATAAAAAAAGCCGACCCTTATTGAGAGTCGGCTGTTAATACATTTTGTCACAATTGGTTCTAAGCTGCCTGTGCAGTCTGCTTCTTCACCGTCTTCTTGCGCTTTTTATATGTCTTCTTCGGCATGGTGCCGTAGACGACATCCCACAATGTAGTCGATACCCCAAAAGCGATCGTATCATCCTTGTAGTGATGGATGCTGTGGTTTATCCAAAGCGTACCCAACATATTCTTAGGTGGCTTGAAGGAGTGTATAGAAAAGTGCATGAGAAGGTAAAGCGAGTATCCCACAATAAAACCTGGGAGAAAAGTGAAAACGTAGGTGCCAATAGTAACGCGGAAAATCAAAAAGAGTGCGGTTAGAATCATTACCGCCGCGGCAGGTGGCATCGCCAATCTAGTTTTGTCTCGGGGAAATTCGTGGTGTACTCCGTGAAATAGGTATTGAATACGTTTCTTAACCTTAAGGTTAGGAAGCATATGAAAAACATGCTTGTGCATGATGTACTCTACCCATGTCCAAGAGATTGCCCCAAATAAAAAGAGACTTATTCCTTCTAGGGTTCCAGTGTAACCATTGGAAAAATTGATGTAGAGCATTATCGCTGAGCCTATAAAATAAATTGTTAATGGCACGGAAATGTGGGTTCTAGCTAACTTCTCAAGAATTGGATTTTTAAAAAGTGCGGTTGTTCCTTCTTCCTTGGGTGGGTGTAACATTTCTGGTTATTTTATACAAAGATATTTTGATTCTGGAAACTGCCGAAGTTTTTGGTCTTCAATTTTTCCCATTTAATCGTTAATAACCCAAAAGTGGTATGGAATGTTGATAGTGCAGATATATTCGGAATAGTTTGCGCATTGGGATTATTTCCTACTTTTGCGGACCAAAATTGCCCGGGTGGCGAAATTGGTAGACGCGCACGCTTGAGGGGCGTGTGAGCTAACGCTCTTGCTGGTTCGAGTCCAGTTCCGGGCACATTAATCAAAGTCGGTTCTTCCAGAACCGGCTTTTTTTTATCAGAATATTCTTTTTGGAAAAGAAACAGTTTTACTTTTCTCCTCACTTTCAAAAAAATATAGACTTTCGTCTTATGGATTACCTCAAAGATTTTATCGAACACCTCAAAGTAGTTTGGTTTGCCAATAGCTATGCGAAAATGGTCGTAGCCGTTGGCATTATTGTTCTCACAGTTGTGGTGAATATGCTATTCGTAAAGGTTTTCAATCGCTTTATCCGTAGTAGGACAGAAGACATGCATACCGACCCTACCAACTACAAATTCTTGCGTCACGCAATTGTAGCGCTCATTTATGTGGTTGGGGTTAGTGCCGCCATTTATACTATTCCTGTTTTGCGAACCTTAGCCAGTTCACTCTTGGCAGGAGCAGGAATATTGGCCGTGGCGATTGGTTTCGCTTCTCAGCAAGCGCTTAGCAATATGATCAGTGGCATATTCATCATCATGTTTAAACCCTTCCGCGTCAATGACAGGATTACCATAAGGGATACGATTTCTGGTGTAGTTGAAGATATTTCACTGCGCCACACGGTGATCAGAAACTTCGAAAACCGAAGAGTCATTGTTCCAAATTCCATCATTGGTGATGAAATTCTAATCAATGCCGACTACGAAGATGCTCTGATTTGCAAATGGTTAGACATGGGGATTGGCTATGGAGCTGACATAAAACAAGCCCGAAAGATCATTCAAGAGGAAGCGATGAATCATCCTAACTTCATAGACAACAGAACTCCCGAAGAAAAAGAGAAAGGAATAGATGCCGTGCGAGTGCGGGTTTTGAGCTGGGGAGATTTCTCCATCAATCTCCGCGCTTGGGTTTGGACAGCCGACAACGGAGCGGCCTTTCAATTGGGTTCCGACTTATACGAGAGCATCAAGGAACGCTTTGACGAGGAAGGAGTGGAGATACCTTATCCATATAGAAATGTGGTGCATCACAATATGCCCAATGAGGAACCTCCTATTTCCCTAAAAGATTAAACACAAATGTTATGTGCTCTGCGCGATGTACAAGTACAGGGGCATCCCCAAAGTGATATTAAACGGGAAAGTCACCGCCAAGGCCATCGGTAGATACAAGCTCGGATTGGCCTTAGGCGCGGCCAACCTCATCGCAGCCGGAACGGCGATATAAGACGCACTGGCCGCCAAGATGGCAAAGAGCAATCTATTTCCAACGCTTTCGGTAAAGCTACCGCTGATTACGGCAACTAGGCTGCCGTTGACTAAGGGAATGATAATCGCAAAGAGTACTGCAAACCATCCTTTCTTAACAAATGCCGAGAGCTCCTTTCCACTGGTAATACCCATGTCGAGCAGAAAAACGGCTAGGAATCCCTTGAAAATATCCGTTGTGAAGGGCTTGATTCCTTCGGCTTGTGCATCGCTCGCCAAGTAGCCGATGACCAAACTCCCGATGATAAGCAAGACGCTTCCGTTTGTTACTGAGTGTTTCAGCACGTTCCCTATCGGCAGCTTATCTGTGGTGTCTTTATTGAACAGGCTCATGAGCAACACCCCGATGATGATGGACGGTGCTTCCATCAATGCCATGACAGCTACCATGTGTCCGTCAAATTCGATTTTCTCCAGCTCTAAAAACGAAATCGCTGTTACAAAAGTCACGGCACTCACCGATCCATAGGCTGCAGCAATGGCACCTGAATTCCACACGTCGAACTTTCTGCGTAAGATGAAGTACGCATAAATAGGAACTACCAGCGCCAATAGAATTCCGAAAAGAAGTGAGTAGGCTATCTCAGCGTCAAAAGTGCTGTGCGAAAGTTCTTGTCCACCCTTAAATCCGATGGATAGGATTAGGTACATCGAGATAAACTTCGATGAATTGGGAGGTATAGCTAAGTCGCTCTTCAGCTGTACCGCTATAATTCCCAAAAAGAAAAACAGCAATGCCGGATTGGTAAGATTGTCGGCCAATAGATGAAGATCCATAACTGTTCTAATTTTCGACGAAGTTATACTCCGATGGAACTTGGTGGAAGTGATTTAAAAGGCAGTTATCAACGAGCGATGTTAGAAAATCACTTTTGACTGTTTGGAGTGGTCACTATCGCTGGCATGTATATATTTGTGCTCATGTCCGAGAAATCAAATAGAGCGAAGTTTTACATTATTCCGTGGGCCCTGTGTGTGGCTTTTCTGATCCGAGCTATGATACTTCGAGATGTAGCTGCCACTTACACAACGGATGATTTGAGTATTTGGCAATCGCCTTCTTCTTATTTTGTGCTCTCATCAGTTTGCTTCATTCTAGGACTCTACTTTCTTACGCTAAAGGGCGGGAATTCCGAATCAGAATAAACTCTATATCAACCAGATCAAATAAACACTCATGAGTATTTTAAGAATTATCCTTGCCGTTATTTTGCCACCTCTAGGTGTTTTCTTCACTGTAGGTATTGGCAAACACTTCTGGATCAATATTCTCTTGACCCTTCTCGGGTTTGTGCCTGGTATTGTTCATGCCATTTGGATCATCGCTAAAAATGATGTGTAGTGGGTATCACTGTGCTGTTTTTGCGCGATGCGAATTGCAAAACAAAGTAAAATCGCCCTGAGAACCGATAACCTGATTTATCGGCTTGAGAACCGATATTAGTCATTATCGGCTTTAGAGCCGATAAATTAGATTATCTGCTGATAAGCCGATATATTCGTCTCATGATTGCAATAATCACGGGAGACATCATCAACTCCACAGAAGACAACTCTACTCAGTGGCTATCGCTCCTTAAAAAGGTTCTGAATCGCTATGGGGAAAGTCCTGAGAGATGGGAGATTTTCAGGGGAGATAGTTTCCAATTGGAAGTTGAACCCAAAAATGCACTACTCACGGCCTTTCATGTAAAGGCATGCATAAAGCAAACGGCTAACAGAGATGTAAGAATGGCCATTGGCATTGGTGACGTTACCCATAAAGAAGAGCGCATATCAGAATCTAATGGCTCGGCTTATGTTCGCTCAGGAGAAAGCTTTGAGGAATTGAAGAAGCAAACTCTGGCCATCAGAACTGGAGATAAAGACATTGATGAATCGATCAATCTAATGCTACAACTGGCCCTTCTTGTAGCGGACAGTTGGAGCTCGGCAGTCGCCACGATATTGAATGCATCCATCGAAAACCCCGACAAGTCACAAAAGGAATTGGCGAAGCTTCTAAAAAAATCTCAAAGCAGCGTAAGCGAAGCTATGTCGCGCGGAGGGTATAGTGAAATGATGAAGGTGAATAATTATTATGTGAAACAAATCGATACGATATGAGTCTCATTTTCATAAAAATGCTCTTGGCCCATATCTTGGGAGATTTTGTTTTTCAGCCCAAAAAGTGGGTAGAGGATAAGCTAGAGCGGCGACACAAATCCAAGTATCTCTATTTTCATATTCTCATTCATTTGGTGGCGCTTCTCGTGATATTTCGTTTTGATTTCGAGTATTGGCTGGTATTTTTAGTCGTGCCGATAAGCCACTTTGCAATTGACCTGATTAAATTAAATCTACATGAAAAAGTGAATGCGCGCTGGCTGTTCATCTTTGATCAACTAGCCCATCTCCTGGTCATTGTAGGATTGGCTGCTTATTACTTTCCCGCCTCCATTTCAGGAGAACTGCTTTCTGAGCTACATCTTTTCCTCTTGCTGTGTGTCCTCGTTCTCACTTTTGCAGGGTCAGTTTTCATACAAGTGCTAATGAGCAGATGGATAGTAGCAGAAGATAAGGATGACCAATCGCTTCCCGCAGCGGGAAAATACATCGGGATGCTCGAACGGCTCTTCATATTTACGCTTGTCATTTTAAATCAATGGTCGGCCATTGGTTTTTTAATCACGGCAAAATCAGTTTTTCGATTCGGGGATCTTTCGCGCGCCAAAGATCGAAAACTCACAGAGTACATCCTTATTGGAACATTGCTCAGTTTCGGGTTGGCAATTCTAATAGGTGTGATATTCAGTCGGCTGTATAAAGAATGGTTTTGAGATTTAAAGAGCTTGCTACTTCTGCCAAGGGTTGAGAGAGACTCTTCTTAACGAATCTTGCTCCGCGTCGTTCAACTCACGATTGTAATCGTAAATAGCTCCTTCCCATGTGCCGTAAAGCGCGTTGGGAAGCACGATAAAATGAACGCCAAATTCACTGTTCCGCTCATGCACCAAAGTCAAGCGCTCATCGGGACTTGCAGGCTTATCCCATGCCTCAGAATAGTCGCCTAGATTATCGCCAATGTATAGCGCGATTTCAACTCCTTGCTTTTTAACTTTTTCCCGTCTTTCTGATTTGTCAGATGTATCTGTTTTTAGAAAAATGTGGGTGGAATCAGCTTGAGGAATTTTTAGATTAGTCAAGTTTTGAATCGTGGCGTTCAGACCATCCACCCCTCGATTACTCACATAAAACAGCTCCACACTATTGCTGTCGGCCCATTGCAGAAATTCGACAGATCCTGGGATAGCCTCGGCTTCAGCCGCCTCGACCCATGTTGCCCAAGTGTCAGGCGTGTAAGGGTTTCCCGATGCGATTTGCCAGGCCGTATATGGACTATTGTCCAGTACGGTTTCATCCAAATCGAGAACCACGGCAGGACGCTCAACTCCACTCTCCAAGACAAGCTCAATGCGCAATCTTGCCAGACTGTATGCCTGATAGCAAAGTGCTTTATACTCTGCCGCTCTTTGCGCGTAGAGCGTCGAATGGATGAGGTAATTTTGTGAATTTTTTTCCGATTTACTTTCTCTGGTTATTGATTTCTCATTGCAAGCAGAAAGAACAATGATGGTGGAGAGTGCAATTATTGTCAATTTATTCATTTCGACTTAAGCATTGAGGGTTGAAGAAATTCAAAGAGTCCATGATGATCCTCTGATTTGAGAATGATGCCTTGCACGCATGTCTCTTTATTGGGCATATTGATCATTTGCACATCAAAACGGTAAGCCAAAATATATACTGGAATGTGCGAATAGCCCGTTCCAATTTCACGGAATAAGACTCAAATATCGTCATAAGATTCTTCATCTAAATTAACTACTTCAGCAATATCCCGTTCGGGGCTGGAAGCCAGGTATTCATCTCGGTCTTGGTTGAGATCAAACTCCAACTGCAAAGAGATCTCCTCCACCGTGTGTTTTAGAATCAGACTTTGTAAACTGGCTTTACTGATGAGGCTAATATTCTGTATGTGAGCATTTATTACTCCAAATTCATTGTCTATCGCCGCCATCATGCTATTGATTTCGTGGATGCGTTCATCTAGCTTTTGTGCTGTCTCTTTTAATCGTTTAAGATTTTCCGAATTGGATTCCTCTGCCAATAAATCAACTAATCCCATAATAGAGGAGTCGGGCCTTCTTAAAAGATGAGAATTCATGAAAGCTTAGTCAATCAACTTTTGCGTTTGCCTCATGATGAGCTGTTCTTTTTCCTTCTGCTCTTTTATATCACGAATTATTCCGGAGATTCTCAATGGGGCTCCTTTGGAATCGCGTTTCATGACCTTGCCGTCTGAACGAACCCACTTGTACTGGTTTTATTTATTTAAAATCTGTTACTCTATCGTGAAGTAATCTTCATGACTATCCAGAACATGCAGCCAGTTAAGTTTTACTCGCTGACGATCGGTGGGGTGAACCTTCGAAAAGAAATATTATTGATCGAATTCCATCCTAGCTATTTCATTTTCAAAAATGCCAAGGTGAGCATCGTAGATGGACACTTTTTCTATGTTTGAGTATCATTCCCAAACTCCTTGGTTCGATGATGCGAGAAGATTAGATTTTATAACTCAAGCTGAATAGGGCAATTCTGATCTCGCGTTATCTTTCGAATTCGTGGATCAACTCGTCCATGAAGTTCTCTCCAGCAAAGTTCCTCGTGTCAAAGATTTTTGGATAATTCCACCTGACCCATTCCCAAGAGGGAGAGGAGGAAGTAAAAAAACGAAAAGAAATTTATTCGATAATCGGACATGCCTTTCACACGGTCAATCCTAGTGCTTGTTTGCAAATCCCTGAATAAGAGGCGGGATTTTCCAATTATCTTCTCGCTGTTTAAAGGTCTGATTTTGAAAAGCCATAGCCTACTCAATTATATTAATCCTCTATAAGTTCACTGTTTTCTTATTCTTTTCTAAATTGCTGCTTTTCACATCCACCACCTGCATGTTAGATTAGAATATTATGATGGATTTTCAAGTCAAGAGCTATAACGACTATAACGCCACTTACGCCAAGAGTGTGGAACAGCCCGAACAATTTTGGGACGAAATTGCTGAGCAATACACCTGGATGAACAAATGGGACAAGACCGTCGAGTGGGAATTTGACACCCCGTCTGTAAAGTGGTTTTTGAATGGCAAACTCAACATAACCGAAAACTGCTTGGATCGCCATTTAGAAAAAAGAGGCAACAAATTGGCCCTGATATGGGAGCCCAACGATCCCAAAGAGCGTTTTATCAGATACACCTACCGCGAATTGTATGAGAAGGTCTGTCGCTTTGCGAATGTGCTCAAGGCTAAAGGAATCCAAAAAGGAGATCGAGTCGCATTGTACATGCCGATGATTCCCGAATTGACCATAGCCGTTTTGGCTTGCGCCAGAATAGGAGCAGTTCATTCGGTGGTTTTTGCGGGCTTTTCAGCCAATGCATTGGCCGATAGAATTAATGACTCAGAATGTAAGATGGTGATCACTTCGGATGGTTTGTTCCGTGGAACCAAAGAAATACCAGTCAAAGCAGTGGTAAACGAAGCCCTTAAAACGTGTCCATGTGTAGAGTCGGTGCTTGTGGCGGAACGCACAAAATGGTCGGTGCAAATGGTTGAAGGGAGAGACTTCTGGTTGCACGATGAACTAGAGAAGGTAGATGCCAATTGCCCTGTCGAGCCAATGGACTCGGAAGACATGCTCTTTATTCTTTACACATCGGGTAGTACGGGGAAACCCAAGGGAGTGGTCCATACTTGCGGCGGCTACATGGTTTATGCTGGCTATAGTTTTGCTAATGTTTTTCAACCCGACGAAAGCGATGTGTACTGGTGTACTGCAGATATCGGTTGGATTACTGGTCACTCTTACATCGTATATGGGCCCTTATTAAATGGCACCACTACTGTAATGTTTGAAGGTGTTCCGACTTATCCCAGTCCTGGTCGTTTTTGGCAAGTTTGCGATAAGCACGGAGTAAATCAATTCTACACGGCCCCAACTGCCATTAGAGCGTTAATGGCGCATGGCGAAGACCATGTTTTGAGCTATGGATTATACAGCCTCAAGGTATTGGGAACAGTGGGGGAGCCTATCAATCAGGAAGCTTGGGATTGGTACCACATTCACATTGGGAAAGAGAAATGCCCGATCGTAGATACTTGGTGGCAAACCGAAACGGGTGGAATCATGATTTCGGGATTGGGAAAACACAGCCCAATGAAACCTACATACGCTGGTTATCCCTTACCGGGAATTCAACCCGTTTTACTCGATCAAGAAGGAAAAGAAATTAAGGCCAACGGAGAGGAAGGTTACCTCGCGGTCAAATTCCCATGGCCCAGCATGTTGCGCACCACTTATGGAGATCACGAGCGCTGCAAGAATACTTACTTCTCCAATTACAAAGGCTACTACTTTACTGGCGATGGTGCCAAAAGAGATGAAAACGGCATGTACCGCATCATCGGTAGGGTAGATGATGTGATCAATGTTTCGGGACACCGATTCGGAACGGCGGAAATCGAGAATGCCATCAATGCCAATGATCACCTGGTAGCTGAAAGTGCCGTGGTGGGATATCCCCACGAAATAAAGGGGCAAGGTATTTATGCCTACGTCATCACCAAAGGCAAACCCGATAACCCAGATAAACTTCGCGCAGAGATCGTGGAAACGGTAGTCGCTCAGATTGGGCGAATCGCCAAGCCAGATAAGATTCAATTCGTCACAGGATTACCCAAAACACGAAGTGGTAAAATTATGCGGCGGATTTTGAGGAAGGTCGCCGAGGGCGATACAGACAATTTGGGAGATACGTCGACACTACTCGACCCCGATGTGGTAGAGGAAATTAAGGCGGGGGCATTGTAGAGAATCACTCATGAGAACCATAGATTCGGCTTAATCCCTAAAACATCTTTACACTAGAAGTATGGTACCAAATGAATGTACATTTGGCAACTAAAATCAAAACGGAATAACATGGAAGCAGAGATGAAAACTGCGCCTCTCAACAAAGAGGCAGAAAAGTACATCAGCAATATGACCAACCCTTTTTACTTTTGGTTTGGGATGCTTCTAAAACTTCCATCTGCCATTTTTTGGCGACTTCGAGTAAAGACTTTAAGTCTATCAAAGTGTCAAATTTCCATCCCGTATTTCTGGCGTTCTCAAAACCCTTTTAATTCGATCTATTTCGCGGCAATGGCTGGTGCAGCAGAGCTTTCAACTGGAGCCCTCTGCCTACTTGGCCAAGCTGGCAAAGGAGAATTCAGCATGCTCGTCGTAGACTTCAGAGCCGAGTATTACAAAAAAGCCAATCAGAAAATAACCTTCACCTGCGACCAAGGTTTGGAGCTGGTCGCACTGATTGATTCACTCACTATCGGAGATTCCGATAAACTCACCATGATTTCATCTGGCACCAATCTAGACGGTGAGGAGGTCGCTAAGTTTTTTGTGAGTTGGTCGTTTAAACGGAAGGGTTAAAAAGTGGTTTCGTCCCAATAAACGCAACCATCATTTTTCACGGGATAGGATAATTGAACTGTTCTATTTCTATAGAACCCTCAGGCGCTAATAAATCGCTTTTGTCAGCTTCTATAAATTTGAAATTGCTCAACTCAGCACTTCCCAATTGGCGCGTAAGACCAGAGTCCTTTCGCCATTCCCGAAATTGCCATGAATGGGCAAGCACTATTCCATCTACATCTTTGTAATCGTGGTAAGAAATGGCGTGTGGGTCTTCCTCGGCCTCTTCAACAGTGGATCCAGCAGTTACGATGTAGGCGGCTACTTCCATAAGATTTGACTCTGAGTCAGAATACGTAATGTACCAGTCATCGGGAGCATCGCCCACACCATCGCCGAAAGTGAGCTTCTGGGAATTATAAACATTGCCGTTCAAGTTGGCCTCGGTTACTTTAGACCAATTGGTTCCTGGGTCGCTCAGCTTGTATGGAAATAAAAAGAAGTACTGCCAGGTGTATGCCGAAAAGCGCGCGCTTGCAGTATTTTCTGTTTCAGGAGAAACAAAGACTTTGTTCTGATCGAAGTAAAGGTCTTTTCCATTTTCGTAAGAAATATGGCCTCTTGAAGAGTTTGTTGCCAATGTCATGCTTCCGTTCAATCTTTCTGTTCCGCCAAATTTCAAGATGATGTCGAACTGCACCACATCTTTCGACAGAAAGTCTTGTTTTGAATGAGCTTCCTCAATTTTTTGGATTGGGTTTAATTCTACTTTTTCTTTTGGAGGCGCTGTTTCCGATTCAGCGGGTTCTGTTTGTGTACAGGAAATCAATACCACAGCAAAGACAAAATAGAGGAGTTCTTTCATAGCTGCAAAGATAGGGGATAGAGACTGCTGGCAGCCGACACTTTGGACGGTTTTAACCGTTGAATGTGAATCGTTCTTGGTTCTAAATTTTGACAATAGGATTTTGTCACTTAGATTTATGACAATACGAGACCGATGAAGAAACCCGAAATAATTCTTGCAAGCCTAGTTCTTGTAGCACTAATCATGAAGTACTTCATGATTCCTTGTGGTGGCGTTCTTTTCGTTCTTCCGATTTCGGGATTGGCCATCTACTTTTACCCAATTTCCGCACTTACAGTAACTGGAAATTCTCTTAAAACACTTTTTCGGGAGCTAAATCAAGAGGGCCATTTTTCTATGCTCTTGCAACGGGCATTGGACTTGACGCGATCCTTATGGGGCTCCTTTTCAAACTTCAAATGTGGCTCATGTCAAGTAGCTTGATTCTTCTCGGCCTTTTTTCAGCTGTTTTGCTGATGGCGATTAACGCCATTCGCTTCAAGAAAACAAAGGAGGCTGTTTTCAAGGCATTGATGATTCGATCCTCAATTGGTTTTTTCGTGGGGTTTGTGACATTTCTGATTCCAAATAGTTCATTTATAGAGCACTATTACGGCGATCATCCCGAATATATGGAAGCTTATAAGTACTGGGAAGCAAACCCTAACGACCCAAGGGCGATTGAGGAACTTCAAAAAGAGCAAATGAAGTTTTATGAAGATGATTCCAATTCCAACTAATCTCCCACCTATATGCTTTAGGATTAATCTCTTTCGAATTCTGAGGCATCTTTCACTCGATAGATATACAATTCGGGAACGTAGGGTCTTACCAACTCTATGTGGTCCAACGCTCCTTCGGGAGAGTAGATGTATGTGCTTACGCTTCTGCTGTTTTCATTTTCAGTGAGCGCATATTTTCGTAAACCTTCAAGATCCACTTCCTTCATTTCGCCCTCGGTTTCTGAGAGACTCATTGATTCGCCAATAGGTTCGTTAAAATAAAGCTTTGCCGAGCTCGATCGGATGCCATCCGAATAGATCTTGGTCTCGTGACCGTCTTTTTCTATGATATACAGTCCATTGCCTTTCTCAATCTTGGTGTCGGAATAAACATTGCCATTGAGGTAAAGTGTAGCAGAGGAATAAATGAGAATCCCATCTTTGAAGACCGCCTGAATCTCGTTGGTCATTTGAATCTTGAAGATAATGCGAATGGAGACATCCGATGAAATCTCATACTTAACGACATTGCCTTCATCCTTTTTTGTGGCTACGATGTATCCCACATCTTTTTTGTCTGATGTGATCTTGTAGTGCCCCTCATATGCTTGTCCTTCTGCAAAGCTCGCAATCAGTACGAGGAAAATTAGCAGGCCGTTTTTCATGTGTATCCTTTTCTTAATTGAGGTTAGCTAATCACCATACGAAGCAGCTGGCTAAAGGTTAAGGCTTTCGATATCATCCTTTGCAAGAGGTTTTTGCAGATACCCCTTGATCGAATCGTAGGAAAACGCCCTAGCTTTATCTTTTGGATTGATGCTGGAGCTTAATAAAAATACGTGGCTTTTGTTAAATGAGATGTTCTTTTTCTGGATGAAATCTAAAACTTCCCATCCGTTTTTTTGCGGCATATTTACATCCAATAAAATCAAATCAGGTTCATCAAATCCAAGATTCCCTATCTCTGAAAGTTCACAAATGAAATCAGAACCATCGATAAACTCTCTGTACGAGCTGAATAATTCTGTGCGTTCAAGTGTTTTCTTAATTAACAGTCTTGATACTGGATCATCATCTACAATCCAAGCCGTTTTGGTCATATTGATTGTTTTCGTCACGAAAAGCCCGATTTCCAGAAATTAAGCGTAGAGTAATGTAGGAATAAAATGGTTGAGACACACCTTTGCAGGGCGACTAACGCAGCGTGACTTCTAAGTTTCAAATGACACACAATATATTATAGTAACTGAAAATCAAAAAGCTAAATTTAATTCGGATTTCTAGCCATTGTAACCCATCACTCCCGAAATAGCGTTGATACTAAGCAAAAGAGAAAGCAGTAGTTCCTCTTCTTTATTTCCATAACCATATTCTTTTTGCTCTCTCCATGTCTTTCGAAGTCCGATTTGCTTTCGGTGAAGAGGCAGCAGCAATTGCTGTCTAATGGGATCGAGGTGAAACAGTTCATCATTTTCGTCCACATCAAAGATTTCAGCCAACTCTTTAACAGTTCTATTTCGTTCTTCTTCGAATTTCGAATGGAAGCGCTTTCTTATTTCTTCGTTTTTAACATGCGCTGAATACTCTTTCATCATATCGGGATCACTGAAAGAGATACGCGCTGAAACGATTCCGAATCGATAAGATAAGAATGCATCTTCTTTTGCAGCATTTCTTTTTCAGTTTTCCTCACCTAAAGACAAATATAGATGAAAGAGTGTTTTTTTTATAAAAATATAATATTAATTAAATAACGAATTGGAATAGCTAATGAATAGTGGATTCGGTCAATAAGTTTTACTGATGCCTTTTCTAAAAAGAAATACTAAGATCTGGGATCCGATAGAAATTTATTCTGCTAGCGATGCGTTAAATCACGGCAGTAGGCAAACGAGCAGTCTCTTGGTAACCTCTGTGCTCAAGATGAGATGAGAATCGTCCGAAAGAGTCACTTCCATTGTCTTGTCGAAGTTCTCAACTCTTACAATTTCCAGAATGCTTCCCAATTCAATGCTTTTGCTGTTCAGGTACTCCAAAAATTCTTTGGAGCTGTCATTGAGTCCTTTGATTACTACTCTCTTTCCTTTTCTCATCGAAGAGAGAGGGCTGTAATTATGTTCATGGATTTTTCCATTTTTATCTGGAATAGGCGAGCCGTGTGGATCGGTGATCGGCGAACCCAGAATCTCATCCATGCGATTGAAAAAACCAGGTGAGTGAATGTGTTCAATTTGTTCGGCTATTTCATGAACCTCTTCCCAGCCAAAGCCCATTTTGTCAACGAGATACATCTCAGTAAGTCGGTGCTTTCTGATGATGGAAGCAGCTAGTTCCATCCCTTTTGTGGTAATTCTGAGAGGTCGATACTTTTTGTAATCAACCCATTCTTTCTCGCTCAACCGTTTCACCATGCTATTGGTGGTAGGATTGCTCACATTCAAAGCTTGACTCAGATCAGAGACGCTCACCTCATTCTTTTCATTTGCCAATGAGAAAAGGGCTTTGAGGTAGTTTTCTTCAGTGGGTGAGGCCTTCTTTTTCATAACTATTTAAGCCACTTAAACTGATGTCTTTCTTGTGGAATTCTCGAACGTCGAATTACGTCGTCTAGCCTTTTTGGTAACTTTAATAGATATTCTCGCGTGCGCTCAGCATCATCGTTTAAACCTCTGCGGTTTTCTATATCCCAGCGGTCGATCAACTTGTTTAATAAATAGATGTAGTCTTGTCCGGTATAGATTTCCAATCGAGCTGCTGAATTAGAAAAGTGGTTAAAAAGCTCACCTTGCGGGGAATTCGATTCACGCATCATGTGCCCTGGCATAAGGATTCCGTGCTTCATCATTGCCGCGAAAGCGCACATAACATCAGAGGGATTGTATTCGAAAAGTAGACTGATAAAATCCATATAAGCATTTGCATGACGCATCTCGTCTGCTGCAATGGCTCCGCAAATTTTAGCTAAATGTGCGTTCCCTTGTTTTTTGCATGCAGCAGCGACTCGCCTGTGAGTGATGTTGGTCGCTAGTTCTTGGAAGGAGGTATAAATAAAACTCTTGTAGGGGCTGTGCTCCATACCTACGAAGAAACCATCTTGAAGAAGATACTGAGTGGTGATTTGAAACTCCTTCATATCCACCCTTCCAGAAAGGTATAAGTACGTATTGAGCAAATCTCCGTGTCGATTTTCTTCTGCAGTCCACCCTCGCAGCCATCGAGCCCAAGAGTTGGAGTTTTGCTGATCAAACCCTTCGGTTTGCATCAACCACGTTTGATAGGTTGGAAGAGCCTCTTCAGTAACCGTATCTCCTACCAAAACAGAAAAGAGATCGTACTCTAACGCTTGAGATAATTCTTGAATTTCTTCAACTTGAGATTGGAAATTATCACTTTGGCTATCTGGCAAATAGTCTGCAGGTTGCCACAGATCTTCAGGTTTAGCAAGGTATTGATCAACAATGTGGAGTGCCTTTGGCTCTGCATCCTTCATTATTTCAATTACCTCAAGGACTTTGGTCATATGCAAAGGTGCTTTTTATCCTGAAAACTGGCAAAAGAAAAAGCTTTCATAGTTGAGGGCTTATGTTAAATCGTTCAATTTCAATTACTCGTTACTCTCGTAAACAAGTTGCAAGTATCTTTTTGCTTCATTTTGAAGTTTCGTTCCCAAGACCATATAGCTTTTTTCTTGATCCTTCGCTTCCGTCACTTCGAAATCAGTGCTTACAATCAATTCTCCCTCACAGTAATAAAAAGCCTCTCTCCAATCTTTATCCTCCATTAAATCTTTCTCGGTCCCTTCACTTTCTACCAGGGCAAAAACCAACTTATCATCAATGAAGTAGAATTCTTCTGTTGTTGCTCCTTTTGCTGTGGACGGGTAAGACTTGATTCTTGCCACTTCGTTTCCTGTTTTGTAAAAGTCGAGCTTCTGCCATTCTTGGCTGATCTCTGCTCTGGAAGCTGACATGTCGATTGACCCTTTTACAAGGTCACCTTTAATACTTTCAATCATTTGACCGTATTTTTCTATCTCGTCGCGCAATTGCTCTGCACTTTACTCTTCGACCACATCCATCTCAGGCTCTACAGCCGTTGCGGCCTCGTCGCTTGTGGTATTCTCCGTTCCTGGTTCGGCGCGGGAAGAGAAACAGATTAATACTAAAAAATAAGAGTTGTTTTTAAATAATTCATCGTGTCTCTTAATTTTTTGTAAATATAAAAAGATGGTCAACTTTTTTAGTGTAGTTACGCTTGATTTTGAAATCTTCATACCTTGGCGCGAAGAATGAATCACATCAGGTACATACTAATGATCGCGGCCTTTTTTATTATCGCCTTTTCAAAAGGTCAAAACAAATGGGGTTTTGAAACCATGGTGAATACGATGCTGACAAATCAGGTCGACACCATTTCCTCGGAAGAATTGGCAGAAATGCTCAAAAATGAATCCGTATTGCTCCTCGACTCTAGAGAAGCCGCAGAATTTGCAGTGAGTCATTTAGAGGGGGCAACCTGTATCGGCTATGACAATGTGGATTATAATCTTTTAAAAGATGTAGATAAGTCCAAGCCTATCGTGGTCTATTGTTCTATCGGTAAAAGAAGTGAGGACATTGGAATCGCACTTAAAAAACACGGATTCACTGCTGTTTATAATCTTTACGGTGGTATTTTTGATTGGACTAATCGAGGACTTTCAGTTTTGGACTCCAATGGAAATGAAGTCAGAAAAGTACACCCCTACAGCACTACATGGGGTATTTGGGTAAATAATTACGAAAAGGACTATGGTACAAAATAACCTGTTATTGGTTTTTGCAAAAAACCCTGAACTGGGAAAGGTGAAAACTAGGCTGGCAAAGACAGTGGGTGATCAAAAAGCGCTTGAAATCTATCTCAAATTACTCGAGCACACATACGCTGTCGCAGATAAGACGTTTGCTGATAAGGCTGTTTTCTATTCTGACAAAATTGAAGAGTTCGATATTTTGGATTACTATAAATTTCCAAAATTCTTACAGAAAGGAGATGATCTTGGACAGCGCATGGACCGAGCGATTGGAGAGGCTTTCGGCCAAGACTATGATAAAGTGGTGATTATAGGTTCAGATTGTTACGATCTCACTTCAGAAATTGTAGAGGATGCATTTAAGCTGTTGGACGATCACAATGTGGTAATTGGTCCAGCATTGGATGGAGGTTATTACCTTTTGGGAATGGACAGACACTATTCACACCTTTTCAGGAATAAGAAATGGTCTACACCCGATGTGCTTTTGGATACGATTTTGGATACAAAAAAGCTCAAGTTGAGCTACGCATTGTTGCCAACCCTGACGGATGTCGATGAAGAAAAAGATCTAGGCGCACTAAGAGGTTTAATTGCCAATTAAACAAATATTGACGCGCATAGAGTAATATTATGAATATTTTAATATGCGCATTAACAAGAAAATAGGGTGTCCATATAAAGTCATAATTGATATAGCTAATGGTGTTGCTCAAGAAAGTCATTCATGAATATATCGGATAGTTCTATTCCCAGAATTGCAATCATTGGAGGTGGATTCGGAGGACTTCAACTCATTAAGAATTTACCTCCCGGAAAGTTTCAGATCGTATTAATCGATAAGCACAATTACCATACGTTTCAGCCTTTGCTTTACCAAGTCGCTACAGCAGGGCTGGAGCCCGATAGTATTGCTTATCCACTGAGAAAGATCTTTAAAAACCGAGGTGATTTTTTCTTCCGTTTAGCCGAGGTGCTGTCAATCGATACTGAGAGAAAGAAAATTCACACTACTTCGGGAGACCTAGAATACGATCACTTAGTCTTGGCTACTGGGACTGTGACTAACTTCTTTGGCAATGAGACCATTGCGGCAAAAAGCATGGGCATGAAAACCGTTCCTGAGGCATTGAATATTCGATCATTGCTCTTGGAAAATTTTGAAGCCGCTTTGCTCACCGATGATTTGAAAGAACGGGAAAGTTTGATGAATGTCGTAATTGTGGGTGCGGGACCAACGGGTGTCGAGCTTGCAGGAGCAATAGCTGAGCTTAGAACTCACGTTCTTCCAAAGGATTATCCAGATCTTGATTTTCGCCGCATGAGCATTCATTTAGTGGAGGGAACGGGAAAAGTCTTGCCACCAATGTCGGAAGAGTCATCGAAAAAAGCGCAGGAATTTTTAGAAGGCCTTGGGGTTCAAATTTGGCTAAACACAAGAGTGGAAGATTACAATGGTAGAATCATTACCACTTCGGGGAAGCCAATGTCGACTCAAACGCTGATATGGGCTGCAGGGGTGCACTGCAAGCCTCCTGAGGGTATTTCAGGAGATGATCTCGTTCGTGGAAATCGAATTCGTGTCAATAGATTTAATCAAGTTGAGGGAAAAGAGGGGCTTTACGCTATTGGTGATCTGGCCTATATGGAGACGGAGAATTTTCCCAAAGGTCATCCTCAAGTGGCCCAACCCGCCATCCAGCAAGGGAAGCTTTTAGCCAAGAACCTTAATCGAACCCTCCAAGGGCAGGAATGGAAACCGTTTGAATACACAGATCTCGGCTCTATGGCTACCATTGGCCGATCAAGAGCTGTTGCCGACCTGCCGAAATTCAAGACTCAAGGCTTTTTTGCTTGGCTTATCTGGATGTTCGTTCATTTAATGTCCTTAGTGGGCTTTAGAAACAGAATGATCGTGTTCGTTAATTGGACCTACAACTTTTTCAATTACAATCGAGACATTCGTTTAATCATAAGGCCTTTCAAGAACCGATCACAATAAATTTATTTCGATAAAGCGCTTCCGAAGACTTTATGTCGATGATGTAAGTCCCATCGGGCAGGTTTAGTTCTATTCTTGGATGACTTAAAATCCCTTGTAAAACAATTTTGCCGCTCATATTGAAGATGG
Source organism: Cryomorphaceae bacterium (assembly GCA_047633195.1). GTDB lineage: Bacteria > Bacteroidota > Bacteroidia > Flavobacteriales_D > Cryomorphaceae > JAKVAV01. Next base: position 20,948 of record JBLIEU010000006.1, on the reverse strand, counting down.
TATATTCCGAGCCTCCGGGGGCTCCAGGTGCGGTAATGTAATCTTGAGTAGGGTTTGGATAAAGCTTGATTTTTATCGCTGCTTCAAAACTGGTAGAAGACACGATGTCTTCCAGAAGTTCTTCAATGTCTACCGAAAAGATGGAGACGCCAAACGTTCCAGCGATGAGTCTATTCGTCTCTTCTTGAATCTCTAAGTCTGCAACGACAACGAAAGGAAAATTAGCGCCAGCTCTTTGCCAATTAATCCCGTTATTATTAGTTATATAAACTCCGTTATCTGAAGCGATAAACCAAGTTGTCTCGTCGTAGATTTCAATGTGGTTAATCGGCATTTCCTCGAGATTTCCCGATACGGATATCCAGTCTTGGCCATAATCAGAACTCAAATAAAGGTGTGGCGTTTCATCGTTGTCGCGGTATCCTGAAACCGAAATAAGCACTTCACCCTCATTGAAAGGTGAGGCCTTTAAGTCGGTGACGTAATATCCAGGAAGTCCTTCTGAAATTTCTATCCATTCGTCTCCACCGTTTTGGGTTACCCAAGCTTTACCATCTGAGGTGCCCGCGTATAATACCTCTCCATTCACTTCCGATTGGGCAATGGTACTCACGTTTCGTCTATCGAAGAATATGTCGCTATCATCAACAAGGACAGGAGAAATGGGCTCCCAAATACCAAAAGGTGCATCTTCCATTTTATACACGCGCTCTCTTGCCATGTACAGAACGGAATTGTCACCGTGATCCATGCGAAATGGCGCATCCCAATTTACCCGCTCTTCAGGGTTGTATCCATTGATGAGGTAAAAGAGCTCGCCAAAATCCGAATCGTAGCAATAGAAGCTTCCGTTTTGGGTGGTCATATAAGTGAGGTTTTCAAGCAAAGGATCGAGAATTGGCTGAAACCCGTCTCCTCCAAAAAATCTGAGCCAATCGTCTGTGGGCTCATCTCCAACACTTATCGAAGTTCCATTGTCTTGAGCCCCGCCGTAAATGAGATTCTCGTCATGTGGGCTAGTTGCAATTCGGTAAAACTGCGTATTCGGAATTCTGTCCACGTCTGCCCAGGTGGTGCCTCCATCGGTCGTTCTGTAAAGTCCGCCATCCGTGGCCAATAAAACATCATTTGGGCCTAAGTAAACCATGTCGTGTTTATCGGCATGTACGATGTACTCAAACCATGGTGGCGCGCTCATAAGCCAATTATTTCCCCCATTGGTAGTGGAATAGAGATCAACCCCCAAAACACTTATTTCATCTTGGTCAGTAGGACTGACTCTGATCTTTCCAAAATACCAGCCAAATCCGCCTAGAGCGTTTGGTGGGATGTTAAAGGTTGGAATGGTTTCGAAGCTATCACCCGCATTATTGCTTTTGTAAATACCTTCCAATTGAAATGAAGGATTTACATAAAGGGCGAACAGTACCTCGGGATTGCCTTCCCATAAGTACAATCCTATTCGACTCATGAGACCTGAGGGTAAGCCACTTGAAAGCACTTCCCAAGAGTCTCCACCATCAATGCTCTTGAAAATCTTTGCATCTTCTCCGGATGCAATGCTCTCCAAGTTTGTTCTGATCCGATTCCAGCCTGCGGCATAGAGCACAGATGGATCTTCTGGGTTCATAACCAAGTCAATGACACCTGCGGTTTCGCTGACGAATAGGATTTGTTCCCACGATTCTCCGCCATTGTCACTTCTATACAGTCCCCTGTCTGGCCCTGCTTCAAAAGGTATTCCCATGGTTGCCACAAAAATCTGATCGGAATTGTTGGGATTTACAATGATCTTAGAGATAATGCGCGTTTCCTGAAGGCCAATGTTTTCCCAGTTCTCGCCACCATCCGTGCTGCGGTAGAGGCCATTCCCGATGTATACCGTTCCGCTGATATTCACATCTCCAGTTCCTATGTATATAGTTTCTGGGTTGTTGGGGTCAAAAGTTATATGGCCAATGGGTAGGTGACTTAAGCTTTCGGTAAGGTTCGCCCACGTGGCTCCTTCGTCATCGGTGATGTAAGCCCCGCCTCCAGCCGTACCCACTATCCAGGTGCTAGGATCTTCGGGGTGAACCGCGATGGTGTTTAATCGGCCACCGATATTGAAAGGGCCTTCTTGAAGCCATTCCGCCTCCGAAGTTTTGGCTTGATTGAATGCAGATAGGTTACGCGATTTTTCTACGCTTTTGAGCATCACACTTAGGTTGAGCGTACTATCTGGAAAAGATCTTTGAAAGAAAAAATGCTCGTAGGGAGCGTACTTTTCGTCCATCTTGTTTGCCTTATCTTGGCAGCTTGTTACAGAAAAGGCAATAGCGAAAAGGAAGAAGTACTTTCTCATAAGGCAATTTTTTGCTAAAAATGGAATTCTTCTGGGAGTATATCAAACTGAAATGCTGAGATTCTTACATTTCTAGAAAAAGAGACTAGTACCTGAATCGATAAAATCGGTAATTGAGAAGTGGTTTAGACAACTATTTCAAACCTCATGAGTCAATCAAACAAAAGAGATAGTAAACAAGTGGATGACCAACAATTGGCCAGAGCCTGTATGGAAGGGAATACCAAAGCACAGGCTTTGCTTTATGAAAGGCATTCAGGCCAGATGATGGCGCTTTGTTTGAGGTACGGAAAGGACTATGAAGAGGCTCAAGACATGTTCCAAGACGGATTTATCAAAGTTTTTAATAAGCTAGACAAGTACGACGGAAAGGGTCCTTTGGGCGCTTGGATTAGACGAACGATTGCGAACAATGCCTTGGACCAGCTTAGAAGATCCAAACGAGAGCAGAGGAACATTTCTCTTTTTGAAGTAGATTATAAAATAGATGCAGATACCGAGGTGCATCCCAACGATGAGGATGAACCAATAGTAACGGCAGATAGATTGACTGAATTAATAAGCCAAATGCCTGGAGGGTACAGGACGGTTTTCAACCTTTATGCGGTTGAAGAGTATACTCACAAGGAAATTGCCGAACAACTCGGAATTACTGAGAGCACCTCAAAAACCCAGTACCGGAAGGCGAAGGCTTACATGAGAAAATTGATTTCAAACGAAATAAAACAACCGATCCGTGAATAAGGATTTATTTGAACAGCAAATAGGAGAGACTCTGCGAAAAGCAGAATCAACTCCACCTGCAGGCGCTTGGGAGCTTATTAAGTCCCAAATTGCTGTGCCTTACACACCACCCTTCAAATTCCCCATGTGGACAGTGGTAGCTGTGTCAGCCATTTTATTAGGCGGTATGGCATTGAGCGATCAGTATCAAAATCAAATAGTTATCACTTCAGTAGTGGCCAATGTTGATGCGGAAGAAGGAAATGCTGAAATTTCTGCTGCTCCAATTACGGCGCAAGTTGAAGAAGCCCCAACTGATGAAGGTTCTCTAGAGATCCAAATCGTTGAAGAAGCAAATGAACTCGAAGCTTCTGAAGAAATCGGAGTCGCTGCTCTAGCGGAAAGTGTTGACGTATCGACTGATCACTCAAATTCTGAATTAACTATTTCTACTGAAGTAAGCGAACAAAGCGAAATTTCAGATAAGTCTCAATTGCCTCTGCAAATCCAAGCTGCTCAACCATTAAATGCATTGGTGGAACAGACGCAAGTCGAAGCAGAAAAAACCGAAGCCAATATTCCCACACCAGAAACAACAGTTGAATCGAAACTGGCTATAGAAGGTGCAAAGACCTGCTATACGCCGTGTGAATTATCTTTAAGTGCAAAAGGCAACGCAGCCGAATACAGTTGGGATGCCGCTTCTTTTGGGCTGATCGAGGGCAAGAACTTAAAATTGACAATCAACGAACCGCAGACTTTGACCGTCTATGCTTTGGCCAAGTATGATGATGGCTCAGATCGTTCATTGCCAAGAACAATAGAGGTAAAAGCTGGGTCTGAACTGTTCGTACCAAATTCATTTACACCGAATGGTGACGGAGTGAACGATTCTTACTTGGTAATAGGATCTGGAATTGAATCGTTTAGCTTGACCATCATTAATTCGAAGGGTAAAGTGATTTTCCAAACGTCTAACATCAATGAAGCTTGGAATTTTGAAGGCTCATCAAACGAATTGGATAATGAATTCTACACCGCGATTGTCCGTGCAGTTGGAATTGATGGTAAAGTAATATCTGCTAGCGAACGCTTGACAATCAATCCATAATCGGATTGGCATACCGCAAATACAATCCTACAAAAGCATCATAATCGTCTGTGCCGCCTTCGACGCCTTGAATTTTTAAGTAGCTGTCGTTTACAGCTTCCGAAAGCTCAGGAAAGTAAGGAGGACTATCGTTCATTCTTCGCCAAATGGCTAAGCGATCAATTTGAAGTGCGATGGGAATGGCTTCCGCTAAAATCGCGCGATCGTCTTCTTCCAGTTTTCGATTGACTTCTCCGGCTACGTATCTCCAAAGAGAATAAGCTGCAGAATATTCCCAGATTGAATTCCCTGAATTGACCAGCGACAAGTAAGCCACCAAATTGGCCTCGCCCTCACTTGTGATTCCGTAAGCATGAGCCATCTCGTGAGCAGCTGTGAAAGCTCCCGTCAGCACTCCAGCATCCGATTCCACATTGGCTTCTCCAGTGAATGGGTTGTAGATGCCTCTAATCCCCACTCGTCTGAGCGCCCCTGCCGGCTTCACCCGTCTCAACTTTACATTTGTATCAATGGGATATCCCAATTCGCCTAGAACGCTCTTAACCGCGTCGTTCAGCTCTTGGTAATTGATTTCCACTTCCAAATCTTCCACTGAAGTAGAATCAGTGGGTAGCGCAATGACTTTCCTCTTTTCAGTGGCCTTCTCCATACTGAAGAGGTAGAGTTTGGCAACGTCGTATTGATTGTCGTTTTCTGCCAGCGACATTCGATCAGCTAAGCTAGGGCCTACGTAATTATAGCCCCACGACAATAGAAACAGTCCGATCAGCCCACCGCAGAAATTCAGTAAGCGCCTGCCGAAGCTGAACCACTTCTTTTTGACTTTTGATTTTGGCATTCGCCAAATGAGCCAAAATATGACAATACCGATCAAAAAATAATACCCCGAGAAGGGCAGTGCCGCTCCAGCGGGGTATTGAATTTTTCTGATGAGGGGAAAGATTCCCTCGAAATAAACCAGCTCAAACACTTCTGGAAATACCGAGAAGACTAGCCTCAAGGCTATGGCCAATGCAAGAAATATTAGGCCTCCAAAACGTCTGAACGTCTTTGTCATTTTTCGACGGGGGAAGTATTGCCCAATTCTGTTATTCCCATCTCATACAGTGTAAAGGCCCAAACGTCTGCTTGTTCTTCGATCACTTTAGCCATTGGTTTTCCAGCGCCATGTCCTGCATCAGTTTCCACTCTTATGAAGACAGGGTTATCTCCTGTATGAGCTTCTTGAAGCCTTGCTGCAAACTTGAACGAATGCGCTGGCACGACTCGGTCATCGTGATCGCCAGTCGTTACCATAGTCGACGGATAGGCTGTGCCTTCCTTCAAGTTATGAAGTGGTGAATAAGCATATAGAGCATCAAATTCTTCCTTGGAAGCTTCAGATGATCCGTATTCGGGAATCCATCCTTTGCCCACAGTGAACTTTTGGAAACGCAACATATCCATTACACCGACGGCAGGAAGTGCTACCGCAAATAGATCAGGTCGTTGAGTCATTGCGGCTCCCACTAGAAGTCCTCCGTTGGATCCACCTCTAATGGCCAGCTTCTCTGACGACGTATAATTTTTTGAGATCAAATATTCCGCTGCAGCGATAAAATCGTCAAAGACGTTCTGCTTGTCCAACTTCATCCCCTGCTTGTGCCATTCTTCACCAAACTCTCCGCCACCGCGAAGATTTGCCAAGACATAGATGCCGCCATTTTCCAGGAAGAAGATATTGGAAACGCTGAAAGTAGGACTCAGGCTAATGTTAAACCCACCGTAGCCATAGAGCAATGTTGGGTTGTTGCCATTCATCTCAATTCCCTTTTTGTGAACGATGAACATCGGCACCTCTGTTCCATCCTTGCTTTTAAACTTTACTTGCTTCGACGTGTATTCTTCGGGATCAAACTTCAGATCGGGTTTATTGAATAGTGTTGACTCTCCCGTTTCGAGGTCGAGCTCAAAAATAGTGGGAGGGTAGGTGAACGAATAAAAGGAGTAGAACACCTTCGAGTCTTCCATTTTTCCTGAAAAGCCCGATGCTGAGCCTGGCGCGGGGAATTCGATTTCGCGAATCGTATTTCCTGCATAGTCCATTTGAAAAACTTGGGAAGTTGCACTCTTGAGGTACTCGGGAAAGAGGTAGCCACCCGCGGTGGTTACATTCACTAATGTCTCTTCTCGCTCGGGAACGAGATCTTTCCAATTCTCCAATTCGAAATTGTTTGGATCAATCGAGACCACTCGGTAGTTTGGCGCATCGATATCGGTTAGGGCAATGAATTTTCCATCCTTGTGATCGATAATCGTGGTTTTATTGGCAAAGCCTTCTCTCACCTTCGTGAGCTCTCCATCAGTTTCGAGGTTTTTGAACAGCAGTTCAAAACCATCGGTTCCTGCAGCCGCGTACATCACCAAGTATTTATCGTCCTCCGTTACGTCGCACCAGTGGTACAAGTCGGGGTTCTCGTCATCGCGGTAGAAGAGTTCATCTTCGCTTTGAGGGGTGCCGATTTTGTGGTAATAAATGCTGTGAAGCTTGTTATCAGCGCTCAACTCCGTTCCTGGCGCTGGGGCAGGGTAGCGGCTGTAATAGAATCCATCTTTGAACCAACCCGCTCCCGAAAACTTGACCCATTCGAGTTCGTCTTCCAAATCGGTATTCGTTTCAATCTCACGAATGTAGATCTTGCTCCAGTCCGATCCACCTTCAGATTTGGTGTAGGCCATGTACTTGTGGTCAGCCGATGCACCAATTAGATTTACGCTAACTGTTCCACCTTCTGATAAAGCGTTGGGATCGATAAACACTTCGGGTTCTCCGTCTTTTCCTTTTTGAAAATAGATGACCGCTTGATTCTGTAGACCGTCATTTTTGTAGAAAAAGTAATACTCACCTGCTCTAAAAGGCGAGGAGAGTCTGGGATAGTTAATCAACTCAGTGAGCCGATCTTCTATTTGCTGTCGGTAGGGAATCTTTTCTAGATAGGTTTGAGTAACCATATTTTGAGCCTTGACCCAAGCCTCTGTATCAGCGGCAGTATCGTTTTCGAGCCAACGGTAAGGATCTGCAACTGCAGTGCCGAAATAGACATCGGTTGAATCCACTTTTTTTGTTTCAGGGTAAGCGATTGCTTCTTTCTCTTCCATAGGAGGTTCGGTGCTGCAGGCGGATATTAAAGCTGTCAAAAATATTAGGGGCAACGTTCTCATACGTTCGTTGGGTTTTGGATATAATTTATGAATGGACTCTTTCTAGGTACATCAAATTTAGGAATATGAAATCAAGTATATATAAAAATAATTGTAACTTGTAGTCATGTAGAAAAATCAATTAACCTTTTAACCTAAAAGCTATGTTACACACTAAACTTAAAAGATTGGAAGACCGCATTTATAGGGTCTCTCTCTCTCTCTCTCTCTCTCTCTCTCTCTCTCTCTGCTGGCAGTAGTGTTTTGCGTCAATACTTCCAACGCACAACACTTTCCTCTCGAATTTTATAACGGTTGTGCCACTGAAGTGCCAATAGAAACCACTTCTTTGGGAGGTGAAAATCAGACTTGTCAAAGTCTTGGTTTGTCCTTAAGCTCAGCCGCGCCTCACTTGCCTTACATTCCAACGGTTGATGATCCGATAATAACCGTAAAAGTGAATATTCTGTTCATCTCTGATGATTCGGGGTTTGGTCATTTCGATCCAACCGATACAGAAGCAATGGAAGTATGGAGCGAGATCGAAGCTTCGGTTAATCAGACATACGCAAACCTAGTCGAACCAGCATACACTGGAGATGATGCTGACTGTGAGGATACGTTTGCTCCGTTTGTTGATGATACTAAAATTCAGTTTGAGTTTAATAACGTGTTCATCAATAACACAGAACTTTTTGATGCTTCGCAAACCACTTGCACTGCTTCATCAATCAGAACAGAAATACAACCTTTGCTCGATCAGCTTTACCCTGAGCTAAAGTGCAATAATGCGATCAACTTGGTCATGCCGACGGATCTGGAAAACTTGAATGAAGTTCTTATTGGTGGAAGTGCCGATGGGTGCTTTCCGAACAATGCTAACCTTCCCAGTTATTCTGATTTAGAAAGAGTCGAATACCTGCACCTTCCTAATAAGTACAGTAAATATCTCTGGATGAGAAATAACCTACCCTTTTCTGCTCAGTATCCTAATTACGGTTGGGATCCCACCATTAAAGGTTGGTTTATTAACTCAACGGCTCGTGAAATAGAACATGAAATAGGCCATTGTTTAGGATTGCATCATTTCAATGCAGTGCACGAAAGCAATGACTGTATTCATTCAATACTTCATCAAACAGGAGATGGTACACCTAATTATCTACCCGCTAGTGAAATTGGTAAAATGCATCGAGCACTAGCTCATAGTAGCGTGCGATCAAAAGTCACATTATCAAGTTACTCAACCACTCCTATAGAAATCACGGGAACGGAAGTTTGGGATACCAACCGCAAGATGTATCGACCGATTACGGTAAAAGATGGGGGAGAATTAAAAGTTACGTGTACATTGAGAATGCATCCGCAAGCCAAAATCATTGTGGAGCAAGGAGGTCTGTTGACGATAGACGGTGGTGTAATCACCAATTATTGCGATCAAACGTGGGCTGGGATTGAAGTATGGGGAAATACAAGTTTACCCCAAACTGCCTCAAATCAGGGTCGATTGATTATGAGAAACGAAGCTGTATTATCGAATGCTCATAATGCCGTCAAATTAATGAAGCACGACGATTGGGGTCAATCTGGTGGGTACATCCAAGCGACAAATTCCTATTTTATTAACAATAAGCGCTCGGTCGAATTCTTAGCCTACCAAAATATTCAAAACAACGGCTTCGAGGCAGGCAATCGCAGTTATTTTTCGCGCTGTACCTTTGAAAACAACGATGACTTTCTTATTCCCGAGCAAGGGAATTTCGATATGATCACCATGTACAAGGTGAAAGGTGTTGGAATATTTGGTTGTTTTTTTGAAAATAAAAGAACTGTATCCACCGCAGTACAACGGAAAGGGGCAATACAAACCATCGACGCCAATTTTCGGGTTTCTACCACATGTGGTGTCTTAGTGCCCTACGGCACGCCTTGTCCCGAAGCAGACAAGATCAAGAATACCTTTACTGGATTTGATGTAGCCATACGCGCTGCGGGTGCCGAGTGGAACGTAGGCCCCGAAATCAAAGAAGCCATCTTTGACCAAAATATGGTAGGGATTGAATTTGATGCCGCCGTAGCACCATCTGCTATCTTTAATGAAATGACGGTGGGGAATAGTCCCTTTGCAGCGTCTGACCCGAACTCTCCTGATTTCCACTTGGGTGTAAAAGTCAACAATTGCGACGAGTACATTGTCGAAGAAAACACCTTTACGGGAGATGATTCGAACGGTTGGCTCAAGCACGGTGTATACACCTTTGACGAGGTGTATAGCACCAATAGCAATGAACTCTACAAGAATGACTACACCAATATGTCATCCGCTACCATAGCCAGTGGAAATCACGCCGACCCTGGTACGCAAAGCAGTTTTATCGGTCTGCGTTTTGTTTGCAACCAAAATCAAGGAAATACCAATGACTTTGAATTGCGAGAATTTCAAGGAGGCCCTTCGGAAGTGTCCAATTACCAGCACGGAGGCACCCCAGCCGTTCCCGCTGGGAATACTTTTTCAAATGGTACCACAGGCGATGGAATCTACACCCATCTGGACTTTTTCAGCAATTCGGCTTATAGTTACTTGATTCAAACGGGGGCTACTGATCCCGTGCAAGATGAAGTGGTGATTACTTCACCGGGAACCATTACTCCAACCTACACGCCAACCGCTAATACGTGTGCGACCAATTACCCTGAACCCGGAAAGGTCGTTGACGTGTTATTCCACACGGGAAAGCTGACTACCGAAAGGGAGGCCTACAATAATCTGTATTACACTTATTTGCAATTGATAGACCAAGGAAATACCGACGGCATGATTGCCGAAATAGATCTTACTTGGCCTCAAAATGCTTGGGATCTGCACGCCGAGCTTATGGCACGCTCTCCGAATAACTCTCAAGCCGTAATCATTAGTGCGGTAGAGAAGAATATTCTCAGCCATGGAATGCTGCTGGAAATATTATTGGCCAATCCAGATGTGTTGACGGGTGGTGGAGTCATTACTTTCCTGCAAAATATGGTCAATCCTATGCCGGCTTACATGATTGATATATTGATCTTGGCAGCAACCAATCCCGGTACAGCGCGGTCGGTAACGGAAAGGACATTGAGCAACCTGCATCTGGAAATGGTGAGATCGCACAAGAAATTGGTGAATCACTATATGAACGATACCTTGAATGGAGTGCATCCCGATACTTTGATGCGGTACTTTGGATCGGTGCGGACACTCCAAGGAAGGTACCAGCAAATATATGGATACACCACCTTCGGTGAATATGCCAATGCACAAGTAACCATTGACAGTGTCAGAACCAATTACCGCCTGAGCCAAGAGCAGCAGCTGGAACTGGACAATACTGAGGATTTTGTAGACTTCCTGAAAAGTTTAAATTCTGCAGGCCGCAATACGGCACAATTGAACGCTACCGAAATCGCAGAACTTCAAACCATTGCCACTAAAATACCCGGTGGCATGGCGGCAGAGCGGGCCGAAAATGTACTTTGCTTCTTTTACGACTATTGCTTAGACGACGCGGGTGCACCAAAAAACAACACGATTAAAACGAAGAAGCCAAAGCAAACATTGGACGAAGCACTGCGAGATGCTATTCAAATGACCGTTTCTCCGAACCCAGCTGATTTCTTCATTGAGTTCGAGTACGATGTCCTGCTGCCATCAACCCAAAATGTTATCAGGATTTATGATATCCAGGGCAAGCCCGTAGAGACTATTAGTTTAGGCGAAGATGTACGCGGAATCAAAGTTTTGGATACCCGTAATCTACCAAATGGTGTCTATATCTATGAGCTGTTAAAGGATAACGAGCAAGTGAAAAGTGGCAAGTTTGTAATACAACATTGATGAAATTAGTTGATATAAATAGACTACAACTGCTCCTTACCATGTCGGGAGCAGTTGTTTCATTTTTCGTTTTTAGTCAAACGCCTACATATGTTGTCGATCAGAATTTCAACTCTGGTCAATTGTTTAGAGATGCAAGCCCTGTGCATGATGTTCATATTTTCGAAAACGATCAAATCATAGTAGGAGGGAATTTTTCAAATTGGCAGGTTAGTCCATTAAGTGGATTAGCTAAAATATTTCCAGACGGATCCTTAGATGATACATTTGATATTGAACTATCGAATGTTTTGAAAATTATAGTTCAACCAGACGGCTTTATTTATCCCTCGATTGCAGGATTTAACAAAATTCTTTTAGATGGTACACCTTGGTCTATATTCTTTGGAGAGTTCTGGTCAGATTTCTTTTCTGGCGGCACCAACAATCCTTACAACGTTCAACGCGTATGGGATATTTATCAAATGGAAAACGGAGATTTATTGCTTGGAGGCGCGATTGGTACAGATACCTTACTGCCCGGCTTGTTGCGTGGTGTAGCCCGCATTGATGCCGGCGGTGCTCATGACGGAACTTTTCCCGCTATAGATATTTTACCCAGCAATGCTGGCGGCGCAGTTCGAACCATACATTCGGCCCCTGATGGCGGTTGGTATATATCTGGAGGATTTACGTCTATAAACGGTCATCAAACCAATCATGTAGCCCGACTCACAGAGAATTTTGATGTAGACACAGATTTTGTTTCACCTTTTATGTACGATGGCCCTGTCAATTATGCTGAAGATATTATTTTGGTTGATAGCCAAAATAGAGTTTGGGTGAGTGGTTTTCAAATGAGGCTACAAGAAAACCCCAGCGATAACATTCAAATAATACGACTGCTTCCAACAGGAGAAGTTGATGCGACTTTTGCTCCGCGTAAGCTGGAGAACATTTATCTGGACGGCTGGGGCTGGTTACCGAGTTTGGCCTATGCAGCAATAGAATTGGAGAATCATCCTGAGACTTTTTTAATTCACGGATCGTTCAGCCATTTTGATGATAGTTTACAACCTTGCATTGCAGCCGTGAATGAGGCGGGTGAAATCTTACCTAACTTTTTTCAAAATCAAGGAGCCACTGTCAATCAAGCTTTAGATGACGGGCCTTTACTAATGCCGAGAATAGATGTGGTGGAAGAGCTGGAAAACGGGAGTCTACTTATAGGCGGTGCTTTCAGCGAGTTTATGGGCGAGACGCGCTACAGTCTGGTGCGGTTAAACCAAGGTTTTTTGAGCACCGATGAGATGGAGCAAAAAGGGGAGGTGAGGGTATTTCCAAACCCTGCTGATTTCTTCATTGAGTTTGAGTACGATCTCATTTTACCATCACATGAAACTCTACTTAGCATCTACGATCTCCAAGGAAGAGTAATTGAAAAGATGCAGTTGGGAGAGGAGCCACAGGGATTTAGGATATTGGATACCCGTAATTTACCAAATGGTGTCTATATCTATGAACTGTTAAAGCATAGCGAGCAAGTGAAAAGTGGGAAGTTTGTGATTCAGCACTAAAATGAACATCAAAACTGGACATATCCAAAAGGGACGATAACCGCATCCCTTATTAATGATTTACTCTATTTTTCTCTGTCTACCAGGCCTCACCATCGTCTTCGTCCAATATCAATAGCGCCTCAGAAAGCTCTCCGAGTGTTTTGATATCGTTCTTCACTTTTGCTAGCTCTCTTCCTCTTTTGTAGAAGACAACCGCTTCGGGAGTCTTGTTCTTTTCTTCCAGTAGTTTTCCCAACTGGTAGTATGTGGGAAGGTAGTCGGGATCGTTATCGATGATTTTGCGGAAAAAGGAAATTGCCTTCGCCGTTTTGTTCTCCTTCTTGTATTCCAAGGCCGCCGCGTAGTTTAGAAAAGTATCGTTGGGATTCTTCTCCAGCATCTCATTTATCAACTCCATTCGATTGTGACCCATGCCTTATATATTGATTTAAAAGTGATTAGTAGGTTAGGTAAAATTAAAGCCTTTCCCCAGCTTCTCATAGCTGTGGGTTGCCAAAAATTGTGAAGTTTTCAACTGCTTTTTAGAGGCAAGGGATCTAGCGATCAGATACCTGACTATGCAGGTGTCGTTTTACATCCTCGACTTGGTCAGGATGGAACCACTTTATGCCGTCGATCTTTCTGAACCAAGTCAATTGTCGCTTTGCGTAATGTCGGCTGTTTCTTTTGATCAATCGAATGGCTTCATCGAGGTCATACTCGCCATCAAAAAGACTGAATAGTTCTTTGTAGCCAACCGTTTTAAGTGGAGCTGAATTTCTATGCGAAAGAAGAGATTTGGCTTCAGCCTCTAGGCCGTTCTTTATCATTTGATCTACTCGGAGATCTATCCTTTCGTAAAGCTCATCTCTTTCGGGAGTGATGCCAATCCAGATGGGTTCGAAGTCCTTGGGGCTTTTTTTCTGATCTCTCAATTCGGCCAGACTCTTTCCGCTAAGCTCGACTAGCTCGATGGCTCTCATTACTCGAACTTGATTTTTGTGGTCAATGCTTTTTATGGCATCGGGATCAGCCTTGCCAAGTCTTTCCAAAAGCGATTGAATGCCTTCACTCTCAAATTGCGCGATGAGCTCGCTTCTAAGTCTGTCGCTAGAGGGTAAATCGTCCAATCCTTCCATTAAGGAGCGAACAAAAAGTCCTGAGCCTCCCACGACGATTGGTAACTTGTCTTTACCAAGAACTTCTAGGATTTTCCGTTCCCCTTGTCTTTCGAACTCTCCCGCAGTAATTGGGTTTTCGATGCTACAATGATCAACGAAGTGGTGAGGTACTCCTTGCATTTCAGCGCGAGTAGGTTTTGCTGTTCCAATGGACATTTCGGTATAAAACTGTCGGGAGTCAGTCGAAATCACTTCACCATTTAGGGATTGGCTGAGCGCAATTCCAATGGAAGTTTTTCCTGCTGCCGTGGGCCCGCAGATCACGGGTATTTGGGGTTTAGATGATTTCGTCGTAGTCATCTATATTTTCGAATCCTTCTTCTTCTTCAAAATCGTCGTCAAAGTCTCCGTCAAAATCTATCTGAAATGACTCCACCAATTCTTTGGAGCTCTCGTTGGGTGCATCGCCCACCATCAAAATCACAAGAGGGTAGGTTTGATCTGCTTCTGGCTTTGAGATGCTGACGAGTTCGACAAAGAAAATCCACATCCTCATGAAGTCGTAGAGGTAGAGCAGTTTTTGACCTTGATCAATAACCATTTCATGAAGAGGGGTATCCTTCATGGTTTTAATGCTTTCATCTCCCATTCCCTCCATGTCCATTTGGGTGATTTCCTCGCCTTTGTTCCAATCTTCATCGCTCATGTAGAATGAGGCAATCTCATCACCTGAAAACTCAAAGGCTTTGACAATGGCAAGGTGGAGGTCTTCAAACGTGTCGGAACTCTTGATTTCGATGTCTCGAAAAACTTCTTCGGCTTGGTCTACCAGAACCCTGAAATGAAAAATACTGTTGCTCATGAGGAGGCAAATTTACACAATAGTAAAACGAAATAGGAGGGTTAGAAATTTAGACTAATCCCGTTTTCGACGGAATAGATTAATTTGGTGATGGGGACGATCGGCCGATCTTCGTAGGCCAGCCTAACTCCTGTTTTGAATGAAAGTTTATCGTTGATGCGAAAATTGAGATTGGAGGTATTGGTGTACCGATTTCGAGTGGAATTGATTTCGTTGTCGTAACCAACTTGGTAATACAAAATTGAGTTAAAGTCGACATGTTCACCTATTGTCCATCTGATGATGACATTCGAACTAAGTTTTAAAAAATCTACCTCCACAGTGCTTCCGTCCACTGGCGATGTCCATCTCTCAAATTCGAACATAGGTCCCGATCCAATGGTGAGCATGAAGTCAGGATTTCGGATGGCGTTCCACCTCAAGGCACCTCCTCCGAGTATCCGATCTTGTAGTCCCCGAAAATCGTCGTATTGCGCTTGGGCGAAAAGTTCTGGGCTGAATCTTTTACGAAAGTAAAAGGTACTGCGGGTGTGGACGTTTCCGTTATTTAGGATTTTGTTCGCGTTGTTCTCCACGTAAGATATCTCTCCCAAAAGCATGTAAAAGTGTTTTCCAGGTGCGTAGATAGAGCTGATTTCGGAACCCAAAGCGATAAATTCAGCTTGGTTTTCGGCGGTAGCGCTTCGGTTGTAAAAATCGAAATTGGCCTCAAGTTTAAACCGGAAGGGATTCTGCCGGCTTAAACTATCCAGCCTAAACTTTTCGATGTTCATGATTTGCCCTTGCAACTGTGATGATCCAAGGAAAATCAGAACGAATACGGACAGAATTTTTCCGCAAGTGCGGATGGTCATAAAAGACTTAGTTCGAAATGGTGATATTATTTATCATTTCGATTGGGACGGTCATGCCGTCAGGAATTTCTGCATTGGGAGCCAATGTGATGCTACCTACGATATCGTCTTTTAGTGTTCCCGAAGTAACCCAACCGGTAGCCACATCAACATTCAATGTTCCAGTGCGTTCTCCTTCGTAATACTGTGTTGCCTCCATTCCTTGCATTTGAGTGCTGGCATTGTTTGGATCTGTTGCAAGCTTAGCTTTTACATTTACGATGGCAGTACCACGATCCACCGACTCTAGCGTGTAAGTTGTGGTTGAGATAATAGGCAGACCTGTAGACGTGAACTGTTCTTTAGTCCAAGAATCACCAACCTTCACTCCCTTTTCAGGAAAAATATCAGTGGTTAATTCCAAGTTTTTCGCAAGACCATCGTCGCCAAAACTCCCTGCAATCTGTGCAGCCATTGCGGGGCCTCCAGGCATGTCAGCAGTTGCTTCTTTGACCATTTCTTCGAGACCCATCACTTCTTCTACCATTCCTTTTTCGGTAATCTTAGCGTCAAATTTCTTGTTAGTCAAACTTGCCAAAACTGCAGACATCGGGTCAACGGTTTCAAGAGAAGAAGTGTCCGAAGAAAATGCTTGAGTCTGTCCCATTCCAGTCATAGACATACCTACATCACCGTACCAGATTTTGTAAGTATCTGTTTTGCCATTGTCTTCTACCAATTCCATGAATGTAGTTGAAGTAGCCGTAGTATTGATTTCCATAACTTGGCCCATCATGGTTTGCTTTGTAATGTTTGCCACTTCAGTTTTCTGAGTGTATTCTTTTCCTTTTTCAAGGTTCAGTTTCATGTCCACTTTTTGAGCTAGGACGATCGATGGAGCTATAAGAGCTACTCCAATAAAGGCTGTCGAAAATTTCATTGTCTATTTATTTGAGAACAAAGAACGCAATAATTCAGCCACGATTGAATTGGCTCATCCAATTATTTGACCGCTTGTGTATTACTGGATAGCTCTTCTGGACTGCTGTTCTCAAACGTATTTCAGTTTGAAAACACCCTTAAAGGAGAAGGTCTTTCGGGACTATCTCGAAAAGCTTAGGCGCACACCTGCATTGACTAGGAATGTATTTTGCTTTATTTCACTGAAGTCTTCAAATACGCCTTCTCCCCCGTCATGAGTATTGGTCAAGCCAAATTCATACGCTACGTCAACAAAGAATATAGCTACGTCGAGACCAGCTCCTAGCTGTGCTCCCCATTGACTGGAATTCCAATTTACAGCATCGTTAATTTCTCCGTCATCGTATTTAGTCGTGGTTAGAAACATAACGGAAGGTCCTGCGAAAAGTCTCAAATTTAATAAGGGCTGAGTAGTTGGATCCACAAATCGATATCCGACTAAAATAGGAATGGTTACTCCTTCAACAGTTTGATCGACGTTTACATCTCCCTTCGAACTGAACTCAGTTGATCTTGAGAAATAGGCGATACCTGGATTCAAATGAAAACGGTTTCCGATCATCACACTCGCACCTATTTGGCCACCCACTTTTGCTTGAGTGCTCGCTCCATCTGGAGAATCGCTTACATTGCTAAAGTTCATCCCTAAAAAGGGACGAATCTCAAGTTGGGCTTGTGCACTAAAAACGGATACAAGAAATGCGAAGGTGAAGAGGGCTCTCATAGTAATGATTTTATTCAAAGTTATTGGTTTCAACGAGAGTCTCACAATAATTTTAAGCCATAACCTCAAGTGTTTCGGTGATGGCTTGTGCTGCGCTTTCTCCTGCGCGCATGGCGCCATCAATGGAGGCATTGGTGAGGTAATCACCTGCAAGGTGAACGTGCTGGGTTACTTGAGTTTGTTCGGCAGGCAAGTTCAAGGCAGGACTGTCTAGTACAGGCAGGGCATGATTGATATTATATTGCTTCAGAAATTTGAGCTGCGATTCTTTTACTTTTAAAAGGTTTACCAAATCTTGTTTGACTTCTTGATGAGTTTGATTGCCGCGAACGGTGACAGACCAGAGGGATTTATCGGATGGAGCGCAATTTGGAACCACCTCGTCGTGCCTTGCGAAATTGTTGATAGAACTATTGACTCTGGCATCCAGACCAATTGTGTCGTTCATCGAAGGGAGAGATTTATCTCCGCTGAAATACATCGTTGTTGTTCGATTCCAAGAAATGTGGTGATCAAGTTGAGATAATAAATGATCGGGATTGCAGGCTATTATGATCTTAGATGCCTTTAGTAGGGTACCATCGTCTAATTCAATTGATGGGTCATTATTGACTCTTGCGACTTTTGTGTTTAACCTTATTTCCGTGGATTGCAACTTTGACTTAAGTTGCTTTGGAATCTCACCCATTCCTTTTGCTGGAATGCAGGCGTTTCCTTTGGAGAAATTTCTAAAGACGAATCGAAACATGGCAGCGTCGGTTGTCAGCTCTCTTTCGAGAAAAATCCCTCCGAAGAAAGGTTTGAAAAAGTTCTCAATAATTTTTTCAGAGAATCCAAAGTCCTTCAAGTAGTTCAATGTAGTCTGTCTTTCTCCTTCAAAGACCTCTGCTATGGTCTTTGTTTGGAGTTTCTTCGAAAGGGTGAGCATCTTTATTTTGTCTGATAAAGAACCCACACGCGAAAGGGCTGTAGATGGAAGAGCGGCGATTTTCCTTGTTGGATCGGCTATGGAGAAACTTCCTTTTTCGTCAAATATTTTCGCTCCAGGTTGGAAACTCTTCAAGTTCAAGGCTTCGAAGTCCAGTAATTCTTTTGCTTTCTCGTAAGTATCGATCAGCACCTGAAAACCTCTTTCAAGTGTGAAGCCTTCTATTTGATCAGACTGAACTCGTCCACCTACTTCATGATCAGATTCGATAAGCAGGGTTGAGAATCCTGAACGCTCACATTTCTCAGCCGCTATGAGACCAGCAACGCCTGCACCAACAATTATTATGTCGTAATAATTTTTCTTTTTCATGTTGGCCGAAAGTAAAAAAAGCAGCGTGAAGAATGCCGCTTATCGTAAGGAATTAAATTTCTTGTCTGCCCAATTCAGGTCGATCTACGTATCCGAATTCCTGTTCATCTTCGAGTTCTTCGCCATTGTATTTGCCATGCTTCAGAACTACCCAAACCATCCAAATGATGAGAACAGGCGATACCGCGAATATTAGCGCACCCCAACTTAGTAAAATACCAGTGCTCGCGAACATGGTGTATAGAAGCAGAGTCATTGAAACTCCTAAGATTGCTATTGTTTCGTAATTCATAATGATAAAACCCGAAACCAAACTGAAAGTTCATCTAATTGCCTTGAAAATGGCTGTCCTTTTTTAATTGACTCACGCGCGCGCTGGCGTATTCCCTTTCGGGACTTTCAAGAGTATCTTCTTGGGCGATAAATGTCTCAAACATGTCCAACGCCATTTTTTGGTCTTGATAGTATACATCGTAACTTTTTGCCAGATGAAAATTGAAAATATTTCTGCCTGAGAATTTTTTTGCCATTAGGAATGAATCGATTGCCTCCTTATGATTTCTGTTTGTTGCATTAGTCCAAGCCTTTCGTAGTATGTCCCGAGGTTGCCAGATAGTGCCTTATTGACGGCCTGACCATATTGAACCTCCGCCATATCGATCTGTCCCAATTTCTCCATGCATAGTCCCATGTAATAATGTGGATAATCAAGTTCATTGAGCACATTCGATAAGGTACGAAGCACCTCTATTGCTTCTTCGTATCTCCCCAAGTGATAGAGTGATATTCCCGCGTACCTTATTGCCGTGAGAGGAGGGGCATCTGACATCAAGGGCTCTAGCCATTCCAAGACTTCTTCCCATTCCTCAGCTGCAAGGGCTAGTTTAGCTTTGGTAAGTCTGGCAAAACGATTTGGTGGATCTAGGTGGAGCGCACGATTGAGCAGACTGTCGGCATCGGCATACTGTTGGAAGTCAAGTAACAATTGAGCAAAACCAGTAATGGTGATCAGATCAAGGCTATCGAATTGATAGGCTAAAGAATAGTAGGCAATGGCTTTGTCAAACTTTTGAACTTCAACTGCACTTTCGGCTGCCTCTCTGTAGAAATAGGCATTTGAAGGATTGATCACAATAAGTTTTTCATAAATCCCTAGAGAGCTGTTATTGCTCGACTTTTTTGATAATTCGGCAATGGCAATGAGGGAAGGTATATGGGTGCTATCTATGGCAAGAGCTTTATTGAGATTTTGAAGCGCGTCTTTTCTTCTACCTTTTTTGGCCAAGGCTTTGGCAGAGAAATAAAATGGATTGATTTCAGATTTGTACTTATCTTTCCATTCTTCTGCAATGGAAATTGCCGATTGGATTTGACCACCCTCAATAGCTGCGGTGTAGCGAGAATAAAATTCGTTTGAGGTATTCTGAGCCGAAGCCTGAAGTAAAAAAAATAACAAAGAATAAACAGCCAGAAATGTCTTCATCGCCCAAATATAATCGACTGGGACGTAATCAACTAATTATTTAGTTGAGACAAGAGTTGAATTATATACAGTTCTTAAACGATGGGGGCGAGAGCAGAAATTCTGAACCAATAGGCTTGTCCTTGCGGCAAGTCTCTTACGGTAAAAGAAGTTGATCGTGTTTTACTGTAAACTCTCCAGTCAGTTTTATTGCTTTCTTCGAAATTCGCGTACTCAATTACGAAAAGTGAATTCGGATTGTGGTAGTTCCATTCAAGGTGGATGGGTAAAATATTATTAGCAGTTGCAACTTGTAAGCCAATTGGACGCATTAAAGCATCTTCATCAAAGAATTTATTTTTCATTTCTTTCAAGACAAAAACCAAGTCTATATAGCATTCCAGCAGCAGTCCGGGTTTTCCAGTGTCAGCTGAAAACAAAACATTTTCCAATCGCTCAGCAGACCATGACAACTTGTCCAGTTTATCGCTGTTTTGCAGGATGGACTCAGCAGGCAGGAAGTATTCTCTCGCTGATCTCAGCGCAGAAATACATCTGATCTGCAAAGACTGATTGATTTTTTTGGCTGCGTTTTGTTTGCTCATTTCTTGATCATTCCTTGTGCGGTACGCTGATTTTCATTTTATGTTACGTTAGCCTTGGACTTTTGTCAAATCTCATTTTATGCTTGAGTAACACAAAGGGGTAGTTTTATTAGAAATTCACTTCATTGATCGTTGTCTGTTTGCTTGTGTTTTACTTCCTCATAGGTTATAAGAGTTTTAGTTAACGTTTTTGCTGTTTAAACAATGGCAGCTTCAAATCAAACTGTCCGTTCTGTTCCTTTAGAAATAAACGAGATTTGATTCTATTCAGTCTTGGAGAAAGCATTTTTAATATG
>JBLIEU010000005.1:0-115645 GCA_047633195.1 Cryomorphaceae bacterium | reverse complement strand
GCGCTTCAGAACCTTTGTACGTCATTTCGCCATCGATCATTACACCTGCTTCGAAAGACTTCTTGGCATTGTCCCATGCACCACCAGCATTGTTTTGGAAGATAGCCCACATTACACCAGAAACAGTGACACCAGCCATATATCCACCCAATACTTCAGCGGCAAGCAAATGATCGCCCGTGAATAGCTTGGTAGCAAATGCGACAACAATCGGAGTTACGATAGTCAATAGACCAGGCAACATCATTTCCTTTAGAGAAGCTTCCGTCGAAATCTCAACACATTTGTCATATTCTGGCTCAGCCTTTCCTTCCATTATTCCAGGAATTTCTTTGAACTGACGTCTCACTTCTTTCACCATTGCCATGGCGGCCTTACCAACAGCGCTCATCGCCAAAGCTGAGAAGACAACAGGAATCATAGCGCCAACAAATAAAGCAGACAATACAGGAGCTTTAAAGATGTTGATTCCATCAATTCCTGTGAAGGTCACGTAAGCTGCAAATAGTGCCAATGCAGTCAAAGCTGCAGAAGCAATGGCAAAACCTTTACCAGTTGCAGCAGTCGTGTTTCCTACGGTATCCAGAATATCTGTGCGCGTTCTAACTTCGCTGGGTAATTCACTCATTTCAGCTATTCCTCCTGCATTGTCTGCAATAGGACCAAAAGCATCAATAGCCAATTGCATAGCCGTTGTAGACATCATTGCAGAAGCGGCGATCGCTACACCATAAAATCCTGCAAATGCATAAGCTGCCCAAATGGCTGCCGCAAATAACAAAACAGGAAAGAAAGTTGACATCATCCCCTGAGATAAACCAGCAATAATATTGGTTGCAGCGCCAGTAGATGAATTTTGTACGATGGTATTTACTGGCTTCTTTCCAATGGCCGTGTAGTACTCTGTCAAGTAGCTAATCAAACCTCCTACAACCAAACCGACGATCACAGCATAAAAAACTTCCATTGAAGAAACGGCTTTAGAACCTTCTCCAAAGAATGTCATGTTCAGGCTTTCAGGAAGCATCCATTGAATAACGAAGTAAGTCGATATACCAGTTAAGATAATCGAACCCCAGTTCCCAATATTAAATGCTCTCTGTACTTCTTTTTCTTTCGCGCTTTCGTCCTTAATCTTCACGACAAAAGTTCCGATAATGGAATAGATTATTCCCAGACCTGCAATCAGAATAGGCAACATGATCGGCCCGATTCCTCCAAAACTATCGTCCATCCCAGCACCGCTTGTATGATCATTAACGACGTAGTTCCCAAGAACCATAGCGGCTAGCATCGTGGCTACATAAGATCCAAAAAGGTCAGCTCCCATTCCAGCCACATCACCTACGTTGTCTCCAACGTTATCTGCAATAGTTGCGGGGTTACGGGGATCATCTTCAGGAATGCCCGCTTCGACTTTTCCAACAAGGTCAGCCCCTACATCGGCTGCTTTGGTATAAATACCTCCACCTACACGAGCAAATAGAGCAATAGATTCTGCTCCCAATGAAAATCCTGCTAGAGATTCTAGAACAACGGTCATCTGCAAGTAATCGTAGCCTTCGCCCATAAAAGATATGGTCAACAAAGCGAAAATTGTGCTCAGACCAAAAACAGCCAATCCAGCTACACCCAGTCCCATAACGGTACCTGCTCCAAACGAAACTTTTAAGGCTTGCTTTAAACTTGTACGTGCTGCTTGCGTTGTCCTCACATTGGCATCAGTAGCTATGCGCATACCTATATTTCCAGCTACAGCTGAAAAAACGGCACCTATAACGAAAGCAATAACGATAAACCAATGTGTGGTTTCAACCATCATCGATACAACACCCAATAAAATTCCTGCGATTACAACAAATATGGCGAGCATTCGATACTCTGCTTTCAAGAAAGCCAGTGCGCCTTCCTTTATGTAGCCCGCGAGCTTCTGCATTTTTTCGTCACCTGCGTCTTGCTTTTTGACCCATTTGGCCTTAATGGCCATTACAATAAGACCGACTACAGCAAGTAGTGGAGCTGCAAATAGAATATTATTCATCTGTAGTAATTTTGTTTTCCAAATTCGGGGGGCAAAAATAGACTTTTTAAGCTATAAGCCACAATCGAATTGAAACTGAAGGAAAAACGTAAGAATTATTTAACTGTGTAAGTCACGTCTTTGACAGCCTTAATCGTTCTTTCGACGTTCGGCAAGGACTCATTTATAAAAGGAACTGCAAATGCAAAAGGAGCATCAGCCAAGGTAACTCGTCTCACTGGAGCATCGAGATAATCGAATGCGTGAAGCTGAACTCTATGAGAGATTTCAGAAGAAATGGAAGCCACTGGCCAGTCTTCTTCTACCACCACCAATCGATTCGTCTTCTTGACACTTTCAATGATAGTGTCTATATCCATTGGACGAATTGTTCTAAGATCAATCACCTCAGCGCTAATCCCTTCTTTGGCCAATTGCTCAGCCGCTTCTAGAACTACCTTCATGATTTTACCGAAAGAAACGATGGTCACATCTGTACCCTTTCTTTTCACATCGGCTAGACCTAGAGGAATGATGTACTCCCCTTCAGGTGCCATACCTTTGTCTCCATACATTCTCTCCGATTCCATAAATATTACTGGATCGTCATCACGTATGGCTGCTTTGAGCAAACCTTTTGCGTCGTATGGGTTTGATGGGGTAACTACTTTCAATCCTGGAACGTGTGCATACATGCTCTCAAAACTTTGAGAGTGTGTGGCTCCCAATTGACCTGCAGGACCATTTGGCCCTCTAAAAACACAAGGAGAACCAAATTGACCACCGCTCATTTGAAGCATCTTGGCAGAACAATTTATCATTTGATCTGCAGCCAAAATAGCAAAGTTCCAAGTCATAAATTCAACGATAGGTCGCAGACCATTCATGGCAGCACCAACAGCAATTCCTGTAAAACCGAGTTCGGCAATCGGGGTATCAATCACCCTTTTTGGACCAAACTCATCCAACATTCCTTTACTGGCTTTGTAAGCACCATTGTATTCGGCAACTTCTTCTCCCATTAGGAATACGCGTTCATCACGACGCATCTCTTCGGTCATGGCCTCGCAAATTGCTTCTCTGAATTGGATCTCTCTCATTGTAGTAAAATTCGAGCGCCAAATTTAGTAATAAATGATACTTCGTTTACAAAAAACTCGACTTGAAGGTCACGTTGTATTTTAAATACTGCAACGTGACCCGTCCCTGTAAATCAAATTTCAACCTTTCCTTGTCAAATTTGTTATGCATGCATACCTTTGTTAGGCAAAAGCAAGCTGTTTTTCCTGATGGAATCTGCTACTTTTGCGCACCATTTATTGAAAAGTAAAAACAACAATTATGAAGATACTTGTCGGAATCAGTAAGGCACCTGATACCACCACAAAAATTTCGTTTACAGACAGTAACACGAAATTTAATGAAGACAAAGTACAGTTCATCGTAAATCCATACGACGAATGGTACGCGCTGGTAAGAGGACTTGAATTAAAAGAGAAGAACGGAGGGACTGTGACCACCATTACAGTGGGAGGAGCAGATCACGACCCGATTATCAGAAAAGCTTTGGCCATTGGTGCAGACGATGCTGTGCGTATAAATGCTGAGCCAACGGATGGTTATTTTGTAGCTAAGCAAATAGCTGACTATGCGAAAGACCAAGGATTCGACCTTGTGCTAGTAGGGAAAGAGACCATCAATTACGGCGGATCACAAGTGGGCGGAATGTTGGCAGAAATGCTTGACATGCCATTCGTCTCCGTAGCTTCTAAGTTAGATGTAGAAGGCACTAAAGCAACCATTGAAAGGGATGCACAAGGTGGAATCGAAGTTTTGGAAGGTGAGTTTCCCATGGTTATCAGCTGTGCTAAAGGGATGGCTGAACAGCGCATTCCCAACATGAGAGGAATCATGGCGGCCAGATCGAAGCCCCTGAATGTAGTTGAGCCAACTGATTCTTCTGCATTGACCGAAGTGATTGAATACAGTCTTCCTCCAGAAAAAGGAGATGTAAAGCTAATCGACCCAGAAAATATGGATGAGTTGGTAAGACTCCTTCACAAAGAAGCCAAAGTAATTTAAGAACCAAAACAACACAGATCAAATGTCAGTACTTGTTTTTGCAGATTCACGAGGTGGCGAAATTGCTAAGGCCGCCCACGAAGCGATATATTACGGTAAGCAAATTGCAGATAAAACTTCATCGACCGTTACCGTTTTGACTTACGGTGATGTGAGCAATGATAAACTTGAGAAACTAGGCCGCTTTGGCGCCTCAAAAGTTTTAGTCAATCGCTCTATTACAGAAGAAAATGAGCAGACCCTTTCGGCATTAGTGGCCGAGGCCGTAAACGCGGAAAGTGCAAAAGTGATCGTTTTCTCTTTTGACCCCAATGGAAAAGTTCTCGCTGCTCGCCTTTCGGCAAAAATCGGAGCAGGACTCGTTCCTGGAGCTACCAGCGTTCCTGAAATTGACGGAAATTCGATGACCGTTTCCAAGAATGTTTTTTCGGGAAAGGCTTTCGCTAAATACCGAATCAATACGGATGTGAAGATTTTAAGCCTTCTACCCAATAGCCTGCAGCCATCTGAGACAGATGCTACGGCTACAGTAGAAGAGTTTACTCCAGCAGTTCCCGAAGGAAAGATCAAAGTGAAAGAAGTTCGTGCTCTTGGTGGAGAAGGAGTCCCTTTGCCTGAGGCGGAATTGGTTGTTTCAGCTGGTCGCGGATTAAAAGGCCCAGAAAACTGGGCAATCGTTCAGGAATTGGCAGATGCACTTGGAGCAGCTACGGCTTGCTCAAGACCAGTTTCTGATATGGATTGGCGTCCGCACCACGAACATGTGGGACAAACGGGAATCGCTATCCGACCAAATCTTTACATAGCAGCCGGTATTTCAGGTGCAATTCAGCACCTAGCAGGAGTAAATGGAAGTAAAACAATCGTAGTTATCAACACTGATTCTGAGGCTCCTTTCTTCAAGGCAGCCGACTATGGAGTAGTGGGAGATGCCTTTGAAGTACTTCCACGCCTGACTGAGGCTGTAAAGAAATTCAAAGCGGCCAATTAGTAGACTGCTTTATTTTTGTATTTTTAGTGAAACGAAACGGCCGCAAGGCCGTTTTGATTTCTCGCCAAGGGAATTACTTTTGCGCAAAATTCAATCGGTGTTGCTTCTAAATGGATAAAATCGAGTTATCAGTTGTAGGATTATCATATAGCCAAACTCAAACAGGGGCTTACGCGCTAATTCTAAAAGAAAAGTCAGGGAATAGAAGGTTGCCAATTATTATTGGTGGTGCTGAGGCGCAAGCTATAGCCATACCTCTTGAGCAAATGACGCCAAGTCGACCTCTCACCCACGATCTCTTCAAAAGTTTTCTAGATAGTTTTGATATTGTGGTGAACGAGGTCATCGTCCATAATTTAGTTGAAGGAATTTTCTTCGCTAAAATAGTGTGCGTGAAAGATGGCAAAGAAATAGAGCTTGATGCTAGATCGAGCGATGCCGTAGCATTGGCTTTGCGTTGCGAAGTCCCAATTTTCACCCACGATTTCATTCTAAGTTCAGCCGGAATCATTATCGATGAGGATGACGAAGAAAGTAGTAAACTTGGATCGTCTGAAGAAATTAGGATTGACTCATCTGACCAAGAAGAATCCAAAGACACAGGCAGCATAGTTGAACTCGAGAAACAGTTGCAAGAAGCACTCGAAAAAGAAGATTACGAAAAAGCATCAAAAATTCGAGACGAAATAAATCGTCGTTCGAAAAAATAGACCATTGATAAGGAGGAAAATATTGGCACTAGCTGCCTTAGCCCTATTGATTCCTGCGACCACCATCGCTCAGGCATCCACCTCCACTCCCATTGAAACGAATATTACCCTAATTGGAATTCTCAGAGGATTATTGGGAATTGCCTTTCTAGTGGGCATTGGCTGGCTTTTCAGCGAAAAGAGAAAATCCATTAGTTGGAGTCTTATCGCAAAAGGTCTGATTCTTCAGTTGATACTGGCTATTTTAGTTCTCGAGGTTCCACTATTTAGTGCAGGCTTCGATTATTTGAGCAAAGGATTTGTGAAGATTATTTCATTCACTGATTTCGGTTCTGATTTTCTCTTTCGGAGTTTTGTCGATGGCTCAGTAGACTCATCCATGCTCAACTTTGCCTTCAGAGTGTTGCCTACCATCATCTTTTTCTCGGCCTTGATGTCCTTGTTGTATTATCTAGGTCTATTGCAAAAAGTAGTCTATGGCTTTGCCTGGATTATGCGCCGCACACTAAAACTTTCTGGAGCTGAAAGCCTCGCTGCCGCTGGAAACATCTTCTTAGGCCAAACAGAAGCTCCGCTACTGGTGAAGCCCTATTTGGGAGTGATGACTCGTAGCGAAATGAATTGCCTCATGACAGGAGGGATGGCTACTATCGCTGGTGGCGTATTAGCAGCCTACATTGGTTTCTTGGGTGGAGACAGCGAAATTGAACGAATCATTTTCGCCAAACACCTGCTCACCGCATCAATTATGTCGGCACCTGCCGCTGTCATCTCTGCAAAGCTCCTCGTACCAGAAACAGCAGCTTTCCGCAAGGATATGAAGATGACCGGGGCCAAAGAGGGGGCCAACGCTTTGGAAGCAATTTCCAACGGAACAACTGATGGTATAAAATTAGCTGTAAACGTAGGCGCCATGTTGCTCGTATTCACTGCTTTTATCTACATGGCCAATTATATTTTAGGAGATTGGATTGGAAATTTCACTGGATTAAACCTTGTGGTGGCTGAGTATACAGCTTATGACAAATTCACTCTCGAGTTTATATTGGGCTATCTTTTTGCACCAATCGCATGGATAATAGGAGTTCCAACTGCAGACATGATACTCGTAGGTCAGCTGCTGGGTGAGAAAACTGTACTCAACGAATTCATCGCATATACTACTCTGGGAGAGTTAAAAATGACTGGGCAATTCGCAGAAAGCAAATCTATGATCATGTCTACTTACATCCTTTGTGGCTTTGCCAATTTTGCCTCTATCGGTATTCAAATAGGTGGTATCGGCGCACTAATTCCCTCCAGGAAAGGACTGCTCTCTAAACTGGGAGTAAAAGCGCTCATTGGAGGAACCTTGGCTTCGCTTTTCACCGCAGCCTTGGTCGGAATGTTCCTTTGATTTTTCAACAATTGCCCTTCTTATCAACAAGCCGGTAGAGGACTCTACTCACTTTCTTACATTTGAAAGGAGTTAAATAATTCAGCATGATTCAGTACCACGACCTACTTAAGCACATCATGGAAAATGGTGCAGATAAACCAGATAGAACTGGGACAGGTATCCGAAGTGTCTTTGGATACCAAACACGATTCGATCTCTCCGAGGGTTTTCCTTTGGTGACCACCAAAAAGGTTCACCTGCGCAGTATCATCCATGAACTGCTCTGGTTTCTTCAAGGCGATACCAATATCGCCTACTTGAAAGAAAACGGTGTACGCATCTGGGATGAGTGGGCTGATGAGAATGGAGATTTGGGCCCCGTTTATGGCTATCAGTGGAGAAGTTGGCCTTCTCCGAATGGAGGAAAAATTGATCAGATTTCTCACCTCATCGAGAATCTCAAGAAGAATCCAAACAGCCGCCGGCACATTGTAAGTGCCTGGAATCCTGCTTTTGTAGACGATATGGCCCTTCCACCCTGTCATACTTTATTTCAATTTTACGTAGCAGATGGCAAACTCAGCTGCCAGCTTTACCAAAGGAGTGCTGACACCTTTTTAGGCGTTCCTTTCAATATTGCCTCCTATGCCTTGCTCACGATTATGATCGCTCAGGTTTGTGACCTTGAGCCAGGAGATTTTGTCCACACTTTTGGTGATGCCCATATTTATTCAAACCATTTCGATCAAGTCAAAGAGCTATTAAGCCGGGAGTACCGAGCACTTCCTACCATGAAGCTCAACCCTGAAGTAAAAGACATTTTTGGTTTTACGTTCGAAGATTTCAAGTTAGAGAACTATGATCCGCATCCACATATTAAAGCTCCCATAGCCATATGACCGTTTATTCCATTGCGGCTATTGCCGAAAACCGAGCCATCGGAAAAGACAATGACTTGATCTGGAACCTTCCCGATGACATGAAATTTTTCAAGGATTCCACTTTGAACAAAGTGGTAATTATGGGCCGGAAGAATTATGAGAGTATCCCATACAAATACAGACCATTACCCAATCGGATCAACATTGTCCTAACCAGAAAAGAAAGCTATGATTCAAATGGCGCTTTGGTTTATAATTCTATTGAAGATGCCCTTAACTTTTGCAAAACCGAAGGATACGAGTCCGTATTTATTATCGGAGGTGGTGAGATTTATAAACTAGCCTTGGGAAAAAATTTGGTAGACGTGATGTACATCACTAGGGTCCATGAGTCCTTCGAAGCGGATTCATTCTATCCCGAATTTGATTATTCCAATTGGACCAAAGAAGTCATGGAAAATCATCCGAAAGATGAGCGCCACGACTATTCGTTCAGCATAGAGAAGTGGACAAGGAAATAAGTCGACTCCTTTTATCGTTTATAAATGACCGCTTAACAACTTTTGGCACCCTTTATGATATAGGTGAGGTTGTTTAATCGTGAATTAACTTTCTTTATGTTGTGAAAAAAGAATTTGGACACATAGCCCTTTTTGTTTCGATGGTCACGCTTCTGGTCTCAGGTGGTTTCCTTACCTATAGTCAAGTTCAAAATGACATGGATTCACAACTTTTGAGTCAACGCTCAATAGAAACTACCGATGAAATTCATGAGAGTGCGCTAGATACACTCCGTTTCTTAGTAGACCCTTCCTACGAATTTTGCGAATTTGCATGCGAAGAAGACGAGAATTCTTCGTGCGAAAAGCTCTCCAAGACCATCGTTTCGGTGAACCAGAAAGGGTTTTCGAAAACCAATCTTAATTCTCCAGAATTAGCGAGGCTTCCCGCCAATGCATCAATCAACTTAATGTTTGAGACTTATTCGGTTAGTCGCCGAACAGATTCTTGCTCGACTACTTATTATGTAACGGTCGAATCTTTTGACACTTCCCTAGAAAACATTCAGAATGAAATCGATTCTGACATCTCTACATTCAATACGCTTAGTCCCGATGAACTCTACGAGGCCATGCGATCAGGCGAGAGCCTCGAATGGGTTAAGAAGTTTTGTGCTGACCCGCGCCCATATTAACACAACACCCACAGTTCCGGTTATATTTGCCCCCAAAGGCAAAAAATAATTCATGAGACTACTCCTATCTGGGCTGTTTTCACTCCTCGTATTCGCTGCTCAAGCGCAATTCCCCGAAAAAGAATCTTCTTCCGAACTCTACCACGAACTTCTTAAGGCATCAAATACAGCATCCATCCTATATATGGCGGCTCACCCTGATGACGAGAACACTCGGCTGATTTCTTACTTCGAGAACAACCTTCACGCAAGAACGGCCTATCTATCTCTAACGAGAGGAGATGGTGGACAAAACCTCATAGGTACTGAAATAGGTTCTGCAATTGGCATATTGCGAACCCAAGAACTATTGGCCGCGAGGGATATCGACGGAGGTGAGCAATTCTTTACACGCGCCGTTGATTTCGGTTATTCAAAAAGTGCCGATGAGTCTTTCGACAAATGGGGAAGAGAAAATATCCTGAGAGATGCCGTTTGGGTGATTCGAAAGTTTCGTCCAGATGTGATCGTAACTCGATTTCCACCCACAAACAATGCTGGTCACGGTCATCACGAGGCAAGCGCCATAGTAGCCGAAGAAGTCTTTGATATGGCCGCCGACCCCAATGCCTTTCCCGAACAACTCGAATTTGTCGATACTTGGCAACCGAAGCGACTGTACTTCAATACCAGCACTTGGTGGATAAAGGACTTAGAGGAGCAAGCTCAAAAATCTGATGATTTCATCACCGTCAACGTAGGTGAATACAATACATTGATCGGTGAGTCTTACGCGCAAATTGCTGCACGAAGCAGAAGCGAGCACAAGAGCCAAGGTTTCGGATCGGATTACCCGATGGGAAACCAAACGGAATTCATGGAATACGTCCTGGGAGAGAAAGTTGAAAAAGGGGAAAACCTCTTGTCGAACATCCCGACAGATTGGAAAAAAACTGAAGTACCGCAAGTAGGACGCGTACTAGAAAAAGTCATTAATGACTACGACTTCACCAATCCAGTGGCCAGTATTTCTGGAATAATAGAAGCACTAACTCTTTTGAATGAAGCCGAATCTGCTCCTTTGGTAGATCGAAAAATTCCAGAGCTAGAAAATCTTCTAGTACGACTAGCTGGTTTGGAAATGGAGGCTACTACCAAGGAGTATTTGGTCGCTACAGGTTCTAAGGTTTCCTGCGAGGTAAAGATCAATTTGACCAGTGACATAGAAACTCAGGTGATGAAAGTTGCTGGTTTTGGCTTTTCTGACACGACAGGTGGGAGCCTCAAAACAAACGACTTCTATTATACGGAAGCAATTCTCACCATTGATGAAAATGCCGACTACAGCAATCCATACTGGCTGAATGCGCCTTTTGAAAGTATCTACGAAGTGTTGGGCTACAGCGATTTAGGTAAACCTGAAAATGATCCAAGCCTAGTTCTAAAAGTCGATCTAAAAATAAATAACTACGCGTTGTCCATTCCTTTGGAGGTGGTTCAAAAAGAAGTAGATCCAGCCAGGGCAGTACTTTATAGCCCCGTCTACATTGTTCCTGAAATCACCGCTGGTTTTGATGAAAACACTATTGTGGCTGCAGGAAGCGAAGCCAAAGAAATATCGATCAAAGCGCAATCTCATGTGGGAGAAATGGTGGGAGTCTTGCGGCCAACTCCACCTAAAGGATGGACGTGTGAACCGCAGGAAGTCGAATTAAATTTTTCTTCGGCGAGCGAAATCAAACTGCTGACATTCAAAATTAAGCCTGAAGTAAATCCAAGTGAAGGTCTGATCGGACTCGAATTTCAGAAGGACGGATCGCAACCAGAAAAACTTCAGAGTTTGAGGGTTATTGAATACGATCACATCCCAACGCAAATCGAACTTTCACCTTCAAACGTGAAGATCGTACCTGTAGATCTAAATCTTGGAGGAGTAGCTAAAATCGGCTACATCGAAGGCCCTGGAGATGAAGTTGCGAAATACCTTCGCGCCGTAGGTTACGATGTCGAAATCATTCAAGAAGATGACATGGTGACTGGAAATTTCGATCGATTCGATGCAATTGTGACGGGTATTAGAGCTTACAATACACGCGAAGACCTCGCTTTTTCAAAAGAAGCGCTAAACGAATATGTAAAGAATGGCGGCACTTGGCTGGTACAGTACAATACCAGTCGTCGAATCAAAGTAGATCAAATCGGCCCATATGCTTTTGAGCTTTCCCGAGAAAGAGTAACCGACGAAACGGCAAGTCCTGAATTCTTAGCACCAGATCATCCTGTTCTCAACATACCCAATGAAATTTCTATGACAGATTTTGACGGATGGGTTCAAGAACGCGGGCTTTACTTTGCCAATGAATGGGACGATAACTTCGTTCCGATTCTTGGTTGGTCAGATCCCGATGAGCCCTCACGAAATGGAGCCCTCATCGTAGCTCCATACGGAGACGGGTATTTCGTCTATTCGGGAATTTCTTTCTTTAGAGAACTTCCCGCAGGTGTTTCGGGAGCATATAGATTACTATCGAATATTCTGGCTTTGTCAAAATCTCAGGATGGAGGAAACGAATAAACCCACCGACCCCACGAACTGGAGAAAAGTTTACCTGCTGGTAATTGGCTTCTTCGCGCTATTCTGTCTTTTCATGTATCTCTTCACCAGCTTCACTGCATGACGGTTTTAGACTATTTCGTTCTGGGTGGCACACTCTTGTTCATCGTTGCCTACGGTACATACAAGACCCGAAAAAGTAAGAACATTGAAGGATATCTCTTAGGAGATAAAAACATGAAGTGGGCTACCATCGGCCTTTCGGTAATGGCAACTCAAGCCAGTGCGATTACTTTCCTGAGCACGCCGGGCCTTGCCTACGAGTCGGGAATGGCTTTTGTCCAAAACTACTTAGGGCTTCCGTTTGCATTGATTGTGGTCTCAGCGGTTTTCATACCGATCTATTACAAGCTCAAAGTTTACACTGCCTACGAATACCTTGAAAAGAGATTTGACCTGAAAAGTCGCATGCTGGCGGCGTTTCTGTTCTTGGTTCAACGCGGTCTCGCTGCTGGAATTACCATCTACGCCCCTGCTATCGTTCTTTCGTCTGTTCTAGGCTGGAACCTCAGCGGAACCATTATCGTAGTTGGCGTCTTAGTAATCATTTACACTGTTTCGGGTGGGACGAAGGCCGTGAGCTTAACTCAGAAATGGCAAATGGGAGTCATCCTTTTGGGAATGGCCGTTGCATTCGGAACCATCGTTCACAACCTACCCAGCGGAGTGGGATTCTTGGATGGACTGCAGTTGGCAGGAAAAATGGGGAAAACCGAGGCCATTGACTTCAGCTTTGATTGGAACAAACGTTACACCTTTTGGTCTGGAATTACGGGAGGCTTTTTTCTAGCTCTCTCCTAT
This sequence comes from Cryomorphaceae bacterium, assembly GCA_047633195.1. Lineage (GTDB taxonomy): Bacteria > Bacteroidota > Bacteroidia > Flavobacteriales_D > Cryomorphaceae > JAKVAV01. The sequence goes on along the minus strand of JBLIEU010000005.1, from coordinate 102,994 downwards.
TTCGGAACCGACCAATCTCAGGTTCAGAGGTATCTGGGAGGAGCTTCCGTGAGGGAAAGTCGAATGGGTCTTATGTTTAATGCGATTCTCAAAATCCCGATGCAGTTTTTCATTCTCCTCACAGGAGTAATGGTATTCGTGTTTTATCAATTTCAACCTCACGATGTTTTATTCGACACCACCTCACTGGAATTGGTAGAGGGAACAGAATACAAGGATGATCTGGAAGAAATAAGAACCGCCCATTACGAGATTCACGCTCAAAAGAAAGAAGCGGTGCTTCAACTTTTGGAAGAACAAAAAAACGGGACAGAAGAAAGTACCCTTCTTGCGCAAGAAGAATTAAACGTACTCACAACCCAAGCATTAGATAAACGTGACGAAGCAAAAGCGCTGGTAGAGCAAGCCTTTCCAAAAAATACGCAAAGAGATTCAGATTACGTTTTCATCAGTTACATCCTGAACTTTATGCCTTCGGGCTTAGTGGGTTTGCTGCTAGCGGTAATCATCTCGGCAGCTATGTCCAGCACAGCGGCTGAGCTCAATGCATTGGGATCTACTACCTCAGTCGATTTCTACAAAAGGATCATCAAGAAAGACGGAGATGACAAGCACTACCTCATCGTATCAAAAGTGCTTACTGCTTTTTGGGGAGTACTAGCTATTGGATTTGCCCTTTACGCAGATCTATTCGAAAACCTCATTGAAGCCGTAAATATTCTGGGAAGCCTCTTCTACGGTACGATATTGGGAATTTTCTTGACCGCCTTCTTCCTAAAAAAAATCAGAGGAAATGCCGTCTTCTTTGCGGCTGTTCTAACTCAGACCTCCATTTTGATCCTCTATCAATTCCAATCCAATAGCATCTCCTATCTCTACTTCAATGTAATCGGCTGCGGCATGGTTATGGGTCTCGCCTTTCTATTTTCGCTTTTTGAAGGCAATAAAAAAGCCATCAACGAATAGCTGATGGCTTAAAGTATTTCCAATTCTTTTGAGTTTATTCTTCTTTCGCTTTTTCCAGCTCTTTGAGCATGGGTAAGAAAGCGTAAACTTTCTCGGGCTTTTCATTTCCATAGCGATCGTAACGCTGCCAGATCCCATACTTTTCTCCTTCTCGGTATTCACCTTTCGACTCTACTTGACCAGACTGGTAATAGAAGGTGAATAAGCCCACAGGTTTTTTCATCTCTTCGTCTGTATACCAACCTTCCATCTTTAATTCACCAGAAAGAAAGTATGCTTTGTAATGATACATCTCGTCCGTAACGCCCACCAATTCGCAATAATAAGTAGCGTTCTTCTTTTTGGTTTCTCGCATACGCTCATCCAAAAAGATAGATCTCTCATCTCCGTGTGTAGCGGCAATGATAGATCCGAAGTGAAAGAAAAGAATCGAGATAATTAGAAGTCCTCGCATAGCACTAGCATTTTAGAAAAGTATACGGAAACAAACGCTGAAAGTTTCCATGATTTTGGTTAGCGACGACAAACTCACATCATCCACCCGTTCCGATCCAGTGATCGGTATTGAATAGCTTCTGCTAAATGATGTGTCGCAATATTCTCGGAAGCATCTAAATCTGCTATCGTTCGGGCTACTTTAAGAATACGAGTGTAAGAACGAGCCGAAAACCCCAATCTTTCGACAGCATTTTTTAATAATGCCTCCCCCGCCGAGTCAATTTCACAGTATTTCTTCTGCAGTTTTGGCGTAATCTGCGCATTGGAGTATATCTCCTTTTCATCTTTATATCGATTTGTCTGGATGTTTCGAGCCTCAATCACTCGCGCCCGAATAGATCGGGAGGACTCCCCATTTTCACGATTTCGGAGTTCTTCAAAAGGAACAGGATTTACCTCGATATGAAGATCAATTCTATCGAGCAAAGGCCCCGAGATCTTTGCTAAGTATCGCCTTACGGCAAATTCGCTGTCCACTGACTCTCCCGGCTGAAAGAAATCTCCACTTGGAGAAGGGTTCATCGAGGCGACAAGCATAAAAGATGAAGGATAATCAACCGAAATTTTAGCCCGTGAAATAGTGACTACGCGATCTTCGAGCGGTTGACGCAATACTTCTAGGGCCGATCTCTTAAACTCAGGCAGCTCGTCCAAAAAGAGAATGCCATTGTGCGCCAGTGATATTTCTCCTGGTTTGGGATTACTCCCTCCTCCTACCAATGCCACATCAGAAACGGTATGGTGTGGATTGCGAAATGGTCTTTGGGTAATCAAAGAATCATTCGACCCCAACAATCCACTCACAGAATGAATCTTCGTTGTTTCTAAGGATTCTTCCAAAGTAAGTGGGGGAAGAATAGTGGGGATGCGCTTTGCAAGCATGGTCTTTCCAACTCCTGGTGGACCAATCAAAATGATATTGTGTCCTCCTGCAGCAGCTATTTCCAAAGCACGCTTAACGTTTTCCTGACCCTTCACATCACTAAAATCGACCGATGTATGTGATTCCTTTTCGCTAAAAACTTCAGCCACATCTACCTTTACGGGTTCAGGGTTTCCAATTTCAGCTACAATTTCAATGGCCTCGTTGAGACTTTCAACCCCAAATACATCGATGCCTTCTACAACTGCTGCCTCTCGTGCATTTTGTACAGGTAGGATAAAGGCTTTGAAACCGTCATCGCGCGCTTTAATAGCCATGGGCAGCGCTCCTCTAATCGGTTGCAATCCGCCATCTAGTGAAAGCTCCCCCATTACGAGGTAGTTCTCTAAGTGTGGTGCCGATATTTGAGTGCTGGCAGCAAGTATCCCCAGTGCCAAGGGCAAGTCATAAGCAGATCCCTCTTTGCGAATATTCGCTGGAGCCATGTTGATGGTGATCTTCTTTCCGGGCAATTTAAACCCATTGTTGGAAAGTGCAGCATCAATTCTTTGCTGACTCTCTTTTACGGCACTATCCGGCAGGCCGACCAAGTGAAAATTGATTCCAGGTGAAATATTGACTTCAACGGTGATGGTGATAGCGTCCACTCCATATACCGCGCTTCCGTAAGTTTTGACTAACATACTTTGGTTTTGGTTTAGCCAAGCGTGACGACTAAAAAACTCCCAGACAGATATTAGAACTGAAAACGGGCTTTATAGGCTCACACTATTTAAGCGATGTGACGCTCAATATAATCAATTAATGAATGTATGATCTTTATGTGAATTTCCTGAATTCGATCGGCATAGCCCTTGTGGGGTACTCGAATTTCCACATCACTTAGTGAAGCTAGCTTTCCTCCGTCATTGCCAGTAAGAGAAATCAGTTTCATCCCTTTTTCTCTGCCCGCTTCAAAAGCCTTCACCACATTACCAGAATTACCGCTGGTGCTTATGCCGAGTAAGACATCTCCTTCATTTCCTAAAGCCTCCACATACCTGGAGAAAACGTATTCATATCCATAGTCATTGGCCACGCAGGCCAGGTGCGAAGAATCGGAAATAGAAATTGCTGGAAGTGCTTTGCGGTTATCGCGATATCTACCAGTAAGCTCCTCGGCAAAATGCATAGCATCGCACATAGAGCCACCGTTGCCACAAGAGATGATTTTGCCTCCGTCATTGAGAGATTTTACCATCGCCGCACCTGCAGCCTCAATATTTTCAAAAAAAGCTGGGTCGGCCAATACTCTTTTAAGAACTTCAGAGGCTTCGGTAAAATGGGCTTTTAAAGGTTGATCCATAAATCAAATGTAAGGAAACTTCAAGCAGATATTTGGGCGAGCGCCCACTCTTCAGCATCATCAATATTGCTACATATCTTATGCAGAACAGGCTGGGGTGTAATAGCAAATATCATACGTAGTACCACTCTTATAGCACCTGAAGTGATCACGTATGCTGTTCCTAGACACTGCTTTTTGAGCATCTCATCATTCTTCTTCAGCCAAGAAGCCTGCCTCTGCTGATGTTTTAGGGACGGGAGCGCGGCATTGGAAGCATCAAAAATTATAGCCAACTTTTCACCCGAATCGTATAGAGCCTTCATTTCCGTGAGGTACTGCTCAAAATTCTCATCAGTTGAAGGCACTCCTGTAAAGATGATCGTTACCAAAGGAAATCGTGACGCATCTATATTCATGTAAGAGGCCATGACTCTATTTCTTTTTGTATTCATCTACTCCTCTGCGCAACCAATCCTTAAACTCATCGACTGTTCCATAGTCCTGGTAATTTGAGGGCTCAATCAACTTCTTTTCATCGTGATCGAGAAGGACATAATAGGGTTGGGCGTTCACACCATACTCGATTTCTTGGAAGGCAGCCCACTTGTTTCCAACGGTACGAAGCTTTTTCTCTCTGCCACCAGTAAGTTCAACTGTTACCTGCTCTTCCACAGGTAATGGAGTCTTTTGATCAACATAGAGAGAAACCAAAACTACGTCAACGGCCAACATTGATTTTATCTCGGAATCAGACCATACTTGTTGTTCCATTTTTCGGCAATTTACACATGCCCACCCCGTAAAATCGAGCATCAATGGTTTACCAACCTCTTTGGCGTGAGCCAATCCTTTATCGTAATCGTGAAACACGAGTATTCCCTGCGGCCCCACGTGTTGATCGCTTGAATGATTCTCAGAGATAACACCACTGCCTCCGCCTGTAAAACCGACACCAGTAGGACTTTCACTGTATTGAAGAGGTGGCGGGAAAGCAGCTATCAATTTTAAAGGTGCTCCCCATAAACCAGGGATCATGTAAATGGTAAAAAACCCAGTGAGTACTGCCATAAGAAGGCGAGGCACAGAAATGTGCTTCAATTCACTATCATGAGGCAACTTAAGCTTTCCTAAAAGGTACATGGTCAAGAAACCAAAGATGACAATCCAGATGGCAATGAATACCTCTCTTTCGAGGTAGTGAAGCTGAAGCACCATATCGGCATTTGACAAAAACTTGAATGCCAAAGCCAATTCCAAGAATCCTAGAACGACCTTAACCGAATTCAACCAGCCTCCCGACTTAGGCAGTGAATTCATCCATCCTGGGAAAGCGGCGAAAAGTGCAAACGGCAAAGCAATTGCCAAAGAGAAACCGAACATTCCGATAACGGGTGCAGTGCCTCCAATCGAGGCAGCCTCAACAATTAAGGTTCCTACAATAGGCCCAGTGCATGAGAACGAAACCAGTGCCAGAACAAAAGCCATGAAGAAGATTCCGATTAAGCCGCCTTTGTCGGCTTTGGAATCTGCCTTGCTAATCCAAGAACTGGGAAGGGTGATTTCAAATGCCCCCAAGAAGGAAATAGCGAATACAATGAGAAGGGCAAAAAAGACGAGATTAAACCAGGGGTCCGTAGACAGCTCTGACAGAACTGAAGCCCCGAAAACGGCGGTCACAACTACACCGAGCACCACGTAAATTACAATAATTGAAATTCCGTAGATGATTGAGTTTTTGATTCCCTGCGCTCTGTTTTTGCTTTGCTTAGTGAAAAAACTAACCGTCATAGGGATCATCGGGAAAACACAAGGAGTAAGCAATGCTGCGAAACCACTCACGAATGAAATCAAGAAAATTTTCCAATAAGACCTTTTCTCCTTTGGAGAATCCTCCCCAATCGCATCATCAGAAGTAGAAATATTCGCCCCTTCCACTTTCATCGCGAGATCTATATCATCAGGTGGAAGACACATTTCGTCGTTGCACACCATGAAGGTGAGGTAGCCAGTAGCGACGAAATCAGCACCAGAAATTCGCTCAATGGGTAGTCGGAAAACAGCTTCGCTGTCGTAATAATTCAGATCCATATCGAAATTCGGATCGAACTCCGTCTTAAACTTTCCTCCCTTTAATGCTCCGACCGTTTTGAAATCGGAACTTTCATCGAGTGTAACCGATGTCGGGATTGGCCCCATATCCGAAGGAAGCTCCGTAGCATATACATGCCAGCCTTCTTCTATAGTAGCAGATAAGACCAATTCAGCCGTGTTGTCTCCTGTGCTTTCTACCTCAAAAGTCCACTTGACAGGATCGTAAATCTGTGCGTGAACCGAAAAGGCCACGAAAAAGAAAAGTACTATCGATGCTTTGATTTTCAACATGGGTGAAGGTGTGATTTTAGCAGAGTCAAAGCTACCTTTTTTTGATTTTTTGTTCAATCTATGCGAAATCATTATTTGAATCCTATGATAGAAAATCTATTTCTTCTCCCTCTTTTAGTTTGAATCGGCTCCTGATCAACCAAATGAAAAAGTAAATAAAAACGGTATCGACTAAAGCCACAAGGACTTTAAAAAGCCAACCATCGAAGATAAAGTCGCCAATTGTACCAAAAGGAAGTACTCCTACAAACAACACCAAAACGACCAAAGTAGTATCGACAAATTGTGAAAGTATGGTAGACGCATTATTTCTGAGCCACAGTTTTTTGCCCTTTGTCAACTTTTTCCAAAAGTGAAAAAGACGCACATCAACCAGCTGAGCGGTAAGGTAAGCTACCATAGAAGCTAAGATGATTCTCCATGAATTTTGAAATACCGTATTGTAATAATCATCGTTTACGGGAGACTCTTCAATGGAAGGGAAAAGGCTACCAAGATAAAGCATCATCAATACGAAAAGCGAAGCGGCAAAACCAGTATAAACAACGGCGTTTGTTTTCTTTCGACCAAAGATCTCCGAGAGAATATCGGTGAGTAGAAATGTAATGGGATAAGGCAGAACTCCCGCTGAAATAGTAAATACCTTGAAGCCGAGATCAACGGTCACAAACTTATTGGCAATCAAATTGCAGGTGATAAGTGCGGTAATGAATAACCCGCCCAGCAAGAGATACAAGCCAAAAGCTTCGTTGTTTCTTTTTGTTTTATTCACTGGATCTTGAAATGAATTGTGTCGAATTTTGCAGAGCTCGCTTTAAATCGATCATCGATTCGGTGTCCTATTAGCCAACAAATATCGCCCCCAGACACCAGAACATATGTCCGCTCCTTTTCGGGAACTGACACCTTGGCATCAATTAAGTAATCGCTTACTTTTTTAGTCCCCTTCATTCCAAATGGCATAAACCTATCACCGTTTTGCCACAGTCTTATTTCCAATGGAAATCGAAGTTTTTCGGCAGATAACCAAGCCTCGGATGGACCGACTTTGAACTCAACGGGTGCGTCCTCTTTTCTCCAGCTCAAGGCGATGGGCTGCATCATTTCCCCTCCTAAAGGATCTTCGATAAACACGGAATCGGTCACTTCATTCACATTTACCCTAAGGACATATCCTCCGCGATCTCGAAACGCTGTGAATCTTTTTCCGATGACTTTTTTTCCCGAAGCGCTCGTCTTGAGATTTTCCAATTGTACCAATTGCCCCGAATCAAAACCCAATTCTCCGAAAACGTATTTGTGCATAGGAGGGTGGTCAAAAAGGGAATCCCAATCGGCGTCACAAATTTTGCAAACGAAACCATCCGATTCGAGTTTGGCCATGAACTTTCCTGCGGCTCTTTTAAAGTAGGTGTCGGCTTCCGCCAAAAACTCCAATGATCGACTGGCTAGTTCTGCGGCGTTCTCACCTAAACTTTCCATAACAGGAATCATTTGCTGTCTGATTCGGTTTCGGAGATATACGTCCCTCTCGTTTGACGCATCGTCCCTCCATTCGATTCTATTTTCTTTGGCGTAGGCAATCAGTTCTGCCTTTCGATAAGGAAGAAGCGGACGGTAAATGCGGAAATTCTGTTCGGGAATAGACTTTAATCCTTTTAAACCTGTGCCGCGTAGAAAATTGATAAAGAAGGTTTCCAATCGATCGTCCAAATGGTGAGCGGTGAAAATAAATCGAATGATATTTTCTTCCATGAGTTCCGAAAACCAATGGTAACGGAGCTTTCTGGCTTGACCTTGAATATCACTTGACTGTTCCTTGAGTGAAAGCGTTTTGGTGAAAACAGGGACATTCAAGGCTTGACAACTGGCTTTTACAAAAGTTTCATCTGCCTCACTCTCGTGATCCCGAAGCTCAAAATTGGCGTGGGCAGCCATTGGCTTTAAGCCAGCTTTCTGACAGAGATTCAAGAGCACTACAGAATCTACACCCCCGCTTACTGCAATCAGAACAGACTCCCCTTCTGGAATACACAGTCGATCAAGATTAGATTTGAATTTCTCCTCTAAGTTCATTTTGTGGTGTTCGAAGACTCTGCATCAAGGCTTCGGCTTTAAGTAAGCATTCTCGGTATTCCTTCATGGGGTCGGCCTGAATGGTGATGGCACTCCCTACTCCAAAGGCCAATTTCTTGGTGTTATTTTCAAAAAACAAGGTGCGAATCAAAACGTTAAAATCAAAATCTCCGTTAGGGTGCATTACACCGAAGCCTCCTGAATAAGCTCCTCGTTTAAAATTCTCGTACTTGTCGATCAGTTTCATCGCGCTGATTTTCGGCGCGCCCGTCATCGACCCCATTGGGAAGGTAGCCTTGATGGCATCCCAAGAATCTAAGCCCTCTCTAAGCTGAGCCTCGACAGTGCTGATCAAGTGGTGAACTGTTTTGAAGGAATAAACCCCAAATAACTCCGAGACATGAACTGATCCGCGAGCGGCAACCCGCGATAGATCGTTTCTAACCAGATCGACGATCATTACGTTTTCGCTCTGCTCCTTCGGGTCGAGCGGAAGTTCGGCTTTGGACTTTTCGTCCAATATCGGGTCGATAGATCGCTTAGCTGTTCCCTTGATGGGCTGAGAAATAAGTCGGTCTCCCTCTCTTTTCAAGTAGCGTTCAGGCGAACCAGACATGACGAAGAAATCTCCCAGTTTGGCAAAGACTGATAAGGGAGCTTCCGTCTTTTGCCAAAGGGCATAAAATCCAGAATAAGGATTGAAAGCGGGACAATCTGCTGTAAATTGAATGCAGTAGTTTGCCTCGTAAATATCTCCCCGTTGCAGGTGGTCCTTGAATGAATTGGCAGCAGAGAGGTATTCTTGCTCCGAAGTGGAGGGCTTTGGAAATACCTCGAATTGTTCGTTGCCAACGGGCTCTGATTTATCTAAAAACACTACTAACTGTTCTCCCTTCTGAGCATCGGAGGCATCACAAGACAGAATACCATTTTGGAATTTCACCCTTAATTCGGCTTCGAAAAAAGAAGCTGCAGGAGTATCTAAGCAATCAGAATTTTCTGAGGTGAGTTTTTCTAAATCGTTTTTGAGGTCGTACCCCAAGAATCCACAAACTTCGCGGACAGATTCTCCTTGAAAAGCTTTAAGAGCCTCAAAGGCACCAGCAGATTGCGTGAGGATGATCGTTCTTTTCGCTCCTGCATAAAATGTAAAATCAGCCGATTTGGTGAGGTAAAGAGCGAAGTGGCTGTAATGAGACGAAAGCGTAATAATTCTTCTCAAAGTTTGATCGTTCTCACCTTGAGTCAGGATTTCTTTATGCCAGCTATACGCCAATCAGAGTCGTTCTTTTATCATAGATTCCATCGTCTCAATCCACATAGGGTGGTCGTTGAGACTCTCCACCAGTTGAACCTTTTCTCCGCCGTGCTCTTCGAAAATCTCTTGGTATTCATCTCCAATCTCGATACTGGTTTCCAAGCAATCAGCCACAAAAGCTGGCGAAAAAGCCAATAGCTTTTTTGCACCTTTCTTTCCCCATTCTTCGACCACACTGTCAGAAAATGGCTCAAGCCATTTCTTATCGAGCCTGGATTGAAAACAAACCGTGTAATCCTTTTCGGTGATTCCCATCTTCTCGGCTATCAAGCGGGTAGTAGCGTAACAAGTCGCTTTGTAGCAAAAGCGATTCTCATCATTGATTTCGTCCTCGCAACTGTGGTTGGAGCATTTTTTGTCCTCGTAGATTTTGTTGACTTGCCTTACTGGCAAACCATGATAAGAAAAGAGGATATGGTCGTACTCTTTTAAATCGTGCTTTTTGGCTTGGTCAACTACCGTATTGATGTATCCAGGGTGGTCGTAAAACTGAGAAATAATTTCTATTTCGGGAATGACATACCATTTTCGGATAAGGTTCATTGCTTTCTCTAAAGCAGAACCGGTAGAGGCAGAAGCGTATTGAGGAAAGAGCGGGAAAACGATGATTCGATCGTAACCAGCCTTGTTCATTTTCTCAGCTACTTCGTCTAAGCTCGGCTTCCCATAACGCATGGCAAGCTCAACGTCGGCATGACCTGCCAGTCGCTCGCGCAAGATGTCTCTCACTTTGTAGCCGTATTCCAATAGCGGTGATTTACCGCCATTCAAATCAAAAAGCTGTTTGTAGATCTTGGCAGATTTCGGCGCTCGAAACGGAACGATAATCCCATTTACCAATATGGCTCTGAGCACTGTAGGAATATCAATCACCCGTGGGTCATTGAGAAATTCCGTGAGGTACCTTCTCACATCACCCACCTTTGGACTATCGGGAGTCCCAAGGTTAATCATCAAAACGCCTACTTTCTTTTTCATATGGACTTTAACAAGAATCGGAAGTACATGTTTCCCTTAAATGTGCATCGCACGGTCTTCGGTAGCCGCGAGTGCAGCTTCCTTCACCGCTTCAGAATAAGTCGGGTGGGCATGGCTCATGCGAGCTATGTCCTCAGCACTGGCGCGGTATTCCATCGCCACTACTCCTTCTGATATCAAATCGGCCACACGAGGGCCGATCATGTGGACACCCAAAATTTCGTCGGTTTCCTTATCGGCTAAGATTTTAACCAATCCATGAGTGTCTCCGCTCGCTCTCGCTCTTCCTAGAGCACGCATAGGGAAAGTACCTGTTTTGTATTCTTTCCCGTCGGCTTTAAGTTCTTCTTCGGTATAGCCTACTCCCGCCACTTCTGGCCATGTGTAGACCACATTCGGAATGAGCTTGTAATTGATATGTGGTTTTTGACCAGCCATTACTTCGGCTACCAAAACGCCTTCTTCCTCGGCTTTGTGAGCCAGCATTGCTCCGCGCACCACATCACCAATGGCGTAAATATTGTCGACTTTGGTTCTGAGCTGGTCATTCACATCGATTCTTCCTCTGTCGTCGGTTGTTAAACCGGCATTCTCCAAACCTAATCCTTGTGTGTATGGCTTTCGGCCAACAGAAACCAAGCAGTAATCTGCTTCGAAGGTCACTTCGGCGCCCTTCTTATCGAGAGCCGTTACTTTTACTCCTTTGCCAGTATTCTCAACTTTCTGAACCTTGTGGTTAAAGTTGAATTTGACTCCTTCTTTCTTCAGCACCTTGGCCAACTCTTTTCCAAGGGTGCGATCCATGGTCGAAATAATACCGTCAGTGAATTCCACTACGGTCACCTCCGAACCTATTCTGGCGTAAACTGATCCAAGCTCGAGACCGATTACTCCACCACCCACAACGACCATTTTCTTTGGTACTTCCAGAAGTTCCAAAGCCTCTGTGCTCGTGATGATGCGATCTTTGTCTGGTTCCATGCCTGGAAAGAAGTTTGGCTTCGAGCCCGTGGCAATCACAATTCGCTTTGCTTTAATCTCTTTATCGCCTTCGTCGGAAGATACCTTAACGGTCTCTTTATCGATGAAGGATCCCATTCCGTGCAAAACGGTAATGTCGTTCTTCTTCATCAAGAAGTCGATTCCTTTAGTGGTTTGATCCACTACTTCGGCCTTGCGCTTGATCATCTGAGGTAAGTTAACCTTCAGATCTTTCAACTCGATACCGTGCTCCGCGAATTCGTGAAGCGCTTTGAAGTAATGCTCAGATGAGTCCAAAAGAGCCTTGGAAGGAATACAGCCTACATTGAGGCAAGTCCCACCAAGGGTAGAATATTTTTCAATGATTGCAGTTTTCATGCCCAATTGAGCACAGCGAATGGCACAAACATAACCTCCGGGACCGGAGCCAATAATTACCACATCGTATTGATCCATGGATGGTGTTTTTTTCGTTGGGCAAAAATAGGAAAGTTTGGCGTCGAAATCGGTGAATCCCGATGGCTTAGAGCAAAGAGCTCATCGACAAGAATTATGAGCTACCTAAAAAGAACCATCTTCCCAAAACCTTGTTCAAAATACTGGGCGCCACCGCCGTCGCGAAGCATGATGTCTTCGCCGTTTATTTTGGCAATAACTCGGTAGAGATAAACACCATTCGCCAGACGGTCACCATATTCGTCGCGCGCACCCCAGCGGTAAGCCGATCGGTTTCGCCCTATGCGAATCGGGCCGAACTCGTCCTGCATGATTTCTCTAACTACTCTCCCGGAGATGGTCATGATCTGAATCTTGAACTCATCTGGGACTTCATCTCCAGTAAGGGTAAATATGAATTGGGTGCTTGTCGAAAATGGATTTGGATAGTTGAGGACTTCGGTAATGGTAGACTCTTTCACCACTTCAAAGTCAATTTCGAAATCGGTATTACCAGAGGAATTACCAGACTTGTCACTAGCTTGTACGAGTAATTTGTATTCCCCGTTTAGCGGCAGATTTGGCCGATAAAAAATCTTCGCTCGATTTTGCTCATTCTCAGCTGGAATGAATTGCATTTCCTCCTCACCTGCGAGATTGGTAAAGTAGACCCGCCTTAGATTCGTGCCTGGAGCGGCTATGAATACTTTAAAGAGGGAAGTGTCGGCAGGCTCATCCATAATGAGGAAAGGGTTCTCATCTTTGAGCGCTATTAGCACTTCTGGATTCGGGGAAACCACTTCTCCATTGATAATGTGAATTCCGTCGAAAGTGACATCTAGAATCGGATTCTCCTCATCGCTGGTGACTATGAATGGAATTCGAAGTATGTTGTTGAAACGCGTCTGTTCGGGCTGATGCGTCATTCCAGTCTCAGCATCAAGCGGATTGACTTCTACCCAAAGCGTATTCTCGCCTTGAAGGAATCGCGTATCAAAAAAAACCGTGTCAATCAAAACTTCTCCGATTAGAAGTGAATCTTGGAGGGAATAAGGAATTTCAATCTCGTTTCGCTCTGAGTCTTCAACCCAATACCGAATCAAGAGACTATCAGAATTGGTCATCGAAACATTTTCAATGGCCACGGACAAAAACCCCTCGGCACCTTGAGCCACTTCATTGCCTGAAAAGGCGAAAAATCGATTGGGGTTCACCGCCAATTCGGTTACCTCATCATATAAAACATGCCAGCGATCTACTTGACGCGGTGTTTGATTCTCTTCATCTTCCGAGAAAATTTGAAATTCAAGATAAGGATACTCTTGTGGTGAAATGACAGCCCCGATATTGCTCAGCGAGTTGGCGACTTCATCGTAAGGGCTTTCGAGAATTTCTTCCTTCACCCCGTTTGGTTTTATTCCAACTATGGAGACCCTCGATGTATCACCTGGAGTCGATTCCAGGCTAGAAGTTTGCCAACTTAAGGTGCCCCAATTACTCGCTGGGCCAATACGCGGTGACACCATCAAACCCGAATTTCCCGAGGCGGGAACGTCAACAATATTATTGAGGACATCATTTAAGCTCTCTCCGTAAAGTTCAAAGGTGAATTCGGGATCACCCTTTCGGGTAATAAGAGAAAAGGGAACAGTATCCTGAGCCATCTCCGATCCGATAATGGATGCGTCCATTGCTTCGAAAGCATCATAAATATCAGGGGTCAAATTCCAACTGTCGTAACTAACATACCGAGCTGTATAGAGCACCACTATATGTCCATCGGGAATAATGTCCGAAAGCAGCAAGTCAGCAAGGGCCTGCATTTGATCGGGGTTATTCTGTCTGAAGATGAAATAGTATTCTACGCGTGATTTACATGGGGGATTTCTCGCTCCATTATTGTCATTCCCGAAAAAATTATCAGGGTTTTCTCCACCGTAATCCGTTCCCCAGGCATCAAAAGTTATTGGATCAAATACAGCCAAATGAATCGAGGGGATGCTAAGACAGAGGCCGTACTCAACAACGCTGGTATTGAGTAAGACCTCGTTATTGAATGCTATAGAATTCCCTATTACATTGTTTGTGATGCGAGCAGAACCCGTTGAAAAGTCAATTTGGCGCTCAGCCCTATTGAACTCTTGCTGAGCAAGGCTATTGTTCTCAAACTGGAAAATATGCGCTTGACCCCAGCCACGTCTATCGAGAATGTGTTGAAAGGAGCTTTCGCGCCAGTTGATTTCATCATCGCCTAATTTGGCGCAACGCCAATACACCACCAAACTGTCAGAATAGTTGAGCGAAGGCTCCCACTCCAAAACCCCACCCGTTTGAGTGATTTCGGTGAAAAGTAATCCCGGACTGTCAAAAGTATCTGTGGTATCTACTTCTATTCGGTAGGTCGCCGCTTCCGCTAAAGGATCACCCGTTGAGGCGCGCAGCTCCACAGGGTTTTCGTCTACTACCGCAAATCGATAAGGGTAAACAGGCACAACTCCCCCATTGGAAATAAATATCTGTCTATCAAACACTTGATTGTTCACTGATTCAAAGCCGACTAATTCTTCCACCTCATTACTTGGAAGATCTACCAAAACATTGAATCGATGTAGCCCAAGTCCAGACTGCACATCGACTGGCAGATTAATCTTTACTGTGTCCTTAAAGAGTAGTCCTTCAAGGGTTCTAACGTAAACGGAATCACCAACGCCTTCGGGAGTTTCATGCTCAAGTGTCACTGAGAAAGGTTGATAAGTCCCTCTTCCGATATTGGTCACCACCATATTTACTGTGAAACTGTCCGTCTCGGCAGTAATCTCAGATGGGGTAAAGAAAATATCTTGGGCACTGATACTCAAATCGGGCTCAGGCCAAGAGTTGACAACGACGGCTGGATCGCCCTGAAGGGACATTCCCAAAGTGGTATTGATCACAAAGAGATTATCGGGACTGTTCTGATCTTGAATCTCCTGGATAGTTCGGCGAATATGCTCGCCCACCGTTCCGCCATAATTTTCGATGGAGAGGTAGCGGTAAAACTTTCTACTGTAGTCATTTAAAGAAGTCTCAAATCCTAGCTCTGTAGATGATAAAAATCCGATCACTCCTTTTTCCTGAAGGATCGTATATTGCTCTGCAGTACTTCCCGAGCCAAGTCCGTGGTAATCTCCCGTATAGCATCCATTCCCCAAAAGGAAAGGAAACTTCCCATTCCATTCGTAGTTATTGGGATTGTCAATGGTTTGATCAAACCCGTCTGAGCTCGCGTGCCCGAAAAAGGTCATCATCGAACAACCGCCATTGATGAGAATTCCCACCTCTTCAGAAAGATTGATTTCAATGGGGATAGAAGAGGTCTTCAAAAAAGTGTGGACATCTGCACCAAAGGCAGAGTCTTCAATTGTTTGCTCGTAGTTGAAAAGATAGGACGCAAATCGATTTTGCTCCTGGCTGTCTCGCCCACCGCCGAAGTGGAGCACATTCTTCATCCAAGCGGCTTGAGGCTGGGATTCAAAAATTTGAAGCTTATCCAGATACCACTGCAACTGTTCTTGGTTCGTGGCGCTGACTCGTCCAGTCCTGATGGCTGGCTCGAGGATGGTCGACCCTAAACCCGCCGTAATCAAATTATCCGCTGAGGGATTACCAATAGTTGGCACCAAGTTTCGCGCATAATGTGTTGAATCTCTTCGAGACCCAGCTGAAAAAGCCTCGGGCACTCCTCGAACGCTCTTTCCGAGTAGCAGCAAATACTGAGGAGATGTAGGCCAAGTATTGATCAGGAAGTTTGAGAAATTCCTTAGGGCTAGCCCACTATTTTCTACTCCGCCACCAAATTGATCGTAGATCTCACCTACCTCTGTAAGGACAGTATTGAATCTTTGTTGACGGTAATTGGCATAAGCCTGCGCTGCTTCTAGAAGGGATTTATGCGTTATGATTAAAAAGGCCGAATCAACTTCTGCCAAACCATAATTGGTAAAGAACCCATTGTTGGCTACCGAGGTGATAGTACCGACAGACCTTACCGTCTCATTCGTTGCCAAGAGGCAATCGTAGCTATCGTCGCCAAAACTGTTTTCCAAAAGAGTTTGGAAAGAAATTCCATCTTGAACGAATTCGGATCTTTGCGGATCAGCCCCGTCAGCATAGATTCTGGGTGTGGTTCCACCTACATTTAGCAAATCGAAGCGGGTCTTGCTTTGAGTTGTGTTCAGTCGGTAAAAAAATTCGAATGAATTTGCCCCCACTAAATCTGAGGAGTGTGGGAAATTCAACTCTAGAGTAGCCAAGGCCTGATAGTCACTAGCGACTCCGAGAGAATTCGAAACTTCGTGTCGAATCGAAGTCGATTCATTTCCAAGGGAGCTGTTGGGCATTTCAAACTCGAACCGATTGACTTCATAGCCTTGAAATTGGAAATTGACTACCAAGGCATTTTCATCACCGTATCGAATTTGAAGAAAATGGTTGTTTCCGCTTCCCGACGCGGCATTGGAAACCCCTGCCGAAACAGAAAAGACCTCCGCCGAAGGTGCACCCTCTTCTTGATAAACACCTGAAGTATTGAATTCTGTGGTGATTGAAGAACTTCCTTGCGGTATCCCAAATCGAGGACTCATCCAGCCTTCACCTTTAGTATAATAAGGAACTGAAATACCGATGGCATCCAGTTGACCTTGGTAGTAACCATTGCTATATACCCGCCTCAACCGCTTCCAAATAAACTCCCGCGGCGTGTATGAATCCAAATCCGAAAGGTCATTTTCCTCAAAACGGAGATTGTTTCCCGTGGTATTCCAAGTCAGGAAATAGCTCAAAGTATCGTTGTAAAGGCTGTAGAAAGGATTCGGCTGATCGTTAGGCGTATCATAGAGCGGAGTATCGAGCGACCCATCATTCTTGCGACCGATGAACTCTATAAAATCCGTTGAGTTGAAAAAGCCATCTTCTCCGCCTTCGATGTAAATGGGAACTTCCTTGTTGGCCGCAAAAAGCTGCATGTTCTCCGGGGCAATTCCAGAGATGGGAATTCCTGCGTTGGCTAGGTCATTGAAAGTGATTTGGTAGACGCCATCTTCAGCGATGGAAAACTTGTAATACTTTTGGCTGTAGTTGATCCACTCATTGCCGAAGGGCTGAGCTTGAAGAATGGATGATATGAATACAAAACCTAGTAGGTAAAGTTTTTTCACTGAGCTTGCTTAAATATCCTAAAGCGTAAACTGAACACATTAGAATACAGCGCCTCTGAAGTATTCCCTATATCGGTGATGGCGTAGTCGAGGAAGAAGTTCCCCAATCTTAGCCCGACACCCATATTGGGTTGAACACTGTATTCCTCAGTACCTTGAAACGTTTTTATCTTTTGGATGTTCCCGATTCCCGCTCTTAAAAAGATCATATTCAGGTAGCTAGCCTCAATTCCCATCACAGGATCAATGCTCAATGGCTCTGCACTAATCAATACATTTCTCTGTCCATCTGTGGTAAGGGCCGCATTGATTTCTCCCAGAAGCGCGAACTTGCCTAGCTCTCTTTTATAAGAGGCGCCGAAGATGAATCGCGGAAGGGTGATTTCCAAGCCGTTCTCGGGAAGCTCATTTCCAGTGGCGATAAAGACTTCTTGGGTTTCTTCATCCAGACTGTAATTCCATGCGTTGTAGGTGGAAGTGAGATCGCGGGCCATTGCGGCAAAGCGCCAGTTTCCCCTTCGGTAAATCACACCTGCATCTAGACCAAAGCCCCAGCTAGAGGCAAAATCTCCGATGATTCGGTGAACGACTTTCACATTGGCTCCGAGAGACAACCCTGAAATTTTGAGCTTTTTGGCATATGAGACGAGAAACCCATAATCAACTGCCGAGAAAGAGGTGATGTTATCGTAATTCAAGGTGCCGTCAGCATTGATCAGCTGAGTGGTATTGGGAATATCATCCACCCCAAAACGAATAACGGAGAGAGCGATAACGGAAGTGCTGTCAATTTTTTTGGCAACAGCACCGTAATCGTACTGGGCGATTCCCGCAAAGTACTCGGCGTGCATTCCTGCTACGTCGAGATCAGCTTCGATGTCGGTGAGTCCTGCTGGATTCCAGTATCCTGCCGTTACATCTCCTACAGAGGCAATTCCAGCCCCCGACATGGCAAGTGATCGAGCTCCTACTCCAATATTCAGGAATTCATTACTGTATTTTCGCGTCTGGGCATGCGAATCCAATTGCGCCAAAACGCAGAGCAGAAAAGAACATGAAGCCAGAAGCGTCCACTTGGAAGAAACCATAATTCGAAAAATAAACATCAATTCCGTGGTAAAACACGAAACAACTAAAAAAATTGCACTTTCAATGGTTAATTTTGAGTCGATGTATTTGAAATCTCAAATTCCCAATTTACTTACGTTGAGCAATTTATTGTCAGGCGTTTTGTCTTTGTTTTTTTGTTCCCAAAATCAGCCTGAAATAGCCGCTTGGCTTATCCTTGCCGGAGCAGGCTTCGATTTCTTTGACGGATTGGCTGCCAGAGCTTTAGGCGTGAGCGGCGAGTTGGGAAAGCAGCTCGACTCATTGGCCGATATGGTAAGCTTTGGGGTGGCACCGGCCTTTTTGGCACTTCAGTTTAATGGGGTCTTTGAGACAGAATTCGTTCTTAGCTGGAAAGCTTTGGCACTCTTCATCCCCATCTTGATGGCCGCTTTTTCGGCATACCGACTCGGGAAATTCAATATTGACACCCGACAATCCACCGGATTTATCGGCTTACCGACACCTGCCAACGCACTTTTTTGGGTGAGTATCGCCTTAGCAAGCACTGGAGGACTCTTTGAATTGGAACCGCTCAATCATGGTTTGAACTACTTTAGAGAATCATTGGGATTGGTCGATTTTTCCACAATTCTTCTTGGGATTCTCTTGGTTTCTGAAATTCCATTTTTGGCGTTGAAATTTTCGGGAGAAGCGGGAGAAAAGAAATCTAAAATTGCTTTGATGGTAATCGGTCCCGTCTTATTTATCCTATTTGGGTTTTCATCCATTCCGATTGTTTTACTTTTGTATTTTATTATCTCACTCATTAGGAAATAAAGCCATGGAATTTACTGCCGAAATTGACATTATGCCCCTCGACGCATTACTAGACCCGCAAGGAAAAGCTGTGACCGCGAGCATGAAAAACTTAGGCTTGGAAGAAATCACCAACGTGAGAATCGGCAAGCACATATGTCTGCAAGTGAGCGCAACTAGCAAAGAAGAAGCTGAAGAAAAAGTAGAGGCTGCATGCAAGAAGCTGTTGGCCAATCAGATTATGGAGAAGTACTCTTTTCAGTTGGCAGAGCGGGAGATGGCTTAAAGCACTTTCTTCCTCAATTCAAAATTCTTACCCAAATACACCTTTCTTACCTGCTCATCTGAAGCCAGTTCTTCGGCGGTTCCAGATTTGAGGATATTTCCTTCGAAAAGAAGATAAGCCCTGTCGGTAATGGAGAGGGTTTCCTGAACATTGTGGTCGGTAATGAGGATACCGATGTTCTTGGTTTTGAGCTGGGCAACAATAGATTGGATATCTTCCACAGCAATAGGATCGACCCCCGCGAAGGGCTCATCCAACAAAATAAACTTTGGGTCGGTGGCCAACGCGCGGGCTATTTCGGTACGGCGGCGCTCTCCTCCCGAGAGGAAGTCTCCACGGTTGGTGCGCACATGACCGAGGCCCAATTCTTCAATTAGCGTTTCCAGCTTATCCGACTGCTCTTTCTTGTTGAGCTTAGTCATTTCCAAAACGGCTTTGACGTTGTCTTCGACACTAAGCTTTCTAAAAATACTTGGCTCCTGAGGCAGGTAACCGACTCCAAGCTTTGCACGCTCATACATCGCCCGATGAGTAATATCTTCGTCGTCGAGAAAGATCTTTCCCGAGTTGGGCTGCACCAAACCCACGGTCATGTAAAAGGTGGTGGTTTTTCCCGCACCGTTAGGCCCAAGTAGTCCAACGATTTCGCCTTGCTCTACCTGAACGGATACGCCTTTTACCACTACGCGACTCTTGTATTTCTTAACTAGGTTTTCAGCTCGAAGGATCATAATAGTCTAGAATTGAATGTCGAATCCAAGAAGTAAGCCAAATTTTGGCGCATTGGGATTGTTAAGGTAGGTTAATCTCCACACGGCGTCGACTCTAAAAAACCGAAAGATGTTTTCAACTCCGACATAAGCTTCGGCAAATGGAATACCATCAGCAAAAGTAAAGGTGCGGTCGGGTAAAACCAACTCGCTGGTATTTGACTCGTCAAAGGCTCCGTAAATTCCGTTGACCCCAATGATCTCTCTCCACTTCAACTTCTTAAAGAGCGGAATCTTGTTGAAGAAAAAACCCTCGAAATGGTGTTCAGCCCGCATAGAAACGTATCGATCACTCACGAATTCGAAAAAGTTCATTGTATTAAAAGCCTCACTATTGTAAAAGAAACTTTCATTACCCGAATGCACGAACTGCAGCGGGTAAGGAAGAGCTTGCCATGTTTTCCCTGCTTCCAAAGAGTACCTCATAGTTCCGAAAGGCCCAGCGGGAATTTTGTCTGTCGCAGTCAGCGTCAACTTCTGGTATTCATAGTCGCTTCCTATAACTCCCTTCAAACCAAAATCTACTCTAACGTTTATAATAGGCCAATTACTGCCTAAAGAAATCCTCTCGAATTCGCCCTCCACGAAATTTTCGCGGAAAGCGAAACGAAAGCCCAGCGAAATCTCTGAACTGACGATATTAGTGACATCAACTAATTGGGTCTCTCCGCCAATATCCTCATTCCGCTCAAAATTCCAATCTCCTGCTGATGACATCTCCCTGCGCCGAAATTCCAAGAGAGTGGAGAACCCGTTAAACCATACTCTTTCTGTGAAAACACGCGCCTGTTTGTTTAAAACAAGTCTGTCCTGTGGATTCCGCACGGTCAGTATTTGGATGAAGTGATCTCGTGAAAAATAATTGGGCACCTGGCCAATGAGTTCATAATCTTCGGAAAAATAGGCCCCCACAGTTTGACGCGGCTTTTTGCTCAGAAAATACGTTCCTCCTACCATGTATTTGAATCGTTCGTCTCTGGTACCGTAGGCCACATAACCTTCCAGCTTCAGTCTGGTGCTAAAATCATTGGAGGTTCGTAAACCAAATTTTGGCCTTAAGCCTTCGACAGTATTGTAACTCAAAAACGTAAACACGGGACCCCATTCCACTTTACCATCTACCCAATATCCTTGAAAGAAGAAATTGATAATATCGACGTAAGTCATAAAGACCTTATTGGTCTTTAGGCTATCTACCATATCGTAAATGGCCTGCTGGTCGTCCGATATTACCTCGTGTCTGTTTTCTTTCCAGTAAGACTCTTCTAAAGCATTGATCTCCGTTTCTACAATGACATTCTCGGCACCACTGTAAAATTCAGTGTCTTTTGGCTTGTTGATCACAAAGTCCTTGTAGGTGGTCATCTTCTTTCCATAGAAGCCCATTTCGGAATCTAGCAGGCTAAAGTCAGCCAAGAGTTCTTCGCGTTTCAACATCCAAACTTCGGGCTCTACCTCATCGTATTGATGCCTCACTTGCAGATCGGTGATGAAGTTGATATTGGCCGAAGGCAAAATAGTCGCGTCAATTTCTTTGATGGCATAGGTGGTATCATTCACCCAAAAATGCCCTTCAAAAACGAGCTCGCTCTCATTTTTAGGGAGAAAATCCAATCGGTAACACCACTTATTATCAATGTATGTGCTATCGACCAAGTAGTACTTGTAAAAAACCAAACCATAATCAGAAATAGGACTCACGAAGTTTTTCCCAAAAAGGCTCAGCGAGTTTTGATAGATGTTCACATCTTGGTACATCTGACCGAGAAATTGCGAGATACTTTCGTTGTTGATCCCCGAAACCTTCGTAGCGTGAATGATCTCTTTTCTACCCTTTGGATTTCTTTGGTAGTAGTAATCGCTCAAGGTTTCGGTCATAAAAAAGGGAAGGGTCACTTTTTCTCCCGTAGAATCAATATTGTCAAAGATGAAATCGAAGGACTTAAATAGCTTTCGTTCTTTGAATTTGTCGGAAAGGTTATTGAGATCAAACTCGATTTTGTTGTAAGTTTCGTATTGATAAGAGTCTAGTTTCTCTCTGTTGTTGACCTTCTTGTTTTTAATGATCTTTTTAAGAATGACATGGGCTGGGTTTTCGAAGTCCTTAGCGTTAATGATTACTTCACCTAAGCTAACGGAACCCTTTGCCAAAGGAAAATCTATTTTCTGGCTCTCGTCTATTATAATCCGAAATGCCAGTGGCTTATACCCTACAAAAGAAGACATCAAAGAGTCTTCGGCATAGTAAGTTTCGAGACGGTAATTCCCATCTAGATCTGTGGTGGTTCCAACCTTACTTCCTTTGAATGCTACATTAACAAAAGGAAGAGACTCCTTCGTTTCTGCGTCGAACACCTTTCCATAAACGATTGTCCTTTGGGCAAAGGAAAATACGGGAAGCAGAAAAAGGGCAAGTAAGAATAAGAATACCCTCTTACTTTTCAAAAACGGTATGGAGGCAATGGAGTGCTTCATAACAAAAGGGCGATTGATCAGGATGCAACCGACTCCTTCTTATTTTTTCTAACGACAACTCTGGCTATATGGATACTTAATTCGTAAAGCACCATCAAAGGTAAAGTTACCAATATCTGACTCGTAACGTCTGGCGGAGTGATAATTGCGCTCAACACTAGAACTCCCACGAAAGCGTGTTTGCGGTATTTTTTGAGGCTCTCGGGAGTAACTAGTCCGAGCTTGGCCAGAAAGAAAATCACCACAGGCAACTGGAATACTAGCCCACCTGAAAGAGTGGTCATGGTGACCGTAGTTATAAATGAGTTTAGGGCTATAATATTATCCACCTGATCGCTTACGGTATATCCGCCTAAAAATTGCACTGAAAGAGGGGAAATAAGAAAATAGCCAAAACTTACACCGAGCAGAAACAGAAGCGAAGTAGCGACAACCGCTCCTCTTGCTGTAGATTTTTCGTTTCCGCTAAGGCCAGGCATTATAAAAGCCCAAACTTGAAAGAAAACGTAGGGAAAAGCAACGATGAAGCCCAGCACCATGGAGACCAAAATGTGGGAGGTAAATTGCCCGCTCATCGTGATATTCTGCAACTCAAAAGAGGAAGCAAGGCAGAGGCTATCGTCCAAACCAATCAAATTGGACATGTAACAAAAAAAGCGATACGTGATAAAGTCGGGGCTTTTGGGTGCAAAAATCAATACATCAAAGACAAAACTTTTGAACACAAAGGCAATCGCGCCAAATGCAAAAATGGCTACAAACGCTTTTATAAGTCGCCACCTCAGCTCTTCGAGGTGCTGCAGAAATGTCATCTGATTGGGGTCAGCCATCTCTTCTATTAAGTTTTTACCTAAAATGCAAAGCTAATCACCTAAATTCGATTATTATTTGGAAATTCAGATTTTCATAAAATTCGATGGACAGGCCGTCTTTGCTCTGATATAGCGAGTTATATCAAGTTTAAGTCAATCCAAGAGATCTCATTTATGAGAGAGCCTTTGAGTATCCAACTTCTAAACAGCGGTTTACTTCCTAGTAAGTAACTTTGAATAGCCCGCAATGACGTTCACATTTTTTGTCAAAACCCACTATTTACAAGCGGTCTGAATCTCCAATAATAAGCGAATTCAGGCTCATATATTTCACTGTCTTCGTATGCCTTTTTTCGTAGATTTAAACTCGCGCAACTGGATTGATCAGTTCTTTTTCAAATGCTGAAATATTCATCAAAAAATTCTACTTCACGGGGTTGCTAATTAACAACGATTATCGTAAATTGAAAATCCATAAACATCCCTGTAACATACAAGTGCGGAAAGAAGTACTCAAGGGTAAACTGAAGATCTGGAAATGTTAACAGAATTAATTTCGCCGAAAGAGGCGTTGACCAAATATTTTGGATTCTCGTCTTTCAAAGGGCAACAAGAAAAAATCATCGAGAACGTATTAAATGGTAATCACACCTTCGTCATCATGCCGACGGGAGGAGGCAAATCGCTTTGCTATCAGCTTCCAGCATTAATGAAAGAAGGAACTGCCATCGTCGTCTCACCTCTTATAGCCCTGATGAAGAATCAGGTAGATGCCATTCGTGGCACAAGCGAGAATGAGGGTATTGCTCACTTTTTAAATTCATCTTTGAATAAATCAGATATTCTGAAAGTGAAAGAAGATGTAATGAGCGGTGCCACTAAGCTCCTCTACATGGCTCCTGAAAGTTTGACAAAGGCCGACTACATTGAGTTCTTGCAAGGGGCTAACGTTTCCTTCTTTGCCATTGACGAGGCCCATTGCATATCCGAATGGGGCCATGACTTTAGGCCAGAATACAGGAGGCTAAGGGCGATCATTGAAGAAATTGCCGACGTTCCGATTATTGCACTTACGGCCACTGCCACACCGAAAGTACAGCAAGATATTCAGAAGAATCTTGGGATGATTGATACAAAGGTCTTCTTAGATTCTTTCAACAGGCCGAACCTGTACTATGAGGTACGACCCAAAAAAGACGTCGTTCGAGAAATCATCAAGTTTGTAAAATCCAGACCTGGAAAGTCTGGAATTATATACTGCCTGAGCCGAAAAAAAGTTGAGGAGGTTGCTGAATCCTTAAAAGTGAATGGCATCAACGCCCTTCCCTATCATGCTGGTATGGACGCAGGTATGCGATCCAGGCACCAAGACTCTTTTCTAAATGGCAATGCCGATGTGATTGTAGCAACCATCGCTTTCGGGATGGGTATTGACAAACCCGATGTGCGTTTCGTTATTCATCACGATATCCCGAAGAGCATCGAGAGTTATTACCAAGAGACTGGACGCGCTGGCCGTGATGGAGGCGAAGGTCATTGTCTAGCCTTCTATAGCTATAAGGATATTGAAAAACTGGAGAAGTTTCTTCAGGGCAAACACGTTTCAGAGATGGAAATCGGGAAACAGCTTTTGCAAGAAATAGTCTCCTATTCCGAAACCAGTCTCTGTCGTAGAAAATTTGTACTTCACTACTTCGGTGAAGAGTTTGATTCTGATGGTTGCGAGGAAATGTGCGATAACTGTCGCCATCCAAAAGAACGTTTTGAGGGAAAAGATCAGATCAAACAACTATTGGAATGCGTCAAAGAATCAAAACAGCGCCATAAGGCCAGCCACCTCATCAATATTATGGTGGGAAATGAAACGGTAGAGGTAAAAACATACAAGGACGATGGACTTGAGTGTTTTGGTGCTGGGCAAGACCAAGATGAGAAATTCTGGAATGCTGTCATCAGACAATCCACTATTCGAAGTCTGCTATCGAAGGAAATAGAGACTTACGGAATTCTGAAACTCACCGAAAAAGGTGAAGATTTTATCAAGAAGCCTTTTTCCATTGAGCTGATTAAGGAAAATGACTACAGCGGTGTGGATGATGTCTCAGATGGCGGAGGAAAAGGTGCCATGGACGATAGACTTTACAAAATGTTGATCTCTCTTAGAAAAGAGATCAGCAAGAAAAAAGAGCTGCCAGAATATGTGCTTTTTCAAGAAGCATCTTTACAGGAAATGGCGGGTCAATATCCCATCACCACCGAAGAACTTACCAATATAGTAGGTGTAGGTGCGGGGAAAGCTCGCAAGTTTGGGGCTCCATTCTTAGACCTCATAAAACGCTATGTTGATGAAAATGAAATAGATAGAGCCCAAGATTTGGTAGTGAAATCGATCGTCAACAAGTCGGGGCTGAAAGTGCATATCATCCAAAACATTGACCGCAAACTACCTCTTGAGGACATCGCGAGAGCCAAGGGCAAAGAAATGAATGACGTGATCGACGAAATTGAAGCGATCGTAGGTTCAGGAACAAAAATAAATATTGATTACTACCTGAACGATATGTTTGATGAAGAGGAGCAACAAGAGGTCTACGACTATTTCTTGGAAGCCGAATCGGACAAAATCGGAGCGGCATACGACGAGTTTGATGGCGACTATACCGAAGAGCAGCTTCGCTTGATACGAATTAAATTTATGAGCGAAGTAGCGAACTAGTCTATGGTAGGTAGACTCTAGTAAATAGTCCATAGTTCTCTGAAAGCTATTTGGGAATTATTTGTCTTATCAAATAATTCTCGCTTGGGAATTGAAAAACATCCTTAAGGAAGGATGTTTCGCTGCCTACCTTTCTTCTAAAGCCTTCGCGGCAAGCGTAGCCATA
This sequence comes from Cryomorphaceae bacterium, assembly GCA_047633195.1. Classification (GTDB taxonomy): domain Bacteria; phylum Bacteroidota; class Bacteroidia; order Flavobacteriales_D; family Cryomorphaceae; genus JAKVAV01. Next base: position 76,864 of record JBLIEU010000005.1, on the reverse strand, counting down.
AGCGATGAACCTATCCGCAGGGCATCTTCGTCTATATCGAATTTTCCCGTGTGAAGTGGAGCACCCAGTCCCTTGCTGGCATTAGAAGTTCCCAATCGGTAAAAACAAGCGGGAATCTCTTGGGCGAAATAAGAAAAATCTTCCGCGGTCATTCTCAAATCGAGATCGTGCACATTCTCTTCTCCAAGCAACTCAATGGCTTTTTGTTTTGCCCAAGCGGTAAGGTCATTGTCATTGATCAAAGCGGGATATCCCTTTCTAACTTCAATTTCAGCTGAGCCACCCATTGACTGGCAAATTCCTGAAACGAGGTCTTTGAGCAAATCATGCAATTCATATCTCCATTTTTCATTCATCGTTCGAATCGTCCCCTCCAGCTTTACCTCATCGGGTATCACATTGGTGGCGCCATTCCCTATGAATTTTCCGATAGACACGACAGTGGGTGTGCTCGCATTGGCCCTTCTGCTAACAAGCTGCTGAATAGATGTTACGACTTGTGAAGCCATTAGAATGGTGTCTATGCATTTATGCGGTAGCCCTGCATGACCGCCTTTGCCTTTAATAGTAATGTAAAGCTCATCGGCAGAAGCCATATACATACCTGGTCTAAAGCCCACATTTCCTACTTCCATGTCGGGATAAACATGCTGGCCAAAGATCAGCTGGACGTCTGGTTTTTTCAATGCCCCGTCTTTAATCATTAAGGAGGCCCCTCCAGGAATTCGTTCTTCTGCTGGTTGGAAAATTAATCTAACCGTTCCTTGCAGTAATGACTTTCTTTCTTGCAATAGTCTTGCGGCGCCAAGAATACAAGTAGTGTGGACATCGTGTCCGCAAGCGTGCATGATTCCTTTGCTTCTGGAAGCGTAAGAAACTTCATTTAATTCTGTGATTGGCAAAGCGTCCATATCGCCTCTTATGGCTACCACTTTACCGTCCATATCTCCTACAATGTCAGCGACTATTCCGTGACCACCGATGCCCGATTTATGTGGAATACCAAGCTCTGTTAATCTATTGGAAACGTATGCAGCCGTTTTCTCTTCATGGAACGAAAGTTCGGGGTTGGCATGTAGGTGCCTACGAATCTCAATAAGGTCTTCCAAGGCAGCATCTGCCGATGAAGCTAAGTCGTCAAGAAGGATCATGTTTGGAACTTTTTTGAAAGACATTCAGGCAAAATAGTGGCCTAGAAGTCCATGGCTAAAGATATGTAAAATACGCGGTCGAGGGTAATGCCATCATCCACTCCCCACGCCCAATCTGTTCTGATGAAATATCCCAACAATTTACTTCGGAGGCCAAACCCATATCCATAAATCACTGGGTCGCGGTTGTTCTCAATTTCGATGGTCACATTTCCAGATTGAAGAATAGTACTGTTGAAGCTATTCTCTTCAGAATATGGCGATATACCAGTCCAAGCCGAACCTACATCGAAGAATCCCAATACTTGAAAGTTTTCCAAGAAATCGCTTTTCAATGGCTTTTGAAAAAAGTAACTAAACACAGGCCATCTGAGTTCATTGTTTATCACCGCAAAACTGTTTCCATTTCTCGCATTGGCAAAGAAACCGCGCATGGGTGCACCGCGTGTTTGAAATTGGTAATTCTGCTCTGGATCCAGAGGAAGCGAATTGTCCTCCCGAGGGTTCATTACATTGTCTACTGAACCTAGGAAGAAAGCCAGCCGCTCAGCTCCAAGAGAAGTGCTCCATCCTGCTCGACTCGCCCAAATTAAATTGCGGTGAATTCGGTAGTAATTTCTCCAATCCAAACCAACGGTCATGAAAGTTCTATCAGTATTGGTAGGATCCATATAGTATTCACCCCAAACCTTCCATCTCATTCCGCGACGCAGATTCAACCCCATAGGTAAAGTGTTGTCAAAAACCAACTCTCCCTTAACCCCAGCGTAGTTCGAAATCTCATTTGGTGCGGGTGCATTGAACTGATCGGTTGCGAGAAGAACCAGCTCATCGTATCGGTACATCCCTGATCCACGAATACTAAAAACTTCATTTAATGGATAACTCAACCTATAAGCCGCTTGATAGGTCACATTTTCAGCGAGGTTAAAACCGTTAGGGGAAAAGCGGCTTTGCTGTCTGAAAAGTTGAATTCGTCTATCCGTTCTTCGAGTCAAGTCTTCAGCCATCAGCATGAAGGTGTTGTTGTCAAAGCTACCAGCTATGCCAAATCCACCAACAATTTTATAGTCTTCAAATAAGTCACTAACCCCCAATTTAACCAGACCACCCAAACCAGGGTTCAAGCCATCTGGACCTGACAAGGGCTGATAAAACTCACCCATAAAGGTGTTGTCGAGCTGCGCTAAAATTTTATCGGTAGTGAAGTTTAAGTTGTAATTTCTTGCTCCTGGTAGAGGCAAAGTATCTAAGGCTGTAAAGCCTTGTTCGGAAGGTCTATATTCCTCTCTCTCAGAAGGCACTTGCACGAGGGTGATGGTCTCACGTTCATAAGTATAGTCAGGCTCACCCTCGAATTTGTAATTATTGATATTAATTTCTTGCTTCGAATTCTCCTCCCTTTCGTCAGCAAGAAAAATCAACTCCGCCTTCTCAAGTGATTCTCTCCTGATGGGCCTATTTGTTATTGACTCTTCACTAAGACCGCCTTCACCTTCTTCGGTTACGACCCTATTAGCTGCGCCATCATTTGAGGTATTTCCGTGATAGAACTGATAGTCATTGTCCGCATAGGTAAGTACACTAAACTCCCCAGTATTCGGGTGGACGGTGTAGTCAAGGAGGTCTGAGTTGTAATTGGTGAGGGGTTCTGCCACCGTAAAGAATCGGTAGTGAATCGTAGTATCAATTCGACTTATCGCACTATCGTAAACGGCGACATACCTATTCGTGGTTCCTTTATAATCAGCCAGAAAAGTATACTGTCTCCCTTCGTATTGGTAAGGATTTTTTTCGATCAAATCGGGAGTGTCCGTTATTCGTTCCAAGTATGGTGATCTCGATTTAAGATCAAAGGCAAAAACATCTCTATTCTGACTTAATATTATAGGCTCGGGTTTCGTTCTGAGGGTATCGTCTGGTCGATTTGAAGTAAAAATAATTCTGTCTCCATCTTTCGAGAAACTAGGGTCAAAATCTCCAAAAATATCATCGGTCAATTTTTCTTGCCTATTACCAATGTTATAGTAGAGATAAATATCTGTCTGACCCTTATCCACTGCCGAGAGAACAAGTTGCTGACCGTTTGGACTGTACTTCATTGAGAGGATTTCATCCAAAGTAAAAACTTCCCTTTCAGTCGTTTTCCCGTCGTCAAGATTGTAAGTGCAAAGCATCAATTTCCCTCTCCACTCCTTTGCGTAAGTGAAGGCTCCCGAAGAAGGGTGCCACGCAATTACTGGGAAACTAAAATCGGGGATTCGAAGGAGCTTGTGCTCCGCTTTCAAGATTTTTTTTCTCTTTCCCGTAAGCACGTCATAAAGGTAAAGTCGGTATTGACCCAATATATTATCGACATAAATCGCATACCTCCCGTCTGGGCTGATTTTGAAGGTGGTCAAAACACGGTCGTGCTTTGTCTTTATATCCAAGTTGTCCAAGAATATAGGGGTTTTTTCCATAGACATGGAACCGAATTCACCTCTGTAGTACGCGATAAATTCTTTTGTAATCGTGTCCAGAGATTTACCCAAAACGAAGAGAAATCCACTCTCTACATTTCTGCTCACGCCACTCATGTAAAGAATGTTGGGGATAATATTTTCACCGTAGGTCTTGGCTATATATGACCATAGGGCATAACCAGCAAAAGCTGCATTTCTGCCCTCCAGTCGATTGAGCTTCTCATAGGCCCCTGTCATTACATCGTTTCTGATGATGTTTTGAGCGTCATCATCAACGGCTTTGGAGGCGTAAAGAATCAATCCTTCGATGTACCAATCTGGCAAGTTTAACAAGGTCGATGACTTAATTACATCGCGCCAATTGCCACCGTAAAGTCTATTGTTAATCAACACTCTCGCAATACCTTTTCGAAGGTTTTGCTCAAATTTGACATAGTCACCTTCGAAATAAATAAAGACCTTGGAGCCAACAATCTGTGTGGTTCCACCGATATTCCCTTCAACTTCTCCGTTGATTCCAACGTTGCTCATTTTGAAGTCAGAGTGAGAGTTGTAGACAATGAATTGGATCTTGTCTCGCACTGGATAATCAAAAACTTCTTCCAGCGAGTGAATGTTTTTAGAAGCTACTCTGCTGGTGAATTCCGCCAGCTCTTGACCTCCTTCGTAGAAATAAGTATCAAACTCCTGGAAGCGGAATTGTTGCCACAAAAAATCTTTGTACTGAACTCTGTTTTTCCCAAATTCTTGGTAAGACCCTTGATAAAACTGACCACTGCTGCTAAGTGCCAACAAGAGCACAACAACAAGAAGAATCAGATGACGGGCAGAAATTTGCATTAGAGGCATTAAAGATAACTAAAACCGCGGGCGAATATTTTCTTTGGAATGGCAAATATCACTACTCGTTTAAAACAGCCAACAACACGAATTCCCTACATTCGCAGGTAAACAACGATTCATGCTTCAAGTTCATAAATTCACATTTGGTCCGTTTCAAGAAAACACCTACCTGTTGTTTGCCAAAGACGGGCAGTGCGCAATAATTGATCCAGGCTGCTATGAAAAAAGTGAGGAAGATATTCTGCAAAAAACCATTGAAGAGAAAGGACTCAACCCGACTATTCTGCTAAATACTCATTGCCACATTGATCATGTTTTTGGCAATGAATTCGTTCACCGAACATATGGTCTCGAGCCCATTATTCATCCAAAGGAAGAAATAGTTTTAGCAGCAGTGCCAAGGGTAGCAGATATGTATGGCCTCAATTACACTCCATCACCCCGACCAAAGTTCTTTGAAGGTGAAGAGATATCCTTCGGAGATGAAAAATTAAAAATCTTATTTGTGCCTGGGCATTCCCCTGGTCACGTGGCTTTTTACAGCGAGGCACACCATATCCTTTTATCAGGTGATGTGCTTTTCAAGCAAAGTATCGGGAGAACCGATTTACCGGGTGGAAATATGGAAGTATTGATGCGTTCTATTGAGGAAGAGCTTCTTCCTTTACCTGAAGAAACGAAGGTTTATGCTGGACATATGGAGGACACCAGCATAGGTGAAGAAAAGAGGTTGAATCCTTTTCTTCGCGAGATGTAATTCAAATTCTTTTAGTTGAACAGTCGCTCGACTGATTTACGTTGAGGCTTTTTCTTCAGGCATTTCCTATCCGCCTTCTTGTCGAGAACGTAAACGTTTAGTCTAAAAATAAGCGGCCTGTAGCGGGTATTAAAAATATTAAGTGTCGACTTCAAGTCGTCGTACTCATAAATATTTAGAATGGGTGTTTCCACAGATGGCACCAACAAAATGTTTGGTGACAGCTTAAAACCCAATCCCAAACTGTAATGAGCTTGGAAAATAAATCTTGTTGGATCCGTTAGCTCGATTGGTAAATTATCTGTGTCGTAAGTGACTGCTGAGGCAATACGGTAATCCCCATTTATACCGATCGTATTTTGCAAAAATCCCGTTTTACTAAATTGCTGAATGTTGGAAGCCGCAAAACTCATCGTACCGTATGAATGACTAAAAATTCCCTCATTGCTTATGTTAGAGGCTCCTCCAGGATTTGTTTCTTCATCTAATGTAGCTTCGAATCGCTCTACTCCACGAAGGATTTTTAATCCCACATTAAGCTGCACATGCGAAATCAACCTTGAATTTTCAATAACATGAAAGCGCCCTATTTCAAGACCTAAGCCCAAACGACCAGCGGGATTGTATGCCACATCATAAGCAGCGCCTCCTGGGAAGAAAACTCGTTGAGAGGGCTTCTTAAGCTGAGGCATCATGTAAGTGACCGCGGGACTTACGATCCATCCTCTACGCTGAAAATTTCCATGAGTAGGGAATACATCTGTATGCTCGCGATGGCTGTATTGACCAAAGCCTTCAGCGCTCAGAAAGGAAGCGAATACCAATATGATGAACAGTCTCGACATTTCGTGCAGGTTTTTTTTATACCATAAGGGGCGAGTCCCTTACGCAGCCTGCCACACGAAAGTTACTTAATTCCTGCCAGCTCCAGTGCTTCTAGTTCTATCTCAGGCGAGTCCCATTGAGAAGAAATATCAGATTTATCCATCACCTTCTCCATAATGCGGTCGTGTCTCTTTCCTTCTTTCAGCGCTTCGCTGTATCGAATATTGCTAAAAGTAACTTGAGAATAAAGCGGAATCCATTTCTCGCCGTGGTGCTCATGAATGTTGGCTTCAATCTTCTTCCGAAGAATGAAATTAGGATCGGCCACCGAGTCGCGCATTTCCACATAATTGCGCATGGCTAACTCAGCGATGGCATCTGCGTCGGGCTTGCGCTTCTTTTGAAACGCATCGAGGATTGCACCCCAATCTTCCTGGTGTTCATCGAAAAGCTCGTTCATTACCGAGCAATCTTCAAAACCTGAATTCATTCCTTGCCCGTAAAACGGCACAATGGCGTGACTGGAGTCTCCCATGAGGCACGTATTTTCTTTTACCCATGGGTAGCAGCGAATGATCACCAAATCGGAGAGCTGATGACTTTTATAATCCCCAACCAAATCGGGCATCATGTCATAAAAATCGGGAAATTTCTTCTTAAAGAAAGTATCAATTGCCTCATCGCTGTCCAGATTATTGAACGAGTTTTCTCCCTCATAAGGCATGAAGAGCGTGCACGTGAAACTACCGTCGGGATTGGGAAGTGCAATCAGCATATAGCCACCTCGTGGCCAAATGTGCAGGGCGTTTTTATCCATCAGATAACTCCCATCCTCTTTTGCAGGCAGCAAAAGCTCACGGTAGCCATGTGGAATAAATTCCTGTTGGTAATTGAATCTTTGAGTTTTTTGCATATCTCCACGAACCGCCGAGAAGGCACCATCCGTTCCAAAGATTAGATCTGCTTTTTCTTCAAACTCCTCTCCCGTTTTGTAATCTTGGAAATAGGCAATGCTTTTTTCGAAATCGACACCTGTGCACTTGCAATTAAAGCGCATTTCTACAGCATCGTATGATTCCGCCTCATCGAGCAAAACGCAATTTAGTTCGCCACGAGACACCGAGTAGATGGCCTGACCTTCTTTGCCGTAAGGCTGAAAACTCACATTTCCCTCAGGATCGTGAATTCTTCTCCCGTGCATCGGTATGGCCACTTCTCTCACCTTGTCAGAAACGCCAATCATATCCAAAGCCTTCCAGCCACGGGTGCTTAACGCAAGGTTAATCGACTTTCCTGCCTGAAGCTTAACCCCTCGTAAATCGGGGCGGCGCTCTATCACTTTTACTTTCAGGCCTCTACGGGCAAGATTTGCTGCGTGTAGTGATCCTACGAGACCACCACCTATGACCAATGCTGTTTTCATGCTGTGTGTTCTTTTGAGTAAGCCGAGCTAAGAATTTTTCCAAACTCCAAGGCATCGGTAAAGCTATTGTAGAGTGGGACTGGCGCAATTCGAATTACGTTTGGCTCCCTCCAATCAGCAGAAACACCGTGATCCTGCAAAAAGTTGAAAAGTTCTTTTCCACGACCGTGGGCCAAGAGACTCAACTGACAACCTCTTCGGCTCGGCTCGGAAGGCGTAATAATCTCAATGTGAGCGCCGTGCTCCTTAGCCACAGCCTCAATGACCTCCTGAAGGAATGCCGTTAGAGCTATGCTTTTTTTACGCATTCGGTCAAATCCCGCTTGATGAAACAACTCCAGTGAAGCCAAATGCGGAGCCATGACGAAGATCGGCGCATTGCTCAATTGCCATCCTTCTGCGCCCGAAATGGGTTTAAAGCCTTTGTCCATTTTAAAACGAGCATCCTTATCGTGGCCCCACCAACCGGCAAATCGCGGTAGGTCAAAATTGTTTGCATGTTTTTCGTGAATGAATATTCCCGACACGGAACCTGGACCAGAGTTGAGGTACTTATAGGTGCACCACGCGGCGAAGTCCACATTCCAATCGTGCAATTTCATCGGAACATTTCCAGCGGCATGGGCCAAATCGTAACCGACTACGGCGCCTGCTTTGTGACCCGCTTCCGCAATCGATTTCAAATCGAAATACTGACCGGTGTAATAATTTACGCCGCCCCAGAACACCAAAGCAAGTTCGTCGGCATTTTCTTCAATGGCAGAGATAATATCTTCTTCTCGAATAATGTGTTCGCCTTCTCTGGGTTCCACTTCGATGATGGCATCATCGGGTTGATAGCCATGAAATTTCACTTGAGATTCCAGCGCATATTGGTCACTGGGAAAGGCTTTGGCCTCGCAGATAATCTTGTACCGCTTACCAGAAGGTCGATAAAAGCTCACCATCAACAGGTGAAGATTTACGGTGAGACCGTTCATATGCACCACTTCGTGCGGCTTTGCGCCAACCAAGTCGGCTGCGGGCCTCATCAGCTGCTCGTGGTAGTTCACCCAAGGCCTTCGTGCTTCGAAATGCCCTTCAACCCCAAATTCCGCCCAGTCATCGAGCTCTTCGATTAGTATTTCTTTTGCCTTTTTTGGCTGAAGGCCCAAACTGTTTCCTGTGAAGTAAACAGTATTACCCGAATGGTGTTTTGGTATGTGGAAGGCGTCGCGAAAGGATGCCAACTCATCATCGGCATCAAGTTTTCGCGCTTTTTCCTGAAGGTGTTTCATGTCGCGTGAAGCATTAAATTTGCTGCAAATTTAGGTCATTCGACAAACCGACCAAGAAAAGAGAGTAACTGATATGCAAAGGAAAGAATCCGCTAAATTATTTAAGAAAGCAAAAACACTATTTCCAGGAGGAGTAAATAGCCCTGTGAGAGCCTTTAAAGCCGTTGGAGGAAATCCACTCTTTATCGAAAGCGCTAAGGGAAGTAAAATTACTGACGCCGATGGAAATGTGTTCTTAGACTTTTGTTGCTCCTACGGCCCCTTGATTCTCGGACATGCTCCCGATGTAGTCATAAACGCTGTTTCGGAAACGGTAAAACTTGGGACTTCTTTTGGAGCACCGACACGCCTCGAAAACGAATTGGCCGAATTGATCATCAGCAACCACCGCTACATCGAAAAAATCCGTTTTGTTAATTCGGGAACAGAGGCCGCTATGTCTGCGATCAGACTGGCACGCGGATATACGGGGCGCAACAAGATCATAAAATTCGAAGGTTGCTACCACGGTCATGTCGATGCCCTTTTAGTAAAAGCAGGAAGTGGATTGGCTACTCTCGGAACGTCTACTTCTGCGGGAATTCCTGAGGCTTACACCAGAGAAACCATCGTTTTACCTCTTCACAATAAAGAAGCGATTGAGGAGGCAGTAATAAAATTTAGGGGCGACATAGCTTGCATCGCTATAGAGCCAATCCCTGCGAATAACGGACTGTTGATTCAAGGCAAGGACTTCTTGCAATTCTTGCGCGATGTTTGCGATCGAGAGGATATTCCCTTGTTTTTCGACGAAGTGATATCGGGGTTCCGAGTGGGATTTGAAGGTGCGGCTGGGCTTTACGATATACAGCCAGACTTGATTGCTTTCGGAAAAATAATAGGTGGTGGTCTGCCCGTAGGAGCTTACGGTGCCTCGGACAAGATAATGAGCTGCGTTGCTCCAGATGGTCCTGTTTACCAAGCTGGAACTTTGAGCGGAAACCCTGTAGCGATGGCGGCAGGAAAAGCACAAATTCAAGCTTGTCTAGAACCCGATTTTTACAAGAAACTAGAAGAAAAAACGACCTCCTTTGCTCAGGATGTCAATCAATTTTCTGCTTCAAAAAACTACCCTTTCAAGATTTTCCATATCGGTTCGATTTTCTGGGTGGCCTTTACCAATGAGGAAGAAATAGCCTCAAGTGAAGAAGTAGAAAAATCAGAAATGAGCTACTTCAAAGCCTTTCATGGAGAGTTACTTGAGCGTGGTGTGTACATAGGGCCATCTGGTTTTGAGGTAGGGTTTGTTTCCAGAGCGCATAGCCAAGAAGATCTTGAGAAAGGAGCCGCGGCAATGAAGGAAGCCTTAGACGCCATATTTAGTGCCCGTCCATAACGCCCATTGTCATGCCTGCGGCTTGATCGCCGATCTGCGTTCCACTTGTTTTAAAAACAGTCATCCGCCCGAGGCGGACTCCCTGATTTATTGAAAATACGTGCGCCCATGCCTTCGCCTTGGTTTGGCAACTTGCTAACGAACTCGTTAGCTCAAATACTTGGCTAAATGGGCAAATTTTATTTGGCTAAGAAAAATGCAACTCCTTGAAGGATCAGCATGCCATCTATCCCAATCGAAAAATAAAGTTCGCCGCGCTTGGTCTTTACTTTGGAAATAAGACCCCCAGAAAGGAGAAGAACACCCATATGGATCAGGATGAGGTTAAGCTCAATTTCTTTCAAAAGAAATAAAGAGAGGCTTGCAACAGCGGAAAATAAGAGAAAGACAAGAGCAAGGTTGCGCGCCTTGCTTACGCCAAATACTTGCGGTATCGTTCTCTGTTCGGGCCAATCGACTGGCAGATCTCGTATATCAAAAGGGATGGTCAGGGCGGTCACAAATAGCGCTTGCTGGAGGATAAAGAGCACCAACACTCTCGTATCTATTTCTGAACCAAGGATAGGAAGAATAACGCACGACAGGGTCCAAACAAGAACGATGGTCCACAATTTCATTCCAGGCACCAGCCTCAGACTAATCTTTCCGCGAGCAGATGGGATAAATGGGTAGGCATAAGCCAGTGAAATAAAACCAGCAAAACCCATAAGGACCAATTGATAATTGGCCAACTTAAAAACAAAATAACCCATTCCAATGACTCCGAAGATCATCATCATCGAGCCCGTTTTCGAATAAGATTGATCTTGCTTTAAGTCTCCTATTCGTCTTTGAAAATTATACGTGAAGAGAGCTGCGAAAAAAGCGAAACAGGCCAGAGAATAGTCGAGCTCTGCGCCGATGAAAGCAGCAGCGCCCAAAACAGAGGAAAGAGAACCAAGTGAAATGAAGAGATTGGTGTTCCCTAGAAACCTTAGTGGACCGAGCAAGGCGTTTTTCAAATCAAAGATTGTTGTCTACAATGGCATAAGTGAGGAGGCCAATTGCGGTGCCTATGGCGCCACCCAATAAAGCTTTTCTAGCGTATTTGCTACGCGCATAGGTTTCATAACCTGCGGCATAGTCCTCGTTAAACTTATAACTGAGATCCTGAATATTTCTTTCTTTGATCCTCACCACAGGAATTCGCGCCGTTAAGGCCACCAAAGGAGGAACGGCCAATGCCAAAATACTCCCTCTGGCGGCATATCCCGTCATTAATCCGACAGCCATCCCACCATAGAGCCATGCATTTCCGGTAACGCCAAAACGAGCATCACGCTCTCCTATCACAAAAGCGCGCATTTCTTCTACCGAAGCGACATTGCCCAAAGGCTCATCGTAGAAATAGTACACCCTTTCTTCGCCTGCCATGGGCTGGAAAGAAAACACAGCATCTCTATCCATTGCTCCCTCTCGGAGCACGATAGGAACTTCCAATCCCTTCTGCGATTGGAAACCTATTCTATCGTTTTCATTCTGTTTTCGCGCTGAGCGCAAATCAATTTGCTTCCTTTTGAATTGATTCCTGTCTAGGCGATACTGAAGATTTGTGAAAGAAGTATCGTTTAAATTTTCAACTTGAATTAGCTTGCCATTCATGAGAAGCAATTCGCCTTTTTCTTGGGCATGGATCGATGAGAATCCGATGCATCCGACCATCACAATTATCAGCCTCAAAAAGCTGTGTTCCAGACTACTGAAAAACATAAATAAAAATATTACCAGAAGATTTAAACCACGAAGGTACCAAAACCGTTCTGAGTCAATTCATACTATATTTGCACGCTGAAATTACATTAAAACCTACTGAAAATGCCTTTACGAAATTTTCCAAAAAGACACATTGGCCCAAGAGATGCTCAAGTTAAAGAGATGATGGCCACCATCGGTTATGATTCATTGGATGAGCTGATTGACAAAACGGTTCCCTCAGAGATTCGTTTGAAGACACCACTAAATCTACCGTCGTCTAGAAGCGAACACTGGTATTTGAGAGAATTGGAAGTGTTGGCTAAAAAGAATGATGTATTTCGCAGCTACATCGGGATGGGGTACTACAATACCATCGTCCCGCCTGCAATCCAGAGGAATGTTTTGGAAAACCCCGGTTGGTATACCGCCTATACTCCTTACCAAAGTGAAATAGCACAAGGGAGGCTAGAGGCTTTGATCAATTTCCAAACCATGGTGATGGATCTTACCTCGATGGAAATCGCCAATGCCTCACTTTTGGATGAAGCCACCGCTGCTGCTGAAGCAATGAGCATGTTCTTCTCCACACGTCAAAGACAGGCTGTTAAGGCAGGAGCAAATCGTTTTTTCGTTTCTGAAAAATGCTTTCCGCAAACCATTGACGTACTCAAAACCAGAGCCGTACCGCTCGACATTGATTTGATCATTGGAAACCATGAAGATTTCAATATAACAGATTCCTTCTTTGGTGTTCTTCTTCAGTACCCTGATGGAATTGGAAGTGTAGATGACTACCGCGAATTCGTCGATCAAGCACATGAGGCAGGCGCCAAAGTAGCCGTAGCTTCAGATTTAATGAGCTTAACTCTTTTAACACCTCCAGGTGAGTGGGGAGCTGACGTGGTAGTGGGAAACACACAGCGTTTTGGCGTCCCAATGGGATTCGGTGGGCCTCATGCGGCATTCTTTGCAACGAAAGAAGAGTTCAAAAGACACATCCCAGGTAGAATAATTGGTGTTTCTGAAGATAGCCATGGTCAACCAGCTTTTAGACTGGCATTGCAGACGAGGGAGCAGCACATCAGAAGAGACAAAGCCACTTCTAACATTTGCACCGCACAAGCGCTGCTGGCAGTTATGGCTTCCATGTATGCCGTATACCACGGACCTGTAGGATTAAAAACCATCGCAGAAAACATTCACCTCAAGACTACACGACTAGCAGCAGGACTGGAAAATATCGGGTTTACTGTCTTAAACAAGGTCTACTTCGATACCTTATTTATCGAATTACCTAAAGGCGTGACCAAAGTGAGGATTGAAGAAATAGCGAATGAAAAGGAAATAAACCTTCGCTTTTTCAACTCGAACCACATAGGAATCAGTTTGGACGAGACCATTTCTCGCCCCGATTTTCAAGATATCTACGAGGTATTCCTGGAAGTATCGGGACTTGAGCCAAATGATATTCCCGCTACGGCAGAATCTCCCATTCAAGAGTTCTTCAGCCGGGAAAGTGCTTTTTTAGAACATCCTGTATTCAACATGTACCACAGCGAAACGGAGTTGATGCGTTACATCAAAAGGCTCGAAAACAAAGACCTTTCACTAACCCACAGCATGATCGCTTTAGGTTCGTGCACGATGAAGCTCAATGCAGCAAGCGAGCTGATGCCAATCACTTGGCCTGAGTGGGCAAATATTCATCCTTTTGCACCTTCTACCCAGACTTCGGGTTACCGTGAAATGTTTGAAGAGCTAAAGCGTCAACTTTGTGAAATAACAGGTTTTTCAGGTGTGTCACTCCAGCCAAACAGCGGTGCCCAAGGAGAGTACTCTGGTTTGATGGTAATCAGAAATTACCACCACAGCCGAGGAGAAGACCATAGAAACATAGCCCTGATTCCAGAAAGCGCCCACGGCACAAACCCAGCAAGTGCAGTGATGGCTGGAATGAAGGTAGTCGTAATCAAGTGCGACGATCAAGGAAATATTGATGTGGAAGACTTGCGTCAAAAGGCGGAGGCAAATACAGAGAACCTTTCAGCATTGATGATTACCTACCCATCTACCCACGGTGTCTTTGAAGAAGCCGTCGTGGAAATCAATCAAATCATTCACGAGAATGGTGGTCAGGTTTATATGGACGGTGCCAATATGAACGCGCAGGTAGGATTAACAAATCCTGGAATTATTGGTGCTGACGTATGCCACCTCAATCTTCACAAAACTTTCGCCATTCCTCACGGTGGTGGTGGTCCAGGAATGGGGCCAATCTGCGTTGCCTCTCACTTGGTACCATTTCTACCAGGACACTCGGCAGGCGAAACGGGAGGAAGCAGCAACATCAGCGCTGTTTCAGCAGCTCCCTTCGGAAGTGCACTGATTCTTTTGATCTCTTACGGATACATAAAGATGCTGGGGAGAGATGGAGTAACCGATGCCTCCAAATATGCCATTCTCAATGCGAATTATATCAAAGCTAGATTGAGCGGCTCGTACAACATTCTCTATAAGGGAAAGAACGATACTGTGGCGCACGAAATGGTGGTAGACTGCCGACCATTTAAAGCAATGGCCAATGTGGAAGTAGCTGATATCGCAAAGCGCTTAATTGATTTTGGATTCCACGCTCCGACGGTCTCTTGGCCAGTAGCTGGAACCTTGATGATTGAGCCCACCGAGAGCGAATCCAAAGGTGAGTTAGATCGTTTTTGCGATGCGATGCTTCAAATCAGAAAAGAGATTGAAGAGATCGAAAAAGAAATTTATCCCAAAGACGATAACGTACTAAAGAATGCGCCGCATACGGCATTGGAAGTTACTGCCGATAAATGGGAACACGCTTACTCTCGCGAAAAAGCGGCCTACCCGCTGGGTTACTTAAGGAATGCGAAGTTTTGGGCACCTGTCGGAAGAGTAGACAATGCTTTGGGGGATAGAAACCTAATGTGCTCTTGCCCGCCTTTGTCGAATTATGAAGAGAGCGAAGTTGAATTTCTTGATCAATAGTTAATAGTTCCTAACTGGACCTTTAGCGTGGGAGTTCAACTTGTTTATTAATTGAATAATGCTACCGCAATGTTAAGTTTGTATATTTGGGAACACAAAATTAATCCTATGAAAAAACAATTCTACTTACTAACGGCTCTAAGTCTTAGTGCAGGCGTAGTTCTAGCACAGACTAGCAGAGAGCAAAATCAACTTATCACCAAAAAGGGGTTCGTTGAGTTGGCTAAGCCAAATAAGGCCAATGCCGTAAACACCCAAAAAGGAGATGAAATCGTTCTCTGGTCAGATGATTTTTCCGATCCGTCACTTTGGGATATTTACAACGAAAGCACCCCAGAAGTAGATTGGGAGATCATCACTGACGTGAATGCAAGTTCTGTTGCGGCACTCAACCCTATGACGTTTAGTACTGGCGACAATGGTTTTGCCTTCGTTAACGGAGATCCTGCAGGAACGGGTTCCGTACAAAACTGTTTTATTGAGTACAATACGGACTTTAGCCTTGTAGGTGCTACGAATGTATCCCTTGTTTTTGAGCAAAATTCACGGAATTTTGCCACAACTTACTTTGTTGATTTCAGCACTGACATGGGTAATTCTTGGATTCCAATTCAAGTGAATCTCAACCTAGAGACAAATACCAATACAGAAAACCCAGGGGTTGTTACCGTAAATGTTGGTGATGAAATTGGTAATCAGCCAAACGTTCGACTTCGATTTAATTTTGTTGCAGATTGGGGATGGCATTGGGCTGTAGATGATGTTCAATTGATAGAAACACCCGCTAACGATGTTGTTCTTAACGCAGCATATTACGATGAGTTTATTTTGATCGGTCAAACTGACTACCTCGATTTAGACTACATCGAAAACATTGAGTACAGCGAATACCGTCAAAATCACGTGCGCCCATTCACATTTGTAGGTGATATAACAAACCAAGGAGCAGAAGCATCAACAGGAGTTACCTTTGTTGCTACTGTAACTACTCCCGACGGAACGGAGACTTTTAGCGCTTCAATTGACGAGCTGCTTTCAGGTGAAGACACCGTGATCACAATCGATGACGAAATGTTGGCAGCCTTTATGACAGCTGGTGGAGCACTAGGTGATTATACTGTAGACTTCGAAGTTTTGATTAACGAAGACGATGCCCTGCCAGGCAACAACACGGCGCCTACAAAATCATTCTCAGTTGGAACTGAAAAAATGACAAATGACGGCGGAGCAGGATATACCGGTTGGTACAATATCTCTCAAGCAGCTATTTGGGGAAATCAGTTTACGGTTGAAGAAGAAACAGAAGTGAATTACATTCAGTTCGCACTAGTTGACGCAACAGACGATCCTACAGTAATCGGAGAGGAAGTATTTGTGAATCTTCGACAAGGTTCTGTCCTTGAAGAAGAGAGCGCTGAAAACGTAATGAACAGATTTTTCGGTGAGGATGATTTGTCTTATGTGATTTCAGAAGGTGATGTTTCGACAGGTGGAGAAGCAATCTACATTACGGTTTTCTTCCCAGACGATTCTTCCATTGATTTATCCCCTGGAGTTTTGTACCAAGCAGAATTTGAAGTACCTGAGGTGGGGTCACCTATCGCTACCATTCCAGTTTCTAATGGTCAGGAAGGTGGCGCAGGAGTGCTTTATGACTTTACTGATGTATCAAGTGGACCTCAAGGATGGTTCACGTTGGGTGCCAATACACCAAACGTAAGAGCAGGATTCGATGGTCCAACTAGTACCAATGACGTTGGAAGCTTAGACTTCTCAATGGGTCAAAACTACCCTAACCCTGTTTCGAACGGTTCGACAAGAATTTCTTGGGAATTGAAAGTTGCTGCTGAGAATGTCACTTTTGCAATTAGTGATAATACAGGTAAAACAATCTACCAGAAAGACTTGGGAGATCGCCCTGCAGGAGTTCAAGAAGAGATTGTTCTTGACGATCTCAAACTTGCCGCAGGAGTATACCAATACGGTCTTAAGGTTGGAAACAATAGAATAGTTCGTAAAATGGTTATTACTAAGTAAGAAGACCAAAAGCGATTTACTAATAATTTGAAGGGGCTGCCACAATAGGCAGCCCCTTCTTTTTTTTGGGAAATTTTGAAAGTTAAAAAAAATGGCGGTATTGGAATTCAAATGGCGCGTTTGTCGGTAGATTGATGTCCGGAAATGCGGCGGAGTAATAACTATTTTCACTATTTTTACGATCTTAACTAAAGTATAACTAACACCAATCCTTATGAAATTAAAATTTTACTTACTAGGCGGTTTAGCTGCCACATTTAGCCTTCAAACAACTGCTCAAAGCAGCCAAGAAGCTAAAAAGACTATTCACTCTTACATCCAAGCTCCAGAGATGCAGCAAGATGCGAAGATTGATTACTCCACTTCGGGCGCGAAAAACACGGTCTATACAAATGAGTTTGATGATGAAACGGATTGGACTTTTACGAATGAAGGAGAACAGGGTACATGGAATATAGTGACTACAGCAAGTCCAAATGTACTTGACTTCATGGGTGCTATGCAATCGGTAACTCCAGAAAACGGATTCGGTGAATTTGATGGTATTTCTTTTCTGTTGAACTCGGATGACGTTCTTCCCCAAAATTCAATTCTAGAATTGACTGATATCATTGACTGCAGTGAATTGTTGGATGTAGCCATTACTTTCAACCAGCGCGCAAGAGCATTCAACGTCGATGAAAACTTCCTTGAAGTGTCTAACGATGGTGGGAATTCTTGGGTGCCGTTCAATATAAACGACAACTTGGTAACCAATGAGCCTGCAATTCAAGGTGAGAAGACAATTGATGTCACAGGCATTGCGGCAGGACAAGCGGACATAAGAATTCGTTTTCGTTGGGCTTCTGATTATCTTGCTGCTCAACCTGACGCTCCTCAGAGTGATGCAAACAGCTTCGGTTCAGGTTACGGATGGATGATTGATGACTTGGTTGTTTCTTCTCTTCCTGAGAACGAAGTAATTATTGGAGAGACTTTCTACGATGATCACTTCGAGACGTTCTTTGAACTTGGTGGAAGCTACTTCTACGCTAGTGAGGAGACAACTGATCTTGATCAAGTCACTTCTTTCGAATACCACACTCAGCCCGACTACTCTACAAGAGAATTCAACTTTGCTTGCGGTGTAACCAACGGAGGTGCATTAGAGCAGACAGGTGTTACACTCGTTGTTACTCTAACAGATCCTGATGGAACAGCAGAAACTCTTTCAAGTGATCCTATTACACTTGCTCCTGGTGTTACAGATACCATTCGTTTCTACGGTCAAGTTCCTGCGAACTGGGCAATAAACGGAGAAGCTGACCTTCCAAACGGTCTTTACGGAATTGGATTTACAGTAGTGCAAGATCAAGAAGACGAGTTTCCAGGTAACAATGTTGGTGTTTCTCTTTCCACAAGAATCTCAGATAATTCTACCGAAGGTGGAGCCTTCATTCAACATGAAAATTCATTGACACAGCTTGGTGCTGACGGTCAAGACATCATTGCAGGTACACGTTATTCTTTTAGCCCTGGAGATGCCAACAGAGTAATTACCTCAGTACGGTTTGCCCTCAACGACGAATCAATTGATGGTGTAGGTGAGCAAATTTTCTTGAACGTTAGAACAGGTTCTGTTCTTGAAGAAGAAAATGGGGACAACCCAATGAACCTTTTCTTCAGCTACAACGAAGATGAGGCAGTAATCTACGAAGTGGTTGAAGATGAACTATCACCTACTTCAACTCCTGTTTGGATTGAAGTAACTCTCCCAAACCCTGTTCTTATTGAGCCAGGATTGATCTATCAAGCAGAGATGCGTCTTCCACTTTTCGGAGAAGAATTGGTGTTTGTAGGGACTACCTCAACACGTAAAGCATCTTCTTCTGTGCTTCTCGACTTTGATGATTTATCTACAGGTCCTCAAGGATGGTTCTTCTTCGGAGGTTCAGTTTACAATTTGGCTTTTGGTACAGAGAACATCTTGAGTGTTTCAGATGTAAGCTATGAAAGTGGAATTAAATTGACTCAAAACTTTCCTAACCCGGTGGTTGACAATACTACAATTCAATTCCAACTTGATGAGGCTGCTTCAGTTACTTTTGAAGTATTCGACATTACAGGTAAACTTGTACACAGTGAAGACCTTGGTAATGTGCCTGCTTTGACTAACCAATTGGTTGATTTCAACCGTGCTGGTTTAGCTTCAGGAACTTATACTTACGGTGTAGTAACTGAAAACGAAAGACTAACAAGAAAAATGATTATTCTATAGTCAGTTAAAACTTATTTCAAAAAACCCCGCTGAGTTGCAGCGGGGTTTTTTTGTGCTTTAAATTGTCTCGCATAAGTCCCGCCGAAACAACTCTAGAAGATTGAAACAAAAGCACTATTAAGGTCCAAAACAGCCGCGATGCAGACTATCTACGTGCGCATCTAAGCGCCCATAAAAATTCTAAAGCTGCGGAAAACTCGATCAAAGAATGGTCTTTAGCTCCTTTCCTTGATTCGGGAATTGGCATACCCAAATCCTGCGAAATGAGACCTAGCAAAGAGTACAATCGGAACAGCGCTTGATAGCACAAAAAAAAGGGAACTACCTGATGTCGATAATTCCCTCTGAATAAAAATCAGGCTTCCTTAGAAACTTATTCTTTCACTACTCTTTGGGTGGCCATTCTCGATCCGTCCGTAGCTTGGATCACATAGACCCCTGATTCCAGACTTTTCATTGACAAATTGGTTGGCGCTGCACTTGCTCCTGTACTGACATTTTTCGAAAGCACCAATTGCCCCAGAGAATTGTAAACACGAATTAGAACAGCAGTATCAAAGCCCTCGAGCAATAAACTCAGCTGGTCATTAGTAGGGTTGGGAAAAACTTCGAATTCATGTTTTCCAGCCACCTCCTCGAATGTAAGCGGATAGTCAATGGTGAACTCGTAATAAATATCGTCTCCAAAATCTCCCTCAAAGTATTTGAAAGTAGGCCCTCCAACTTCTTTTAGCCTCACTGAACCGCTGCCATCATTGTTTGCCCAGAAATTGACCCCATCGTCACCAGAGTCGTTCACTTGTAGACTGTAGCATCCAACTTCGAGTTGCAGCGTATCGCGGTATAAAGAATTCGGGTCCATATTGTCGCGCTCGAATATCACATTTCCATTGTCGTCTTTTAGTTGGTAGTCATTCTCGTTTGGTTGGTTGTTTGTAACGAATAAAATGAGGAAGTGATTTGGAACAACCTCTGGAATTCGGAAAGAAGATTGATAGGAGTTATTGAACGCGTACTCGTCCGCACCCCCATTCGGTAAGGATATGGAAGCATGAAAAACGTTGTCAGCTGGCGTCACACTCTCCCAGAGCGTGGCTGGAGTGGGCAACACCACTGTCTTCGATTCAAGGAAATCAAGAGAACCCGTCCAAATAAATGTTTCAGGCGTCGGAGCACTGTTCACCCAGTAAGTAATGGTGACAGAAGTCAAGGTCTCATTTCCAGTATTGCGAATGACTACTTCGGGAGAGTGACAAATCGTTCCGAAGCGATCAAACTCAAAGCTATCAGAAGGTTTTCTCACTTCTACAAGAGTAGCATCCAGGTCAAAATTATTTTCACCGTACGTCACCAATTGATGATTTACAATGTATCTAGAATCTCCCGTAGCGCTGTTCATACCATACTCAATATTAACAGCCTCACCAGGAGTGACCATAGAGGTAATGTCAAATTCCTGAACATCAGTGGCCATTCCAGGACACCACCCAGCTCGGTCATAAATCCAAGTACCTCCTTGGGGATAAAGAGGATTTGCGGCACACTCTTTCCAAACTTGCCATGAGAATTCATTGCTCCCACCTGCTATATCGACGTAATGCGTTCGAGGAATGAACTCACCTTGCTGACCATGGCCGGTAATGGAAGATCTTATTTTGAACTGAGACCCTTCAGTACTCGTCATCACATCTCGTGGCGGGAAGTATGTATCGTCAGAAATGGAGGCGTAGCTGCGCTGGTCAACTTTCCAAATCTGCTGAATATCTATCACCTCTCTTGGCGGCGTGCCTAATATAAAAAGGAATTGGATATCCATTTCTTCCTGCCATTGTCCTCCCCTCTCCATCGTCATTCGTTTTGATCCATTCAGAATAGGAACGAAATCCGTCAAATCAAAAGTCCAGGTTTTGCCGACAGGCGTCATATCCAGACCAATTCCATAAGGCGTTACGAAAGACATGATCTCGTACTTCATGGGGAATTTGCGGTAATAAAACAATTCTCCAATCTCAATAGAGTTCTCGGCAGGTACGATGACCGTTCCTACTTGTTCTCCAGATTCATCGACGATTGGCATCTCGCCTGCTTCATAATAAGTGTTCACACTGATCTCTTCTAGATCTGTGCCATCAAGACCATAGCCCGTAACCGTATTTACCGCATTGACTATAGAGTCTAAAACCACTGTTTCAGAAACGGAGGTGACGTATTCTCCTTGAATCACTTTCATATTTGGCCTCTCGGCCAAAGCGGAGAAGTCCTTCTTAATCTCCTGCCCCTCATTTTGCCGCCAAAGTGGCGCTGCTATCAAAGTACCTTCATGACCTTCTGTTAAGTCACCAGCGATGTCTCCTACACCTTCATCAAACGTATAATAAGCCATAAGGTGATCATAGCTTGGGTGAGCCTCTGTTACCGATGTGTGCATGTAATCAGCAATTTCACTTGCCGACAATTCAGTATTCCAAACACGAAATTCATCAATTTTTCCGAAGTAGGTATTGATCCAAGTAATGGATCGCCCGATTCTCAGCTGTTGGAGGTCAATGAGTTTTGTTTTTCCGTTTCCCGAATGCCACAAGGATCCATTGAGGTAAATCTTCATGCTTCCAGTCGTGGCATTCTTGGTAAATGCCCAATGGTTCCATTTACCTGCAAAATTCTCCTCAGAGGCCTCTTTGTCAATCCGATCAAATCCACTTCCATCGTTTCCACAATCCCAGTAAACCCTGCTATTGCTCCAAGGAAGGTGTGCATTTATTTGGCGATTATTGTCTAAGTCACTTCCTTCAAAAAGAGTAGAGTTCGTCGGCATTATTTCTTCATTTCCATACACCCAGCAAGAGATTGTAATTTGATCTGTTACCGTTGGAAAGCCGTTAGCTACTTCCACATAAGAATCACCGTTGAAGTCGAGGTAATAGTCATCGGATGAAGACGCGACCCCCAGGTTTTCTATGCTTTCAGAAAGTACCTCAGATCCAGTTCCCATGGCATCTTCATAGGAAAATTGGACGATTAGGTTGCTCGTTCCATCCCAATCAAATTCAGTACTGAGATTGAACTGATGCTCGCCAATAGCCTCAAAAGTGGTATTGAGGTAATACACATTCGCAAATCCTTCCAATTCAGGATTAAGTGGATCGAGCTCAGCGGCACTGGTTTCTTTAATGGCAATGCGAAGATTGGCAATTTCATTTCCTATAGAGCCGATGTCCATGCTCAAACCAGTGATCATCCCAGCCGAAAGACCGCCCTCCGTTAACTCTTCAGCCGTATAGAGATACTGAGACTTTGCATCTCCTAAGTTGTTGTTCAAGGGAGTTTCATCTGACATACTTCCGCTGCCTATTTCTGAAACAACTTCAGACAATACCTCCGTGTAGGTGACTTCTTCTTGGGTAGCTTGATAATAGGAATAGGTGGGCACTGTGGTATAATCGTATGTACTCCCACTAAATCCAGTAATGATAAAATCGGGATGGATAGTTCCCAGAGAGTCGGTTCTGGTAGAATCGGTTAGGTAAGTGTTGCAGCTATAATCCCATTCTCCGCATGCTACGTTATTTCCGCCAGTTGTATTCACGGCGGCATCCTTACAGCGCATATTGTAGCGCATCAATACCTTTTCGAAGGTCAGCCCAGAAAAATCAGGAAAGACGACCATTGTATCTCGAGTTGTGCTGTTGTAATCCAATGTTTGTACTACAATGGTATCGCCCACTTCCTGAGCATTGGAAACAATAGAGATAGTCTGAAAGACTAAAAAAGCAACCAAGCAATTCAATGCAGTTTTTAACATAGCAATTTATTAAGATGAATAAATAGGAGACGAATTCAAACGAATTTAATCATTCCGCTATGAAGTCAACATTGCGACAATAAGAACTATGATGCACTGCAAAGAAACAAGTGGGAAAAACGGATTTACCTCTTTTTAAGAATTGAGTTTCTCGCGAAGAGTTTTCATAAACTTCGAGGCGTACACAAAGTCATTGAGTTCATTGTTCTTCGAACGAAGAATCTCCTGCTTATCACCCGACCACCACTTCTTTCCTTTGTAAACGAACATGATGTGATCTCCAATCTCGATTACAGAATTCATGTCATGCGTGATCACGATAGTCGTAATGCCCGTCTCGTAGGTGATCTCGTGAATTAAGTTGTCGATAACGATGGCTGTTTGAGGATCAAGTCCTGAATTCGGTTCGTCGCAAAAAAGATAAGCGGGTTTCATAGCGATTGCTCTGGCAATGCCTATTCGTTTCTGCATACCTCCGCTGGTTTCTGCGGGATAGAGATCATTCTTACCAACAAGGTTTACTCTTTCAAGACATTCATCGACACGGTTCTTAATTTCTCCCGCTGTGTTATTCGTGAACATTCTCAAAGGGAAGCTGATATTTTCTTCAACAGTCATACTATCAAAAAGAGCGCTGGCTTGGAATAACATTCCAATGTTCTTCCTGATTTCCTTTTTCTCCTCCAGTTCCAATTGCAAGAAGTTCTGACCATCAAAGAGAACTTCTCCCTGATTGGGTTGGTGGAGACCCACGATACACTTCGTCAATACGGACTTACCGCTTCCACTTTGGCCAATAATCATATTCACTTTTCCTCTTAAGAAAGTGAAGTTGATATCGGTCAATACCTCTGTATCGCCAAAGGACTTGTATAGGTTCTTAACTTCAATCAAATCAGTAGAAGTTGGGTGACTACATAATTGAAAATCAGAATCAGGATACTGCTGTATACTACAGCCTTCGTGCTACTACGGCCTACCTCAAGGGCACTTCCTTTGGCAAAATAACCGTGATACGAAGCAACAGTAGTAATGATAAAAGCAAAGATCACTGTTTTGATTAGCGCATAGAACACATCAAACGGTTGGAAATCATATTGGATTCCATAGATGTAATCATTTGAGGAAACAACTTCGGTAGAAATACAGATAAACCACCCACCGAAAATCCCCAAAAACATAGAGATAGTAATCAGGAATGGAAAAATAAAAAGTCCCGCAAGTACCTTTGGCAAAATGAGATATGCGGCAGAATTCACCCCCATTATATCCAAGGCATCAATTTGTTCTGTAACGCGCATTGTGCCTATCTCAGAGGCTATATTACTACCCACCTTACCCGCTAATATCAATGCAATAATGGTGGGGGAAAACTCTAAAATGATAGACTGTCTTGCGGTGAAACCTACTGTGTAGGCTGGCAGCAAAGGACTGTCCATATTCGAAGCCGTTTGCAAGGCTATTACTGCACCCATAAACACGGACATCAATGCCACAATACCAATGGAGCTCAATCCAATACTGTCAATCTCTTGCACGAATTGTTTTCGATAGATCGAAAACTTCTCTGGTCGAGAAAAGCTTCGCCAGATCAAAGTAAAGTACTGCCCTATGTGAAAAAGTAAGTTCAACTCTTGCGAATAAAGGTAAGGTGCTCGATCAAATCGAACGCTAAAGGACAAAATTAATTTCCCGACTTAGACGTTGATAAGGAACATCTGCAATCATAGAAAACAATCCCTTCAATTTTTTCTAATTTTGAATTCAAATGAAAAAGAGACTTCTCGTTGCCTCAATTGCAATAGCAATTGTCGCACTAGCATCATCGTGTACCGCAAATAAAAAGAAGAAATGTGATACCTGTCCGAAATGGACGAGTGAGCTTGCTTCCGAACAAATAATCTGCCGTTCCTAAGAATATGGCGTCCAATGAGGCAATTCTTCACTTTGAAAAAAAACTTTCGCCAAAAGTACCGAAAGGGACTGCTGCGGTAATCGCGAACTGGATCGTTGAGCTTAACGTGGTGTTCGTCATTTCAAAACCGAGACAAACCAAGCTTGGAGATTTCAGGCCTGGCCTCAACGGGAAAGCGCCACGAATTTCGGTGAACGCAGATCTTCACCCCTACTCGTTTCTGATCACCACCATTCATGAGTTCGCGCACTTAGGATGCTACTTGAAACATGGCCGAAAAGCAGCTCCTCATGGCCAGGAATGGAAAGGAATCTACACCAAAATGCTGAAGCTCTTTGTGGACCAACAAATTTTTCCTCCAGACCTCACAAAATCACTTCATCTCCACATCTCACGCCCCAAGGCATCGAGCTGCTCTTGCCCCATTTTGAGCCGCGCACTCGCCGAATACGATTCGGAAGAAGGTGAATTCTTGGGGACACTTTCGCCAAATGACCAATTCGAATTCAGAGGTGATATTTACCAATACACTCTCCTCAGGCGAACACGAATACTTTGTCGCCGCGTGACGGATGGCAAGCAATACCTCATCTCATCCAGGGCCAAGGTAAATCCCTTGGCTACCCTTTAAGGCCTGGCTATAAAGTTGACTATAACGTGCGCTATCACTCCTTTTTCTTGGTCTGGAAACTTGCTAATGAACTCTCTAGCTCAGACCCTCGACTATATGACAGACTCTATTTAGTAACACGGGATATCTACATCTTTTCAAATTATGGCTTACTTTCGCGACTGCTAAATTTAAGCCTCGCATCAATACTATTAGCGCGGAAAGAGTTTACTTCAATAACTTAGAACGAACAATCTATGGTAAACAAAGACAATTACTGCGTCATAATGGCAGGAGGAATCGGTAGCCGATTTTGGCCAATGAGCCGCACTTCCTACCCCAAGCAGTTTCATGATATTTTAGGAACAGGTAGCACCCTCATTCAGCAAACTTTTGAGCGCTTTCTTCACATTTGCCCAAAGGAGAACATCTACATCGTAACCAACGAGCAGTACCGAGAATTGGTAAAAGAGCAGCTTGATGGCATTGATTATGATCAAATTCTTTGCGAGCCATCTCGCAGAAATACCGCTCCCTGCGTGGCTTATGCCAATGAAAAGATTCGCTCGAAGAATCCAAACGCAAGAATGATTGTGGCTCCATCCGACCACCTAATCTTGAAGGAACAAGCCTTTTTCGCCACGATAGAAACTGCTCTGGATCAAGCACAAACTACTGGGAACTTAGTGACACTTGGCATCAAACCGTCGCGACCTGATACTGGCTATGGCTACATTCAGTTTACCGATGCCAAAGATGCCGTTAATGATCAAGTGAAAAAGGTGAAAACCTTTACCGAGAAGCCCGATCTAGATTTGGCGCGTGAGTTTATTAAAAGCGGAGATTTTTACTGGAACTCAGGAATCTTTATCTGGACATTGGATAGTATCACAGAAGCTTTCAAGCAGCACTTGCCCGAAGTTACTGAGCTTTTCGAAGAAGGTGCCGCCGAGTTAAACTCAGATAAAGAACAAGAAAAAATTGCTGAAATATATTCAGTTTGCGAAAGCGTATCTCTTGATTACGGAATCATGGAGAAAGCCAAAAACGTAAACGTCGTGTTGAGCGACTTTGGATGGAGTGACTTGGGAACGTGGGGTTCTCTTTTTACGCACGTAAAGAAAGACAAAAACCACAACGCCATCATTGGAAAGAACGTGGTGGTCTACAACAGCAGCGACAATATGATCAACGTTCCTGAAAACAAGTTAGTCGTCATTCACGGCCTTGAAAACTTCATTTTGGTAGATACTGATGACGTACTGCTCCTCTGCCCGAAGGAAGAGGAGCAGCGCATCAAGCAAATAGTAACTGATTTGAAAACAGGAAAGAACGCGGACTTCGCTTAGGACATTAAGACAATCCCGTCATTTTGAGTGGATCAACCCACTCGTCAAATTCTTCGGCCGTGAGGTATTCCAACTTCACGGCTTCTTCTTTTAATGTCGTGCCGTTTTTGTGGGCTTCCTTTGCAATCTTAGCCGATTTGTCATAGCCGATATGGGTATTCAAAGCGGTAACTAGCATGAGGGAATTGTTCAAGTGACGTTTGATCACTTCGTAGTTTGGTTCTATTCCCACGGCACAATTATCAGTGAAAGAGACGCAAGCATCGGCAATGAGATTGGCTGATTGAATCAAATTCGAAGCCATTACGGGTTTAAATACATTGAGCTCGTAATGCCCTTGCGCACCACCGAATCCTATCGCGGCATCATTTCCAAATACTTGGGCGCAAACCATAGTCAACGCTTCACATTGCGTAGGATTGACCTTACCTGGCATTATGGATGAACCCGGCTCATTGGCTGGGATAATTATTTCACCAATCCCGCTTCGAGGGCCTGAAGCCAGCATTCGAATATCATTGGCAATCTTATTCAAAGAAATTGCCAATTGCTTCAAAGCACCATGAGTCTCCACCATCGCATCGTGAGCAGCTAGAGCCTCAAACTTGTTTTCAGCAGTTATAAATGGCAATCCCGTTAAGTCGGCAATCTCCTTCGCTACATTTTCTGCGTAGCCGTTAGGCGTATTGATTCCCGTTCCAACGGCCGTTCCACCAAGGGCCAATTCGCTAAGGTGGGCCAACGTGTTTTTCAATGCACGAAGGCCGTGGTTGAGTTGAGAAACGTATCCGCTAAACTCTTGACCTAAAGTCAAGGGCGTAGCATCCATCAGGTGTGTCCGACCTATTTTCACCACGTTCATAAACTCATCAGACTTCGATTTGATGACATCTCTCAGCTTCTCCACTCCTGGAATAGTCTTCTCGACAATGACCTTGTAGGATGCGATGTGCATTCCCGTCGGGTAGGTATCGTTGCTCGATTGAGACTTGTTGACATCATCGTTCGGGTGAATTTTTCGTTCGCCCTCTCCGAGGTGCCCGCCGCTCAATACTTGCGCGCGATTGGCAATCACTTCATTGCAATTCATATTGCTCTGGGTTCCCGATCCCGTTTGCCATATAACCAGCGGAAATTGCTCGTCGTGCTTTCCTTCCAAAATCTCATCGCATACAGCGCCAATGAGTTTCATTTTCTCTTCGGCCAAAACACCCGCTTTGAAATTTGTGATTGCAGCAGCTTTTTTCAAATAAGCAAACCCATAAATCACTTCCAAAGGCATACTCGCCTCGGGGCCAATTTTAAAGTTATTCCGAGAGCGCTCAGTTTGTGCTCCCCAGTATTTGTCGGCAGGTACTTTTACCTCGCCCATCGTGTCTTTTTCTATTCGATACTCCATAATCTAGTTCAATAGGTTTTTTACATTTTCCAGCGGTCGACCAATCACGGCCTTGCTGCCTTTTACAACTATAGGTCGCTGTAGCAGTTTTGGGTTTTCTTCCAAAACAATGAACCATTCTTCGTCGGTAAAGTCGAAGCCTTTGTACTTCTGCTTAAACAGCTGCTCTTCCTTTCTGATAATGTCGCTCACTTTCAAATCGAGCCTTGCCAAAAGCAATTTAAAGTCTTTGGACTGAATGGGGTCATCCAGGTATTTTATTACCTCGAGATCTACCTTTTCTTCGATTAGAAAGTTGAGAGCCTCTCGACTCTTTCGGCATCTGGGATTGTGGTAGATGGTATATTTCTCAGCCATAATAAGAAGTTTGTCAATAATGTCGAATGGATGAACTACAGGATTCATTAGCAAATTGCCAAACCAAGTCGAAGGCAGGGGCGCATGCAGTTTTAAAAACTAAGGAGTCCGCCTCAGGCGAATAACTGTTTTTAAAACAAGTGCAACGCCGATCTGCGATCAAGCCGCAGGCATGATGATGGATTCTACAGACACCCATAATTATGCGTTTCCGTGCTCCATGAGGTAGGCCTTCAAAAACCCGTCAATATCGCCGTTCAAGACGTCATCAACGTTTGATGTTTCGTGTCCTGTCCGTACATCTTTCACGAGTTGATAAGGCTGCATCACGTAATTTCTGATCTGCGAACCCCACTCAATCTTCATCTTACTGGCTTCAATTTCTTGTCTCGCCTCCAATTTCTTCGCAATCTCCATCTCATAGAGCTGAGACTTCAAAAGCTGCATGGCTTTCTCCTTGTTTCCAAGCTGAGAACGTGTTTCAGTATTGTCGATTATGATACCCGTAGGCTTGTGACGAAGTCGCACTCCCGTCTCCACCTTGTTCACGTTTTGGCCTCCCGCACCTCCCGAACGGAAGGTATCCCATGTAATATCTGCTGGGTTCACATGGATTTCGATGGTGTCGTCTACCAAAGGATAAACATATACCGATACGAAAGAAGTGTGCCGCTTGGCATTGGAATCAAAGGGGCTAATGCGCACCAATCGATGCACCCCATTCTCTCCTTTCAAGTAACCAAAGGCAAACTCTCCTGCAAATTCTAAGGTGACCGATTTTATCCCAGCAACATCTCCGTCTTGGATGGCAAGTTCCTTGATCTTCATACCACCTTTATCGCCCCACATGATGTACATGCGCATGAGCATCGCAGCCCAGTCGCAACTTTCTGTACCTCCTGCACCAGCGGTTATTTGCATAACGGCGTCCATACCATCCTCCTCGGCAGAGAGCATATTCTTAAACTCGAGCTCATCCATAGCAACCATAGTAGCTTCGTATTGCTCGGTCACGTCAGTGGCTTCAGCCTCGCCCTCTTTGAAGAAATCATAGAGCACCCGAAGATCTTCTATCTTGGTTTCCACATCGGCGTAAGCGTCAGTCCAGACTTTCTTATTTCGAATTTTTTTGAGAATCTGCTCCGCCTTTTTTGAATTGCCCCAAAAGTCGGGATCCAAAGTGTGCTTTTCCTCTTCTTCTATTTCTGTTAGCTTGCCAGGTATGTCAAAGATACCCCCTTAGCGCCTCCAGACGCCCAGCAAGCTGCGCTATACTGTCTATTGTGATCATACCGCAAAAATAACAGAAATGATAAGTCCCAAGGACTAATTCAGAACTTCTTCCACTGCTTTCTTTGACTCATCGTAGGAATAGCCTTTTCCCACCAAAAAGCGCAAGAGTTTCTGCTTTCGCTGAAAAGGATTTGATTCTGATATTAAGGGTTCCTTTTTTGTAGCAAGATGAATCAATCCAGCATAGTACTCTTCTTGATCGATCTCTTCTAGAGCGGCTTTAAGGCTATAGGCCGAAACTCCTTTTGCCTTTAAGGTCATTTCGATTTTTTTCCAACCCCAAGCTTTAATCCGTGACTTTCCCCTAGCAAAAGCACGAGCAAAGCGTTCTTCATTGAGGTAGTTGCTACTGATCAGTTCTGCAAGAATTTTTTCCGCTTCTTCTCCATACACACCCCAGCTAAAG
Organism: Cryomorphaceae bacterium; assembly: GCA_047633195.1. Lineage (GTDB taxonomy): Bacteria > Bacteroidota > Bacteroidia > Flavobacteriales_D > Cryomorphaceae > JAKVAV01. The sequence continues at coordinate 46,577 of JBLIEU010000005.1, read as the reverse complement.
AGCTTCCTTCTCGCCTCTGAATGTGCTCTTTCCTGGAGGTCGCACCAGACCTTCATGCGGTCGCGGGTTTCTTGCGGTGGATATTTTCTAATGATCATCAGCTGCGTGTGATAACGATGTAATCCTTGATGAGGGTGCGTAAAAACTCAATCTTGTTTTCAGGGATTTCATTTAACTCCAAGACTTGGCCGCACTGGTTGGCCGTATTCTCCAAAAGAGTTAAGTGAGCTGTATTTCGGTATTTGGCATATCGATCGAGCACTGCTTTTACCGTGAGCATTTCGTCTTCGCTAAAGCGAATCACGTCAAAATACTGAGGGGAGTATTTTGATCGATCCTCGATTCGTAAAATATCGCTCAGGGAGAGACCCGACTCAGAGCCAAGGTTGACAACCATCGTGTTGCTTAGAGCGCCTCCCAATCTTTGTGCTCTCGGCGATGTACTGATCATGACAACGGCCAGTGCGCCAAGGCTAAACCAGATATCAATAATTCGAAAAGACCAGCGAATGACAAAATCGAGAGGGTCTGGTTCTTTGCCTTCTAGGGATATAACCCGAATTTTCAAAGCCATCTTTCCAGGAGTTTGTCCCGAAAAAACCAGTTCCATGACCAACGTGTAGAGCATGGCAACCAATCCATTGATCAACAAAAGATTGGTGTTAATTATAGAAAGGAAAATAGCCAAAAATGCTGAAGCCGCTGATACGATGATCATATCAATTGCAAAAGCCAAAAACCTGTGACCGATTGTGGCAAGCCTAAAATCGATAACAATGTTTTGAGCTGTTGTGATACTGATCTTCCTCATCGTGTCGAAATTAGAGAATTTGATTCGAATGATAAGATTCAAGCATTCAGAGACATTTTCTTTTTTCAAAAAGAGGAAATTAAATACCTTCGAGTGCTTTACCCAGATAAATGCGTGAGAAAAGATTTGTAGAGCAAAATCAGAAGAATTGGGCACGATTTGAGAAGGCGTCACAGACGAAATCACAAGTCAACCCCGAAGAATTCAGCGATTTGTTCTCACAGATTACTGAAGATCTGTCGTATTCGCGAACGCACTATCCCAAACGGAGTATCAGAGTTTACCTCAACGGCTTGGCCCAGATCATCTATCTCAAGCTCAATCGACAACGCGGGGACAAATCGAAAAAATTTACCTGGTTTTGGATCAATGATCTCCCCTTAGCGCTCTACGAAGCAAAAAGAGAATTGAATATTTCACTCCTCTTTTTTCTGGTGTCTATGGCCATCGGGATTCTGTCAACTATTCATGATCCTGATTTTGCCCAAGTCATTCTCGGCGCAGAATACGTTGAGATGACGGAGGAAAACATCGCAAACGGCGACCCTATGGGCGTTTACAAATCCAGCGAGGAATTCGGGATGTTTTTCAGGATTACGATCAACAATATTTTGGTCGCTTTCAGAACGTTTGTTCTCGGGGCCTTTTTCGGAGTTGGCACCTTGGTGATTATGCTTTACAATGGGATCATGGTCGGAACGTTCCAGTATTTTTTCATTGAGCGTGACTTGCTTCAGGAAAGCTTCCTGACCATTTGGATGCATGGCGCACTCGAGATTTCATCAATTGTAATAGCGGGAGCAGCTGGGCTCACCATGGGAAGAGGACTATTGTTTCCAGGCACGCTGCCAAGACGACAATCTTTCATCATTGGCGCCAGAAGGGCTATAAAAATCATGGTAGGATTGGTGCCGTTTTTCATCACAGCAGGATTTATTGAAGGTTTTTTCACTCGGCTCACCGAGATGCCCGATCTGCTGAGAGGAAGCTTCATCTTTATGTGCTTTGCTTTCGTTGCGGTTTATTTTTGGTGGTATCCTTCTCTTCGCTTTCGCGGAAGACCAAAACGCAGAATCGACCAAGAAGAACTGATACCCGAGATTCAAGAATTGCCCGATTTATTGGGACTTCGAAAAACAAGAGAAATCTTCACGACAACCTTTATGGTGTATCGCAATTCTTTCTTTTCGATTATAGGAATGGCGGTGGGTTTTGCTCTAATCTATGCATTCATCTTTTATTTACTGCATGGGTCGGAAGGTCTCGGATTGATTGCCATAAGCGAGTTTGACCCATTCAGCCTTTATCAATTTCACGACTATTCGATCTTCCCGCTGAGCTTTTTTCTCAATTGTGTTTTAATCTCGGCTATGGCTGCATTCAGCTTCTTTCTGTTTAATAAGGCATACCCAAGCGTATCCATTAAAGTCAATGGGTCGCTATTTTTGAAAATCTTAGTCATCGTATCGCTTTTTGAATTGAGCATCTTAAGCGATCAACTATTGGTGGCAGCCTTGGGCATCATTGCTATTCCTTTTCTCACTTTCTGGCTAATCGTTTCCGCTACGGAAAAACTATCACTTCCAAATGCATTTGGCTCAATGCTGGCTCTTTTGAACGGGACAAAAAGGCATGTATTCGTCACTTTTCTATCCATTGCACTCTTATCCATGCTGATCTTAGTCCTATTGGCTTCGCCATTAACTTGGTTTTATGTGGAGGTTCTCCAATGGAATATTGATGCAGACTACGAAGTCAAGGAAAAAGTGGCCGTAATGAGTTTGATCATTGTCGATCATTTTGGACTGGCATTGATGCTCCCTCTCACGCTTTTTTCGCAATTGCTTGAATACTACTCAGCGCAAGAAGCAAAAAATGCAATTGGCTTGGCTCAGAGGGTTAAGGCTATCGGAAATAAGCGCAGGGCTTACGGGATGGAACAAGAATGATGGAGCGAATCACATATCTGGTAGGGCAATTTCACTACATGCAAGCCCCACTCGACCGCAAAACGTGGCTGGATGACAAAGAAGGAATGGAGTTCAATGAAGCTCCGCCCGAAGTGCAGGAACTTGGTCTCGACGCACCGGGTATCAATACCCTAGACTGGGTGGTGGCTTTTCGATACATCGCAATTGCGATTTTGGCGGCTTTACTGATATTCATCGTGGTGCGCCTAGTCACGAGTAATCGAGTCAAATCTGAAGGAAAGAAAGAAAATGCGGTAGAGGTAGATTCTGCTGAAGAAGGTCCAACTGCTTTATCGCCGCTCGCAGAGCTATGGGCTGCGCACAAAAAAGCAAAAGAAGAGAAGAACTTTCGCGAAGCGACGAGAATACTCTACCAGATTATAATTAAGCACCTTGATTCTCAAGGCAAGCTCAAAGCCGCAGCCGACAAAACCAACCGCGAGTACACTCAAGAAATGTCGTGGCAGGAAAAAGCCCAAGATTTCTTCCAGCTGACCCTTCTCCATGAATTCACTTGGTACGGAGCGAATGAAGTGAATCAACTTGATTTTGACCGAGCCGAGCCTCGATTTTTAGCATTCATCGAATCCATAAAAAATGGATAAGAATCGCAAGAACAGCATATTGATTGCAATTGCCGCAGTAGTGCTACTTGGGGTAGTCTATTTTTTGGCTCAAGCCAATGAACGGTATGCTTGGAATGAAACGTACAATGATGATGGTCTCCAACCTTACGATCTGAGTTTATTCAAAGGAGTCTTAGCGGAGTCAGCCGCTGAATTTGAAGTGCTTGAAGGACTTTTTGCAGATACCAGTTACTTGGAAAGCACTGGGAATACCATGGTCTATATTGCTGGTTACGCTTGGATAGATTCTACAGAAGCCTCCCTTCTAAAGCAATTTGTAGACAACGGCAATAATCTGCTAATCAGCTCCACATTGGCGGGAAAGACCCTGCCCTACTTAGATGATTGCGGCGCAAACGCGGGCCAATCCCTCTCGGATAAGCAGGAGTCTATGTCGATCAAGGTTGAGGATGGAAGCGCATCTTTTGAGCTTTCCCTCGATGCGTTCAATGAACCCAGCTTGCATTCATGGATTTACTTCAAAGATTTGCCGTGCTCGGAGGAAATGGGGTTTATTGAAATTAACGGAGAAAAACACGCCAACCTGATCGAGAAAAAAACGGAAAACGGAAAGCTTCTTCTGCATACAACTCCACTCGTTTTTACCAATTACCATTTTAGAGAAGATAGCGTGTTCAACTACGTAAATGGATTGATTGGCCAAGTGGAAGGCGAAAGCGTCTATTATCTCGAACCAGGAATTGCATCATCATCATCAAACGGCGGAGGCCCCAATATTGGCGAAAGCCCACTCAAATTTATTCTAGCACATCAATCATTAAAATGGGCTTGGTACCTCACATTGGTCTTGGCGTTGCTTTACATCATCAACAGTATGCGTCGAAAGCAAAGAGCCATTCCTGTGGTATCATTGCCCGAAAATCAAACATCGGCCTACTTAGATATGATGTATCGCTTGTTTCGCAAAGAAGGAAGCCATCGGGATATCTTGCAGAGTCAGGTAAAGCTGCTTCAATCATTTTTGCGAAATAGGTACAGCCTTAACGCAAACAAGCTCGATGATGACTTCTATGAGCTGGCTTCGGCTAAATTAAAACTGGATAAGGATTATATTGAGCTATTTTTCAAGCAGCTGGAGCGCTCGCGATACAATAGCGCCTTGAATGATAGCGAACTACTTAAAATTGATCGCGAAATAACTGAATTCTATAACCGATGTCCCTAGAAAACGAAAACCAAGAGAGCGAAACGCCACCAAAGGAGTCTAGCCCTGAAAGTCAGCTCAGCGCGGAAGCGTACGAGACAGGCCTTGCCATTGACAAAATCCGAAAGGAAATTGAGAAAGTGATCGTTGGTCAGGTGGAGATTATCAACTTCATGATTGCAGCCCTTCTCACCGATGGACACGTTCTGTTAGAAGGTGTTCCTGGTGTTGCGAAAACGTTGATTTCAAAACTCTTAGCCAAATGTATCGCGGTAGACTTCACGCGTATTCAGTTTACGCCTGACCTAATGCCAACCGACATTATTGGAACCACAGTATTTGACATGAAGCGTTCCGAGTTTCATTACAAAAAGGGGCCGATTTTCAGCAATGTAGTTCTGATAGATGAGATAAACCGAGCTCCAGCCAAGACTCAGGCCGCCCTTATGGAAGTAATGGAAGAGAAGCAGGTGAGTGTAGATGGGCATACTTACAAGCTCGACCCTCCCTTTTTTGTAGTGGCTACCCAAAACCCTGTAGAGCAGGAAGGAACCTATAAACTGCCCGAAGCACAGCTCGACCGTTTCATCTTTAAGCTGGTGGCTACCTACCCCAGTCTCGAAGAGGAGGAAATCATGCTTAGAAGATTCAAATCTGACTTCTACGGAAATCGTGAAGACCAGATTAAACCCGTGCTTAGTGGTGCAGATCTCCTCAAATTCCGAAAAGTGGTGGAGCAGATTTTCATCAAGGATGAACTCATCACTTACATTGCCCAAATAGTAGACCGCACGAGAAACAATAGCGACCTTTATTTGGGCGCGTCACCCAGAGCCTCTTTGGGTATCCTCAAAGCTTCGAAAGCATTGGCATTGATGAATGGACGCGGTTTCGTAACACCCGACGACATCAAAAAAGCGGTTTTCCCTGTTTTGAATCACCGCTTGATCTTAAGCTACGAGCGTGAAATAGAAGGAATAGAACTCAAAGAAGTAATAGAGAGCTTAATCCGAAAAGTAGAGGTGCCTAAATGAGAAAAGGCTGGGCACAAAAAATTTGGTTAACTCCCCTATTTTTTACGACGGGAGCCACTGCTATATTTTTATGTGCATTCGGTTTCAGTTTTCCAATGCTCTTTCGGCTTGGGCAGGTGGTAGCAGCTATGCTGGTTGTTCTCAGCGCTGCTGATGCGGTCATCCTTTTCAGCAAGAATGTGAAACTAAAAGGCAAACGAGAATTGCCGAAGATCCTAGGGTTGGCCGATGATACTGAAGTCAAAATACTTTTTGAGCTCAGCAGCCCGATGCCCCTTCAGGCGACTATAATCGACGAATTGCCCGATCAGTTACAAAAGCGCAACTTCAGAATTGAAAAAACTCTTGAGCCTGGCAGAAACACAACCATGTACAAGATGAGACCAATCGATCGAGGGATATACAAGTTCGGTACCTTAAACGTACTGTTGGAAGGCCCCTTGCACTTCATAAAACGCCGAATATCATTGCCCTTGGAAAGAGAAATCGCCGTGTATCCTAGCATAAAACAAATGCATGATACCGAGCTATTGGCTTTTAGTAGAATGGCGTCGCCGATGGGCCATAAGCGGCACAAACGAATAGGACAGAGTTATGAATTTGAACAAATTTCTCCATTTACGGAGGGCGATGATTACCGGAGCATAAACTGGAAGGCGACGGGTAAGACTCGGGAACTCCTGGTCAATCATTACCAAGACGAACGAAGCCAAAATCTATATTGTGTCATCAGCAAAGGGCGGGCTATGAAAATGGCTTTTCGCAATGTCACTTACTTGGATTATGCGATCAATGCCACTCTGGCTATCTCAAATGTAGCTTTGAAGAAATATGACAATGTTGGCCTAATTACATTTTCAAATAAAATTGGAACTGCACTTCGAGCGGAGAATCGATCGGGACAAATCAGAAAAATACTCGACTCTCTTTACCACGAAAAAGAGAGAACCCTCGAACCCGATTTTGAACTATTGTTCAAATCGGTGAATCGACTAGCAAGAAACAGAAGTTTGATTCTTCTCTTCGCCAATTTTGAAACCAAGCACACGGCAGATAGAGCGCTGCCCCTTCTCAAAAAAATAAGTCGTAAACATCTCTTGGTAATGGTTCTCTTCAAAGATTCTGAATTGATGGCCAAGGCTCATCAATCCAAAGAGTCAGTAGATGATGTATATCGAGTTACTCTGGCCGCGAAGCGAGCGAGCGAACGTGAAGAGATCGCAAATAAGCTGAGAAAACAAGGGATTCAAACCATCTCTTGTGAACCTGAGAAGCTATCAGTTGAGGTGATAAACAAGTACATGGAGCTAAAGTCTCGAGGAATCATTTAATTTAGAAGCAAATTACAACCATGCATATTCAAGACGACAAAAGTCGAATCGATAGAAAGATTCAAAACGGGTATTCTTTTGAGCTCGAGAAGTACTTCTCCGAGGGTTGGAACCTCTTTCGAAAAGAACCAGGTCCTTTTGTTTTGTATGGGCTTGTAGCGGGTCTGATTTTGGCTTCATTGAACTTTTTGCCAGAATACTTGGGAGAAATAGCGTCCTATTTGCTTGGCCCTGCTCTCACTGCAGGTCTATTTATTGGGGCTAGGAAATTAGATCAAGAGGGCACTTTGGAGTTTAACGACTTCTTTAAGGGATTCGACTACATCGTTCAACTATTCCTCGTTTCACTTATTTCGGGGATTCTGATTTCGATTGGCATCGTATTGCTGATCCTTCCAGGAATTTGGCTAGCAGTTGGTGTAAGCCTCGCTGTTCCTTTAATCGTATTTACCCGTTTGGATTTTTGGGAATCGATCAAGACGAGTGTCAAATTAGTAACCAAGAAGTGGTTCCACTTTTTTGCGCTTATCATCTTATTGGGAATTTTCAATATAATAGGCGTCTTGTTCCTAGTGGTAGGACTATTGATCACATTTCCCGTAAGTTACTGCATATTGTACGCTGTCTATAAAGACATTGTGGGGTTCTCATCAGACAATGACGACAAGGACATTAGAGATCACTTGGTGGATGACACTATCTAATCGTCGATTGGCTCTCCATGAGTATTGAAGAACTTATACTGAAGAAAAGAATAGTCAGTATCAGCCACCACTTTTATGCTCACCTTAAACTTCATTCCCCACTTCCTTCGCATGGAAATAAGGCCTTTCGTCAAGAATGCTGATAGGAAAGGATGGGCTTTAATAGTGACATTCTTCACTTTTATTTCTTCCGCCAAGTACCTCAGGTTGTTTTCAATTTGATCGGTGATCAAAACTGAAGCCTGAATCTTTCCCGAACCATCACAGCAAGGACAATCCTCTTCAGTGGAAATATCCGTCACTTCTCTTACCCGTTGTCGAGTAACCTCAACTACCCCAAATTTACTTGGAGGCAAAACGTTATGTTTGGCTTTATCGTCTTTGAGACAGTCTTTTAGTTTCTCAAAAAGCTGCTTTTGATGCGCCCGATCAGGCATATCAATGAAGTCAATGGCAATGATACCGCCCATATCTCTCAGGCGTAGTACTCTTGCGATTTCCTCTGCACACTCCAGATTGGTTTCAAGAGCGTTCTGTGCCTGCCCTTTGTCACCAGCCTTACGGCTGCCGCTGTTCACGTCTATTACGTGCATGGCTTCCGTATGCTCTACGATCAGATAAGCTCCACTCTTCAAGTTAACCTGGCGCCCAAAAGTGGTCTTTATCTGACGATTCACTCCGAACTTTTCAAATACATCGATGCCATCGTGAATCTTTACAATCTTCTCCTGTTTCGGAGCGATCTTTCTAAGGTATTCTTTCACCTCTTCTCCTAATTCAGGATCGTTGATATGGATCTTAGAAAAGTTGGCGCTAAGCAAATCTCTAAGAACGGTTGATGTCCTGTTCAACTCACCCAACACTCTCATAGGCGGCTTCGCATTCTTCAGATTCTCATGAATTTTTTCCCACCTCACATAGAGATCTTTCAGGTCAGCGTCTAGTTCTGCCACCTTTTTATTCTCAGCGACAGTCCTCACTATTACGCCAAAATTCTTTGGCTTAATACTCTGAAGAAGGCGACGCAATCTAGTCCGTTCCTCCTTGTTTCTGATGCGCTGCGAAAGCGAAATTTTATCACCGAAAGGCACAAGAACGACGAATCGTCCCGCCAAGGTGATTTCAGAGGTGAGCCTAGGGCCTTTAGATGATATAGGCTCCTTAGCAACCTGTACTAAAATGTTTTGACTACCGGAAACGATGTCGTTGATCTTACCGTGCTTATCAATATCCTCCTCTAAAGGAAAATCTTGAAGGGACGCAGGAACCGACTTGGAAGACAAAGTTCGCTTCACCAGCTTGTGAAGTGACTTAAACTGGGGACCAAGATCGAGGTAATGCAAAAATGCATCTTTCTCATAGCCTACATCGACGAATGCCGCATTAAGGCTTGGGATAACACGATGTACCTTTCCAAGATAAATATCGCCTACCGCAAAATCTTGATTTCCTTTCTCCTTGTGCAGTTCTGTAAGAACATTGTCCTTCAGAAAGGCAATATCAACTTCGTTTCCCTTGGCATTTACTACTAGCTCAAGATTCACGAGTTCCAAAAATTATGTGCCGAAAAACGGGCTTCAAGCCCGCGCTAAATCAATCAGAAAAATCTATTTCTTCTTGTGGCGATTCTTTCGTAGACGCTTCTTGCGTTTGTGCGTGGCCATCTTGTGGCGCTTGCGTTTTTTACCGCTTGGCATAAAAGTTTATTTAAAAGTTATTTTCTTCTTTTAACTGATTCAGCATTCTTTCCACTCCCCTAATTACGACAGTATCTTGTTCATAATTTAAATAAGTCTCAAGAAGTGGTATGGCCTCCGTTTCTTTATTCAACTGGACTTTGGTTTGTGCTAGCCAAAAGTAAGCTGTTGGATACTTCACTTCGGAATCGTACTGAATTACTTTTTCGAAACGCAACTCTGCATTCGAAATTTGGCGCGAAGTTACGGAAAATTGTGCTAGATGCCAATGAACATCTACTTGAGTAGAATCTTCTTCAAGAATTCCGCGCAATTTCATGATTCCAGACATTGGGTTGTCCCCGTTTTGGACAATGTCTACCGCCTGATTAATCTCTAAAGCAAGAGGGCCGATCTGACCAATGCGCTTATCTTTTGGTAAACGCGGTGCCAAAATCAACCCCAACAATAGAAGAAGAGTGCCGCAAATCAATGCTATTTGAAACCCACGGTGTCTCGACATTACCCTACTTATTTTACCTTAACGTTCTTCTTCACTTTCTCCACGAATGATTTTGAAGGCTTGAAGGCTGGAATATTGTGTGCAGGAATCACGATTGGCTCCTTTGCTGAAATATTTCTTCCGATTTTTTCAGCTCTCTCTTTTACAATAAAACTCCCGAATCCTCTCAAGTATACATTCTCGCCGTCTGTTAATGATTTTTTTACCGAGTTCATAAATGCTTCTACGGTAGTTTGAACGGCCACCTTTTCAAGGCCTGTTTGTTCTGCGATTTCGGCAACAACGTCTGCTTTAGTCATGTGTTATTTACTTATGTGATTGAATACTTATTTCTGATTTGCGCGCAAAGATACCCGATAAAAGCGTTGTACAAAAGGTGTTTTCGCTAAATTCGTTTTTTAACCCTATGAGTCCTAACTATTGACCCGATGGAAATAGATGAGCAGTTGATTTTGTGGTATTTAAAAGAAAAAAGAGACCTACCATGGAGAGATACCATTGACCCATATAAAATTTGGCTATCCGAAATAATTCTTCAGCAAACTCGAGTTGATCAGGGACTTGCTTACTACGTAAAATTCACGTCCAGCTATCCCAACGTTGGACTCTTAGCAGAGGCAAGCGAAGAGGAGGTTCTGAAAAATTGGCAAGGATTGGGATATTACTCTAGAGCAAGAAACCTTCATGCCACTGCCAAATACATACACTTTGAGTTAAACGGAATTTTCCCAATAGAATACGACACTATTATAAAGCTAAAAGGAGTAGGGCCGTATACTGCTGCAGCCATAGCCAGTTTTGCCTACAAAGAGTCTAAAGCGGTAGTAGATGGCAATGTATATCGTGTTTTATCAAGACTCTTTGACATTGACACACCCATTAACTCAACAGAGGGAAAAAAGATATTTCAAGAATTGGCCGATCGCCTTCTCAGTCAAGATCGACCAGATTTGTTCAACCAAGCTATCATGGAATTAGGGGCTTTAGTTTGCACTCCTAAAAAGACTCTTTGTCTTCATTGCCCTTTGCAAGGCAAGTGCATGTCATTTCAAAACGGGACCATTGCTAGTAGACCCATTAAGCTGAAAAAGACTAAGCAGACTTTAAGGAGGATGGATTATGCTGTAATCGAAACCGGAAATGAGATAGTATTGAGAAAGCGTGAAGGAAAAGATATTTGGCAAGGACTTTACGATTTCGCATCGATAGAAAACCTGAAAGGTCTCGATCAGGTTGATTTGACCAATTATGTTCAAGAGACATTTCCCAAAGCCAAAGTTTTATCAATTGGCTCAGCGCCTGAGAAATCATATACACACTTATTAAGTCACCAAAGGATAGAAGCACGTTTTTGGAGAGTGCAAGTTTCAGGAACTATTAAAGACGAAGGAGCTTATCGCGTTGTTCAAAAAGATGACATTGATCAATATGCAGTTCCACGACTCATTCATCGATTTTTAGAAGATACAGACATGGTATGAGCCACGTCAAATCAATTACATTTGTACTCTTAGATTTGAATTATGGCAGGCGTAAATAAAGTTATCATCTTAGGGAATTTGGGAATGGATCCTGAAGTACGCACTCTTGAAAGTGGGGCTAAATTGGCTCGACTTAGAATTGCTACTTCAGAATCGTACACGAACAAAGACGGACAGAAAGTTGAAAACACTGAGTGGCACAGTGTGACTGTTTGGCGTCAGTTGGCGGACATTGCAGAGAAATATCTCGCGAAAGGTCGTCAAGTCTACATAGAAGGAAAACTTCAAACCCGCTCTTGGAAAGACCCAGAAGGAAATGACCGGTATGCTACAGAAATAGTGGGGGAACGACTTCAGCTTATAGGCGGAAGGCCTGATTCAAATGAATCTCAACAGGCTCACAATCAACAACAAGCCCCTCCTGCTGCAGGCCAATCTCAAAATGAGTCGCAACCTTCTGGCGATGCCCCCGATGATTTACCATTTTAATTATCTTGCTATCTGAAAAATCAGTTTAGTGGAACCTCCCAATATAGAGCCCCTGAGTTTATTTCTGTCACTTTTTAATCCTATCTCATTAGAGGTATGGATAGCAGTAGCTGTGACAATATTCCTCATCATTTGTTCAGCCTTTATTTCAGGCTCTGAAGTTGCATTCTTCTCCCTTGGGCCAAACGAAAAGAATGAGCTCGAAGTCTCTAAAACCAGTGCGTCCGATCGAATTCAAGCTTTGCTTAACAGACCTCAAAGACTTCTTGCTACTATCTTGATCACCAACAATTTCGTGAACATCGGTATTGTAATCGTTTCTACATTTATTGTTTCAGCATCCTTCAACTTTGAGGATTACGAAGCATGGGTGGCGATTGCCATTCAGGCTGGAGGCATCACATTCCTGCTGCTGCTCTTTGGAGAGGTTATTCCAAAGGTTTATGCTACGGCCAATGCTTTGCCTCTTTGTAAGTTCATGTCCTTGCCTCTGGAGTTTCTTGGTAAAATATTCTATCCGCTCAGCACCTTACTAATCACTAGTACCAACGTTATCAATAAACGGGTTAAAAAGCGCGGAGCAGACTATTCAGTTGATGAACTGGAGCACGCTCTGGAATTGACCAAAGATGATGAGACAACTCCCGACGAAGAAAAGATTCTAAGAGGCATCGTGCGGTTCGGTGGTACAGATGTAAAGCAAATTATGACCCCAAGGACCGAGGTGGTAGCATTCGAGCAAAGAACCCTTTTTCCCGAATTGCTAGCCGAACTGCTCCAGCAAGGATTTTCCAGAGTTCCGATTTACGAAGACTCGTTGGATCAAGTAAAAGGGGTCCTCTACCTCAAAGATTTATTGCCTCACGCCGATGCCGACAATCTGCAATGGCTCCCTCTTGTTCGTCCGCCTTATTTCGTTCCTGAAAACAAGAAGCTCGATGATCTTATGAAGGAGTTTCAGGAGAAGAAAGTCCACATGGCGACGGTAGTAGATGAATACGGCGGTACTTCAGGCATCGTCACCCTTGAAGACATCTTAGAAGAAATTGTTGGTGACATCACGGATGAGTTCGACGATGAGAAGATTTTCTATTCAAAACTAGACGAACAGAATTACGTTTTCGAAGGAAAGACTCCCCTCGTTGATCTGTACAAAATCCTAAATCTTGACGGCGAGAATTGGGAAGATGCAAAGGGTGAGTCCGATACGTTGGCAGGATTTATTTTGGAACAAGTTGGAAAGATCCCGTTGAAGAACGAAAAACTAAAATTTGAGAATTACATCCTTACAATAGAGGCGGCAGATAAAAGGAGAATCAAGCGGGTTAAACTTACGGTGACGGAATCTACCGAAGAAAAAACAGAGAAGTCTTGAAAAAACTAGTCTCCCTTTTGTTTGGTCTCCTTCTAATTTCATGCAACGAAGACACCCCTGCACCAAAACCTTTGGGATACTTTCGCATAGACCTTCCAGCAGCCAATTACAGAGTTAAAGAGCCTGAATATTGCCCCATCAAATTCCCTTTATCGGAGAATGGAAGAATCGAGTACACCTCCTCGACTACCGATCCAAAATGCTGGTTCAATTTGAGCTACACGAGTTTTGACGCTAAGATCTACTTCACATACAAAGAAGTAAATGGAAACCTAAGAGAATTAATTGAAGAATCCCGTGCACTTACCTACGAGCACCAAGTAAAAGCCAACAGGATAAGGGAGAAAGCAATTTCGGACACTTCTCGTTCGGTTTACGGTTTGGTATATAATCTAGGAGGCAAGGTGGCTTCTCCCATTCAACTATACCTCACTGACAGTACAAACCATTTTCTGAGAGGATCGCTCTATTTCAATGCACGTCCAAATCCTGATTCGATTGATCCCGTTCTTGAATTCATTAAAGAGGATCTCAACAGATTTGTGGAAGAATTGGAGTGGAAAGATTAAGCCAAAATGGCAATACTCGTTTTCCGGCGATAATATAGCAGCAGGAAAAGAGCTAAGGCAAAATCAAAAACAGCAAACATCAAATGGATAGGCTGCAAAGCTGCTGGCATTTCTAAATAGGCCAGTCCAGTCCCTACCAATACTTCTCCAATTAAGAAAGCAATGAGCAAACGTGGCCCCGTAGAGATCGCGTGAGCTTGTATAAGCCTAATAGCGAACCACCCCAACATACCGATCACTACTAGCGAATAAGTTCGATGAAACTTAAAAATAATCGAAAAGTTTTCAATCCAATCGGGGCCAGTAATCAGGTTGTCCTTTCCAATGGCATCAACTTCTTCGCGCACGGTGGTTCCTAAGAATATCTGAATCAAGAGTAGCACAATACCGACAACGCCTATAAGAATAGTTGTACGGTTTCTCTTCAACTGAAAAGTAAGATTCATTGATTTGAGCCTGACTGCCAAAAAGATGAAGACTGCGACAAGTCCAATGGCACCAAACATATGGTAAGTAATTTGATGAGGCACCAGATGTCCATCGACTACTACTTTTCCAAGCCATGCCTCAAAAACAAGCAGAAAAAGACCTACCCATGCCAAAATTGGAATAATTATGTCCTCTTTAAACATGCTGAATGAAAGCAGCGCCAAAGCCAAAACGGGCAAACCCGTGAAAGCACCAATTAGTCGATTGATAAACTCTACCCAAGTATGAAAGGGGTTAAAAATGGCATAATCATGCTTGGTGTAGGCTTCCCAATTGGATTCTTGAAAAGCCTCTCCTGAAGTAAAATCAGCATTGGCAACTAGTAAAGCCTCATCTTGGATAATGATATTACCCTTATCGAAACTTCGAGACGGAGACCAAAACAGTGTCTCTATATCAGTTGGAGGTATGAGGTATCCAAAACACTGAGGCCAATCTGGGCACCCCATTCCTGAGCCTGTCATACGAACAATGCTGCCTGCCAACATCACTAGCATGGTGCAAACGAGCGAAACGATTGAAAGTCGATAGAGAATTCTCTGCATGATAAAATTAAAACAAATAAAAAACCCCTCGAATGGAGGGGTTGTTTAAAATTTCTTTTGCTAAATATTAAAAGAGGCGAGTGAAGACTGAAAATATATTGGGCATCTGATACTGAAGACCAGGCTTGTATGCACTTACTTTCTTTTCTTCCTCTTCTTCAGTTTGAGCCCCAGCTACTACGTGCTTTACTTCAACTGAATTTACTTTGTAATGACCGTTGGCGATAGCTTGAACTGCTTTAATCATCTCTTGTTCGCTAACGGTATTGGCATCGAATTCAACAAGTGCAAAGTTTACTTGACCTTCGCCCTTAAACTCTATATCCGTATTCTTGACTCCCTCGAGACCATTCAATTCTCCGGCTATTTTGCTGCCGCACATCATCTCACAAGCCATGCCGTCTATGGCGATATTGGCTAAATACTTTTCATAAGGGCCAGATACTTCAGTGAATGTAACATTTACCTCAGGGTTGGTTTTAACGTCAATAGCCTGATCTGATTCAGAGCATGCGCCTAGAATAACCAGCGATACCATAAACAGAGGACGGGTAATACTGTTAAGCCTTATTTTCATTTCAAGTTCAATTAATTGGACGACTTTTGCAGAGACAAAAATACACAATTCACCTTTGAGAGCCAAGGCAAAACAGCGACCACCGACACAAGATTCTCCTGCCGAACTTCGCCATTGGGGAATGCTGTTTTTCACCGCCGTAATTTGGGGGAGTTCTTTTATCCTTATCAAACGTGGGCTTTTCACGCCTGACGGGCAAGAGCTGTTCACACCACTCCAAGTTGGAGCCATGCGAATACTCTTCGCGGCTATGTTTATGCTGCCTATTATCTACAACAGATTTCAAACGTTAAAGAATGGTAAGTTCAAATACCTATTGGCCGTTGGTGTCTTTGGAAATGGAATTCCAGCTTTCCTTTTTGCTTTAGCTCAAACTGAAATCCCAAGTGCTTTAGCTGGAATGCTTAATGCCCTCGTGCCCGTTTTCAGTATGTTGATTGGCCTAGCAGCATTTGGAGTGAGAATAAAGCTGCTTCAGGCAATTGGAGTATTGGTAGGTCTTGGAAGCGCCATTGGACTCATTCTTAGCACAGGTCAAATAGATGGAAGCAACATCAACATTTGGTATGCGCTGCTGGTGGTTGGTGCAACAGTTTGCTATGCAATCAGTCTAAACATTATCAAACAGTACCTTCAAAATGAATCAGCAGTGGCGATAACGGGATTGGCTCTCGTATTGGTAAGCCCAGTTGGACTAGTCATTCTTCTTTCCACTGACTTCGTTTCGAGGGTAAACTCAATTGAAGGAGCTTGGACAGGCATTGGAGCCATTTCCATTCTAGCTATTTTAGGCACTGCAATCGCTCTAATGATCTTTAACAAGATGGTAAAAGAAACCACGACCATTTTCGCTTCCTCAGTGACTTATCTCATTCCGCTTATCGCCATAATCTGGGGCTTGGCAGATGGCGAAACACTAGCTACAAGCCAAGTGGCTTGCGCCGTAACCATGCTTGCCGGAATCTTTTTAATCAATCGGGGTTAGCAACTTTGCATCCAAAGGATTTCTACGTACATTCGTCGCCCTTTTTAGAATTAGTATAAACCCATTTATCAGACGTTATGTATGCAATCGTAAACATCGCGGGGCAGCAAATGAAAGTTGCAAAAGATCAACAGGTCTATGTCAACCGTCTTCCTAACAAAGCAGGAGACAGGGTGACATTTGACGAGGTTTTGTTAGTCGACAACGACGGCAAAATTAGTGTTGGCGCCCCGGCTGTAAAAGGTGCATCAGTATCTGCAAAGATAGTTGAGCATTTAAAAGGAGATAAAGTCATTATCTTCAAAAAGAAAAGACGTAAAGGTTACCAGACCCGAAACGGACACCGTCAATTGTTGACTAAAATCGCAATCGACGGAATTTCTATCGGTGGAGCCCAAAAAGCCGCCGTCAAGAAAGAGGAGCCAAAAGCAGAAGCTACCCCTAAAGAAGTTGCAGCGCCGAAGGTAGAAGCTCCAAAAGAAGAAGATCAATCAACTCAAACTGAAGAAAAAAACTAAGACACCATGGCACATAAGAAAGGAGTCGGAAGTTCGAAAAACGGACGTGAGTCTCAAAGTAAACGACTCGGAGTAAAAATATTTGGTGGCCAACACGCTATCGCAGGAAACATTATTGTGCGTCAGCGCGGAACGAAGCACCACCCTGGAGTGAATGTAGGATTGGGTAAAGATCACACCCTATTCGCACTTTCTGACGGCACAGTTGAATTCCGCAGAAGACAAGGAGATAAGTCTTTTGTATCGATTGTTCCGGCAAACGAGCAAAACTAGACTTTCACTGATCATATTATAAAAAGGGGTGTTCGTCACCCCTTTTTTTATGCCCATATCTAAGATGAAATCAGGGTATTAATTCCTAATTTTGACGATCAATCATCATTCAAATGCTGCAGACAAACATCCTCAGAGAAAACAGGGAAGATATTCTTCAAAGACTCGAAAAGAGAGGCGACAACAGCCTTAAAAATCTCGTAGATGAAGCCTTGGATATAGACAAGAGAAAACGCGAAAAGCAAGCTGAATCTGACGCTCTTTTAGCAGAAATGAATAAGGCATCCAAGGAAATTGGAAGCCTCATGCAGGGCGGAAAGAGGGATGAGGCTGAGGTGGCAAAAGCAAAGGTGGCAGAAATCAAGGCCAAGTCTCAAGGGATGAAGCAGGAGTTTGCAGCTCTTGAAGAAGAGCTCAATAATGTCTTGTACCAAATACCAAATGTCCCGAATGATTTGGTGCCTGCTGGCAAAAGTGAAGATGACAATGAGGAAATCTACAGTGAAGGTGAAATTCCCGATTTAGGAGAAAAATGTAAGCCACATTGGGACTTAGCCGACGACTATAAACTCATCGACTTTCAAACAGGAGTAAAAATTACGGGCGCAGGTTTCCCATTGTATATGGGGAAGGGAGCTAAACTTCAACGTGCGCTCATCAACTTCTTTTTAGATGAAGCAGATAAATCAGGATATGAGGAGCTTATTCCTCCTTTCATGGTTAATAAAGAATCGGGGTATGGAACCGGTCAGCTTCCCGATAAAGAAGGACAGATGTATCATGTCACTGAAGACGATCTATACCTCATCCCAACGGCAGAAGTACCCATTACGAATGTATACAGAGATGTTATTCTTAACACCAGCGACCTACCAATAAAGCACTGTGGCTATTCGCCTTGCTTTAGAAGAGAAGCTGGGTCTTACGGAAAAGATGTTAGAGGATTGAACCGATTGCATCAATTTGAAAAAGTCGAAATTGTACAAATTTCAAAACCTGAGGACAGCTACAAATTGCTGGATGAGATGGTTGAGCATGTGAAAGGACTATTGAAAAAACTTGAACTGCCTTACCGTGTTCTCCGATTGTGCGGAGGAGATCTTGGCTTCGCCGCGGCTATCACCTATGATTTCGAAGTCTACAGTGCTGCACAAAAGCGCTGGCTCGAAGTGAGTTCAGTTTCCAATTTCGAGACTTTTCAAAGCAATCGCTTAAAATGCAGATACCGCTCTGAGGAGAAAAAAACTGAATTGGTTCATACGCTGAACGGGTCGGCCATGGCATTACCTCGAATCATGGCAGCCCTTTTGGAGAACAACCAAAAAGAGGATGGAATCGTCATTCCTGAGGCATTGCAAGAGTATACTAGGTTTTCAAAAATCGAAAAGAAAAAATGAAAAGAGGAATTGCATTAATATTTGGACTTGCATTCATTGCTACTGGCTGTGAGCAAACCAATTTTGATAATGAAATTGTAACAATAGACTCGTTAATAGTAAGGTTGGATACCTTAGACCTGATGCACAAGAAGGTAGATACAACCGACTTTTCTAAACTAAGTCAAAAATTTACGGAGAACATCTCTTTTGTGCAGGCAGCATACACCAGTAGTAAGGACACAATGCCGCAAGATGTCGCCCTCCTCATGTCGGATTATCGAATGCTTAAAAAACCGTCGAAGGGACTTAAGGATAATTATCAACGGACACTGGAAGAGATCAATTTTTCCAAAAATCAGTTGACCGATCTCAAGCACGATCTACAAAACAATCTTTTGGACTCAATCCTCGTTCAAGATATGCTTACAGATGAGCGCAAAGCGGTAGGAGTCGTTGAAAATTCAGTGCAAGACCTTAAATTGAGCAGCGAATTCACACGAACAAAACGAGCAGAACTTGAACCCCGAATAGATAGTCTCATTCAAGCACTTAAAAAAGACGCGTCATAAAACACCTGTTCACCATATTCTTTTTTGTCACCGCCATTTTCGCTTCTGCGCAAACGGGGGATGAACAGTTGGCTTCCTATTACCTAGATTCAGGCGAATACGAAAAGGCTCGACTGTATTACGAGAAACTTTACGAAAAGAAGCCAACCTCTGAGTATTACAAGGGCCTTCTTCTGTCTTACAAAGAATTGGGTGAATTTAAAGAAGCTGAAAAACTCGTTAAGAAACAAGGGAAAAGAAGCAATTCGAATACCCTCTTTATAGACTTGGGCGAAGTTTACGAAGCGCAAGGCGAGGATGCGGATGCACTAAAAACTTACCGTGAAGCCATAGATGCACTCCCGAATAGCCAGGGGATTGTGATCAGAACGGCAAATGAATTCATTCGATTGAACAAACTCGAGCTAGCGCTCGAAACATATCAAGAAGGGAAGAAAATACTCGAAGGCAGATATCCATTCAGTTATGAAATAGCAGGGCTTTATGGCACGATGGGCGACAAAGAGCGAATGATTGCTGAATACCTCGACCTGCTGATTTATAACGAGGCGTATATGCAAACCATCCAAAATGCCTTGAATCGCAGCATCAATTTCGAAGAAGATGATGAAGGCGTGGAAATGCTGAGAACAGAGCTACTTCGCCGCGTTCAAAAAACGCCCGAATCAGTCATTTATGCCGAAATGCTCATCTGGCTTTTCCTCCAAGACAAAGAGTTCAACTCAGCCTATATTCAGCTAAAGGCATTGGATAAACGTTTAAGTGAAGGTGGACAGCGACTGCTTCAATTGGCTGGACTCTGCACCAATAACGAAGAATACGGAGTAGCCGAAAAGTGCTACCAATACATTGCTGATAAAGGAAAAGAAAATCCTTATTACAACTACGCTCGAACAGGTGTTCTGAAATCGAAATTTCAGAATCTGAGTACTGCATTTCCACCTGATACCGCCGCCTTAAAAGGTTTAAGTGCTGAATACACCAGTACTTTAAACGAATTAGGAGTAGGCACCGAGACCATTGGACTGATGCGTCAGAAAGCTTTATTGGAAGGGTATTATTTAGGGGATCTTGAAGCGGCAAACGTCACGCTGAACGATGCGCTCGAAGCCAATATTCCAACACCGAGTATGCGCGCCGAAATAAAACTTGATCTGGCGGAAATCCTTATCGCCAAAGACTATATATGGGATGCCTCACTTCTCGCATCGCAAGTAGACAAAGACTTCAAAAATGACATTTTAGGATCGAAAGCTAAGTTTTTAAATGCGCGCATAAGCTACTACAGCGGTGACTTTGAATGGGCGCAGGCACAACTCGACATCCTAAAAGGAAGTACCTCAAAGTTGATCAGCAATGATGCCATGGAGCTGTCACTATTGATTTCTGACAACCTTAATTTGGACACCATTCTCGATCCGATGATCATGTTTTCGCGTGCTGAATTGAAATCAATTCAACGCGATTACAAGGGTGCGACTGCTACTTTGGACTCAATCATTTCAGAATATCCTGGTCATTCATTGAAAGATGAAATTCTGATATTGAAAGGACGCATAGCGGAGAGTCAATACGACTATGAGTTGGCTATCACATTTTACGAGCAAGTGATGACAGATCACTATTTTGATATCTCTGCCGATAACGCCCTTTATCGAAGTGCTGAATTGTACGAAGAGAAATTGGGCCAACCGAGCAAAGCAGCTGATTTGTACAAGCAGTTGCTGGTCGATTTTCCAGGTAGCCTTTTTGCGGTAGAAGCTAGAAAGCGATTCCGCAACATTAGAGGGGATGAACCCAATATGGCGACACCGAGAATCATTCCCGAAAAAGTTCCTTAATACTGATCCTTTATCTTCCTTAGTACAAAGTAGGATAGGATGCTGGTACCGATCCCGATGTATCCCACAATGTGAAAATTCCCGAAACTTCCGTCGGGAAATTCGACTATGATCAAACCTGCACAAAAAGCTGCTATCCCTTGCCCAAGGCTCAAGAGTGAAGAACGTAAGCTCATAAAAGTTCCGCGGTAATCAGGGTGAGCCGTTCCAATAATCATTGCCGAGGCAGGCACCATTCTACCCGCAGCAAACACAAAAAACATGCTCGAGAAGATCAGGACAATCCAAACGGGCTGAGGGGACATATTGGTAATAGCATAGATCGGAATCAATGAAATCACCATCAACACCTGAAACGTTTTCAATCGACCAAATTTATCGGCTATCCTTCCGAAAAAGGGTGACGTAAAAACAGTCAGGGCTCCACCAAACAAGTAGATATAGGTCAATTGAATTTCCTCGAAACCAACATTACTAACCATGTATGGAGAGATGAAGGGGATGATGCTGAATTGCCCAAAGATCAGAAGCAGGGTAAACGCGAATGCACGCAGTTGATTCTTATCCCGAACCACATATTTCAAGGCAGTTATGGAGCTTTTCAATCGAGTGCCTTTTTCCTTTCGGTGAGAGTCAATGGAGGGAACAAGTTTGATCGCGAAACCCAGCAAAATAGTAGAAAATGCCGCAATCATGAAGAATGCCACTTGCCACCCGAACTTGGTACCCAAAAGCAGGCCCAGTGGAACTCCAAGTGAAGCCGCCGCCGAAAACCCTGTCATCACGATTCCAATGGCCTTACCGCGATTCTTGTTCTCCACCACGTCTCCGACTATGGCCAAAACCAAAGCCCCGATAATGCCACCAAAGATCCCCGTCAAAGCGCGAGCCGCTAAGAGCATTTCGATGCTATTGGCAAAACCAACTAGAAATGTGCTGATAATAAATCCTGAGTAAAGAAATATCAAGGCCTTTCGTCTATCGAAGAAGTCGAGAAAGAAAATGGCTGCCACACCTGAAATCGCAGCGGCAAAGGTGTAGGACGAAACGACCGAGCTCCACATTTCTGGTCCGATTCCGAAGATTCTCTTGAACTGAGGACCCAATGGCATCATGATCATGAAATCCATGATGTGAGTAAAGTTGATCCCCGCTAATACAACCATCAAGGCCATTTGCTTTTTCACGGCGCAAAGGTAGCCCGATGGAAAGCTCTACCCTATTGCCTTAGGCTGTGTTGAGATAGATTTCGACGATACGTCGCGCAATTGACTCACCGCTCCTTTAGCAATGCCGTATTGCGCCAGACCATAGGTGAGCATAATCAGCAGGTGAGAATGGTCCAATTCCCTAACAAATTTATTCCAAGCCAAAAAACTGTCCGATGCCACAAAGAAAAAAGCTCCAGCCGTAATCCATGCAAAAGAAGCTGTGCTTACCTTCCTAAATCGGTTTAAGGCAATGAGCAACATCAGCGAAATGACCATGATATAAATCAAAACAGGCCCCATCATTGACCCAAGAAAGTCCTTGACCGCATCGAAGAAGAACCATGCGTAGGCGACAATCAATAGCATGACCCAGCCATACTTTTGTAAAAACTTGATCTCATGATTGATCAAATAAGTCTTGGTGAAAGCGGCAATAAAAAGAATGTGAGCTATCAAAAAGCTTCCCAGGCCGAGCATAAAGCAAACGGGTATCTCTTCCTGAAAAATCAATAGAACGTCCCCGATTAATGAAAAGATGAGCCCAGTTAAAATCAAGATTCCGAAGGACCCCTTTCTTTCGTTCTTGAGCAGAGTGACTAAAAAGTAAACGATGAGCACACCCAGAATAGCGGGCTTGGTGCTATTGGCAATCATACCTTGGTCTTGCTCCCCTGCAAAAATATGAACCGCCAATACCACGAAGTAGGCGAGGGAAAAAACGGTGTCTCGGGTCACTCTACTTTTTCAATTTTATGAAAGCTCAATCGGAAAACAACAAGTGCGGAAACTATCGAGAAAGCCCCTACAGCAATCGGAATCCAGAGGGGAAGAAGGTCTTGAAGGAACAGAAACATCAACACCCCTATCGAAACAAAAAAGCGAATAGATTCCATTTTCAATCCATAGGGTCGATCGTCAAAAAGAGTTCCCAATGAGGAAACAGAGTAAATGATCACGCCAGCAATTAGCAGTTGGAAAAGCAATTCAAATTGGGAGAGATTGAAAAGGAATAAAGCCGTGAATGCCAATAAAATCAGGTATTGAGAAAAAAGATAATAATTGAGACTCGGCGAAATCTCGATCTCGTATTTTTGGTAAGTCCGGCTGTCCACTTCCTTCGGCTTTTGAAAACCTCCCATTTCTTCGGGATACCACCCAGGAGGTGCAAAAGTGAATCTCACCTTATTGATAAATCCAGGAATCGCCTTCAGTTCGTGCCAAAGTCTTACAAAAGGTTGAACATTCGCCATAATGGGGTTCCACGAATTGGTTGGCGTGGTAATGCCATACGTCGGTGTTTCTTCTTCGCGCTGAAAGGTCCCGAACATTCTATCCCAAATCATCAAAGTACCTGCGTGGTTTTTGTCAATGTACTTTGGGTTTCTGCCGTGGTGAACGCGGTGATGCGAAGGTGTATTGAAAAGGTACTCATACCATTCCGGCAATCTCTTAATGATTTCGGTATGAATCCAAAATTGGTAGAGCAGATTGAAAGCCCCCATCAGCAGAAACCATTCGGTTTTGAAACCGAGAAATGCCAGCGGAAAATAGAAGTAAAAGGTGAACATTTTCTGAAGAGTACTTTGGCGCAAAGCCACCGAGAGGTTATAATCCTCGCTCTGGTGATGAACCACATGGCCGAGCCAAAACAGATTGACCTGGTGGCTCATACGGTGGGCCCAGTAGTAGAAAAAGTCGACACCAATAAATGCGATAACAATCCAATACCACGTATCCTCGAGTGTAAACAATCTAAAATTATCGTAAATAAAAGCATAGGCAGCTACAGTAAATACCTTTGCGAAGACCCCCGTAAGTTGTTCTACGATTCCGCAACTTATATTTGTCACGGCATCATTGAGCCGATAGATCTTTCGATCCTTAAAATAACCGTAGGCCACCTCCATTCCAATAAGAATGAAGAATACAGGAATTGCGAGAATAACGGGATTGACTTCCATAACGAAAGAACAAATTTACAAAACCTTCGACCAATCGGTCAAGATTCAAGACATTGCACCATGATATTGTACAACGTAACGGTAAACATTGATCACTTATCTCACGACAAGTGGCTAAAGTGGATGAAGGAAGTTCATATCCCCGATGTATTGGCTACAGGCCTCTTCTTCGATGGCAAGCTTTCGCGAATAATGGCAGAGGAAGAAGGCGGAAAGTCCTATAGCATTCAATACCTGGCCAAGTCTATGGAAGACTATGAGCGCTACCAAGAAGAGCATGCTCCAAGATTGCAAGCCGAACACGAGAAGCATTTCGGCGGGAAATTCGTATCCTTTCGCACTTTACTGAACGTGGTACACCATGAAAAGCGTTAGGCCCAAAAAACACCTTGGCCAGCATTTCTTGACTGAGCCGGCCATCGCGCAGCGCATCGCCGACTCGATAAAAGACGAGGCAGGTGTAATGCAAATTCTAGAGATTGGCCCCGGAACGGGAATCTTCACCAGAGCCTTGATGGCTCGTGAAGAATTGGAGCTTAAACTCATCGAAATCGACACCGAATCGGTGGAACATCTACACGAACGCCACCCTGAATTGGGCGACAGAATCATTGAGGGCGATTTTTTAAAGATGGATCTCAAAACTCTTTTTGGTGGCAAACCATTCATCCTTGCGGGAAATTATCCCTACAATATCTCATCCCAGATTCTTTTTCGGGTAGTTGAAAATCCCGAGCTAATCCCCGAGATGGTCGGCATGTTTCAAAAAGAAGTGGCCGTGAGAGTGACCTCCGGGCCAGGAAGCAAGATTTACGGGATATTGAGTGTATTGATCAAAGTCTATTTCGACTCTGAATACCTTTTTACTGTCGATGAAGATGCATTCGACCCTCCGCCGAAAGTGAAAAGCGGCGTGATTCGATTGGTCAGAAACAACCGAAAGGAACTACCCGTGCCCTTTTCTTATTTCAAGAGTGTCGTCAAAGCTGGATTCAATCAAAGGCGAAAGACAATGAGGAACAGTCTGTCGGCATTTCTCAATGATGAACTCAAAGCTGAGTTGAGCGAAACCCTGAGTTTGCGACCCGAACAATTGGGTTGTGAAGAGTTTCTGGAATTGGCGGTAAAACTTAACGCTCATACATAAAGCCCCTTCATAGAAGTATTCCTTGAGCAATAGCTCCCCTCCTTTTCCCTTTTCTTACTTTTAGGCGACTTATGCAGTTCGAACTCACAAAAGAATACCTCGACGACCTCAGCGATGCTATTGCTGAAGGCCGCGATACCTTTCTCCAAAGTGAGCTGGAAGAGCTGCACGCTGCCGACATTGCAGAAATTTTTGATAGCCTAAAAGCTCCTGAGCTCAATTACCTCTTCAAACTTCTCGAGAGCGAGAAGGCTGCCGATGTAATGATCGAACTCGATGAGGACGATCGAGAAAAACTCCTGTCGACGCTTACGTCGAAAGAAATTGCTCACCGTGTAATCGACAACATTGATTCGGATGATGCTGCAGATATACTCGCTGAGCTTTCCGATGAAAAGCAAGCTGAGGTAATCGCAAACATTACTGACGAAGAGCAAAGAAGCGACATTAGCGACTTGCTGCGCTACGACGAAGATTCAGCGGGGGGAATCATGGCGAAAGAACTTGTTAAAGTTCGTCGTTCGTGGACGATCGCTCGCAGTATCCGTGAAATGCGCAAGCAAGCTGAGGGCATCGATGATGTGTACACGATTTACGTAATTGATGATGAAGATAAATTGGTAGGCACGCTGTCGCTAAAAGAATTGCTTTTTTCATCATCATCCATAAAAACACTTATCGCGGATATTTACTCCGAACAGTCTCTGCATTATGTCTTTCCCGATACATCGGGAGAAGATTGCTCCAATACAATGGAGAAATATGACCTTGTTGTTCTTCCTGTAGTCGATCACGACATGACCTTGTTGGGTCGAATTACGATCGATGATGTGGTAGACCTCATCAAAGAAGAGGCGGAGCGCGATTACCAGTTGGCTTCGGGTATCTCTGAGTCTGTGGAGTCTGATGATTCCGTATGGATGCTCACAAGAGCCCGTCTGCCGTGGTTGCTCATCGGACTATTTGGTGGAGTTTTGGTAGCGAAAGTAATCGGCGTGTTTGAAGAAACGTTGGCTGAAGTGGCCACGCTCATGGTGTTCGTTCCCCTCATCGCCGCAATGGGTGGAAATGTGGGCGTTCAATCGTCAGCCATCGTGGTGCAGGGCTTGGCCAATAAAACAATCGGAACAGGAAGTATTCTTCAAAAACTCACCAAAGAATTGTTGGTGGCTCTGGTCAATGGCCTCATCTGCGGATTAGTGATTTTGGCGTACAGCGTTCTTTTTATGGACTCCCTCGCATTGAGTTATACCGTGGGAGTCGCTCTTTTTTCCGTGGTTATCATCGCCGCTCTTTTCGGAACACTGGTGCCCTTGGTTCTCGATAAGGTCAATATCGATCCAGCTTTGGCGACTGGACCATTTATCACTACGATGAACGACATCATCGGCCTCAGCGTCTACTTCATTTACGCCAAATTCTTCTTCGGACTTTGAAAAAGGTTCTCTTCATCGATCGGGTTCATCCCTATTTGGAAGAAGAGCTGACGCGTCACGGTTTTCAGTGCGCACACGACTACGCCAGTTCTTACGATGCCATCAAAAAGAAGCTTTCCGAATACGAAGGCTTGGTCATCCGTAGCCGCATTCCCGTTGACAAAGCGCTTCTGGAAGCCGCAACTCACTTAGCGTTCATCGCCCGTTCAGGTGCTGGTTTGGAAAACATCGATTTGGCTGCAGCCAAAGAACTGGGCATCGCAGTTTACAATTCGCCAGAAGGCAATATGGATGCTGTGGGAGAGCATGCTATCGGGATGCTTCTCAGCCTTTTCAATCACCTCAATAAATCTGACCGCGAAGTTCGCAACGGCATTTGGGATCGGGAAGGAAACCGAGGATTGGAGCTAGCTGGAAAAACGGTTGGTATTATCGGCTTTGGTCATATGGGTTCGGCTTTCGCCAAAAAGCTCTCTGGTTTTGATTGCCGCATTTTGGCTTATGACAAGTACAAAAACAACTACGCGCTGGCTTACGTCGAAGAGGTTTCCCTCGAAACGCTCAAAGCCGAAAGTGAGATTATTTCGATTCATCTTCCGCTCAGCGAAGAAACGGATCGATACGTCAATTCCGAATTTATTGACTCTTGTCAAAAACCCTTCTTTCTGATCAATACTGCTCGAGGCCGTCATGTGGTAATTGCTGATTTGCTTCAAGCAATAAAATCAGGGGATATTCAAGGAGCCTGTCTGGACGTGCTGGAATTCGAGAAACAATCTTTCGATCTCACTCTTGACGACATGCCCGAAGATTTTAAACAGTTGGCTGAAAGCGAAAAAGTGATTTTGAGTCCTCATGTGGCAGGCTGGACGAAAGAGAGCTATGTGAAGCTTTCAAGGTTTTTGGCTGAGAAGATTTTGGTGGCGGAAGACTAGTTCTCGAATCACCCCTCCATCAAAACCATCCTAGCCGTATTCCGACTTTTCTGCTCCACCAAAACCTTCTTTCCAATGAGTAATCGACTGATCGTTTCTTGGTCGTAATGCCTGATGGTGACCAATTCGCAAGGGTGGTTGTAAAAAACCTCGTAGCGACCTCCGAACTTCTCTTGAAGCCGTTTCAACTTCTTTTCATGGTAATCCACGCAGATGGAAAAGTTAAGAGCAGAATTTTGCATCAAGTTGATCTTAATCCCCTGTCCAACGAAATAGGCGAAAAGTTCACTGAGGTTATCCTCAGTGACAAAAGAAAAATCTCGTGGTGAGAAAGAAATTAAGATTTGATCGATCTTGAAAATATAGGATGGCACGAGCGAATCACTAAAGGTGCTCGAATCTATTCTGGTTCCTTCATCCTGATAGTTCAAAAATGATTTTACTTTAAGTACAATCCCCTTGTTCTGAAGTGGCTTGATTGTCTTCGGGTGAATGACGGAAGCACCATAGTATGCCAACTCTATGGCCTCCTTGTAGCTAATTCGTTTCAACATCACGGCATCGGAGAAGTACTTCGGGTCGGCGTTCAAAACTCCGGGAACATCTTTCCAAATGGTGACATCAGCAGCTTCCAAAACGTAGGATAAAATAGCGGCACTAAAATCTGAGCCCTCCCGTCCGAGAGTTGTGGTATTGAGCTCTGCCGTGTGTCCAATAAATCCTTGGGTGAGCATCAACTTCTTACCCTTTGCATTTGGCCTTACCTTTTGCCATTCTGCCTGAACCAACTCAGTCGTTTTCTCCCAGTTTACTTTTGATTCCCGATAGGTAGAATCTGTTCTGATCATTCTTCTGGCATCTGCCCAATGGCAATTGATCTCTTTTGAATTTAGATAAGTGGAGATTATCGTAGTTGAGAGAACCTCACCGAAACCCACAATTTGATCGTAGTCAAAATCAAAATTATCCGAAGGCAGACGTTGAAGTCGTGACTCCAATTGAACAAAAATGAGATCGACGGAATTCTGAATCTCACCGTTCCGATCGAGTCCTGAAGCAATGGCTCCATGGTATCCTCGAATTTCTGCCAATCTATTCACCAGATCATCACTCCCTTGGGTGTATGCTTCTATCAATGCTTCAAAAGCATTGGTC
Source organism: Cryomorphaceae bacterium (assembly GCA_047633195.1). Lineage (GTDB taxonomy): Bacteria > Bacteroidota > Bacteroidia > Flavobacteriales_D > Cryomorphaceae > JAKVAV01. The sequence goes on along the minus strand of JBLIEU010000005.1, from coordinate 17,802 downwards.
ATCTTTCCCATTGCCGAAACCACCACCACCAAATCATTAGCCGGATGATTTTGAATAATCTTCGCCACATTTTGCACTCCCGCAGCATCTTTGACCGATGCTCCTCCAAATTTGAAAACTTTCATGTCTTATTTGCTTTGAAGTTCTTCTCTGGTAAATCTCCCGTCCACCCATTCTGTCGTTAGGTTGGCACCATATTTTTTATAAAAAGCAATGGCAGTCTCATTCCAATCCAAGACTTGCCAATCCATTCGAGCATAATTCCGCTCCTTGGCAATGCGCATCACTTCTTCAAAAAGCAAAGCTCCGATTCCCATTCTCCTCTCCGATTCCTTCACCACAAAGTCTTCCAAATGAACAGACCTACCCTTCCAAGTGCTGTATTTCTCATAAAACATCGCAGCCCCGAGAATTTGATCATTCCCTTCTGCCACGATAATTTCGAGAATAGGCTTCTCGCCAAAGCTGTCGGCTTGCAGCTGTTCGGGAGTCAGCACCATTTCATCAAGTGCCTTTTCAAACTCTGCGAGCTCAACAATCAACCCATGTACTTGCGCAATATCAGCTGGTTGAGCCTTTCGGATACTCACTTTGGTTTTCATAAAAACAAAGAAAAGCTTTTTTCAAATCAGAGTGAGCTTAGATGGTGCACAACGTGGCTTTTCCATTGAAAAATCCTCATATTTGTACACCTACTGAAAACTACCATGAGTAAACTAACCACGCTCGGAGAATTTGTCATTGAGCGCCAATCCGACTTCCCTTTTGCAAAGGGAGAACTCTCTCGTTTATTAAGTGCCATTCGTTTGGCAGCCAAAGTCGTGAACCGCGAAGTAAATAAAGCAGGCCTTGCTGATGACATTCTTGGCGCAGCTGGAGAAGAAAACGTGCAAGGTGAGCAACAGCAAAAGCTGGACGTTTATGCAAACGAAAAAATGATTGCTGCTCTGAAAGCGCAGCAAGAAGTTTGCGGAATCGGCTCAGAAGAGAACGAAGACTTTATTGCTTTCGACAAGGGCGAAGCCATCTGGGGAAAATATGTTGTGTTGATGGATCCGCTCGACGGATCCTCAAACATTGATGTAAACGTCAGTATCGGAACGATTTTTTCCATTTACAGAAGAAAGAGTAAGCCAGGGACGGTAGCCAATTTGGAGGATTTTCTCCAACCTGGAGTTGATTTGGTTGCAGGTGGATACGTGATTTACGGGTCTTCTACTATGCTCGTGTTTAGCACAGGAAACGGAGTGAACGGATTTACACTGGACACTTCTATTGGAGTTTTTTGCCTTTCGCACCCGAACATGAAAATCCCCGAAGATGGAAGTATTTACTCCATCAATGAGGGCAATTACAAGCAATTTCCCGAAGGAGTGAAGAAGTACATTAAGCACTGCCAAGAAGAAGATGAGGAGTCGAACAGACCTTACACGAGTAGGTATATAGGGTCCTTGGTGGCTGATTTTCATAGGAACCTCATTAAAGGTGGGATATACATTTATCCCCAAACAGGACCCAATCCAACGGGTAAGCTTCGTCTGATGTACGAAAACATTCCGTTGGCTTTTCTTGTTGAGCAAGCTGGCGGAAAAGCGTCGGATGGAGAGAATCGAATAATGGAAATTGAACCCCAACACCTTCACCAACGCACACCCCTTTTCATCGGATCGAAGAAAATGGTAGAAAATGCCGAGGCATTTATGAGAGAGCATAGCCCAGCGAAGGCGAGTACTAAAAAATGAACATAAGCGAACTCGCAAAAAATTACACCGAGAGCTCTAAAACTCTCGCTATTTCAACTGCACTCAAAACCGATCGTGCCCGACTGGCCTTACGCGGAATTGTTGGCTCAGGCCTAGCATTCTTGGCGCAAGCCATTATCAAGGAAAGCAAAAGAGACCATCTTTTCATTTTTAATGACAAAGAAGAAGCGGCTTATTTTCTCAATGACCTTCAGAAATTTGAGGGCAAGGAATTCATCTCCGTATTCTACCCTGAAAGCTTCCGTGTTCCTTACGAAATTGAAAATACCGATAATTCGAATATCGTCTTGCGAGCTGAAGTTCTAAAGGCCATTTCGGGCAAAGGAAAAAAACCTTGCGCCATCGTGACTTATCCCGATGCGCTAGCCGAAAATGTTGTAACCCGAAAGCAACTGGAAATCCACACATTCAAGGTGCAAGTCGGCAAGACATACAGCATAGAATTCTTAAATGAGCTGCTCACCGAATACGAATTCCATCGAGTGGATTTCGTTTATGAACCAGGGCAGTTTTCCATTAGAGGAGGAATTGTAGACGTTTACTCTTTCGGAGAAGACTACCCATACCGAATTGAGTTTTTCGGAGACGAAGTCGAGTCACTTCGGCAATTCGATCCCGTTACTCAGCTCTCGACCAAAAGCGCAAGTAAATTTACCGTAATCCCAAATATTCAGCACACGTCAATGCTGGAGTCTCGGGAAAGTTTCCTTGATTTTATTGGAGAAGAAACTACCATTTGGTCAAAGGATGACTCATTGGTATCCGATCGGCTCGATCATGTTTTTGGCGTAGCCGAAAAACAATTTACAAAACTCAAGTCTCAGCTTAAGCGACTTCCGCCAAATGATTTGTACATCAGCGGTGAGACTTTTGAGAAGAAAAGTAAAACATACAGACGAATAGGATTCGGAACGAGTTATTCAGACACGGATATAAAGTTTGATTACAATCAGGTTCCTCAACCAAGCTTCAACAAAAACTTTGACCTTCTAATTCAAAATCTGCAGGAGAATGCAGAGAAGGGATACGCCAATTTTTTATTCAGCTCCAACGAGAAGCAGGTAGAGCGACTGGAGCGAATTTTCGAAGATCTAAAAGCCAAGGCGGAGTTCACTCCTATTCACACAGAAATAGCCGAAGGGTTTATCGACAAGGATTTCCAAATCTGCTGTTACTCTGATCATCAGATTTTCGAGAGATACCACCGTTTTTATCTCAAGGAAGGATTTAAGAAAAACAAGGAAGCCCTCACTTTAAAGGAGCTGAGCAGTCTTCAACCAGGAGATTTCGTAACTCACATCGATCATGGTGTTGGAAAGTTCTCGGGACTCGAAAAGATTGATATAAACGGAAAAGAGCAAGAGGCCATCAGGCTGGTTTACCGCGATAATGACATTCTTTATGTGAGTATTCACTCCCTGCACCGCATCAGTAAATACTCGGGCAAGGATGGAAACCAACCGTCGATAAACAAGCTTGGAAGCGCTGCTTGGCAAAAGACAAAAGCCAAGACAAAGAAGCGCGTTAAAGAAATAGCCTACGACCTCATCAAGCTTTACGCCAAGCGAAAAGGAAAAATAGGTTTTGCATTTTCACCTGACAATTACCTTCAAACTGAGTTAGAGGCCTCTTTTATATACGAAGATACACCCGACCAAATAAAATCCACGCAGGCGGTAAAGGAAGACATGGAGTCTGCCTCACCGATGGATCGATTGGTTTGTGGTGATGTAGGATTCGGTAAAACGGAGATTGCCATTCGCGCTGCATTCAAGGCCGTTTGCGATAGCAAGCAGGTGGCAATCTTAGTACCAACCACTGTGCTGTCATTGCAGCATTACAAAAACTTTAAAAAGCGATTAGAAGACTTTCCTGCAAGAGTTGGATTAATAAATCGCTTTATCAGCGGAAAACAACAAACGGAGACACTCAGAGCATTGGCGGCAGGTGAAATCGATATTATGATCGGCACCCATAAGCTAGTGAGTCAGAAGGTGATATTCAAGGATCTGGGTTTACTGATCGTCGATGAGGAGCAGAAGTTTGGAGTAGGAGTAAAAGACAAGCTCAAAAACATGAAGGCCAATGTCGATACGTTGACCATGACTGCCACACCTATTCCGCGCACCCTTCAATTTTCGATGATGGGCGCACGTGATTTGAGTATCATCAATACGGCGCCGCCAAACCGATATCCTGTGCAGACGGAACTTTTCACTCTTAATGAAGAAGTGATTCGAGATGCGGTGAGTTACGAGATCAGTCGAGGTGGACAAGTGTTCTTCGTCCACAATAAGATTCAGAACATTCAAGAAGTTGCGGGTATGATTCAGCGCCTGGTGCCTGGCGCCCGCATTGTTATTGGCCATGGGCAAATGGATGGACCAAAGCTCGAAAAAGTGATGACCGACTTTATTGAAGGAGTCTTTGATGTGCTTATCGCTACTACTATTATAGAGTCGGGTATTGATATTGCGAATGCCAATACCATGATCATCAATAATGCGCATGAATTTGGTCTGAGCGACCTCCACCAATTGCGCGGTCGAGTGGGACGTAGCAATAAAAAGGCGTTCTGTTACTTAATCTCTCCCCCACAATCAGCGCTTTCTTCGGAAGCGAGAAAGAGATTACAAGCTGTAACTCAGTTTAGTGATCTGGGTAGTGGAATGAACATTGCCATGCGCGACCTCGACATTCGTGGTGCGGGAAACCTGCTGGGAGGTGAACAAAGTGGATTTATCAATGACCTCGGCTTCGAGACTTACCAGAAAATACTGGATGAAACGGTTCGCGAACTCAAGGAAAACGAGTTTAAGGAATTGTATCACAACGATACGGACAAGGTGGGTGAATTTGTGCCTGACTGCGTACTTGAAACTGATTTGGAGATTTTGATTCCCGATGATTACGTTATTGATATTGCCGAAAGGCTGAGTATTTACCGCGACTTGGATAATCTCTCTACAGAAATTGAACTCGAAGATTACAAAGGGAAATTGCAAGATCGTTTCGGCGAATTACCGAATCAGACACAAGATCTTTTTGATGCCTTGCGTCTGCGCCGTATGGCGAAGGAAATCGGTTTTGAAAAACTGAATTTGAAAGGCGAAAAGCTGATAGGTAATTTTGTTTCAAATGCAGAATCCGCCTATTTCCAGAGTGGCGCTTTTACGAAAGTTCTCGATTTCATTAAGCACAATCCAGCTGGATATAAGATGTACGAAAAGGGCAATGGACTCCGATTATCGAAGTTCGGTGTTAGAAATATCGAAGAGGCCATTCATGCCTTATCCCCTCTGCACCTTGAAGTAGAGTCTCTTGCCTTAGATTAGAACCCTTGGCATAAGGATTGTCGTAGTAGGAACAAAATCACGGTTATGAGAAGGGTACTTTTTCTGTTTTTCATTTTGATGCCTTGGAGCCTGATGGCTCAGCAAGGAAATCGGGTATTACTTGAAACCGTAAACCGTCGTTCCTTCACTTTATCAGGAGGTTTTCAACTCGTTGTTCCGCAAGGTGAATTCAGTGAGAATTACGAAGGAAATCCATTTGGGATTTATGCTGCTCTATCACTCCCGATCCGCAACCTCCCCATTGAGGTGGGCGGTGGCTTCGTTTGGAATTCGCTTTCCAGCCAAAGCCAATCAGTGAGTATTCAGAACAACTTGGTTCCTACCAGAGATCAAGGCGACTTATTTGTACGAGGAAACGCATACACCTATCAAGTGCACGGAAGAGTGAGACCATTGGATGGAAAGCTCAGACCCTACGGCGAACTCTTTGCGGGTGTAAGAAACTTTAGCGTCACTTCCGAGCTGCAGCTCGACAATGTCAATCAGGCGTCGGGAGATCTGGTTGAAAGAGACTTCAACTTCATAGCCGGATGGGCGGTGGGCCTAAAATATCAGCTCGTTCCTGGGATATTTCTAGAGGCGAGATACGACAATCAGTCGGGTGGCGAAGTCACATATATCGACACTGAATCAGTCGTTATTGGAAATGATGGCAGTTTCTCTTACAACACTAAAAATTCCAAAACGAACCAGTGGGCAATGTCCCTAGGGATGGCGTTTAGCTTTTAGACTATGGGCTTTAGTAGGTTAGGGCATATCGGTAGGATTCTCTTTGAAGAGTTGCAGTGTTTAGCTGCCAGCTATCGGTTACCAGCTGGGCGCGGATATGCCAACGTGATTTCTAAGAAAGACGAGTTTAGTACAAAAAGTATTAAGTCCATTGTAGACTTAGCTATAAGCTGACAGCCAATCGCCAAGACCCAATAACTACATTAACGCCCCACCTTTTGGTTTGGGGTTTTCAGGAACATCAGATTCCCCAAGCACTTCTTTCAAATCTATCTCAATGGTTGTGCAAATTGCGGTCATCGCTACATCCGTTTTCCAGCCTGCGAAAGGCTTCGACATTACACGACCGATCACATAAATCTGATAGAAAATCCAACTAATAATGACCGTTACGGGCACAATGAGCCAGGCTGCGGAAAACTCTATGAACTCCTCTATGAATGCAAATGGGAAAAAGAAAACAAAGACTGCTAAAAAGCTCATCGTATAGTAATCATACGGAACGGGTAAGGGCGTATGTTTTATGCGCTCAGCTCGTCCTTGTAGGTCAGTAATCCGAGTCAGCGTATCATCCATTTGGATGTAGCTGAACGTGTCCATTGTATCGTGGGCATTCAACTCTTTTATGGCATACCCCATAAGCATACCTAAGTGCGTAGCCTTATTAGCTTTAGACATTACATGATTGTAGTCTTCTTCACTTAGATGCTTACCTACCGAGTATTTCCATTCTTTCGGATCGTCTTGGCTACGCAATTGAAGTCTCAAAGCATTGATAAACGCTAATTGTATTCTTACAATTCTTGCACAATTCTCCCAAAGGAAGGGAGTAACCTCTGACCGATCGACAATGGTCAGAGCCTGACGAGTAAAGGTTCTACTCTCATTGACAAGTCCGCCCCAAATTTTTCTTGCTTCCCACCAGCGCTCGTAGGCAGAAGTATTTCTGAAACCAAGGATAATAGATAAGGCCGTACCTAAAATCGCCACTACTGAGACTGGTATGTCCAATTGATGTTGCTCCCAAACCACGTGAACAACCCATGCCAAGCTACTACATATCAAGCTGTAGAGAATATTTTTCCAAGAATAACGTATGGTGGTACCTAACCTAAAATATTTCCTGACGATCATAGCCTTCTCTGAGAATAATAGGATTAGCATCCTTTAAAAACAGCCGAAATATAAGGAATTGTGGTCTTAAGTCTTGACGGAAATGTATTTGAAGCAGGTTCAGTTGCACTCTAGATTTATCAGAAGAATAATTTCAGATTCTACCCTTACAATTCTAATTGCTGCGAATCGCATCGACAGGCACCATTCGAGAAGCCCTCAAAGCTGGGATCAATCCCGAAACTAGGCCTATAACTACCGAGAAACCCACACCGATGAGAACATTCTTAAGGGTGAGCGAAAGATCGAACCCAGTAGCAGAAGATGCTGCCAAACTGCCTAAGAAAATGATTAGAAGTCCAATTCCCCCTCCGATGAGGCAGAGTAAAACCGCCTCGAACAAAAATTGAAAAAGAATAAAGCTCCTTTTAGCTCCGAGCGCCATCTGGATACCGATGATACTCGTGCGTTCTTTTACCGAAACGAACATAATGTTGGCAATACTAAATCCGCCGACGAGTATGGAAAACCCCCCAATAATTAACCCTACTAAGGTAAGTATCCCAAATACCTGATCGAGACCACTACTGAGCATACTCGACATATTGAGGGCGAAGTTTTTCTCTTCTGAGGGACGAAGCTTACGAATCGAGCGCATATGCATCATCGCTTCCTCCTCCATTGCCTTCAGACTCACGAACTCTTTTGGCCTTAGGGTTATCTGAGTGTTTGACTCATTTAAATTCATGATAGTTTGACCAAACGTCACGGGAATAATAACCCATTCATCGGCACCGCCACCCAAAAGACTTTGCCCTTCCTTTTCCAGAACGCCAATAACTGTAGCCCTGAACCCTCCTACCTTGATGTCCTTACCCACTGGGTTTTCAAGTCCGAATAAGGTTTGTGAAACGTCGTAACCTAAAAGACAGACGCGTCTTCCAGAATTTAATTCGGCGGAAGTGAAATTTCGTCCATCACCAATGTCTACCTTAATAAAATTCTCAAAACCCTCGGCTGAAGCGATTACGCTAATATTTTCAGCCGCGCTATTCCCGTACTCTAAGGTTCGCGGTGCTCCCGCAAAGAAACTCACTACACCAGCGGTGTTCATTCTCTGCTTCAATATTTTGGCCTCCTCATAAGTTACTTGAGGACGCTTCATGTATTTCCACCAAGCATACTCGCCGTCTCCAGCTTCAGGACCCCAGGGCATTTTCTCAATAAACATGGCATCATCTCCCAGGCTCTCAAAGGAGCTCCGAACGCTTCGTTCCATGCTGTCTACGAGGGTGAAGACTGAAATAATAGCAAAGATTCCGATAGTAATACCAAGCAATGAAAGTATCGTTCTCAGACGATTAACAACCAATGAAGAAACCGCAAAGGCGCTCCCCTCTTTTACCAATCTCAAATAGACTTTAAGCTTTGCCATCAGTGTCTGGATTTAGAATGTCCGAATCAAAATTAAGCCCCTCGATCGGATAGTTTCGAACCGCTCATGTAAAAAGAAGAAGAATCAGGTTATTAACAGGGTTCCTATTTTATCAACATCCCCCACAAAAGCCGCGTCATCAGTGGCTTCGATACGGCATTTCTTGTTAACATTGCACATTGTACTAAGTTCAAAAGAAATCCTGTCTTGAAGCCGATTAAATCAGCCCTTATTTCCGCATTCCACAAAGATCGGTTGGAACCCGTCATAGCCAAGCTTAAGCAGCTTAATGTCACTATTTACTCTACTGGAGGAACGGAAAAATTCATTCGAGAGCAAGGAGCAGAAGTTGAAGCAGTAGAAGATCTTACAGCTTACCCAAGTATTTTGGGTGGAAGAGTTAAAACGCTACATCCAAAAATTTTTGGAGGCATTTTGGCAAGAAGAGCAGAAACAGGTGACATAGCTCAATTGGAAGAGTACGCAATTCCCGAAATAGATTTGGTGATAGTAGATCTCTACCCTTTTGAAGATACGGTGGCTTCAGAAGCAGCAGAGCAAGACATAATTGAGAAAATCGATATTGGAGGAATTTCATTGATCCGCGCTGCCGCTAAAAATTTCAAAGACGTACTCATTATTCCGAGCCGAGATTCATACGGTGATCTTTTGGAAATTTTGGATCGAAACAATGGTGCATCAGAAATAGCCGATCGAAAAAAAATGGCTGCTAGAGCTTTCGAAATCTCTTCTCATTACGACTCGGCTATCTACAGCTACTTTAGCCAAGATGACGAGATGCCGTCACTCAAAGTGAGTCAAGGGAATGGGAAATCGCTCCGATACGGAGAAAACCCTCACCAAAGGGGACGTTTTTACGGTGATCTCGACGAAGTATTCGATCAACTTCACGGCAAGGAGCTTTCGTACAATAACCTTTTGGATGTTGATGCAGCGGTAATGCTGATGAACGAATTCCAAGATGGCGATCCTGCCTTTGCGATTATGAAACACAATAATGCTTGCGGAATGGCAGTACGGCCAAACCTGAAAGCTGCATTCCAAGATGCTCTTGCGGGCGATCCTGTTTCAGCTTTCGGAGGAGTGCTTATTGCCAATATGCCCATTGATGCAGATACTGCTGAAGAAGTCAATAAAATATTCTGTGAAGTGGTCATAGCTCCTGATTTTGACGATGCGGCTCTTGAGGTTTTAAAATCCAAAAAGAACCGAATTCTGCTGAAGCAAAAACAAGTTGAATGGCCTAAGACCATTCTTAGAACTACTTTGAATGGCTACTTGTGGCAGGACAAAAATTCTGTTACGGACAGAAAAGAAGACTTTAAAGTCGCCACCAATACTCATCCTTCTGAAGAGGATATAGATGATTTGGTATTTGCTTCAAAACTTTGCAAACACACAAAATCGAATACCATTGTTCTGGCGAAGAACAAACAGCTACTGGCAAGTGGTACAGGCCAAACATCGCGAATTGACGCATTGAAACAAGCCATTGAAAAAGCAAGAAATTTTGAGCTCAGTTTGGAGGGTGCTGTAATGGCATCGGATGCTTTTTTCCCTTTTCCCGATAGCGTCGAAATCGCTCACAATGCAGGAATCAGATCGGTCGTACAACCGGGTGGTTCAATAAAAGATCAACTTTCTGTGGATTACTGTAACGAAAACAACATTTCGATGGTATTTACAGGTAAAAGACACTTTAAGCACTAACTTTGAAAGAAACCTTATATGGGTCTGTTTAGCTTTTTTACGCAAGAGATAGCCATTGACTTGGGAACGGCAAACACCTTGATCATTTACAATGATAAGGTAGTTGTGGACGAACCCTCTATCGTTGCGAAAGACCGCACTACGGGTAAAATCATTGCCATTGGACGGCAAGCCCAACAAATGCATGGAAAGACCCACGAAAACATAAAAACCATAAGGCCGCTGAAAGATGGTGTAATTGCCGATTTCCAAGCAGCCGAAGCGATGATTCGTGGAATGATCAAAATGATCAAACCAGGAAAATCATGGTTTACACCTTCTTTGAGAATGGTAATTTGTATTCCCTCGGGAATAACGGAAGTTGAAAAACGTGCCGTACGCGACTCAGCCGAGCACGCTGGAGCAAAAGAAGTTTACCTCATTCATGAGCCAATGGCCGCAGCAATCGGTATCGGTATTGACGTGGAGGAACCGATGGGAAACATGATCATTGACATCGGAGGTGGTACAAGTGAAATCGCCGTAATCGCTCTTGGAGGTATTGTTTGCGATAAGAATATTCGCATTGCAGGGGACGAATTTACTAAAGACATTGAAGAGTACATGCGCCGCCAGCACAATATTCTGGTAGGTGAGCGCACCGCTGAGCAGATTAAAATCGAGGTGGGTTCTTCACTTCCCGAGTTAGATGATCCGCCAGAAGATTACGCCGTTCGCGGAAGAGACTTAATGACGGGTATCCCGAAAGAAATTCAGGTAAGCTATTCCGAAATTGCACACGCTTTGGATAAATCGATCTCGAAGATTGAAGAAGCAATTCTCAGTGCTTTGGAACAAACGCCACCAGAGCTTTCAGCTGATATTTACCGAACAGGTATCTACCTAGCCGGAGGTGGTTCGATGCTACGAGGCTTGGACAAGCGTATTTCTCTAAAAACGAAATTACCCGTTCATATTGCGGAAGATCCATTGAGAGCTGTAGCTAGAGGAACAGGTATAGCCTTGAAAAATATTGATCGTTTCCAATTCTTAATGAGAGATTAAAGAAAGGAGTAAATATCGATGAGGAATTTTGTTCGCTTTCTGGTCAAATACCACATCTTCCTTTTCTTTTTGGTGCTTCAAGTGCTGTGCTTTTATTTGATCTATTCAAACAACCGTTTCCATCAAGCGAATTTTGTCAACTCTTCGAATCGACTGGTAGGGAACTTATTTGCTTGGAAAAGCAACCTGACTGAGTACATCGAATTGCAAAGAGTAAACGATGAACTCTCTGTGGAAAACGAGGAACTACGTAATCAAATTCCAGAATCATTCGTGAGTGTGAATGAGCACTTCGTAATGATCAACGACACCCTCCGAGAACGTAAGTTCCGCTATAAGTCCGCTCAAATCGTCAATAGCTCTATCAATAAGCAGCTTAATTACCTCACCATAAACAAAGGGCTTAAAGAAGGTATCGTTCCCGAAATGGGAGTGATAGGAACAGATGGATTGGTGGGAGTGGTAAAGTATGTATCAGAGCATTTTAGTACGGTAATCCCTATCATTAATCAGCGATTTATTGCGAGTGCCGAATTGAAACGGACCGCTAACTTTGGTCTACTAAAATGGGAAGGTGAAGATTATCAATTTGCCAGCTTGATTGATGTACCCCGACATGTAGATGTGATGATCGGAGACACGATAGTCACTCGTGGAGCTTCAGCTATTTATCCGAAAGGAATTCCCATTGGAGTGATTAACGAAGTAGCCTTGAACGAGGGAAGCAATTTCCACGAGATTAGTGTGAAACTAGCCGTGGACTTCAATAAGCTTCGATACGTGGACTTGATAGAAAACATACTCAAAGAGGAACAACGCGAATTGGAAACGCAAACAGAGAAAGATGGTCAGTGAGATAATTAGAAACGTCGGTCGATTTCTGTTGCTTGTTTTCCTGCAAGGGCTCATTCTCAATGACATTAACCTACTCCAAGGAATGGCCATCCCTTACTTGTACATCTTGTTTTTGCTGATGCTCCCTATGGAAACCCCGCGGTGGTTGGAATTAATTTTAGGCTTGATCATGGGCTTATCCATTGATATGTTTACCAATACAATCGGCATCCATGCATCAGCTTGCGTGTTCTTAGCCTTTCTGCGCCCTGTATATCTCAGCGCCATCGCGCCACGAGACGGCTATGAATTCGGGCAGCAACCGACGATTTCTGATCAAGGACTTTCTTGGTTTTTGAAGTACGCATCAGTCCTGGTTTTGGCGCACCATTTTTGGCTTTTTTACGTTGAAGTATATTCACTCAAAGGTTTCTTCACCACCTTATTGCGCGTAATTTTGAGTTCGGCATTTACCTTAATCATAATTGTACTCACACAATATTTAGTATTTAACACAAAACGCACATCAGCAGCATGAATCTAGGAGGTCGTAAGTTTGTCATCCTATTGATTTTTCTCTTCATCGGCATCATCTTTATAGTCAGGCTATTCTACATTCAGGTAGTCGATGATAGTTGGAAAATACTCGCCACTAAATCGTCGGAACGAGTGATTATCGAATACCCTTCTCGTGGATTAATCTACGACCGAAAGGGCAATATCATTGTGAGCAATACTCCCGTTTATGATCTCATGATTTTGCCTAGGGATGTTGACCCTTTTGATACTGTAGCGTTTTGCAGATTGGCAAGAATTGACCGTGAGACCTTTAACAAAAAATTAGAAAAGGCTCGAAACTACAGCCGTTATAAACCATCCGTATTAATCAAACAGATACCTGCGTCGGAATACACTGATTTGGCTGAAAACCTACACCGTTTTAAAGGATTCTATGGGCAACCGAGAACTTTGAGGAACTACCCAAGTGCCGTGGCAGCTCATGCCATGGGTTATGTGAGCGAAGTAACGCCGAAGATTATTGAAAAAAATTCCTACTACGAACGTGGTGACTACATCGGCGCCAATGGCGTTGAGAGTATCTACGAAGAAGTGCTCCGTGGCAATCGCGGCAAAAGAGTTGTTCTGGTAGACGTGCATAACAATGAGCGAAGTTCTTACAGCGGAGGAGAATATGATTCATTCGCGAAAGCTGGAGAAAACATAACCTCCGCCATAGATTTAGAATTGCAGGAATACGCAGAATTGCTCATGAAAAATAAGCGGGGAAGCGTCGTGGCAATCGAGCCTGCAACTGGAGAAATTCTTTGTATTGTAACCAACCCTAATTACGATCCGAACCTTCTGGTAGGGCGAATAAGAGGGAAAAATTATGGAGAACTAAGCACCGACACATTAAAACCCCTATTCAACCGATCCTTGATGGCACGGTACCCGCCAGGATCAATCTTCAAGCTGATACAAGGCTTAATTGGGTTGCAAGAAGAAGTTATTGATCCAACTACTCGTTTTTCTTGCAATAGTGGCTACTACTATGCAGGAAGAAGACTCGGTTGCCACCCCCACTCATCGCCGGTTGATTTGAAGTTTTCGATTCAGACGAGTTGCAACGCATACTACTGCAATGTCTTCAAACGCTTGATGGATAAGTATCCCACCACCGAAGAAAGTTATCAGAAGTGGAGAGAACACTTGTCCAACTTTGGCTTGGGAAGTAAGCTACAGGTAGACATGACCAGTGAAATAAATGGATTTGTTCCAAAGACTACCTACTATGATAAATTTTATGGTCAACACAGATGGAATGGCCACACCACTATTTCATTGGCTATCGGCCAGGGAGAACTCGGAGTAACCCCTGTCCAAATGGCAAATTTATCGGCCATTCTGGCCAATCGAGGTTGGTTTTACACCCCGCACATAATCAAAGAAATAGACGGACAACCTATTACGGATAGCACCTATACGGAGAAGCATTTCACGGGAATCGATGTAGAGCACTTTGATCAAGTAGTAGACGGAATGTTTCGAGTTGTAGAATCTGGGACTGGTCGAGGTGTCCGTTTCAGCAAGGATATTGAGGTGTGCGGTAAAACGGGAACAGCTCAAAATCCACACGGAAAAGACCACTCCATATTTATTGCCTTTGCACCAAAGGATAATCCAAAAATTGCAGTAGCCGTTTATGTGGAGAACGTAGGGTATGGGTCGACCTGGGCTGCGCCAATAACCAGCCTAGTCATGGAAAAATACCTTACCGATACCATTACACGTCCGCGAGTCGAACAAAGGATGCTGGACGGAAATTTATTGAATCAATAGGATGCCTAGAGGTCAAAACATCGTTAAAAATCTAGACTGGATTAGCGTTACTATATTCCTCGTATTGGCCACAATGGGATGGTTTAATATTTACTCCGCGAGTTATAATTTGGAGCATCCTTCCATGTTTGACTCGACTCAAGAATACGGGAAACAGTTTATCTGGATAGTCACATCGATAGTTCTGGCGCTCATTATATTGCTTTTTGACGGTTCTTTTATTAAGCGATCGGCACCCCTCGTATTTGGGGTAACCACTCTCTTGCTGGTCTTGGTTTTGATTTTTGGAAAGGAAGTAAATGGGGCTAAGGCTTGGTTTGGCTTCGGTAGTTTTGGAATTCAGCCCAGTGAATTTTCCAAGCTCGGTACTGCACTAATGCTGGCTTTTTATTTGAGCCAAATCAATATAAAAATTCAGCAAACTAGCACTAAAGTAAAGGCGTCGGCTATTATTGCCATTCCAGCTTTGCTCATTCTTATGCAACCCGATACGGGAACGGTATTGGTTTTTTGCGCTTTCATCTTGGTACTTTACCGCGAGGGACTTTCGGGAAACATCCTGCTATTGGGCCTTCTGGCAATGGTTTTGGCCGTGTTTTCACTTTTGCTCAAAGCCACTTCCATTGATTTATTTGGCAACCCGATTGGAGGTCAATACATCTTGATGGTCTTCATCGTTCTCCTATCCGTTTTGGCATTCTTCGGAATACAGCGGTTCATCTTGCCACGGTATAGACGAAGAAATCACATACTACTTATAGGCACCGCACTTGGAAGCCTGCTCTTTATAGGAACTCTTGATCAGGTCTTTGAGAATGTTTTGGAACCTCACCAGAAGATTCGAATCAATATTCTTCTTGGCTTAGCTGAAGATCCTCAAGGAGCAGGATACAATGTAAAGCAGTCGAAAACAGCTATCGGTTCGGGAGGCTTTTCGGGCAAAGGCTACCTAGATGGAACCTTGACAAAGTATAAATACGTGCCGATGCAAAGCACCGATTTCATTTTCTGCACCATCGGTGAAGAGTGGGGGTTTGTCGGTAGCTCGATTGTTATATTGATTTTTCTGGCTCTGATGCTACGAATCATCTTCATTGCCGAAAGGCAGAGATCAACCTTTACACGGATATACGGCTATTCGGTAGCCTGTATTCTCTTTTTACACGTGCTAATCAATATAGGTATGACCATCGGGCTTGCTCCTGTAATCGGTATACCACTGCCATTCTTTAGCTACGGAGGCTCATCCTTGTGGGGATTTACTCTTCTCCTCTTCATATTGCTAAAGCTGGATACTGAGAGGTTGGTTGTATTGAGATAAAAAAAGCCCGAAACATTAAATGCTTCGGGCTCAGATCTAAAAATATTTTACTCTATCTCGCCGACTTCGCTCGGTCATCTTTCACGTCAGCCATATCCTTCAAGGCTCTGTAAACTCCAGTAGTGTACGTTTTCATTTGACTTGCTCTATTCTCTTGCAACTCATCTTGAAAAGTTAGGTACTCTTCTCTAGGCTCCACAGAATCTTTGCCTTCCAATTGGATCACGTAGACACCTTTATTCCCTTGAATTGGCTCGCTCACGTCACCAACGTTCGTCATGCTAATGGCATAACCTACTATATAAGGCTCGCTAGCTCCACCAGGAATTGACGGTTTCTTTTCAGAAACATTGGATGCAGTTTTGACCGTATACTCTTCTAGCGCAGCCAAATCTTCAACAGTCTTCCCGTTCATTTCAGCTTTAAACATCACCACTTTTTTCTCAAGGAGAACCTCAGGCTTAATCTCTTCTTTCACATCTTCTAAAGAGACAATACCAGCCTCTCTTCGATCAACCAAAGCTACAACCACAATTTTGCGATTGAATTCGAAAGGCTCGCTCAACATACCTACTTGAGTTCCTTCCTGATTGTGCGCCCATCTCACTGCATCTTGCGATCCAGCAACACCTGGGATGTTTCTTGATAGAGCTCCAACTTCCTTGGCTTCTTTGATTTCAAGGCCTCTCTCATTTGCCATTTCTTCCATTAACGAAAGGTCTTTAGCAGAGATAGAAAACTCATTGGCTTCGTCGTATACTTTATTGAAAGTTTCGTTTGACGGTTCAATCGTTGCATCTACAACCATCCCTTTTATCACCTTGGCCTCTTTTTGCTCTAAGGGCTCTACAAGGTGCACACCGTAGGTGGTTTCAACGATATTCAACGAGCCAATTGGCTTATCGAAAGAAGCAGTTGTAAATTCAGCTACCATCCGCTGACGGTTAAAGTCTTCGTACTTTCCACCGTTAGGAATCGAACCTGGATCTTCACTGAATTCAGTTACCATCTCTTCGAAGTTGTTCTGACGCTGGATCACTCGCTTAAGACTATCGGCTCTTTCTTTCAATTCGTCCATCGACTGGCCGCCCTGATTTGACAATAGAATATGTCGAGCTGTAGCTCTATCCTCGGTACCAATCTCAGTGATTTTAACGATGGCATAACGATTACCCATTTTATATGGACCTACTACGCTTCCTTCTTCAGCGCTTTCAATCATCGCAGCAAGTTCGTCATTGCCCGTAGCATCAATAGCTTGCGCTACCGCTTGACGTGAGTCGCTGTATTTAAGAACGAATAAGGAGTCTTTTTCTGTCTTCTGAAATTCGTTGATAAATGAAGTCAACTCTGTTTTGATATTCTCCTCATCCTCGGCGGTTGGGTCTACATCAAAAACTACATAGCTCAAATCAACTGATGCATCTCTTTTAAAACTCTCTTCGTCTTTGTGTTCGTCGTAATACGCTTTCAGCTCTGCGTCAGAAACATCTACCAAACTGTCAGCGACTGAAGCGTACTCTTTTAATACATAGTTGAATCGTACATTCTGCTTTTGGCGGTAGTACTCATCTTTAGCATCAAGCGTATTCACATGAATCCCACCTCGCACAATGTTGTTGTACTTTACGTACAATCTCTCGTTAACGAGTTTATTCGTCTGATTTTCGTAGAATATGGGATATTGTTCCTGTAAGAAGGAAAAGTAGTTTTGAACCAACTGAGGGTCAAACTGACCTGTTTCGGGATCTTTAAAGTTCTCTCCGTTGGCGAATTCCTCGCTCACGTTTTCACCAAATCGAATATCGTCGTATTCGTCTTGGCCTATTCGCATACCCAATTTATTGAGCTCCCGATACATGACCTTTTCTTGAATCATGTCATTCCAGACTTGATTTCTGATTTGTTGTTTTTGAGCTGTTGAAACAGGCTGACCGATACTGGCCATACTTTGCTCCTGAGCTTCAACTCTTTGCTCGTATTCCAACATGTCGATCTCTTCTCCGAAAACCTCGCCTACATACTGCTCAGCGGGAGAAACTCCACCACTTGAAACTAAATCACCGAGAACGAAAGCTACCATAGCTCCGCCTATTACGATCAATAAGAGCGTAGACTGTTCTCTGATTTTACCAA